>JAZDCZ010000418.1:0-37583 GCA_036679605.1 Gemmatimonadota bacterium
CGCCGTTCGGAACAAGTCTGCGTGTACCGGCCGCCACCGTCCCATAGGTGATTGCGTGCCTTCGGGAGGGGGATTGTCTGCATCTCGAAAACGTGTGATCCCGCCATCCGGTGCAAACGGAACGTACCAGATGCTCGATGCCTCCTCTACGCCTGGAATCGCCTTGAGCCGCTCCTGCATCAGATCGTAATAGATCTGGAACTCGGCTGCCGAACCGATTCTACCGGCCTCAGGCGAGACGGTGAAACTGAGCAAGCCCTTGGGTCTAAAGCCAGGATCCACCCGAGTTAGGTGCCAAAAACTCTTAACGAGCAGACCGGAGCCGGCGAGCAGCAGCACGGCGAGTGCAACCTCCGCCGTGACTATTCCGGAACGCAACCGCAGGCGCTTGCCGGTTTCGGTGCCGCCCCTGCTTCCCTCCAAGCCGTTGCGTAAATCAGTTCGGGCAGATTGAATCGCCGGTGTGAGGCCGGCCACCCAACCGGCACCGATCGCCAATAGCACGCAGAATCCAAGTGCGACTCCATCGATTCCAACGCCCGCGAGGCGTGACATGTCCATAGGCGAACCCGCACCGGTGGGAATAAGTGCGAGTGCGAATCGGAGTCCGAGCACAGCCACGGCGATTCCCGGCAGAGCGCCCAGGAGTCCCAGCACCGTAGTCTCTGTCACCAACTGTCGAATCAACCGGACCCGCCCCGCCCCCAAAGCCAAGCGAACCGCAATCTCACGTCGGCGAGAGAGCGACCGGGCAAAGAGGAGGTTGACCACGTTTGCAGTGGCGATTAGGAGAATCAATCCGACCGCACCGAAGAGCAGCAGAAGTGTGGATCCAATCTCGCCTGCCAGAACGTCGCGGAGTCCGACCACGCGTGCATCGGCTCCCCAGTCGTCGGGCAAAGTGTACTCTTCGTGCAAGCCCGCGATGAAAGCGAGAAGTTCGGCCTGGGCTTGCTGGACAGTAACTCCGGGCTTCAATCTGCCTATTACCTTGAGTTCACCGGAGCCGTAGCCTGGTGCCGTCCGATCCATGAGCTGCGGAACCGCCACCTCTGCGTCAGGTTGCAAGAAATCGAATCCCGGCCGCATGACCCCGATGATCGTGCGATCCATTCCCCGGAGCCGGATTCTTTGTCCCAGCACCTCCGGATTCCCGCCGAACCGCCTTTGCCAGAACCCGTGCGAAATGACGACTACATCGTCCGACCCCGCACGGTCTTCCTCCTCGGCAAAGGTTCGGCCCAACACAGTGGCCGGCTCGAGGACTTCGAAAAATCGTGCTGTGACACGCGGCCCAATCAATCGGCTGGCACCGTCTTGGTCGTCGATAACCGTGTGTGTTCGCGCCGCCCAGGCCGCTAGCGACTCGTAGGAAGACGCTTGGTTTTCGAACAACTCGAAGAGGTTCTTGGAATACCACTTGTCGGGCCATACGGCCACGACGCGGTACGAGTCGTGAAACGGCAGAGGTTGGAGCAGCATCCCATTTACGAGGCTGAAGATGGCTGTCGTTGACCCGACGCCGAGCGCAAGCGTCATGACGACTACTGCGGTGAACCCGGGAGTGCGGCGCAAGCTTCGTGTGGCATACTTGATGTCCTGCAAAACTGTGCTCGCGAACTCGCGCTTACCGCTGTACTCCATGCTTTTCCGTTGCTCGCGACGAAACCGCAAGAACACGAGAACCGCTTGCCTCCAATACCACATGTCGCACAAAAACTGAACTTGGGTAGACAGACGTTCGTGATATTCTTCGCGCAGATCTCCGATGACGCCGTGTTGTGAGGTTTGCGACTTGAGAACACGCCGCATCAACCACTCGGCTAGGGCAGGGGGGGAATGCTTACCCTTCAAGCCTCTTGTCCGAGTTTAGATTCGAGTCCGCTCCACATCCCCATTAGTACAGCTCTCGATTCCCGCAGTGCTCTGAGGCCGGTTCGCGTCACCTTTATGTACCGACGCATCTTGCCGCCACGCGCGCGAGTTCCCGTTCTGAGTTGAGAGGTGATGTAACCCTTGGACTCCAGCCGGTCGAAGGTCACGTAGAGGGCGCTGCGGGACACAGTTCGTCCGGTCCGGTTTTCGATTGCACGGGCGAGTTCGACTCCATACGCGTCCCGTGCCATGTGGAGTGCCGCCAACAATACGAGTTGTTCAAATTCACCTAGCGCCATGTCTATCTCTTACAGTGTAAGAAATGTTATCTTACAGTGTAATCATGAACGAGTCAAGGGCGCCATTAGTGTATCGGATCTATTTGTTGACGTCCGAGGTATATTACAAGACGCGTTTTCCATTCCCGGATCTCGAGTTTGGGACCACTCGTTGGGAAGGGCAGTACCAATGGAACTCTTGATGCTGGACGTTCGGTTCGCCGTCCGATCGCTTAGAAAGAATCTTGGTTTCACCGCTGTTGCGGTCGTTACTATTGCCCTGGGCATTGGGGCGACGACCGCCATCTTCAGCGTGACCAATACCGTTCTGTTGCGGCCACTGCCGTACAGGAGCCCCGAGGAACTGGTGCTGGTGTGGAACCGCTTGGAGAACGCCAACCTGGCCAGGACGCTGGTATCCGGACCGGACTTCCTCGACTACCGGAACGAGACCACGATGTTCGAGGGTTTCGCCGGTGCGTTCGCCATCGATGGGACCATCACCGGCGATGGGCGGGCCGAGCAGATCATGGTCGGCTGGAGCACGGGCAACCTCTTCAAGGTTTTGGGAGTGACGCCGATTCTGGGTCGCGATTTCAATGCGGAAGATGGGACGCCGATTGACCCCCAAGTCTTCCTCGATCCCAATGCGACGATTCCGCCGGGCGCGCTCATCTTGAGTCACGGACTATGGCAGCGCCGCTTTGGCAGTGATCCCAATGTTCTGGGTCGGAGCATTCAAGTAGATGGGCAGCCGTCGTTCATCGTGGGCGTGCTGCCGGCTGATTTCCGCATTTACTTGCCGATTGACGCCGGAATGCCGACCAACGTAGATATGTGGCGGGTAATACCGATCGACTTTTCCACGAATCCGCGGGATGCCGAATGGCTCACCGTCGTGGCTCGATTGAAGAAGGGTGTGACTGTGGAACGTGCGCAGGCGGAAATGGATGCGCTTGCGCAACGACTGAGGGAGCAGTACCAGCATAACGCGAATGAGGGCATGCGGATCGTCTTGAACTCGATGCATCGTGACGTCGTTGAACATGCCCGCCCGGTTCTAATGGCTCTGCTAGGTGCCGTCGGATTTGTGCTTTTAATCGCATGTGCGAATGTGGCGAACCTCCTGCTGGTGCGAGCGACCTCCCGCGAGCGAGAAATCGCGGTCCGCGCCGCCATGGGCGGAGATCGGGGTCGCATCGTCCGGCAGCTGTTGACCGAGAGCGTGGTACTCGCTGTTTGCGGTGCTGCGGTCGGTCTCGTTCTGGCATGGGCCGGCATCCAGATTCTCGTGGCCATGAGTCCGGGCAATCTGCCGCGTGTCGAGAACGTTGTTATCGACGGAACAGTGCTGCTGTTCGCGGCAGTCGCCACTGTTGTTGCGGCGTTGGTGTTCGGCACCGCGCCCGCACTCAAAGCGACGAGCCCGAACCTGGTCGGCGCCTTGAAAGAACGCGGTAGCGACGCCGGCGGTGTCAGGGGCAACAAGCTTCGTACCGCGCTTGTAGTGTCTGAAGTGGCTCTGTCTCTCGTGCTCTTGATTGGCGCGGGACTAATGCTGCGGAGCTTCGCGAAACTGCAGCAAGTCGAGCCCGGATTCGATCCAGAGAACGTGCTCACGCTTTCAGTACCTTTGCCGTTGTTCGGCTATAGGGATCCCAACCAACGTGCGGATTTCTTCGTGCGCTTGCGCCAGCGTGTCGAGGCGCTGCCGGGAGTGGCGGACGTGGGCGGCGTTTCCCCCTTACCGCTATCGGGGGGTGACCAGTATCTGGTTGGATCGTACGGACGAGTTGGTGTCAGCGAGGAGGAATGGACCAGCAACAAGGCTGACTACCGGGCCGTCTTGCCCGGATACTACAAGGCCATGAGGACCCAAGTTGTGGCGGGCCGGACCCTTACAGAAGCTGACAACCAGGAAGGTTCTCCATATGTAGTGGTGGTGGACCGAAAGCTTTCCGAGCGCACCTGGCCCGATGATGATCCAATCGGTCGCCAACTCCAGATTGAGCGGTTTGATGTTGAAGGTTTTGACATCGAGCGAGTGACTGCCCAGGTCGTTGGTGTCGTGGAGCCGGTCAATTCCCAGACACTAGCTGCTGCCGGCCGCGAGACCATCTATTTTCCCTACCGGTTCTTTCCCTGGTGGCCGGTGAGCCTCACTGTCCGCGCCACGGCAAATCCAACCGCGCTCATCAACCTCATAAGAAACGAGGTCGAGGCGATGGACCCCGAGGTGCCGATCGCTAACGTGCGCCTAATGGAGGAGTATGTGTCGGACGCCATGGCACAAACACGCTTCACTCTCACCTTGACCGTGGTATTTGCGGTGCTGGCGCTTGTCTTGGCGTCCATCGGCTTGTACGGGGTGATTTCATATTCCGTGCGCCAACGCACTCAGGAGATCGGTGTGCGCATGGCGTTCGGTGCCCAAGAGGGAAACATCGTGCGGTTGGTTCTGAAACAGGGGCTCGCGCTAGCACTGGGTGGCGTGGGCGTTGGACTGGTGGCTGCTTTTCTCCTCACGCGAATGGTTTCCAGTCTGTTGTTTGGTGTAACGGCCACCGACCCGGTCACGTTCTTGGGCATTCCCTTGCTCCTGATCGGTGTCGCGAGCATAGCGAGCTACCTGCCGGCGAGACGAGCAATGCGGGTCGATCCGGTTCGGGCGCTTCAAGGGAAGTGAATATGCACCGGGTTGACGTCTTCGCCGAGGTGCCGGCCAAGCGCTTTCAGGTATCCGTCCATCGTCCCGTGATGCCCCATCACGAAACGCGACACGAATCGGAAGAAGGGGTTGTACACCTCACCGTCTTCGGTGATGGTCACTCGGCTGCCGCCGTTCGACGGGTCGACGAGATACGTCCAGGTGCCGCCGAACGGCAGATTGTCGTCGGCAATCTTTGTCACTAGTCGCTCTGGAGCGACAGACTCGAGAACCTCATATGGCATGACTTGTCCGCGCTGATCGGTCTGCAGCCAGATCTCCGCACCACTCTCGGAGTCGCGGCGCTCCATTCCCTGCACAAAGGACCACCAGTCGGGGTAGCCGTCGAAGTTGCGAATGACAGCCCAAACGGTATCGGGCGATTGCTCGAGAGTAATCGAACTGCTCGCGACGTGGCTCTGGGGCAGCAACATGCCGATCACGATCGGAACGATGACCAGCGTTGCCAATATGCCCCCCAAAATGAGCACCCATTTTATCACGCGAGCCTCCTATCTTTCAAGCCGTAGAGTTGCTTGCCCCGCAGGGGCGGCGCGCTTGCGCATGGCGAGCAAAGCCTCGAGTTCCGGAATCTGCTCCTTGTCCTTTGGCCGTCCGGCTCCACGCTTCGCGTCGATGAAGCCGGGCAGATCGAGCGCGCGAAACCGGAGTTGGTCCATGCCAACCTCGATCGATGCCGCCAAAACCTCAGCGTAGTCACCCACGCCCTGGACCCGGTCCATGACTATTCACAAGCCCGCCAGCTTCAGATTGGATAGAGAGGAAGCCCCATCGCCTCCGCTCCGGCGCTCATCCGCTGGTCGTACGTGGCCAGACTCAGTTCGACGCCCTGCTCCCGGAGGAACCCGGCCGACGCGAGGTGAAGCACGTCGAGTGTGCGAACCGGCATTGGAAAGGGTTGCAACGCCCTTGAAAGGACCGGTCGTTCCAGCTCCACGAACGCCACCCGTGCCAGCAGCATGCGGGCGGCGTCTCCGTGGGACGGCGCCAGACCTCGCGCGTTAAGACGAGTCCAGAGTTCAAACTCGACCTCCCTTGGTCGAATGGCGGCGCCACCCACGAGCTTCGTTCCGCGCCAAGCTGTCGTACACGCGCACCGAATTGTTGTGGCAGCCGGCCGCTGGTCCTGCCTGGTGAAACGGTGATTCCGACCTCGGCCAGTATATTCAACTCATTTGATAACAACCAGTTAGGTCGTGCAGCACGTTGGTGATACAGATCACAGGTCTCGGTCTGATCTTTGCGCTTCCACAACGGCGGAGTCCCGTATTCGGTCTGCCCCTTCGGTCAGTCCGACCGGGCCGTTGCGGACGCGTAAAAAAGGAGCGACGCCATGTCGATTATGAAGTGGTCACGAAATGCCTTGGGGCTTCTGTCTATTGCGATCCTTGCGGCCTGTGAGAACGGCGATGTCACGGGGACGAATGAGAATCTCATAGGAACGCCAGACAGCCCCTCATTTGCTTTTGGGTTTCCACCTCCCAAGTGCAACGCATGTCTCGGCGGTGTCACCCAGATGACGCTCAAATACAACGGGACGGAAAGTGCCTACATCACGGTCATGGCCGGGAAGGATACCATCTTCGACGAGCTGGTGGGCTCCGGCGACACGTTCACGCTCATAGGTCAGAAGGCGGACGGCAAGCTGGGCGCAGAGGTCAAAGTGATTGTGAATGGGACCGAGACGAAGATTCACACCAGCTGCTCGAAGCCCATCGGTGAGGGCTCCGTGTTCGGCGACTTTGAGGTTGTCAAAGCATTCAGCAAGGACGGCGGTAGGATTTGCCCGCCTCCGCCTCCCGGATCGTGCAGTGCATGTCGCGGTGGTGTCACTCAGATGACGCTCAAATACAACGGGACGGAAAGTGCCTACATCAAGGTCAAGGCCGGGAGGAAGGTCATCTTTGAGGGGGACGTAGCGCCCGGTGGGGAGTTCACACTCATAGGTGATAAGAGGGACGGCAAGCTGGGCAAAGAGGTCAAGGTGACTGTAAATGGCACCGAGACCAAGATACACACCAGCTGCTCCAGGCCGCTCGGGGAGGGCTCCGTGTTCGGCGACTTTGAGGTGGTCGAAGCGTTCAGCAAGGACGGCGGTAGGATTTGCCCAGTGGGGGATGCCGGCCTCTGCGATTTCGGCGCGCCTCAGGTTCTGATTGTGACGTTTACCAGTGATGACTGTTCGGCGTCGAACCACCTGCAGGATCCCACAAAAGTCACCTGCACCGACTTTGGTACGTTCCCGTCAACGGTTCGCATCGTCGCCAGCGACAAAGAGAACCTTGCCGATCCCAAAGCTAAAGTCTGGTTCGACGGACAGGTCAGCCAGAACGGCACGTTCAGCATCGACGCGACCAACGGTGGCGCGACCAAGCTCAAGGCCAATACGTGGGTGCATATCTTCGACGACGCGAGCGGGAATTTGCTTCAGTTGTTGAACTTCCACACATCCTGCTCGCAACCGCTGGCTCTCGGCGACCAGTTCGGCAGTCTTACAGTTACGGACTTCGTTAACGAGTTTTGACCCGTTGAGGTCCCGAGGGTTGTGTGGCTCTCGGGACCTCTCCATTCACAGTCTTCGTAGGAAATCGACGACCGGGAACACCTTGGATTTTTTCCACGGTGCCGTGACGCTCACGTCGGATTAGCTTACAGTATTGCAGGTCCAACCACCGGTCGGCATGAGCGACTCGAACGAGACCTCAATAGGCAATCGGTGCCATGCGTGCCGTTCGAACCCGACTGGAGCTTGCCCTGCACAACATGTTGTCCGTCTCTAATCCACGTCGACGTCGCTGGTGGCGGCGACTCCGTGTTCTCATCGTGGGTTCGGTCGTAGCATACGGGTTGTTGCTCATCCCGGGCCGTGAGCCGGTGCTCGAAGGGGCAAACCGGGAGCCTTTCGTGTGGGATCAAGACGAGGTCTGGTCCACGCTCGAGCGGGAGTTTCGGGTCGCGCGGGAGGCAGGCTGTGTCGCGGTCTCACCGATCGTGGATTCGTCGTTCGCGGGCCTGCATGAAGCGATTCGCGCGGTCGAAAATGACAAGCTTTCACCCGAAGACGATCGCTTTGACGTGCTCGAAAATCGCTTGTTCGCCATCGGGCCTTTGGTCGGAGCTTGTCTCGATCGTCTCCCGGAGTACGTCCAGGCATACAATGAGGTGCGTTTTCATCTCAAGAACCAGTCGCACGAGTGGGACATGAACGCACTTGCGACGCGGCAACGGATGTATCGCCTCATTTACGGGGGACGCGCCGCGGTTGAGGAGCTTATCCTTCAGGCCGATCCCACTCTTGTGCCGGAGATCGTGACCGCCCACGCCGAGCCCTCGGCGACACCGTCGACCGAACTGTTCGGTGTCGAGGTGCACAGCGGAGATCTCCTGCTGTCACGCGGCAACACGTCGTTCTCCGCGCTGATCGCGCGTGGCCAAGATTATCCCGGCAACTTCTCCCACTCGGCTCTGCTACACGTAGACGAAGACACACGTGAGGCTACGGTAATCGAGGCGGATATCGTAGGTGGTGTGAAGGTCCGCCCTGCTGAAGAGTTCCTGCGTGAAGATAAGCTTCGGGTTCTGCTACTACGAATGCGGGCCGACCTACCGCTGCTTCTCGGCGATCCGCTGCTCCCGCACAAGGCGGCCTCGGCAGCGCTCCAAGACGCGCAGACGCGGCGGATTCCGTACGACCTCGAGATGAACTACCGCGATCACTCGCGAATGTTTTGCTCGGAGGTTGTGCTGGCCGCGTACGAACCCTATGGGGTCACGCTCTGGACGGGGATGTCATTCATCTCGGGGCCGGGTGTCGTGCGGTGGCTGAGCGCGGCCGGCGTTCGGAACTTCGAGACCCAGGAGCCTGCCGACCTCGAATACGATCCGCAGTTGCGCGTCGTTGCCGAATGGCGCGATCGCGAGAACCTATTCAACGATCACGTCGACAACGCGATCATCGAAGTGCTCATCGAAGCCGCCGATGCGGGTGAACGCATCACGTATCATTGGAGCATGTTGCCTGTCATGCGCATCCTCAAGGTCGTCAGCAGAGTATTCAACCTGTTTGGTGCAGAGGGTCCGGTGCCGGACGCCGTTCCGGTCCGCGGTGCCTTGATGATACGCGAGTTCAGCCTGCGACATGCGAGGATCAAGGTGACGCTACTGGAACGGGCCAAAGCATTTCGCGAGCGGGAAGGCTACACGGCGCCCTACCGGGAACTGCTCGAGCAAGTGCGCGAAGTCAGACGGATGAAGTAGCCGTCCACTATTCAAGGATTGCCGTTGGGCCTTCGTGCAGTGATTTTCCCTAGACCAGCCCGGGTGGTGGAATCGGTATACACAAGGGACTTAAAATCCCTTGGGGGCAACCCCATGCGCGTTCGAGTCGCGCCCCGGGCATGTTGTGGTGCAGTAATGAGTTAGGCTGGGTGGAGTGGTCTCGGACCAGTCGGTGTTTCTAGGGAACTGTGTCCAGGAATGTGACCAAGGTTTCCGGTACGCCGGAGTGGGGCGAGCGGAAAGTCGTTTCTCAACCAGTGTGAGGGGTTCGGATCCTCGCCAGGTCTTGCAGAGTAGGTCGATACTTTCCATACACCCGCATCACCAGCGAAGCATCCTTGTGGCCCAAGTTGTTGGCGATGAGTTGGGGATCGATGCCCGCCTTCATCCACCTGACAGCAAAGCTGTGACGGCTGTCGTGGAGCGTGTAGCGCTCATCTAGCTTGAGTTCTCGGACTGTCCGCCGGTTCACCTCCCAAACCGATCTGGGCTTAACTCCCTCGAACAGGAGCGCGGCAGGCATGAGTGCCTTGTCGCGGATGAATCGCTCCAGGTAAGGAATTGCCCATTCGTCCACCAGCACGGGTCGAGTCCGCCAGACATTCTTGGTGCCACGTACGAACACGATGCGCTTCGCGATGTCCACGTCACCGCGTCGTACTCCGAGTGCCGCCGAGATTTCGACGCCTGCGCCTTCCCTCAATGCCGCGATCGTTCTATACGGTTCGGGCTGCGCGTCGATGAGCCGAACGACGTCGTGGAGTTCGAGGTAGAGTTCCTTTGGAAGGTTGGGGCGTGGTGCCTTGATGAGCCGAAGCGGGTTCGAGTCGAGGACTTCGACCTCCACCAGATAATTTGCGAATGACGACCATGCGGCGTGATAACGGCGCGCGGTCGTACCCGATCCGGGAAGGTCACTCAATTTCTCCGAGATCTTCTTGCGAGTAAAACCGGAACGAGGGAAGGGAACTGGTTCGGGAATCAGTACCCGCAGCTGGCCTGTGTATTTGCTAACCGTTTCAGATTTGGCCCGTCGGCGCGCCCATCGCTGCCAGCCTTCGACGTAGTCATTCAAGTCCACGTCGTTGAGCCTGGCACGGAGCAGGTCCAGTTGTTCGCTGCCACCTCGCCAATGATCGAATAATTCTCCGACCGTCAAGGGGCCATCCGCGACCGCTTGCAAGAGATCCCACTCGCGTCTCCCGTGCAGAATAGACAGCATCCGCTCGATTTCGCGGGCGAGGACTTTGCTGTCCGTGCCGAGCTGGCAGCGCTTGCGGCTGCCGTCCCTACGCCTCACGTGTGCCCAATAGCTCCGCCCGTGCTTCCAAGCCATCTAGCCGACTCCCTGTGTCGCCGATGCGACCAGCCTGCTCTCGATGAAAGCGTCGAGGTCGGACTTGCGATAGCGGATCGTGGCTCGTTTTGCATCGGGGCGAGCTAGGTTCACTCGGGGGATTGCTGCGCATTCCTCAAGCCACCGCAGCGACACGTTTAGATACTCCGCTGCCTCTCTCCGGGTGAGCAGACCTGTGCCCGTCTCTAGGCGATTCGTTTCCGGCTTCGCTTGAAGCTGCATAGAACTCAACGATCTCCTACTCATCAGGCGATGGAGGGGCCAGTTCATACCCACGCACGGCCGCGAACTTCCTCAGCCGTGCCAGGCGAATGTGCGATACGCCACCGACTTTCTCGTCCTTGAGTTTGCCGCTCTTGATCCACTTGAACACTGCCACGCGCGAGACCGTGGGTCGCAGGATTGCCGCCGCCTCGATCTGTGTCACGAGGCCGTCGGGCTCCACGCGCCGCTCGTAGATCCGGCCGCGCTTGGTGACGAGCAAGAGAAATCCGCCATCTGCCGTCGCAAAGGACTCGATTCCATCCGGTCGATAATAGGCCATTAGCAGTTAACGTTAACCGTTAACGCCTCAGTGTCAAGGTCTATGATGCGGTTACCTGCACGTATGTGCTGCGGGGCTGTGGCGTACTCACTGTTCTGATGGCGCTGTGCCGTGTCAGCGTCACTCGTTGAGTTACTGGGCGTGTGACATGGGGAATTTCGGTTTTGACCGGGCGAGTAATCTCCGATGAAACCAACGAGTAACGTCTGTGGTGCTGTCCAAGCTCACATCTGCCAGTCACTGAGGTATCGAATCGTATGGAGGGGACTGGCGCCCTATGGTTGCCTTGGCCTCTTCCCGAGCCTTCTCCCGAACATTCTCCTGACTTTCTCCTGACTTTCTCCCCAGTTTGCTTGGTTATCAGCGGAATTTAGTGGGTGGCAGGTCTAAGTAGGCCTCGGCGAGGCCAATGACTAGGGCTGTGATGCTGTCTAGATTCAAGGCGGTCGGGAGCGCGTGCCTGCCAGATTATCTCTATTGATTGCGGCGAATACTGCTAAATCGCTCACGGGCACCTCCTCGAAGGTCGTGTGCAGCACTGTCTTTCGGCTCACGGCGGAAAAGAAGAAGTCGGCTTGATTCGGAAGGACGTGGCCGCAATTTTTCGGACGACCGCAGGTCGCTGCTGGCTCAACGGATGGAACGAATGGTCATGACCATGCGCCTATGCTCGCGTTGCCTCACGTTTACACTCATCGTTTCCGCGTGCGGCGGTGACGGAGGAGCTGGCAGAACCGCGACGGTGACTGACTCCGCCGGCGTCGAGATTGTCACGAGTGCCGAGCCCGTGTGGCGGACGGGCAATGCATGGACGGTGGATCCAGCCCCCGTGGTTTCAATCGGGACGTTCGAGGGCGAGCCCGAGTACGAGTTGTATCAGGTTCGTGGTGCCACCCGTCTCGCCGATGGTACGATCGCCGTGCTCAACAGTGGCTCGTTCGAGTTGCGGTTCTATGATGAGAGCGGCGAGTTCATCAGGTCAGTTGGGGCGGAAGGCGAAGGCCCGGGCGAGTTCCGCGGGTCCTCGAGGCTGTTCAACCACCACGACTCCCTGCTCGTGTGGGACTTCCGGCTCAACCGGCTTTCCGTGTTAGCGCCGACCGGCGAGTTTGTCCGATCGTTCTCGCTGTCCGCGAGCGGGCGGTCGCAAAACGCCTCCGAGCTGGTCGGTGGCGCACTACTCACCACGAGCAGTACCGTCGTCTACACGCCGTCATCGGAGGGCGGTATCCACCGTGATACGAGCGATTATCTCATGGTCAGCCTGGACGGGGATTCGCTCTCCTCGTTGGGTCGGTTCCCCGACGCCGAGAGCTTCGTCCGCTTGTCCGGCGGTGGCATGGCGGTGACCGGTCTCGTGCTCGGCCGAACCACGCGCCAGGCTTCGTTCGGTGACCAGCTCTTTGTTGGCACGAACCAGTCTTATGCGATCGACGTCTACGACCCGGATGGCCGGTTGGTGCGAAGCATCCGCCGCGACGTACCGCCCGTGTCGGTCACTGACGAGATGTTTACGGCCGAAGTCGAGCAACGCTTGGCGGCCATATCCGCGCGGTTCAAAGGGATCATGGAGCCTGTGTACGAGGTCATGCCGAAGGTGGATGCCCTGCCGTTTTACGCCGCGCTCGAGACGGACGCCGAGGGGAATCTCTGGGTGCGCAACTACTCGATGGCAAGCGAACCGGCGAACGGTTGGAGCGTGTTTGACCGGAGAGGCATCTGGCTGGGTGACGTCACGCTCCCGGTCGGGCTCACCGTGTACGAGATCGGGTCTGACTATGTCCTCGGCAGCTGGCAGGATGAGATCGAGGTCGAGCATGTGCGCATCCACGCCCTGGAGCGCCACGCGAAGTAACCGCCGCGGCGGCGTGTCAGGAGGTCCGCCAGAAGCATCTCCATTCGCGGCCCCTCACGTGTCAACGCTCCCTGACTCGGTTACCTGTATAGTGTCGGTGTAGGGCGTGTGCGGCCTATCCCGTGTGGTGTGGATGGTCTCTGTCTGATGGTGCTATTGCCGCTTCAGTCTCTCTCTGAGTTACTCACTGAGTTACTGCCTGAGTTTTCTTTGGTTATCAGGGGGAATTCGTGGGTGGTAGGCGCAAATAAGCCTCGACGAGGCCAATGACTGCGGCGGTGATGCTGTCTAGATTCAAGGCGGTCGGGAGCGCGTGCCTGCCAGATAATCTCTCTCACCGAATGTTCTGGCGCTCAGTTACCTGCCGCATGGCTTCATCCTTGATAGCGGCGAATACTGCCAAATCGCTCATGAAGCACTACAGGTCCGGCATCGGATCGACACCTGCTACCACGCGCCGCCCCCGGCAAATTCGGCTCTCAACCCCGGCAGAGGACGGCACGAACTCGCTAATTTGACAACAACTTGCCGGGAAAACGTGTCAGACTTGGCTCGACTCTGGATCAGAAGAGTCCTGGTTCGAGCCCTGGCGGGGCAATCAAAAGAGAGTCAATCGGTTAGCCTGGCTGTCTTTGGTGTTTGAGAGGGCCACTCCGCGGACTCAGATTGTCATGTCTCTTCGAACGCACCGTGATGGTAGGAGATCTGCCACGCAGGCAGCCCTCCGCTCGCCAGCGTCACCCTGAACCGTTCCGGGGCTTCTGCCAGTCGCTGCGCAACCGCGATCTCGGTAATGGTGATTCCCGCAGGCATCTGCCTTTGCAAGCAGTGCGCGGTCAATTCCTCTACGAAGCACGCCAGCCGGTCGAATATGAAGCTGGCGAACTCTGAGACGGGTTGACCTAAGATAGACGGTTCATCGGCTGTTACAGTGCTTCCCGTGTGCGAGTAGGTTACACGCGGCAGCATCCAGCCTTCGTGCTCGATCGCGTTACGGCTTCCCAGCAAACGTTCGGACCAGGTGCGGGTTTGCCGCAAATATTCCGCCAATACGGGGTCCCTAGTCTCAAGGACAGTGACTCCTGTGTCAAACTCCCCCTGCTTCTGGAACAGGAAACCGATATTCACCTGCGCCTCCCTAGCAAACCTCTGCATACCATCCTTGAGCGCTCGGACCGCAGCGTTCAGGAAACTCTCAACCTCCCTCTTGAGTTTCTTGTCGATGTTCTCATTAATATGAATCGTCCGTCCCTCTAGTCGCGCAACTTCTCCCGAGGTGACTTTGCGTGCATGCTCCTGCCAAAGTTGAACCATCTCCTGCGCCGCTGTACGGACATTCAGGAGAGACGAAAAGACAATCTCATATGATGTGTCGAAGTTTTCGCGCGTCGCAGGATCGGGCATCACCACATCCCTCAGACGCATTATTCCCATGAACAAGCGAGCCATGAACGGAGACTGTGACCCTTCGTCTGCGATTTTTTGGATGACCCATTTCGTCTGGTCACCCCGAACGACCACGTTCGACTGCCGTTGAATCCTCGTGAGCATTTCGTTGAAATCCCTCTGCGTGATCGGCAGAACGTAGGAAATCTGTAAATCAGGCCGGTTGACTACTCCCGCCCGCTGCAGGGTCCCTTTGCCGAGAAAGACGAGAAGCCCGTCCAGCGGCAGTTCCCCTTTGAGCAGGATAGTGCCGCCATCCTGCCAGGGCAGGAATTGAAGGGTACACAACAGCTTTCCCTTCTGATCTTCAATCCGCATGGGTAACGGTGGGAGATAACGATCGTTGTAGAACTGCCGTGGCACAGGCAAAAGGTCGCCGCTCAGGTTGTACTGGAACGCTGAGATCGTCACGGCGGCTTTCGGAACCCCTTCCAGTATCTGAGCCCAATCGGGCAGCTTTGTTCCGGGAGAAAAGATCCCGAGATGGGCGATCATAAAGGCTAACATTTTGTTAAACGTGTACGCTTCCGTCGGCCTCATCACAATGACGACGTATAAAGGTGGCGTGTAGGTGACGACCGCTCGCTCCGCCGGGGGGAGGAAATCATCGCTAGGAGACTCCCCCGGAAACTGGACCACGTAATTGACCGTGCCAGTGGATGCAACCACCACCATGTCCGGCCACTCCTGGCTCGGCGTTTGCGCGTTCAAGCGTTCAAGCTCCTCAGCAAGCTTTTCCAGGGGGAGCGCTGACCGCAAGGCAAAGATGACCCCCAAAGTTATGGTGGTAATTGGAGTACCCTCCAAACTGGGTGCGGCACTTTTTTTCAGCCTCTTTGCCTGTGCAATACGTTCGTAGGACGCGCGAAAATTTTCCAAATCCAGGCCCTCGCAGGCATCTATGACGACCGCGGCGTTGTCGGCGTGAATATCATGGGTTCCTGGCGTGGCACCACCTCCAGATGCGGCATGAACGACCGAGGCGAAAATCTCCGTTTTATTGCCGTCCTGATCGAACACGCATCCTGACGTGGCATTAAACGGCCAGCTCAAGAAATTCCCTAGAATGCGGTTGAGAATGCTGGGGAGCGTCACTCCGGTCGCAGAAATAACCTCTTGGCCTGCGTCATGTACTTCTTGAGAGAGTGCCATTCTGTCAACTCGTTCGTGTATAGAGTGGCCCCAAGCTGGTTATCAGCGCACCGCACCAAAGCTTTTCGCCCGTATTCGCTCTCTCCAACCCCGAAATTCTCAAGAGGTCCTGTTCCTTTCCGATGAACTCTAATTGGGAAGACAGCTTGCAGGGGCTGTCTGTCCGGTGGTCAGCCCCAGCTCAGGGCCGGTCATTCTATTCCGGCTAGAATGAAAGGCGCACGAAGGGTTGTCATGGAGGAATTGACACCGCCTATCCGACACGCCCGTCCGGGCGTGTCGGCTCCCAGAGAAGTTCCGGTAGAATCCGGTCCCTGGATTGTCACACCCCCTAACCAGCTTTTTTGGGGCCGAATGTCCCACGAACGACCCATAAAGTCCCAATCCCGCTCTACCGGGCCGACACTGAGGGTGCCAAGTTCAGCTGTGGATAGAATAGGGCATTTGGACTTGCGGGCGGAGATCCGGCGGATAGGTTAGAGTGCTCATCGTACCGCAGATCAAAGACCCTCAAGTCAAGTACGTCCCGCCGCCAGATGTACAGAAGCACCCGATATTCGGGGATGACGAAATGTGAAGGCTTTCATCGGCGTCACCGACAACGATTGGTACCAATTCTTGAGCAGGCGTGCCGAGCTTGAGGAGGCGAACGTCTGGAGTCCCGAAGGGAACTGGCCGGACAAGGAGAATGGAACCGATGGCTGAAACTACGGCGAAACGACGCGGCGAACTTGTACGGGCCGTGTTCGAGATACTGAAGGAGCACCCAGACGGCTTCCCGGCCCGAGAAGTCCTGAAGGAAGTTGAGAACCGTCTTGGACTGACGGAATTTGAGAAGGGAGATTTCGAGAAGGCTCCGGGTGTCCGACGCTTCGAGTTTCACGTTCGTTTTGCCACGATCAAGTCGGTAAAGGCTGGCTGGCTTGTGAAGAAGAAGGGCGAGTGGAGTCTGACGGACGACGGGGTCCTTGCGTATGATAAGTTTCCCGATCCGGAACAATTCGAGCGCGAAGCCGCGCGGCTATATAGGAGCTGGGCGAAGAGTCGGCCTGTTGGTGAAGAAGCAGACGATGAAGGCGGTGATGAGTTCGGTTCCGAGGCCACGATTGAGGAAGCCGAGGAACGGGCGTGGGCCGAAGTGGAAGACTATCTCACTTCGTTACCGCCGTACGACTTCCAGCAGCTCGTCGCAGCGTTGCTGGACGGGATGGGTTATCACATTGCCTGGATCGCGCCTCCTGGGAAGGACGGCGGTATCGACATACTTGCGCATACCGATCCACTAGGTACTCGAAGTCCAAGGATCAAAGTTCAGGTCAAGCGTCAGCAGGCAAGAGTCTCCGTCGACGGTCTCCGTTCGTTCATGGCCGTGCTGAGTGATCAAGATGTTGGGCTGTTCGTTTCAACTGGAGGCTTTACGAAGGACGCGGAAGACGAAGCGAGGCAGCAAGAGAAGCGGCAGGTCACACTCGTCGATCTGCAACGTCTATTCGACCTATGGGTCGAGCACTACGACGATATTCCAGAGGACAAGCGCACACTCCTCCCACTTCGACCCGTTTACTATCTTGCACCGACGGACTGAGGCCCATGGCAAAGCGCAAGACGAAATCCAAGAAGCGAACCACAGCCAAAGCAGCTAACTCCGCCACCCTAGGCTACGAAACCCAACTTTGGCAGATGGCCGATGCACTGCGCGGTTCGATGGACGCCGCCGAGTATAAGCACGTTGTCCTCGGGCTAATCTTCCTCAAGTACATCTCTGACGCCTTCGAGGAGCAGCACGCCAAGCTAGAGGCCGAGCGCGACGAGGGCGCCGATCCCGAGGACCCGGACGAGTACCGCGCGCAGGACATCTTCTGGGTCCCCCCCGAGGCGCGCTGGGCGCACCTGCAACAACAGGCCAAGCAGGCCACGATCGGCCAGCTCGTCGACGACGCGATGACTGCCACGGAGCGCGACAACCAAGTGCTGAAGGGTGTGCTGCCGAAACAGTACGGCCGTCCAAATCTCGACAAGACCCGCCTCGGCCAACTTATCGATCTGATCAGCAACATCCAGGTGGGAGACGAAGAGGCTCGCTCGAAGGACGTGCTCGGCCGCGTGTACGAGTACTTCCTCTCCCAGTTCGCGAGCGCCGAGGGCAAGAAGGGCGGCGAGTTCTACACGCCGCGTTGCGTAGTCAAGCTGCTGGTTGAGATGCTCGAACCCTACAAGGGCCGGGTCTACGATCCCTGCTGTGGCTCATCCGGCATGTTTGTGCAGTCGGTGGAGTTCATCCGCGCGCACCAAACCGGCAACGGCAACGGTGGGAACGGGAAAGCCGACATTTCAATCTACGGCCAGGAGTCGAACTACACCACTTGGCGGCTAGCGAAGATGAACCTCGCCATCCGCGGCATCGAGGGCCAGATCGCGCACGGCGACACCTTCCATAACGACCGCCATCCCGACTTGAAGGCCGACTTCATTCTCGCGAATCCGCCGTTCAACGTGAGCGACTGGGGCGGCGAGCGCCTGAAGGACGACAAGCGCTGGGAGTATGGTGTCCCGCCCAAGGGCAACGCCAACTTCGCATGGGTGCAGCACATGGTCCATCACTTAGCACCTACCGGAACGGCTGGCTTCGTGCTCGCCAACGGCTCCATGAGTTCTCAACAGTCGGGCGAGGGCGAGATCCGAAAGCAACTCGTCGAGGGTGACCTAGTGGACTGCATGGTGGCCATGCCCGGCCAGCTATTCTACTCGACCCAGATCCCGGCCTGCCTCTGGTTCCTCGCGCGCGACCGCAAGAACGGTAAGCTCCGCGACCGCCGTGGCGAGGTGCTCTTCATCGACGCCCGCAAATTGGGGAAGATGGTGGACCGCACGCACCGCGAGCTGACCGACGAGGACATCGAACGCATAGGCCGCACCTACCACTCTTGGCGCGGAGAAAAGGACGCAGGCGAGTACGAAGACGTTCCCGGCTTCTGCAAGAGCGCCACGCTCGAGGAGCTGCGGAAGTACGGCCATGTGCTCACCCCCGGCCGCTACGTCGGCACCGAGGTGCAGGAAGACGATGGTGAGCCGTTCGAGGAGAAGATGCAGCGGCTCGTCAAGCAACTGGGCGAGCAGCAGGCCGAGGCCACAAAGTTGGACACCGCCATCCAAGAAAACTTGACTGAACTTGGATTTCGTATGGAGGAGAATCGATGACGCTGGACCTCACTTCCCTTGCCAAGGCCATTGACCGGCTCGAAGAAGGATTGGCCGAGTACGAACGCGACGAGTCGAAGACATTGATCCGAGACGGGCTGGTGCAGCGCTTCGAGTTCACCTACGAGCAGTGCCACAAGACTGTCAAGCGTTTCCTCGAGGCACGTTCTGCCAGCCCTGGCGAGTTCGATGAGGCCGACTTCCAGCACATCATTCGCTCGGCCTCCGAACAGAGCCTGCTGCTCGGAGATTGGCCGGCATGGCGGGGCTACCGCCAGATGCGCGCCAAGACCAGCCACACCTATGACGAGGAGATCGCTCTCGAAGTCGTCGCCGGCATCCCGGCCTTCTTGGAGGATGCCCGATACCTCCTCGACCAGCTCGAACAGCGCCAGACGTGATGGAAGCACCGCCGATCGACATCAGTCCGGCCAACTGGGAGATCGTGCGGGAGATTCTGTCGCGACACGTTCCCGACCGCGAGGTGTGGGCCTTCGGTTCGCGGGCCACGTGGACCGCTAAGGAATACTCCGACCTCGATCTTGCCGTCATCGGGGACCAGCCGCTCGGCCTTGCGGTCAGCGCCGGCCTGGCCGACGACTTCGCAAGATCGGACCTGCCGTTCAAGGTGGATGCGGTCGACTGGGCGACAACCAAAGAGTCGTTCCGGAAGATCATCGTGCGGGACAAGGTTGGGGTGCAGCCCGGCAGGGTACGGGCGCGAGGGGGATTGGGGGCTGAGTGGCCAGTTCGTTCGCTGCGCGACGTGGGTGTTTTGCTGATCGACTGCGAGCATCGTACTCCGCCGGCCGCGGAAAACGGTTACCCCTACGTGGCTATCCCGCAGGTCAAGGAGGGGCGAATTCATCTCAACGGTGTTCGCCGCATCACACGTGAACACTTTGATGAATGGACGCGAAAGGCACACCCGGAGCCTGACGATGTTGTGCTTTCTCGACGGTGCAATCCAGGAGAGACCGGATATGTGCCGCATGATCTCGAGTTTGCACTGGGGCAGAACCTTGTCTTGCTCCGAGCTGATGGGAAAAAGGTGATCAAGCCGTTCCTTCGCTGGCTCGTCCGTGGACCCCAGTGGTGGGAACAAGTTGGGATGTTCATCAACGTTGGCGCTGTGTTCGACAGCTTGAGATGCGCGGATATCCCGGATTTCCGTTTGGCCATCCCTCCTATTTCCGAGCAACGTGCGATCGCCCACATCCTCGGCACGCTGGACGAGAAGATCGAGTTGAACCGGCGGATGAACGAGACGCTCGAGGCCATGGCCCGGGCGCTCTTCAAGTCGTGGTTCGTGGACTTCGAGCCCGTCCGCGCGAAGATGGAGGGAAGGTGGAAGCGCGGTCAGTCACTGCCCCTGTCTGCCGTGCCGGGCACGGCACAGGCAGGCGGGCTTCCCGCGCACCTTTACGATCTCTTCCCCGACCGGCTTGCGCCTTCGGAGTTGGGGGAGATTCCGGAGGGGTGGGCGGTGAGGTCACTCGATGCGATTGCGGACTTCCAAAACGGGCTTGCCCTACAGAAGTACAGGCCAGGAGAGAACGAGGATCGCCTCCCCGTGGTAAAGATCGCTCAACTGAGGAGTGGGCAAGCGGATAGTGGGGAGTGGGCTTCCGCGAGTATTAGGCCGGAATGCATCATCGACGACGGCGACGTTGTCTTCTCCTGGTCGGGTAGTCTCATGGTGAAGGTTTGGTGTGGTGGGCGTGCTGCGCTGAATCAGCATCTATTCAAGGTGACTTCGACACGATACCCGAAGTGGTTCTATCTGCAATGCACGCAATCTCATCTGTTGGACTTTCAGCATATCGCGGCGGGCAAGGCAACGACCATGGGGCACATAAAACGCCACCACCTGAGTGAGGCCAATTGCGCTGTCCCAAGTCGGCCTCTCCTATCGGCGGCCGACGAAGCATTCTCGGACTTTCTTGCAAAGAGCATTTCGGCAAGCATTGAATCTCGCACCCTTACCACGCTACGCGACACTCTCCTCCCCAAGCTGATCTCTGGTGACTTGATAGTCTCGACCGATACGGTCCAGCGTTTACGTGTGGGATGATCAGCTATCCACTTAAGCCGTGGACAAGAGCGGCCTTTGAACTTATCGCCCACGCGGAGCAACACCTTCGAGACGGTGCAGATTTCGATCGCCGTGTGGCGATCATCGGCTTTGACAATGCCATCGAGGTTGCGATCACGACATATCTTGGTCTGCACCCAATCCAACGGGAAGGTAGACAATACAAACGGGAGGATGTAACGAAGTGGCTGGAAAACTACCACAGCAAGCTGGAGTTTCTCGCACAGGAAGCACAGGCTAGCGAGTTCAGTCCTAAGGTACCGTCCGACGAGATTGTTTACTATCACAAGCTTCGCAGCGATCAGTATCATACTGGTGGCTCTGGTGTTCCCGAGGCTGACTGTCTCGCTGCACTCCGTACAGCAGCGTTGGACACGTTCGGATTCTTATACGGTGTCGTCGATGTTGAAGAGCTGCTCGAAGATTGGTTAGAGAAAACCGCGCTGTCTTCTGAACAGACGATGCCACGAGACGAGACGGCCGACTGGCTTCTCGATGACGCATCGGAGCCAGTGATTATCGCTGGGCAACCTTACCGTGTGAGTGAGGCACTTCGTACGATCGACCCTAACGCATATCGGGCTGCTGTAGCTGCTATCGCTGAATCGCGAAACGTATTCGAGCAACTCTGCGACAAGTATCCAGATGCCATACGTCCCAAGATAAAGTTTGTGGGTTTTGTGCACTACGAGGAAGACGTTTTCTTGAAGACGGTGGATTCGGATGGAGAAGTGTTGTTGATGGACACCGAGTTCATTATGGCTGGCGGTCAGATAGGTAGCCCCTACTTTACGAGCGCTAGAAGCCCGAACGAGAATGCTGATCTGCTGGTCAACGACTTCCGTCCCTATTCAATCATCAACTGCTTCGAGTTTCTTACGGAGGAAGCGGCGATCGAAATAGCCCGGGCTCATCAAGCGGACCAGACTGATGCACGCCCTGGGTCCGTTCACAATAGCAGCGAAACCATGTCATGAGTATTAGCAGTAACACATTCACTGAGTCGGTAGTCGAAGACGCCGCCCTCGCCTGGCTAGAAAGCCTCGGCTGGAGCGTTACTCACGGCCCCGACATCGCGCCCGATACACCAGGCGCCGAGCGTGAAGACTATGGACAGGTAGTGCTGGAAGGGCGGCTGCGCAATGCGCTCGCCCGCCTCAACCCAGACCTTCCCGCCGAGGCGCTCGACGATGCCTTTCGCAAGCTGACTCGCCCGGAGGGGCCGACCCTCGAAGCCAGGAACCGCGCCTTCCATCGCCTCTTGGTAGACGGCGCTACGGTGGAATACCGAACGGATGACGGTACCATCCGCGGGGAGCAGGCGCGCGCGATCGACTTCGACGAACCGGCCAATAACGACTGGCTGGCGGTGAACCAGTTTTCCGTCACCGAAAACAAGCACGCGCGCCGGCCGGATGTCGTGCTCTTCGTCAACGGCCTGCCGCTCGGCGTGATCGAACTCAAGAACGCGGCCGACGAGGACGCCACTATATGGACCGCCTGGCAGCAACTCCAAACTTACAAGGCCGAGTTGCCGGCACTCTTTGCGATGAACGAACTGTTGCTGGTCTCCGACGGCACCCAGGCGCGGGTGGGTACGCTCACCGCAGGACGCGAATGGTTCAAGCCGTGGCGCACGATTTCCGGTGAAACACTAGCCGATCCGCACATCCCCGAGTTGCAGGTGGCCATCGATGGTCTGCTCGACCGCTGTCGCTTGCTCGACATGGTGCGTGACTTCGTCGTATTTGAGGACGAGGGCGGCGAACAACTCGCCAAGAAGATGGCGGGCTACCATCAGTTCCACGCGGTGCGAACGGCGGTCACCGAGACGTTGCGCGCTGCCGAACTCAAGCGCGAGCCCGACGGGGTTGCCGAGCGGGGAGGCGGTTACGAGACGGGTCGCGCACCTGGCGGCAAACCCGGCGACCGCCGCATCGGTGTGGTCTGGCACACGCAGGGCTCGGGCAAGAGCCTGACCATGGCCTTCTATGCCGGCCGGATAATCCGCGAGGTGGCGATGGAGAACCCGACCATCGTCGTGCTCACCGACCGTAACGACCTCGACGATCAGCTCTTCGGCACCTTCTCTCGTTGCGCCGAGTTGCTGCGCCAGCCGCCTGTCCAGGCGGAGAACCGCGCGGACCTGCGGGAAAAGCTATCGGTGCAGTCGGGCGGCGTGGTCTTCACCACAATTCACAAGTTTTTTCCCGAAGAGAAGGGTGATCGCCACCCGGTACTTTCGGAACGGAGTAACATTGTAGTCATCGCCGACGAGGCCCACCGCAGCCAGTACGACTTCATCGACGGCTTCGCCCGCCACATGCGGGACGCGCTGCCGCACGCCTCGTTCATCGGGTTCACCGGAACTCCCATTGAACTCGCCGACGCCAACACTCGTTCCGTGTTTGGCGATTACATCAGCGTCTACGATATCCAGCGCGCCGTGGAAGACGGCGCGACGGTACCGATCTACTACGAGAGTCGGCTTGCGAAGCTGGAACTTGACGAAGCCGCACGACCCAAGATCGATCCGGAGTTCGAGGAGGCGACCGAAGGCGAGGAAGTCGAGCGAAAGGAGAAGCTCAAGACCAAGTGGGCCCAGCTCGAGGCCATCGTCGGCGCAGAGAAGCGACTCGAAATGGTGGCCCGGGACATTGTCGAGCACTTTGAGGCGCGCTGTGAAGCGATCGAGGGCAAGGCGATGATCGTGTGCATGAGCCGCCGTATATGCGTCCAACTCTACCAGAAGATTGTGGCGCTCCGGCCCGCATGGCACAACGACGAGGATGATCAGGGTGCGGTCAAGGTAGTGATGACGGGTTCAGCGTCGGACCCCGTGGACTGGCAGCAGCACATCCGCAACAAGCCCAGGCGTGAGGCGCTCGCCAACCGTTTTCGCGACGCGGGCGATCCACTCCGAGTCGTACTCGTGCGGGACATGTGGCTGACCGGATTCGACGCCCCCGCGCTTCACACGATGTACCTCGACAAACCGATGCGGGGTCACGGCTTGATGCAGGCGATCGCCCGGGTGAACCGCGTGTTCCGCGACAAGCCGGGTGGTTTGGTGGTCGACTATATAGGAATAGCGCAGGAGTTGAAATCCGCCCTCACCACGTACACCGAGAGCGGCGGTACCGGGCGCACCGCGCTCGACCAGACCGAGGCTGTCGCCGTCATGCAGGAGAAATACGAGATCTGCTGCGGGCTTCTCCACGGCTTCGACCGGTCTGCTTGGGTGACCGGCACGCCGCAGAAGCGACTCGGGTTACTCCCCGCTGCGCAGGAGCACGTACTGGCACAGGAGAACGGCAAGGACCGGCTGGTCCGAGCGGTGCGGGAGCTTTCCCAAGCCTTTGCTCTAGCCGCACCACACCCAGAAGCGATCGAGATTCGGGATGACATCGCGTTCTTCCAGGCGGTTCAAGCCGTACTCGCCAAGCGAGCGCCTGGGGACGCCCGGCCAGAAGAGGAAATCGAACACGCTGTTCGGCAGATCATCTCCCGCGCCGTCGCTCCCGAAGGCGTGGTGGACATCTTCGCCGCCGCCGGCCTCGAGAAGCCCGACATTTCAATTCTGTCCGACGAGTTCCTGGCTGAGATGCGAGGGCTTCCACAGCGCAACCTCGCCGTCGAACTCTTGCAGAAGCTCCTCAAAGGAGAGTTGCGCACCCGGCGCCGTAAGAACGTAGTGCAGGCACGGTCGTTTGCGGAGATGCTGGAGCGATCACTGCGCCGCTACCAGAACCGCGCCATCGAGGCCGCGCAAGTAATCGAGGAGATGATCGGCCTGGCCAAGGACATGCGGGAGGCAGATCGGCGTGGTGAAGCACTCGGCCTCAGTGACGATGAAGTTGCGTTCTACGATGCGTTGGAGACGAGCGACAGCGCCGTTGCCGTCCTGGGAGATAAGACCCTGCGCGGTATCGCGCGGGAACTCGTCGAGGCTGTGCGGGCCAACGTCACCATCGACTGGACACTGCGCGAGAATGTCCGCGCACATCTGCGTGTGATCGTGAAGCGAATCCTACGCAAACACGGCTACCCGCCCGACAAGCAGGAGAAGGCGACGCAGACGGTGTTGGAGCAGGCGGAGGTATTGTGTGAGGATTGGGCGGCGTGATGGTATGTGCGTCCGTTTCCCAATACGAATGATGGCAAGTGGCTGGTCTCGACCGATGGAGGGCAGGAACCCGTGTGGGCGCACAACGGGCGGGAGTTGTTCTACAAGGGCAGCGGGGACCTGTGTGAAGCGTCGGCATGCCGTTTGTCCCCAGACCTCGATTCGATTCTGGTCTGCGGCAGGAACTAGCACATAGA
Source organism: Gemmatimonadota bacterium (assembly GCA_036679605.1). Lineage (GTDB taxonomy): Bacteria > Gemmatimonadota > Gemmatimonadetes > Gemmatimonadales > GWC2-71-9 > JAZDCZ01. The sequence continues at coordinate 25,130 of JAZDCZ010000418.1, forward strand.
AGCGCCCGGTCGGCGGCAGTTGGTTCACCTCCAATAGATCTGGTAACCCCTCGGAAGCTCCGCTAACCAGGATCCTCGAACGCGACGCCGTCAGTCGCACCGTCAATCCATCGAGATCTGACCGGAGAGTCACTCCATTGATCCAATCAAGAGTGGCTGCATCGACGGATTCCGTATTGTCTCGAATGGCTAGAGGAGTCGACCATCCGCCTATTGATCGTTCCAAGTCATAGGTGTGGTTCGAGCCGTCATGCGTCAAAGCGATTACGGAATCATCGTCTCGATCTCCGAGCTTGCACCGAACCGTGCATTGGACGCGGCGCGATATTCGGTCCACTCTAGCACAAATCCTTAAGGTCGCGAACTTCGCTCTACCATCGACAGGATCGACGTTTTGGCCGTCCCAGGCTTCAAGTTCTTCGCTCACGGCATCGAGCAAAGCAGAATGCATGTCGCTTTCGGAGGGTTTTGGTCGAGCAAGCCGCCCGATTTCTCTGGTTGACGATCACTGGCGCCCATAGACGATCATCGGTGTTGTGACAATTCTTGTTACAATTTCTTGCGCGGGTCACTTGACCTAGTTAAGCTCGCGGCCGTCCCCGCCAGGCGCATCTTTCCTTATCATATATGCTGCGTGCGAGTGACCATCCCTCTAAGTGTCAGACAACTTCCATGACGATCTTACCTGTGGCCATGTTCTCGTCCATCATGGTGTGCGCTTCTCGGAGCTTCTCGAAAGGGAAGTTCGGTCCGAGCTTGAGCTTGAGTTCACCAGACTCAACGAGAGAGACGTATGTCTGAAGCTGCGCGGGAGTGATATCGGACGACTCACCCGCGTACGAGGTCAACTTTACGCCGGTTGGCACATCAGCCATTGGGCGGAATTCCGATAAAACCCACCCGCCGCCAAGAATGCCGGTCATGCACACGATGCCGCCCCGTCGCGCCGTCTGCAGTGAATCCAGCAATGTCGTGGCCCCCACCAATTCGAGGACGCGGTCGAAACCATTTGGGTAGATCGCTCGAGCTTTGTCCGCTATGGAACCGTCATCCACCAACACGTGAGTAGCTCCTGCGACCAGAAGTTCGTCGGCCCTAGTCGCATTTCTAGTGGTCGCCGTAAGCTCCAGACCCGCCGCTCGCGCGAGAGCGATGGTTGCAAAGCCGATGGACGATGTCGCGCCTCGCACGAGGAGGTTATCAGCGCGCTCAACCTCGAGGCCAGTATGGAGCGAGCCATGGACGGTCTGCAGCATCTCGGGTAGCGCTCCGAGGATGTTCCAATCCAAGCTCGTTTCCAAGGGGAACACGTGCTGCCGTGGAACGATGACATACTCGGCATAGGAGCCGTCGAACTGTCGCCCCATCCCACCCATCATCGCTGCGACTCGCATGCCGCGGGATAGGTCCGAGCCAGGCGCGGAAACCACTTCACCGACGCATTCGATGCCGAGCACCCGAGGAAACTCCACTGTGGGCGACTGCCCCCTTCGTGTGAACCACTCGGATCGGTTGAGCCCAAACGCCCGATTGTGAATCAAGACCCAACCGTCGCGTGGTTGTGGTCGGGGCATTTCTCGGAGTTCGAGCTTTTCCGGGCCGCCGGGCTCTTCGATCACGAAGGCGCGCATTATTTCCATCCTCGGTCCTCGCAGCCGCTCAGGGACGCAATCTCCTGGCGGCCAAACTGGTATTACATGGTGACCTCGACCTTGGCGATCTAGGCTGCCGCTTCGCTCGCATCTTTAAGTAACTCAATCGACCCGCAGAGAGGAGATCTGTTCATTGCAGTGACTGTCGATCCATGCATCGACGAAATTCGTCAGAATCTAGTCCGGTTTTGATGCCCTTGGGATGATCGTTCGATTCCCATTTTCCTTACCCGCGACGAGAGGGTCGTAGGTTTCACACCGAGCAGGTCGGCCGCACCGCCGGCACCGTAGATCCGCCCGTTCGAACGTCGCAACGCGGCGAGTAGATTCTCGCGTTCGCGGCGGCGCAGCTCGGCTTCGGGAATCACGTCCTCATCTTGGTCTGCACTCGTGCGGCTGGCGCCACGATGCCCGCCAACAGATCTGCCGCCCGGCAGATCGAATCGCAGGCGACCGTGTCCTCCTCGCTGCGTGATGAGCCCTCGCTCGAGCACATTCTGAAACTCACGCACGTTTCCTGGCCAATCGTATTCCTTGAGTTGTCGTATATCTGCCGTCGTTAGGTGGGGCACCGAGAGATTTAGCTTGCGTGCGGTCTGCTCGAGGTAGTGTGCTGCAAGCTGCGGAATGTCATCCGTTCGGTGGCGGAGCGGTGCGACCTCAATGGGGAACACGTTTAGTCGGTAGTAGAGGTCCTGGCGGAAGCGGCCTGCCTCGACTTCCCGCTTGAGATCGCGATTTGTCGCAGTGACGATCCGAACATCGACGGTCCTCGTCTTCTCCTCACCCACGCGTTCGTACTCTCCCTCCTGGATCACGCGGAGAAGCTTGCTCTGCATCTCGAGCGGGATCTCTCCCACCTCGTCGAGAAACAGAGTGCCGCCGTCAGCGAGTTGGAAGCGACCGATCCGATCACGCACTGCACCCGTAAACGCGCCGCGCACGTGGCCGAAGAACTCGCTCTCGAACAGCTCCCGCGGAATCGACGCGCAATTCACCTTGATCAACGGCTTGTCCTTCCTCGGGCTCAGCGCATGTACCGCTCGCGCCACCAGCTCTTTGCCGGTTCCCGTCTCTCCAGTGATCACGACGTTCGCCTGCGTGGGCGCCACTGTCTCGATTGCATCGAGCACGTTTTGAATTGCAATCGACCGGCCCACGATCTCCTCGAAGTTGTGGTCGGTCTTGATCTCTTCCTGGAGATAGAGGTTCTCGGCATGGAGACGGTCCTTCAGCGCCTCGACATCGACCAACGCCTGGCGCAACTCATGCTCCGCCTTCTTTAGCTGCGTAATCTCCTGACCGTACGCGAGGACATGCGTGACGTTGTCACCGTCATCGAGAACGGGACTGAACGTGCGCACATAGTTGCGTCGTCGTCCTTGCTTATCCGTCCACACCTCTTCGAAGGTGATGGCCTCTTTGCCGGTGACGCAGTCTTCTATCACGGCCTGCCGCTTGTCCGCGATGGCAATAGGGTATTTGCGCTTACGGCAGTAGTCGTGGTGTGTTTTGCCCAAGACCCATTCCCGCATCTCCGGGTCACGGATCCCCGACGGCGTGTTGAACAGGAAGCGGCCTTCCGGATCGAACACACCTATCTCGGCCGGGATGTTGTTGAAGAGCCGCCGGTACTGCTCCAGTTCCGTGATGAGGTCCGGGGTCAGTCTTTCGCCATGCTGCATGAGTCAGATCCTCCGCTCCGTCGCAGTTGGTTCAACTAAATAGAACGAACAATCGTCATTTGTCCAATGATATTTCGTTGGCAACGAACTATCGTCGACGTCCATATATCATAACCTACTGTGTCACAACAGTTTACGGCACTCGCAAGAATGGCATGTCGGTTGCTTTAGGAGGGTCAAGCTGAGCCGAGAACGGCTCTTATCTCTAACCGAACAGGAGAGCAATCATGCCGACGACCGAGACCCTATCACCCGCAAGCCTGAGGCAGTCGGGCCAGCCGCTCACAGCGACGACCATGAAGGCCGCAGTGATTCGCGCGTTCGGCGACACCGACGTCTTGCAGTATGACAACGTCCCTATACCGCAGCCCAGGCCCGGGGACCTGTTGGTCAAGGTGCTGGCGGCCGGGGTGAACCGTTTCGACCACTACATCCGCGCAGGCGAGGTCGTTCCGGAGCTGCCGTTCCCGCACATCCTGGGTGCCGACGCCGCCGGCGAGGTTGCCGCCATCGGCGACGGCGTCACCGGTTTCGAGATCGGAGAACGAGTAGTCCCGGCGGCGGGATTCGCAACCGATGAAGCCGAGTCCGACATACGGCCCACTGCAACAGCCCCGAGCTTTGCATTGCCCGGATTGCACATCGCGGGCACCTATGCCCAGTACATCGAAGTGCCGGCCCGGGCCACAGTGAAAGACGATACGGGTCTCGATCCCCAACTCATCGCGACGTTACCCGTGGTGTTGGCTACCGCAACTCGGGCAGTCAAGAACGTTGGCGAGGTGAAGGCTGGTGACAGCGTCCTCGTCCACGCGGGTGCATCGGGCTCCGGCAGCATGCTGATTCAGGTGGCGAAAGCGTTGGGAGCCAAGGTGGCCACAACCATCCGTAACGAAGACAAGCGGGAGTTTGCGGAGCGCACCGGTGCCGACCTCGTGATCAACATGAAGACTGAGAACTTCGTCGAGCGCGTCAAGGAATGGACGAACGGTTCCGGCGTTGACGTCGTAATCGACAACTTGGGCGGAGATGTCTTCCCCAAGAGCATTGAGGCAGCGAGACCGCTGGGTGTCGTCGTCGCATTTGGGTTTACGGCGGGCACGGAAGTCACTTTCAACGTGCAGAGCTTGTTCTTCCCCCAGAAACAGCTGCGGGGATCGATGGCCAGCGACATCGAGGATCTCGAATGGGGTCTCGAGCAGATCAAAGCGGGCCGGATCAAGCCGCTGCTCGACCGCGCGCTGCCGCTCAGCCAAGCGGCCGAGGCCCACCGTTTAATCGCAAACAACGAGATCACCGGCAACATCGTGTTGTTGCCGTGGACCGCATAGAAGGAAGGGAGAAGAAATGTCTCTGTACGGAATTTACGGCCGACACAGCGTCGAGGCGTGCCCGGTCAACGATCTGAAGAACGCTAAGAAGTTGATTTCCTTCGCGGAGAGCGACCTCACGCCGCTCTTATCGAAGTATCGCATCAACGATGTTCTCGGTCAGTATCACTCGGCCTTCGAACACACGTTTCTGTGGATCGTTGATGCCGATGACCCGCATCTCATTGAAGAGTTCGCGCTCGAGACGGGGCTCGCATCGTTCAACACCCTGACAATCGTCCCGCTCAAGACGCTTGCCGAAGGGGTCATCCCGCGAGTCAAGAGGGTGCACGGGCTCTAGAATCACGGGCGAGCGGCGCAGCACGAGTAGCTTGCACCGCTCGCTGCAACGCTGTTAGCAAGGAGAAAGACAATGACGGACTTTGCGATACACACAAGAGATTCGGCACCCGAGGCGTCACAGGAACTTCTGGGAGCCGCACAGACCAGGTTGGGCAAGAGCGAGAAGGCTCGTTCGTAGGGGCTAAGATGCAGTGCCGAAGCTCAGGCAGCGGGTGGTAGGTACCGGTTGGCAGCAAGCCTCGCTGATTACCACCGGTTGCTGGCCAACGAGACGCGTGCTCTCTACCTTGGATCTCAATGTATCCTGCCCACGACAACCCGCCGTCCGCGGCTGCCCGGCGCATCATTCGCGAATACTTTTTCCTCGCCGGCCTCTATACCCTCTCCGCTGCCCTCATCTGGGGGGTCAATACCCTCTTCCTGCTCGATGCTGGGCTCAACATCTTGGAAGTGTTCATCGCCAACGCCGCATTCACCGGTGGTATGGTTGTGTTCGAGATTCCAACCGGGGTGCTGGCCGATACCAGGGGACGGAGGGTTTCGTTTCTCTTGAGCGTGGCCATCTTGGGCGTGACCACCGTGGCGTACGTAATGGTGGCCTACCTCGACGGCGGGCTGGTCCCGTTTATCCTCGTATCGATAGTCATGGGGCTGGGATTCACCTTCTATTCCGGCGCGGTCGAAGCGTGGTTGGTCGATGCGCTGCGCGCGGCCGCGTTCAAGGGACCTCTGGACTCCATCTTTGCGCGGGGTTCGATGATCACCGGAGCCGCCATGCTGGTAGGCACCGTGAGCGGTGGCCTGCTCGGCACCGTCGACCTGGCATTACCGTACCTTGTACGGGCCGCCATGCTCATCGCCGTCTTCGCGGCGGCCTACATCGGCATGCACGATCTGGGTTTTGTTCCACGCACCATGCAGCTTCGGAACCTCCATCGGGAGATGATGCACGTGGGCCGGGAGAGTATCGCGTATGGATGGCAAGCCCCCTCCATGCGCCTCCTGATACTCGTCTCGTTGTTTCACCTCGGGTTCTTGAACTGGGCCTGGCACGCCTGGCAGCCGTATTTCCTTGACCTCCTTGGCCGCGACGCGGTCTGGGTCGCCGGCCTGATCGCTGCCCTCATTTCGCTGTCGATGATTGCCGGCAATGCCATGGTGGAATGGATCGGGCGGTTCTGTGGCCGGCGGACAACCTTGTTCGTAGGTGGGTCGGTGGCGCTTACCGCTGGGGCCGTTGGTGTCGGCCTCGTAGGGTCGTTCTGGTGGGCAGTTGGTCTCTTTCTCGTGGTGACCTTCGCCATGGGAGTCATGGGGCCAGCGAAGCAAGCGTACATGCACGAGATCATTCCGTCCGAGCAGCGCGCCACTGTGGTCTCTTTCAATTCGCTGTTCGGTAACGCTGGCGGGGTCGGAAGTCAGGCTGGACTTGGGTATCTTGCCCGGGTCCGCTCCCTGGCGGACGGCTACGTGGTCGGCGGCCTGGCGACACTCGCCGTTCTGCCGCTATTGCTGCTGCTTCGCGCTCGCAACGATCGAGCTGACTTCATCGTTGGCCGCGAGTGCGGCACCCAATCACCCAGCGCCGGCCAGGGTCTCCCCGAAGCCGGATTCGTCGACGCGGTCAAGCGACAACCTTGGCCTAGGAGTTGACGGCGAAGGCGGGGAACCAATCTCGACCGTGCCTAAGTTGTGTCCGACCCTCGCACCACTATACAACAGGTATCAAACCCCGAGCCATATCCTTCTGGAAGTGCTTCAGCAATCGTGCGCAGCAGTTCCTGAAGGTTCATTCGCGATCGATGACGCGACGCCACGATTTCTATTTGCGAGTGCGCCAGACGCGATTCGATGCCCAGAGACGCGAGTGGCGGGGTAGGGTGGCGTGGGTGTCAACCCATGACCTTTGGCTCCGGAGGACTATAGTTGCGTCGCTCCGCCGACTCCTCCCAGCGGCGAAGGTCGCCGCAGGAGGCAAAGCGAACGACCAACACGTACTCCGTGCTCGACTCCCCGCCAGGGTGCAGCACGGTCACACCTTCGCGGCCAGGAAAGCGACCCACCTCCTCGGTAATGCCGGTGATCCAGTTCTCGAAGTCGTCCCGTCGATCGGGACGGACTTGATGGGTGATTACCCAGGTTACCGATTCGTCGTCCGGGGCGTCGAAATCTTCGCTCATGGATCCTCCTAGTGCTGTGACCGATTCTGGCAGCTGCCCCTGGTCCCGAACGATTCCTCCGTGAGACTGAGGTTGCTGCCCAGCTCCATCATCCGCATATCCTGCCGCTTCATGACTCCGGTGAGACGGACGGTTTCCTCAATCCCTTGCGAAAGAGTCGAATCAGCCTGGCTGTCACAGGGGGAGCCCGTGGCCTCCAACTGGCTCCGTCACGGTGCGGTGGGAGAATCCTGCGATCAACGACCGACCTCGAGCAATCGCGTCTCGAACCTGGGGCAGCGAGAGTGACGCCTCATGGCTGACCTGAGTGTCCCAAACCTCGGTGATCCAAATGGCGTTCGGTTCTGTCTGATCCTTCGCCACGATGTAGCTCAAGCATCCAGGCATATTCGCTGCTCCCTCCACCAATATGGAGATCAGCGCATCTCTTTGTTCGGGTATGGCCTCCATCTTACTGATCAATCCGTACATCCTTTTTTCTCCGTTCATTATGGTCCGATTTCCCGGGATCACCGCGAGTGCCGCTGCCACCCCCGCGGCAACAAACTCTCTTCTAGTGTTGTTTATTCTGGCCACCTAACATCTTAAAGCATCAGCGGCGGGCGACCACCCGCGGCGCCGTGTCACCGTCACCCTTCGTCGACGCAAGGCGTGGGCACCTCGCTGCGCTCTTGTTCCAGTGACGGGTAGTCAATGTAGCCCTTCGAGTCCTTTGTCCTCTACAACCAGCGACAGCCCGTCGGTGGTGCCTCAGGTCTGATCAGGTGTTCCGCGGTTACAGTGACTGTTCCTCCGAGTACACCCAATCGGGACGGCGGGACATGAGGGCCCGCAGGTCCATGCGGATCTCCTCGGCTGTGGGACGGCCGACGAACCACCAGCCGTTGTAGACCTTATGGGTGGTTCGATCCCGATCCAGGATGAACGTGTAGGGGATGTACACCTCCCCGTGCGCCTTGTCAGTCGTATCCGTCATCTGCAGCTCGTGGAGCAGTCGGCGGTCGGGGTCCATGAGGAACGGCCAGTCAGCGGCGAGAGCAGTGCGCGTCTCGGTGGTGTTCATGCGGTCATCGACCGAGACGGTGATCATTTTGCAATAATTGACCCGAAATTCCGCCTGCAGTTCGTTCACGTAGGTCGTCAACTGACGACGATCCTTGGGTCAGTAATATCCGCGGCTGAAAATCAGGACGGTAGGGAAGCCACGAATCAATTTGGACAACTTCTGCGATTTGTCATCTTGATCTGGGAGTTCGAAGTCGGGAAACTTGTTTCCCACCTTCAAGTCTGGGTGCATCGGATAATCCATGTCTCCTCGCCCGTTTCCGCGCCAAAGCGCATCAAGTAGTCCTCCACGAATCTGCCAGCACCGAAATTTGAGCCCAGCCTGCCCCAGTGAGCCCTCGGCGTAGCGTGCGGCGCCATCTCACCGCCAGCCTTCGTCGACGCAAGGCAGGGGCACCTCGCCACGCTCTTGTTCGAGCGACGGGTAATCAGTGTAGCCCTTCGCACCGCCGCCGTAGTAGGTCGTCGCATCATCAGCGTTTAGGTCAGCACCAAGTCGGAAGCGCTGTGGTAGGTCAGGATTCGCGAGAAATTTCCGCCCAAATACAAGCAAATCCGCTTTGCCGTCGACTATCCATTTCTCTGCCTCGTCACGATCAAACCCACCGGCTACGATCAGCGTACCTTCGTACTTGTCGCGGATCAATTGCATCATCGATTGAGCTTCGGGATCGTCCCAGGATCCGTTTTCGCTTTCGGGGATGCGTGGCCTTACAACGTGGAGATAGGCGAGGTCATAGTCGTTGAGCCTCTCAACGACGTAGCCAAACGTGGCCTCCGGATCATCATCGGCCATGTCGTTAAAGGCGCCGATGGGTGAGAGGCGGACGCCGACACGGTCGGAATCCCAGATCTCGTTCACGGCTTCGACGACCTGCAGCAGGAGCTTCACGCGATTCTCCACCGAGCCTCCATATTCGTCGGTGCGACGGTTACTCGCTGTCTGGAGGAACTGGTCGAGGAGGTACCCGTTTGCTGCGTGGACCTCCACGCCGTCGAAACCGGCGGCAAGGGCGTTTTTCGCTCCGCGCACGAACTGCTGGACAAGGTACGGCATCTCCTCAAGTTGTAGGGCACGCGGCGTCACAAAGGGCGCGAACGCAGCTTCGCCGTGTTCGTTCTCGATGAACGCCTCCCCGAAAGGCGTTATCGGCGATGGCGCCACCGGAGGCATACCATCGGGCTGCAACGAAGGGTGAGAAATCCGCCCAACGTGCCAGAGCTGTAAGAAGATCCGGCCGCCAGCTTCGTGTACCGCATCCGTAACCAACCGCCATCCCCGGGCATGTTGTGGTGTCAACTACGTGGGGTCATCGGTGCTTACTCAACGCCGGACAGACCCAGTGCTATGCAATAGCCTTGTCCAGTTGGTCACCGTCCACCAGGCCATGGGTGCCAAGTTTATCGATTCGCACTGATCCACTTGAGAACGTAGCCACGACTTCGAGTTCTCCCCCCATAGCTTCTACATATCTGCGAAGCGTGCTGATGAACATGTCGGGTCGATGCTCTATTTTGGAAATGGCACTCTGGTTGACGCCCATAGACTCGGCCATCTGTTCCTGGGAGAATTCGAGGGCTTGTCTCAACTGATAAAGCGGCATTTCCGCAAGGAGTTCTTTGGCACGCTGGTCTATGCGATCGCGGCTCTTTTGTGGCATCTTGTCTAGTAGTTCACTGAACTTCCTAGTCATTGTCTGCCTCCAATTCTCTAAGGTGTTCGTCGTATAGTCTGTCGGCTGCGGGTACGTGTTCTTCATACCACCTGTCGTCGCCCGTCTTATCTCCACCAAACAACAGAATAGCGGTCCGTTCGGGGTCAAACGCGTACAGAACCCTGTATGGACGGCCCTGATGCTGGATTCTCAACTCCCTCATGTGCGAAAACCGCGACCCACCGATGCGGCTGCTGTACGGGTAAGGCAGGTGCGGCCCCATCTTCTCCAATAGCTTCACCACCGTTCCCACGGACTCTTGTTCGGGGATATCCAGGCCGTCCCACCATGCGCCAAGTTCGTCCGTGTATTCTATAAGTCGCGCCCCGGGCATCGGAATATCGAAGGGAACGCCTTCGAGATTCGACATTCCTTGCTGGATATTCCAATATTTGTAGTGCCATCCCCGAAATCACCTCCGGGCCCTCGACGGCCCTCGCCGACCGCTACACCATCGAGGGCAAGCGCGATAGCGTCGATCAAGTGCTCGGTGTATGCTCAACCAAGTGTCCGGTTGCGCGCTCGATTGGCGGCAGCGTCTCCATCTCCAGCTCGGTGGAGTAAGTCTAACAACAGAAACCCGGAGCAGTAGAATGTCCGAACCGAATCTTGAAGCACTACTTCTGTCAGTGGCTAACTTGGTGACCGCATGGGTGCTCAAAGTGCTTGGTGCCTTGGTGCTCCTGTGGCTTGGGCGCTTGGCTGCGAAAGCGACGCGGAAGGTGATTGTGCGAGTCATGGAGCGCGGCAAAGCCGATGCGACGCTCACGCCCTTCATTGCCAGCCTGGGGTACTACCTCGTTCTCGCGTTCGTTGTCATCGCCGTGTTGGGCATGGTCGGTGTGCAAACCGCCTCGATGGTGGCCGTACTCGGCGCGGCCGGATTGGCGGTCGGTTTGGCGTTGCAAGGTACCCTCTCGAATTTCGCTGCCGGCGTCATGCTCTTGGCATTTCGGCCGTTCCGTGTCGGTGAGTATATCGAGGCCGGCGGTTCGGCCGGGACAGTTCAGAGTATCGGTCTCTTTGCGACCATGCTCAGCGCGGCGGACAACGTCCGGATCGTGATACCTAACTCGGCAATCTACCGCGGGGCCATCAAAAACTATGCGGCGAACGGTCCAAGCGGTCTTGGCCGAGGATGACCGCGTGCTCAGGAAGCATTCCGCCCTCAGCGTGTCTTCACATACGCGGTGTATCCGCACACGCAGGATTCCGTCGTCCGGCCATCGCGGTCGGTGCCGAACTGCAAACGCTTGTCGCATGTCGGACAGCGTGGCGGACCGCCGTCCGACACCATCCCGGCGCGTTTCAGTTTCAGCCGCGAGCTGTTCACTTGTCTCCGTGGGTGATCCACCCAAATCGTTTCACTTTACTCATGGCGCTCTCTCCGTATTGCGAAAATGCAACGGGTCCCGCAGGTTCTGTAACTCGCGGTAATAGTAGAGCGGCGTTGGCCGCCTGTCCTGAAACGTGAGCCCCTTCAGAAAGTCAACTTCCTCCGCAGTCGCCGTGCCGCTGAGTTCGGGATCCTGAAGGAATTCCTCGAGCCCGGGTTCTTCGGCGACAAGCCGCGGCGATTCCACCTCCACAAACTCAAACCTCTTCAGGTTCCCCGAGAACAGTTTGTCGGTCAGAACGATGTCCAGCGCAAACGTCACCAGGTCGAGATCCCAGGAATCAATCAGCGGATCCAGAAACGAGACGCAGTTCTCATTGGACAAATGGAAAATGTCCGTATCGAGGAACTCGAGCACGATGACACGCATCTCTTCGTAGCTTCGACCACCGAGTTCGGCGATCGACCGGAGCCAGGATTCATTCTCCAATTCCTGTTGCGCCAGTTCCTTGACCACGTCCAACAGCTTCTGCGTGACCAGGCGTTCGAGTTCGCCAAAGGGCTGCTTCTCGACGGCTGCGCGGATGTGTCTTTGCTTACGGAGATTGCACTTGCGGAGGACCAGCTCACGAACTTCCCGAAACAGTGGTGCTGGCTCGTCCCCCAGTTCTCTCTTCAGCTGCTCCTTGCGCTGGTGATCCGCCAGCGTCGCGAGTTCTCCGCTGGGAAGCTTCAGGAACTTGTCCATCTTTTCGTAGATGTCGGTGCGGTTCGGCGCGGGAGGCATTCGCTTTCCGGTGAGCAACTGGGAGATGTAAGAGTCGGTCACTTGCGCGGCTTGGGCGAGTTCGCGCTGCTCCAGTCCGAATTCCTCCAGCCGACGTCTAATCACGAGCGATACATCCACAGCCTTCTCCTCTCACAAGTTCCGTAGTTAACAGCCGTAAGTTAATCGCAGCTTCCACAAGCTTAACAATGAATGTTTTACTTGACAAGTATAGTACAATCAGGGTATTCTTGGACGTGGTAAACAAATTGTGTTAATCCCATAATTTACCGTAACGGGCGCTCCACAGACCGAAGCGGCACTGCCACTCCCAATCCCAGAACAGAAGACCTGACCCACTTATAGGAGTAGACAACATGCG
>JAZDCZ010000042.1:0-3830 GCA_036679605.1 Gemmatimonadota bacterium
GGTCTCTCCTGCATCGACTGAACCATTGAGGTTGATATCTTCCTCGGCATCAACAAGGCCGTCGCCGTCCGAGTCGACCACGGAGGCTGCCGAAGCATAATCAATCGACAGCTCATTGGATCTCGGCCCCTCGATACCGCCGGCGCTGTAACTTCTCACCATAAACCAACTCGTCGGCCCCATGGGAATGCCGGCGACCTGGAACTGCAACGCCCCGTTCGCATCGGCGACGGGCAGACCAGCGTCCATTGGAGCAACTCCCTGATAATCAGAACCCTGGCGGACGTAGACATTGTAGCCTGCGGTCTCGGCAGTCGACGAAGCCACGGGTAGCCAGGAGATGGCCGCCTGGTACGCATCCGCATCGGCAGGTGCAGCCAAACTCAGCATGAGGGCTGCAAGAGCGACGGAACAGAAGTGGCGAACTATGAAGAGCCTCTGCATAGGGAACTTGCCTCACAAGCCCGAACGCAAGCGGCGTGCCGATTATTTGTAGTGAGAAAACGTTAGAAACCGCGAAGAACGACGATCCTCGAGCCGAGACTCGGCCAGCAAGTGCGACGAAAAGGTAGCGGCACCAAGACCTCTACTGCCGCTTCATGGCAGTATTCGTGAAGACCGCCGTAACATAGCCGAGAGAGGAAGGTATGCGCAGTGCGCAGGCGCTCAGAACGCAGCGCAAATCAGTTCGATCTGGTAGCCTACGGAAGCACGTAAAATGATAAACGCATCGGTGGTGTTGATAGCTCCGTCCATGTTCACATCGCAGCGCCAGTAAGGACACGACAGTTCCGCACGCACGGCCGCCCTTTGCACCAACCATGCATCGCTCGCCCGCACCACGCCGTCGTGGTCGGCGTCGCCGCAAATATTCGGCCAGGAACAATCCTCCTGGCACAGGGTGAGGGCAGGGTCACCGTTGGCGGCACCATCGTCGCACTCCTCGTCGAGACCGACTTCACCGTCACCGCACTCTCCAAAAGCCATGCGAGCGTCTTCGTCATCGGGCATATAGGCAGCGTCGGTTGTCAGCACCATCACGTCCAGTTGAGGCGGCTTCGTACCGGCCTCTCTTTTTTCGATGGTCAACATGTGTCTCCCCGCTCTCAGATAGCCTAAAGCAAGCGGTACCGGATCGCCTTCCTGGATCTCGCCGTCTCCGTCCCAATGCCAAGTCTTGAACACATCGATGTTGTTGCCGAATCGCAGAGGATCGCCATCGTCGACCCTCACAAAAAAGGAATTGGAACCGTTCATTGTGCTGTCCGGATAATAGAAACGGCCCCACAAGTACCAGGATTCCGAGCGATCCAGGGTTATATCGTAGTCAACCTGATCGCCGCTCCCACCCTGAAAGTCGCTGCTGTGGCTGTCGACGGAAAGTAGTTTTGTCGCAATACTATCGGCATTGGGATCCTCGTCTTGACCTGCGGCATACTGATTGGCGACGAGCATGGTGCCGCTAAAAACCGCAGTCGGATCGCTAGCGGGCGCAATCCACACCAAATCGTTACTGCCAAAGCCGATGCAGGTTCCCTGATCGAGGCTGCAAATGCGCTCGCCGGAACAGCCGGCTACACCGCGACAGACTCCCGCCGTACAACGGTCGCCAAACGTACAAAGAACGCCATCGTCACACGAGCTTCCGTTGGCTCGGTTGCGACACGTATTGATGATAACCGAGGATGCGCTGTGGGGATCGGTCTCCCAAGCATCGACGATGCCGTTAAGATTGGTATCTTCCTCGGCATCGGTAAGACCGTCACCGTCGGAATCGATCACCGCTGCAATATGCGCGTAACCTAGGGTGAGTTCGTTGGAAAGAGGACCACCACGGTCTTCGGCGTCGTAGGCACTGACAGAAAAACTGGCTTCCGTTGCCAGCCGCACCCCAGTGACTACAAGACGGACGATTCCATCTTTGTCAGGGGCCTTCGTGCCTACGTACAAAGGCGGTTCTAGTTCGCCGTCATCGTAGCGAACGTAGATCATGTAGCCGGCCGCACCAGCCACCGGTCGCCACGACAACTTGGCGTCAAAGGCGAAAACCGGGGTCACCAACGCCGACACAACAGCGGAGACGAAAAAGATCGAGCCGACCCTACGCACCCAACAACTCACGTTTTCTAACTTCACTCTTGCTTCATCCACCGGGACCTTCCCGGCACCGAACCCTGCACAAACGAGGCTCCGGCCCCGCCGGCAATCGAATCAAACACGGCCCATGTCGAGGCCTTGCGAAAAACAACGAAATATTTTACTAGAAAGCCGCTTCCGACGGCCACAGCCGCTCTGTCATCCTCAAGTCCGTCAATCGCGTCCGCACAGCCGCTCACTAAACGCGGCGGGCACCCTGCCGCCAGCAGGGGCGCACAGCCGAAACCCACGCCTTCGTACCAACGTGAACCTAGTGGGAACAGGCACGAATGTCCATGCGCAGACGCACAGGATTCGCTGCTGCAACCTACATTTTCGAATGTACCCGAGGCTGGGAAAACAGCAATACCAAGGCAGTCATGTACATGCACGAACGCGGCTCCAACAGTATGCCGAAGGCAATAACGCACAAACCAGAATCGGTTCAATTCGATATGGGGCCTAACTGAATGAAAATAGGCTCGTTCTCAGTAGGACACCTACCGGGGCACGGCTTCTCCGGCCAAGGACGCCGGATCGCTAGGAAAAGTTTTGTGCAATAAACTCGGGAAAGGGCCGTCAAATACGACAGACCCAAACCAGGGAGAAGCACCATGAAAAGCGCGAAAACCCTCAGTCTGGCCCTCGTTTGCGCCGCGTCCTTGACGATGGCGCCATATGCGGCCTCGGCCGACCTAAGACCTTCTCACGGCAGACCTTCTCGCACCGGTATGCTGAGCAGCCACATCGGTGGCGGCGGAGCGATGACTCAGCACATTGGCGCCGGTGTGGCCGTCTCCGGCCGACACCGAGGAAACTACAGTCGTGGCCATGCCTACGGCCACCGTCCCAACTATGGCGGCCATTCCGACCACGGCCATCACGAAAACGGGCATGGTTACCAACCGGGTTACGGCCACGACCACGGGCCTAGCTACGGCCACAGTTATCGCCCGGACTACGGCCACGGTTACCGGCCGAGTTACGGCTACGGCTACAGGTACGGCTACCGCCCGGGTTACAACTACGGTCACAACGGCGGACACATCAACGGCTCTGTTCACTTTGGCGGGCACAGCGGCGCCGCCGTTGCGTTGAGCATTCCCTTGTATAGCGGCTACCAAAACTACGGCTACAGCAGCGGATATTACTGCGCCGACCACGACTACCACGCCAACAGGCAGATCGAGTTCTACCGTCACATTACCGACGGGCATCACGTTCCTTGGAGAGAGGCAGAACGCAGCTTCCGGCAAGCCGGCGGATCGTTGCTCATCTACTACCAAGACTAGTTGAGGAGCCTAGGCGGCCGCCCGTCTCGGTCCTACCAAGGCTCCTACCGCGTCGGCAATACCGTCGACGCTCAGATGATACATGGGAAAAACGCGTCGAATCACTCGATTCGTGTAGGTTTGGTTCCACAGCGTTTCCGCCTCGGGATTTATCCATACGGCCCGTGTGTAGTGTTCAGCCAGCTTCTGCAACCAGACCACACCGGCACTCTCGCCGGTGCGACGCGGGTCAATGTTGCCGTACTCTTCCATGAGTTCGGCAGGATGCATGGCGGCATCTCCCACTACGACCAGTTTCCAGCGCTCGTCATAACACCGAAACAGGTCCGCAGTAGACACGGCCTGGGAATGGATCATCTGAGCGCCCTTGTAGACGTAGTCGTACACGCAGTTGTGAAAATA
>JAZDCZ010000419.1:0-266037 GCA_036679605.1 Gemmatimonadota bacterium
GATAGGGGTAGGGAGAACCGATTGGTTTCGGTCCCCCCTCCCTCCGAACCGGACGTGCGGTTCTACCGCATCCGGCTCTCCAGTTGGCGGTCTTACCCCTCAAGAGGATTGACGGACCAAGCCATGGGCGGTAACTAGGGTGAACAGCCCATGCTCGGCAAAGAAGGTGTTCGGCCAGCGCTTATGATCTTGGCCATGGCCCCGTCCATAACGACCAACGCGGCGACGCAGAATAGAGCGCAGGCGCATGCGGATCCATCCATCCACATTTCCAAAGCTGGTCCAGTGGCTGTACTGATAGTAGCCGAACCAGCCCCGCAGCGTCCGATTCACATCTGCTATGATAAAACTCAGGCTGTGACCATTGGTCCGACGAGTCTTGGCCCGGATTACTTCTTTGAGCTTAGCAATGCTCTGCTTCCGGGGCCAGCGTGTACGCCCTTGGAAATGGTACCCTAGGAAATCTACGCCATCGACTTCTACGTCGACGATGTCCGTCTTCTCTGGATGCAGGGTAAGGCCAACCTCGACCGTCCACGCCCGCACCAGTTCCAATGCTGCCTCAGCCTCCGCTCGCGTCCGACACAGCACGACAAAGTCATCAGCATAACGCACCATCTGAAAGCCCCGCTCTGACATCAAATGATCGAGCGGATCGAGATACACGTTCGACAACAGTGGCGAGATGACGGCCCCTTGTGGACTGCCACGTTGCGGCGTCCATCTGTGGAGACCATCTAACACACCTTGCTTGAGGAACATCTCGATAAGCGACAACACGCTGCCATCGCTCACTCTCTCCCGGATACGCTCCAACAACCGACCGTGCGGAATAGTGTCGAAATAACTTTCCAGATCCGCATCCACAACGTAGCGATACCCCACCTTCACGAGCGCATCGACGCGCCGTAGCGCATCCCTACATCCACGCCCTGGACGAAACCCGTAACTGTGTGTTGCAAAGTCCCGTTCGAAGATGGGTTCCAGTACGTTGCGAAGTGCGGCTTGCACCACCCGGTCCCGCACCGTTGGTATGCCGAGCGGTCGCTTGACCTTCCGGCCCGGTTTGGGTATCCACACACGGCGGACTGCCTGCGGACGATACGTCTGTTTCCGTAACGCCTGCTCCAGCCGCTGCAGGTTACCATCCAAGTGGCGCGTGAAAGCTTTGATCGTCACGTGGTCTACGCCAGCAGCTCCCTTGTTGGCTGCTACTCGTTTGTGTGCCGCCAGCAAGTTCGCTCCTGAGTAAACCTTGTCAATCAGTCGAAACCACTTCCCTCCTTGCACTCCATGTTCCAGTGCCGTCAACATGCGGTTTGTCCAGACCGCCGGTTCGGTCCACCACCAGCGGGTGCGAACCTCTCCGTCGGGTCGAGTCCGGGCACGGCAATACCGCACCCCAGACACTGCGCCCGGTTTTGCTTCCGATGATCTGGTCATCCCTCATCCACCTTCCTGCGTCCCTTCGCTCCACCGGCATTACCCGGCTTCAACGCTACTATGGACGCTCTGACTCCTGAGTGGCCGGCTCTTCGGCGGCCTCGGCCAGCGCAGCGGCACCGGCTGTACGCGTATGAACTCCGTCCCTCTTGCCACCCAGGTCTCCCTGCTTCACGTGTCTGGCCTTCAGAGCATTCCGTCTCCAACCACCTGACCGACCCCTGACGCCGCTTTAACACACAACCCCTCAGCGCGACAGGCTATTTCCGGGCTTCGCCCTGCTCGGGCAGGCTCGCCGGTCGGCCCGGCCGAATCGAGTTCGTCATCCTACGGACTGCTCCTTCATCTCCAGTTGCTTCCCACCCCCTTTCACAAGGACGCAGTTACTGTTGATTACAGGCCGGAGTGTGCATGCCTGGAGAGGACTCCCACCTCTCCGACCAAACACGCTCACAGGCGCACCCGAGCCTTGATGTATTTCCTTAGCATCCTCGGGCCAACCTCCGCACCATAGATGTTACCGTCAGCATCGACCGCAACACCCTCGGCAGCACTCGTAGCGGAGTTGTCCGGGTCCCGTTCTGGGTCCGGAATAAACGCGGTCACGAAGCTGTCTCTGGCACTGCCGATGCGAATACCCCGCTTCCAGCCTGGGTTCCGCCTCGTGTTCGACTCGGAGTCTGCGGAATACAGAATGTCATTGGCGTCGATGAACAATCCGCTCGGCCGGCCAAACTGGGTCCAGGTGGCGAGATAATTTCCATCCTGGTCAAAGATCTGAATCCGATTGTTATACCGATCGCCCACGAACAGACGGCCCTCGGAATCCATCGCCAACGCGTGCGGGTCGTGGAACTCATCGTTAGCGGATCCCGTCTTCCCCCAGGACTTGATGAACTTGCCGTCGCTCGAAAACTTGGCGATGCGGTTATCGTCGCCGCGGCCAAGATGCCCGACGGCGACAAAAATGTCGCCATTTGGAGCGACGAGCACATCCGACGGGCCATGGAAGCTGTCCGGACCATCACCAGTACCACCGGGAGTACCTAGGGTCATCAACAGATCTCCGTCGGAGCTGAACTTGAAGACCTGATACCCCTTACCATCTTCTACTCCCGTGTCTGTCACCCACACGTTGCCGTCGCGATCCACATGGATTCCGTGGGGCATCACAATTGAGCCAGCGCCGAAGCTCTTAAGGAGCTTGCCCGACTGATCGAACAACATGATCGGGTCGACGTCGTCCCTACCAGTGCAACTGTTCTGACCGCACCTCTCGGCAACCCATATGTTGCCGGTCCCGTCGCCAGCGGGGTACACCGCACTCGTCGACCCCCAGGTTCTTCCAGTGGAAAGCTGTCCCCAAACTCCGGCGTGCTCGCCATAGGGATTGGGTGCGTGGTTTTGTGCGTGAGCCACCGCCACTGACATCGCCAAGACCACGACGCCTGCGATCAAAGTGAGTCCAATTCGAATGGAATATGACATCGTTACCTCACGTAAGAGGAATAACAGTTTCGGCCTTCCCGAATCGCCCTGATAGCCTGTGGAACACCCCGCGCAATAACCAGACAGCGCCGACGATAATCGCCAGCAACATCAACCATCGCATCACAACCACAACCAGCGCGACATCTAACGCGGGCCATGTAAACTGATAATGTGCCAGCTTCGACCCCCGCTCGATCATCCAATGCCAACCGGTGTGTGCCAAGAGCGCCGACACGACAATCGTGCCCATCCGCTCGGCGACCAATCGGCGGAACAGCAGCTCCAGTACCGGGATGGTAAGCAGAAGGACAAAAAGCTGACCGAACTCGACCCCCACATTGAACGACAGCAAGGAAGTTATCAAGTGCGACCCACCAAACTGCAGCGTCTCACTCAGGACGAAGGAGAAACCGAACCCGTGGATTAACCCAAACCCGAAGGCGATAAGCCATCGCCTTTGAAGCCTAGCTCCAAAGATGTTCTCCAGCGCCATGTAGACAATCGACAACGCTATCAACGTTTCGACCAGAGGAGGAAACCACAGAGTGCCGGGAGCGAGACCGGACGCCGACGCGATCAGCGTGATCGAATGTGCAACGGTAAACGATGTCACGATGGGAACGAGCGCCCAGAATCGCCGGAACGGGACCACCAGACAGAGCAGGAAGAGCAGGTGGTCGAAGCCATCGAGTATATGGAAGAACCCCAACACGATGAATCGCCACGCGGCCTGATGCCATCTCGGATCGAGCCTTACCAAACCGGGATCACCGGTGTACTGGAAGACACGCTCGGCACCGCCGGCGGGCAAGAACCGGAGCACCGTCATTGTACGCAACCCCAGATGCGACATGGCAGGATGGGTCGAGAAATCGGATCGGTCGGACGCGATTGAATATTCGAACACTACGTCGAGGAGCGCCTGTTCCCAGTACAGTTGTATGTTCTCGGGAAGCGAATCGCCGGTAATGTGCGTCAGAGCGTCGTCGTAGCTACCAAATGATCGATCGGACGGTAAAGAGACACGCGCCGCTACTATCCTGGGCTTGCCTAGCTGGACATCGCCCTCATAGAACTCGATGTAGTTTGCGATCCATAGCATCGCAGCGTCGCGAAGCATCGGTCGAGCGGCCGAGATATCCAAATACCCTGGACCGCGCTTTGGGAAATCGAAATCCCGCATTGCATTGAGCGGTGCACGAACTATCAGTCGAAGGAGTTGACCTTCCGGCTTCACGAACGCCCGTACCGTCACGTCACGCGGGATGTCGTGCGCCAGTGGCTGGGACGGCATCGCGAGCATCACCGCGACCATCAGCGGAACTGCTAGGCGCGGCCGCAGTATGCTTTGCTTACTCGTTTTCAGCGATCTCATTGTGTGATGGCCTCGTGCGGCTCGCGATTGCAAATGGCTCGATGCCTCGAATTACTGGACGTAGCAGAGAAAGATGCGTAGTCTACCTCGATCTGGCGATGACTGCCGGGACGGGACCTCATTCCGACGACGGAGTTATGACATGAAGCCGCAACGCCATCTGCTTTTTGGAGCGTCACTCGTGGCCGTAATTGCAACGCTAGGCTTCGGTTCGACCGCGCTCGAGCGGGCGGCCGACGCCGCTCAGGCCGTGGAAGCACCCATGTTCGAGGTAGATCCGCTGTGGCCGAAGCCGTTGCCAAACCATTGGGTCTTGGGTTCCGCCATCGGTGTGACCGTCGATTCGCGGGACCACGTCTGGATAGTTCACCGAGGAAACGGGAACGAAAGAACCGAACTGGGTGCCGCGCAAAACCCTCCCACTGGTGAGTGCTGCATTCCGGCCCCGAACGTCCTCGAATTCGATCAAGCCGGCAACCTCGTCAGTTCTTGGGGCGGGCCGGGCGACGGTTACGACTGGCCGGAGTCGAACCACGGGATCACTGTCGATCATTTGGATAACCTTTGGATCGGCGGGAATGGCCAGAACGACGCCCATATCCTGAAATTCGCCAGAGACGGAACGTTTCTAATGCAATTCGGCAGTCCCGGAAAGAGCGCCGGCAGCCACGACACAGAGAATTTCGGGAGGGTCGCCAAGATCGCGTTCGATGCAAGCGCCAACGAAGCGTATATCGCCGATGGTTACGGCAATAAACGCGTGGCCGTGATCGACATGGACACCGGCGAGTTCAAGCGGTATTGGGGCGCATACGGCAACGTGCCCAACGACAGTAACCTCGGGCGATATGACCCCAACGCTGCGATCGCTCAACAGTTCCGCAATCCCGTGCACTGCGCTGAGCCCACGAACGACGGATTGGTGTACGTATGCGATCGTCCGAACGACCGGGTACAGGTGTTCAGAAAAGACGGAACATTTGTAAAGGAACTGATCGTCGCACCGGAGACGTTGGGTGACGGGTCCACGTGGGACATCGCATTCTCGAAAGATCCGGAACAGAAATTCATCTATCTCGCCGACGGCAAGAACATGAAGGTCTATATCATCGAGCGGGCGACGATGGAAATATTGACTAGCTTCGGCGACGGCGGGCGACAGCCGGGTCAGTTCTTCGCCGTGCATAGCATCGCCACTGATTCGAAGGGCAACATCTACACCACCGAGACGTACGAAGGGAAGCGTTTGCAGAAGTTCGTTTACAAGGGTCTAGGACCGGTCACAAAGAAGAACCAGGGAGTGGTCTGGCCGAAATCGTCGCGATAGATCTCAGCTAGACGCTGCGCTAGCCAAGAACCGTCTGGCAAGTTGCTCCACTCTTTCCTCCTGTCGCTCTTGGGCGCGTTTGAGAATTCGTTCGACGTGCGGCCGCAGCTTCTCCTCCCCCCATTTGTAGCCCGTCGCCAGCTCGGCGCTTCGCAAGTCGCCCTGATTCCACCCCTCGATGAGGGCCAACGCCGCAGCCTCATCGAACCCGGGGTCGTCGCGCTTGGGTAGGACGTATGTGGGCTCCCGGCCCTCAGCGTCCTCATTGACGAAAGCTC
Organism: Gemmatimonadota bacterium; assembly: GCA_036679605.1. Lineage (GTDB taxonomy): Bacteria > Gemmatimonadota > Gemmatimonadetes > Gemmatimonadales > GWC2-71-9 > JAZDCZ01. Next base: position 5,915 of record JAZDCZ010000419.1, read on the forward strand.
TCGACATATCTAATGGCTAATCAGTCGGGCAAGGCTTGCGCAACCTGGTCCGCACGGATCATTCTTTCTAGTCGTCGCCCCAACAAATAGGAGGATAATATGACCAGGACACGATTTCTTCTTGCCGCATTGCCGCTGTCTTTCCTGGGCTCAAACTTGGCGCCTATGCAAGATGCCCCTATGAGTTTCTTCATCACAAGTGCCGGCCCCGGCAATGGAGCAGATCTCGGCGGCCTGGCCGGCGCCGACCGGCACTGCCAGATGCTGGCCGAAGCCGCGGGTTCCGAGAATCATACGTGGCACGCCTACCTCAGTACGATAGATTCCGACGGTAAGGCGGCAGTGAACGCTCGTGACCGCATCGGTCAAGGGCCGTGGCACAACGCGAAAGGTGTCACGATCGCAAAGAGCGTCGCCGACCTCCACAGTGACGGCAACAAGCTTACCAAGGAAACTCAACTCAACGAAAAGGGTGACGTGGTGAACGGCAGGGGCGACCGCCCAAACATGCACGATATCATGACGGGCTCGAATCTCGATGGGACCTCGTTTACCGCTGACGGCTACACTAACTGCGACAACTGGACCAGCAGCGGAGAGGGTAGCGCACGTGTCGGCCACCATGACCGCCAAGGAGGCGGCCAGAATCCCACATCGTGGAATTCCGCACACGGATCGAGGGGCTGCAGCCAGGAGAACCTGCAGGGCACCGGAGGCAACGGCTTCTACTACTGCTTCGCCATCAATTGAGACGCTGACGGCGAAACAAGATAAGAGGGGCGAGACATGCGTCGGGGCGAGGCCTGCCTCGCCCCGACTAACATCAATCCGGCAGCGCCAACGCAACCAACTCCGCCGGATGCCCTGCCGCGGCAACCGCCAGCACGATGTATTGCTTGCCGTCCTGCATGTACGACATGAACGCGGTGTTGGTAGTGGCCGGCAGGTCTATCCGCGCAATCTCTTTCCCCGTCATCTTATCCACTACGTGGAGCAACGGCTCTTGCCTACGTCCCTCGCCATAGAAGAGGAGCGTCTTGGTCGTGAGGATGTCGGCGTGGGCATTCTTGCCCGTGTTCGGGAAGTCTAGACCTCTGAGTGCCGGGTGGTCCTTGATCGAGGCCGGTGTGTCACCGTTGGGAATGCGCCAGATATGTTCGCCGGTCTTCAAGTCGATGGCCGTAATCGCTCCGTACGGCGGCTTCAGAATCGGCAACCCCTGCGGTCCTCTGATCCCGCCAGGACCGGTCGCCACATAGGTAGCCGAACTGACGCAGGGCTGCTCTGGGTCCGGGCATAGGTTGGATGGACGCGGCTGCGCTTCCGACCCTGGCACGAGAGAAATCACGCTGTGACCACGTTGGGATGCCACATAGAGGATTCCGGTCTCCGGATCGACCGATGACCCGCCTGGAATGTTGGCACCGCCGTTTGCACCCGGGGCATGGAACGCGCCCTTTGTACCGTCCGGCGCGTCGCGTAGTGATGGAGGATTGAACCTCGGACCCAAGCGATACTCACCAGCCAGCTCCAGTGCCTGCGCCCTCAGTTCCGGTGTGAAGTCGATAAGGTCGTTTTCCGTGACTCCCTGAAGCTCGAACGCCGCCGGTTTTGTAACAAACGGTTGGGTCGGCGAGGTCCGCTCGCCCGGAGCGTCGGACTGTGGCACCGGCCGCTCCTCGATCGGCCACACCGGAACGCCGGTCTCTCGATTGAAGACGTAGGCCCAACCCTGTTTCGTGGTTTCGATCACCATGGGCACCAGGCGACCGTTCTGCATCACGTCCACTACCTTGGGTGCATTCGGATTATCGTAGTTCCAAATATCGTGGTGCACCATCTGGAAGTGCCACACGCGCTCTCCCGTCTGTGCATTGAGGGCGATGATGCTCGTGCCGTAGAGGTTCTGGCCGAGCCTGTCTCCACCGTAGTAGTCGTTGGTTGGTGTATCCGTGGTGACGTACACAATGTCCCGCTTCGAGTCGGCCGACAGCGGCGCCCACGCCGAGATGTTCCCAGTGTACTTCCAGGAGTCGCCCTCCCAAGTGTCGTGGCCAAACTCACCTGGCTGAGGCACGACGTTGAACCTCCAGATCATCTTGCCCGTCTTGGCGTCGTAGCCCCGAATGTGGCCCGGGATGTTCTCCGGCCTTCGCGGGTAGTAGCCCCGGTCGTGGGAGTTGCCCACCACCACCACGCCGTTGACCACGATGGCGGCGGACGAGGCCGTGATGTCACCGGCGCCGAGCACCCCCCGATCCGGGTCAACCGCATAATCGCCAAGGCCCAAGTGCAAATCGACGATGCCGTTCAAACCAAAATACGGGATTGGATGTCCGGTTTCGGCATCCAGCGCCACGAGATAGTAGCCCGGCGTGATCAGGTAAATGACGCCCCGACCGTCCACCTCGGCGTAGGCCACTGCCTTGCCATAATTCTTCCGGGTTGAGGCCTCCCAGCGCGGATTGTCTTTCATGCGCCACATCCAGAGTGTCTCTCCCGTAGCGGGGTCGAGGGCAACTACGGCACGGCGCTGGCCGGCTACCGTATACAGTTTGTCACCAACCTTTATGGGAGTTGCCCTGTATATGAAGTCGGGCTCGGGACCGTAGTTTGCAGCCTGCCATCGCCACGCAACTTCCAGGCTCGCAACATTCTCGGCGTTGATCTGATCGAGCGGCGAGTAACGGCTACTTCCCTCATCGCCGCCCCAGTAATGCCACTCCCCGTTCTCAGTACCTTTCCGTTGGGACAACGCCGGGTCAGCCCAGCCTATTATCAATACTCCGACAATGGCGAGGACCGCCCCACTCCGTACCGTCGATATCATTTTTTGCTCCGTTCAATGATGATCTTTCTAAGAATCTCAGTCTTTGCTCCAAGTATCTCTTTCCCCGGGGGAACTCCGTTTAGCTCGAAGATATAGGCCAAAACATCGGCGTACTGCTGTGGCTTTAGGGCGCCGGGACGGTCCTCCGGCATACTCGTGCTAATCAAATCGTACAGGGCACCAACCGTAGCTCCGCTCCATGACTTGAGAAACGTTCCAATAAAGAAGTCCTGCATGTGGCAATTGGCGCATACCCTCTCATTGAGCGCCTCGCCGCGCCGTGCTTGTTCTTCGGTGTAGACTCCGTCTTGGATCGACTTCACCTCCGCCGTGTCTCCCTGTTGGGCCAACAACGACCGCGACGTCAATATCAGCGTTGCAACGAGAAGCATCAGCCAGCTGCGGACGGTCTTCATCTACCTCAGAAATCTCCAGTTGCCATCATGTGAAGCTCAAATATCCGACGCGGGTCGCGTCTTGTCCAATCGGCTAGATATCACCGTCCAGCACACGCTTCAACGTGGCCCTATCGATGTTGCCACCTGACAAGATGACTCCCACCTTTTTACCCGCGAGTTCGTCGCGCAACTTGAACACTCCGGCCAACCCCGCGGCACCTGCCCCCTCAACCAGGTTGTGAGTAGTGCTGAGCAATGTTCTAAGGGCCTCAGCGATCTCAGAATCGGTAACCGTCACAAACCCGGCGAGTCCAGCGCGCAACGCACCGAACGTCATCTCAGCTGGACTGCGGGTCGCGATACCGTCCGCAAAGGTCGTGGCACTCGGACTAGTAATGGGATGACCCGCCCGCCACGACTCGTAGAGGCCCGATGCACCCTCGGCTTGCACTCCGTATACGCGAACCTCCGGCCGTAGCTCACGGACAACCGCCAACGCACCCACTGATTGCGAACCGCCACCTATGGCAATAACAAGTGCATCGATCTCGGGCTCTGCTTCGACAATCTCCAGGGCAATCGTACCTGCACCGGCAAGCACGTACTTGTTGTTTGTGGAGTGAACAAGCGTGAGGCCGCGCTCTGCAACTATCCTGTCAACCGCAACCAGCGTGTCATCGTAATCGTCACCGACCTCGATCAGCTCGGCGCCGAGCCCGCGCATGGCCTCGTTCTTGTCCTCGACATTCCCGTGTGGCACGCAGATGGTAACCGAAATGCCTAGCGCCTGGCCCGCGAAGGCCAATCCCTGACCATGATTGCCGCGAGTGCCCGCCACCACTCCCCTGCCGCGTTCTTCATCGCCCAACATGGTGAGAGCCGAGAAAGCGTTGCGCACCTTGAACGCGTTGGTAGGGTTGTGGTTCTCGTGTTTGACCAGCACGTGTACGTTAGACCCCACCGCGGCATCGAGGGTCGGATACGAGCGCAGCGCGGTGGGTCTTAGAAAAGGCTGGATGCGCTCGCGTGCCGCCTTCACGTCGGACAAATCAATTGGCCAGATCGACACCGTTGTCTGTTGCCCCGTCGGTTCGTGTTTTTCGTTGTACTGCCTGCGCTTCCAGCCGCGCCTACTCAAGATGAAAGATCGGCCGACATTGCGCGAGGGGTGCATGAATGATAGGGTCCATCGGGATCCTACCATGACAGAAAATAATTTTGCCGAGCGTTTGGAGAATCTAAAGCTGCCTCCCACTAGTCTGGTTGGTATGCTGCGGCACTTCGGTCCTGGTGTCATCTTGATGATGACCGGGATAGGCACCAGTCATTTGATTACGGCACCTACTGCTGGAGGCCGATTTGCCTACGCGCTGCTGTGGTGCGTCCCCATAGCGTACGTCTTCAAGTACTACGGCTTTGAGATGGCCTTTCGTTTCACAGGAGCTACCGGCAAGAGTTTGATCGAGGCGTACGCTACGTCCTGGAAGAAGTGGCCTCTGTGGTACGTACTCATCACCACGATCATCCAAAGCGCGATCGGTCAGGCCGGCCGGCTCATAGCCGCCTCAGCGGTGCTGTATTTCCTGCTTTCATCGTGGGGTGGACTCGGTATCCCGATCGCGATCTACGGCCTGTTTCTGGGAGTGCTTGCGGTTGGAATATTACTCAAGGGAAAGTACGCTGCCGTTGAATGGACGACCAAGATTCTAGCGTTGATTCTGTTTGTCTCAACCGGCGTGGTTTTTTTCGTGCAACCCGCCCCTCTCTCGGCTCTGCCGCACTTCTTCCAGTTTGACACGCCACAGGGCTCTTGGCTCATCATTGCGGCATTCCTCGGTCTCCTGCCGACGGGGATGGACGTTTCGCTGCAAGCGTCGGAATGGGGCAAGGCCAAGAAGACCGGAATGGGGAGAATCAGGGACGACCTGGAGGCAAGCGGATTCGCGACATCGTTCGATCCGTTCTCGCCGGAGAAGAGCCACATCACCGTCGATACGTCAAAGCTGCCGGCGCACGCGAGAGAGTATTGCAACAGATGGTTCAAGATTGGCCTGTGGGATTTCCGGATGGGACACATAGTTTCGTTCTTGCTGGCCTGCGTGTTTCTTCTGTTGGCGGCAGTGTGGCTATATCCCAGCGATGTGGAAGGGCGCGCGGTGATGGGAGAGATAGCGCGAATATTCACGGACAGCGTCGGCCCGTGGATGATGGTCGTGTTTCTATTTGGGGCCTTTGCCGCCACGTTCTCCACCGCATTCAACTACTTTGACGGCTGGCCTCGTCTGGTCGGAGCCTGCTGCCGCAATCTTTTCAAGCGAACTGCCGACCTAAGCGGTACGGCTCCCGAAGACCTAACGGTAGAGCACAGATCAAAGTGGTACTCGGAATACAACATTTACAGAATGACCATGTTCTTCTCCCTGGTCGCGGCCGTGTCCATCATCGCCGGAATTCCACGACCCGTCTTTTTGGTGCTGGTCGCTTCGGCGTTGGCGTTCTTCATTGCGCCGGTAATCTTCTTCTTGAACCTCTACTATTGCCTTACGATCATTCCCAAGGACGACAAGAAGTTTTATCCGTCGCCGTTCGCCAAGTGGTTCGGTTGGGGAAGTTTCGTGGTGTTTACCGGCCTGACAGTCATCCTGATCATGGCGCGAGTGTTCAAGATCGAGTTGTTCGGGGCGTGAGTTTACCTCAACCCGCTTATTGCGCCAAACCCTGACTCAGTAGTTTCGTCAGCGCGTAAACCGCATCGATCGACGGCGTGGCTGTGTTGGTCAGGCGACCCAACTCTGCAATGACTCCGACGAGAGCCTCCGTTTCCAACGCGCGGCCCAACTCAGCGTCCTGTAGCATTGATGTTTTGTGGGCACCCACGCGCTCGGCACCATCGATCCGCTGATCGATCGTCAGCCGGAACGTGACACCCAGCTTCTCCGCTATCTCTTGAGCTTCCTTCATCATCTCGGCCGCTAGCTGCCGCGTTTCTGGAAAGGTACAGATTTCGGAAAGAGTGGCCCCCGTCAGCGCGCTTATCGGATTGAACGAGAGATTGCCCCAAGCCTTGAGCCAGATCTGGGACCTGATATCCGTTGAGACCTTTGACTTGAAACCCGCATTGGTGAACACCGCCGCAATCGCTTTGACGCGCTCGCTCTTCGAGCCGTCCAGCTCTGCGACAGGGAAGCGATTGCCCTCCACGTGTTTGATCACACCGGGCTTCGGCTTTTCGCATGCTGGGTAGGCTATGCTGCCGATGATGCTGTCGTACGGGAGGTGCTTTTCAATGACTCCATCGAGATCCAGCGATCGCAAGCGCGTTCCCTCCAGTTCGCCTCCGAGCTTGTGGAAGTACCACCAAGGAATGCCGTTCTGAACGGTTACAAGTACCGTGTCTGGGCCGAGTAGCCCGGCCATTCCTGCGGCTACGCCGGCGATCTGGTGTGCCTTCAACGCCAGGATGACGATTTCTGTGGGTCCAACCTCTGTGAAATCGTCGGTCGCCTTGGCATCGCGCGCGACCAGTTCGGTACCGTCCTGCATGATGAGCCTCAGGCCATCTTGCTGGATGGCGGCCAGATGCGGTCCACGTGCTATGAGGGTCACATCTTCCCCCGCCAGGGAGAGCTTGGCCCCCATGAACCCTCCAATGGCTCCCGCGCCCACTACACAGATCCTCATGCACGCTCCTCTTGGCCAACAGACCCGCTAAGTTCCGGCCTTGAAAAGGCCGGCTCGGCGGCGCTTCGCGCCGACACGCCCTGAAGGGCGTTAACCTGGCAATTTCCACGTGAACCATAATATTGGACGATCACACGAATAGCGATGCCTCACAGTTGGAAAATATGGAAAACATCTTCGATCTCTTAACAGCCGCTGAGCCCAAAAACACTGCCATACTGGCTCCAGGCATCGAGCCGCTCAACTACGGGGACCTCGTCAATATCGTTGATCGACTGGCCGGCCAACTCAACACTCTGGGAATATCACGGGGTGACCGAGTTGCAATCGTGTTGCCGAACGGCCCGGAGATGGCCGTGACCTTCCTAGCGGTAGCTAGTTGCTCGACCGCGGCTCCACTGAATCCCAAGTACCGCGAAGATGAGTTTCGATTCTATATGGAGGACCTGGGAGCCAAGGCACTCATCACGTTGGGCGACGATGCAACGGCGGCCCATGCAGCAGCACCGGCAAACATTCTGCGACTATCTCTGGACGCCGGTCTACATGAGCTGCGGTTCCGTGTGTCCGGTAAAATCCCTGACGCCGGTGAACCCCACTACGCGAACTCGGACGATGAGGCGTTGGTGCTGCACACATCCGGCACCACCTCGCGTCCCAAGATCGTGCCGCTCAAGCAACGCAACATCATCGCGTCCACGCGCAACATCGTCGCCTCGTTAGCACTCGAACCATCGGATCGATGCATGAACGTGATGCCCCTGTTTCACATTCACGGCTTGATGGCAGGACTATTGTCACCGCTGGCTTCCGGCGGGTCGGTCGCATGCACACCGGGCTTCGACCCGTTCAAGTTCTTCCAGTGGTTGAACGACCAGGTGATTCTGGCCCGCGCCAAAAAAGCCGCCGATATCCTACAGCGCTCGCGACTGAGGTTTGTCAGGTCTTCGTCAGCATCGATGCCCAAGATAGTGATCGAAGAAATCAAGCGCGTCTTCGGCGTGCCGTTGATCGAGGCGTACGGCATGACGGAGGCCTCGCATCAGATGGCGAGCAATCCGCTACCACCAGCTGAACAAAAGCCCGGTTCCGTAGGTGTCGGCACCGGCATCGATATCGCGATCATGAGCGAGAACGGAGACTTGCTGAGTACGGGCGAGTGCGGAGAGGTCGTCATAAGGGGCAAGACTGTCATTATCGGCTACGAGAACAACCCCGAAGCCAACGCCAAAGGATTCACTGACGGCTGGTTCCGCACCGGTGACCAAGGCTATCTGGACGACGATAGCTATCTGTTTCTAACCGGCCGGCTGAAGGAGATCATCAACCGCGGCGGCGAGAAGGTCAGCCCGTTAGAGGTGGACGAAGTGCTACTGCGCCACCCGGCGATAGGACAAGCTGCCGAACGGGAAGTGCGCGACTTTGCGGCCGAGCATCTTACCGACTTCAAGGTCCCACGCAAGGTCGTGTTCTTGGAGGAGATCCCCAAGGGCCCGACGGGCAAGATGCAGCGGATCGGCCTGGCCGAGCGCCTGGGAGTTGGCGGCAAAACTGGGCGGTAAGAACGGGCGGGAGAACAGGGCGGTATGGATATTTCTGTCGCTTCCCGCTTCCCGCTCCCCGCTCCCCACTGTCACCGCCGTTCATACACAACTCTTCCCCCAACTATCGTATACAACACCTTCGCATCCAGCAGCTTTGCCGGATCGCTCTTGCCCACCTCGATTAGATCGGTGTCGAATACCGCAATGTCGGCCAGTTTGCCAAGGGTGAGCGTACCTTTGATGTCTTCCTCGAACGACGCCCACGCCGAAGTCTTGGTATAGGCCTCAATCGCTTCTTCGATTGTAAGGCGCTGATCCGGGAACCACCCCCCCTCGGGTTCGCCGTTCAAAGTCTGCCGCGTTACCGCCGCATACAGCCCATAGACCGGACTCAGGAAATAACGTGCGGCATTCGTGCCAGGACTGTCGCTCCCAAACACGAGTACCGCCCCGGCGTTCTTGAGATCGCGGAACGCGTACGCTCCTTTGGAGCGCTCGTGTCCGATACGCTCTTCCATCCAGCGCATGTCGTCCGTCACATGATACGGATTCACCTCGGCAACGAGATTTAGTCGGCCAAAGCGTGGGAAATCGGCTGGGTCTAGAACCTGTGCATGGATCACGCGCCAGCGATGGTCCTTGTCCACCATGTCGGCCTCGGTGAGCACCTTTTCATACAGATCCAGAATGATCCGAACGCCCTTGTCACCGATGGCGTGCACGTGCGGCGGGAGTCCGGTGGGTATCGACGCCTTCAACAACTTCTCGAGGTTGCCTTCGGGGAAATCCGTGTATTTCTGGCTTCTGGACATCGAGAGAGCAGCACCCTTCCGGCCCTCCGGAAGCATGATCTGGCGCACTATGCCGAAGTTTCCGGGAGCGTGGTCGTATTCCTCGAAGAACATGGCGCTACTGCCACCCATGATTCCGTCGACCCACGCCTTGTAGCCAATGAACTTGAGCCAATCGTCACCGAAACCCTGCGACAAACCGAGTGCACTGGTGTGCGTGACGTTGTCCAGCGAAGGACGTATCATGATCCTTGTGGTCAGCTCTCCGCGGCCTTGGAGTTCTTGATACGCACGGAGCTGGTCCGCCGATGTGATGTCCTGGATGGTGGTAACACCACCCTCACGTGCCTCTTGAAGCACCGCACGAACCTGAACGAGCCGTTGATCGAACGGCGTCGGTGGGATAACCTCGCGCACCAAAGCGACGGCGGACCCACGCAGAATGCCGGTCAGCTTTCCGGAAGCATCTTTCTCGATTGTGCCACCTTCTGGAGTCCTTGTTCGTTCGGTAATGCCCGCAAGCTCCAACGCCACACTATTGGCGAGAAACATGCTACGGTCGAAACGATTCAACAGCACCGGGTGGTCGGATGAAATGTCATCAATCAGACTGCGGCTCGGAGTGAATGGACCACTCGCCGTGGTGGCACTTCCCTCCTCTCCGCTCGAACCCTGAGACCACTGTTCGTAGGCTCCCCAGTCGCCACGGGTAATCCAACTGCCTTTGGGTAGCCGTTGAGTGGCAGCTTGGACTCGCTGCTTGAATGCGTCCGGTTTGTGAACGTCAAGCAGATTCACGCCAGTCAATAATGCACCCGTCGACTGGACGTGTACGTGGCTGTCGTTGAAACCTGGAAGAGCGAAAGCACCGCGGAGATCGATAGCTCGCGTCCCCGATCCGACCAAACGTCTGATCTCGCCGTTCGACCCGACGGCAATGATTCGCTCGCCCTTGATCGCGATCGCTTGAGCCCATGGATTGGACTCGTCGAGCGCATAGACGCGTCCGTTGGTGAGGACCAGATCCGCGTATTCAGGGGGGCCACACGCGGTGACAAAGACGGCGATTGCGACGGTAAGGAAACGGCTCATCTCTGGCACCCCTGCGGTAATGACACCGCAAAGATACCGGCGGTACCACAACGGCTCAAGTCTCCGCCGAGCCGCGAGTTTACTCGTGGTCACACCCCGATAACGATCCCCACGATCACCGCCGTGGCACTCAGTACCACGAGGATCAGATACAGCGGAATCGCGAACGCAAACCACTTCTCGTAGCGCACACCGCCTGTCGCGAGGATCGCCATGAGCGCGCCGTTGGTTGGCGTCAGAAGATCACACAGGCCGGCACCGTACTGATAGGCAAGAACCGTCACCTGACGCGAGAGCCCCAGTAGGTCCGACAGCGGAACCAGCACCGGCATCGTAAGCACTGCATGACCGCTTACGCTCGGCACTGGCACGTGGACCGCCGTGTGGGCCACCATCATGCCGAGGGCCGAAAGTGCCACGGGCAAGTTCGCAATAGGGGTGAACATGCCGTGCACGATCGTGTCCACGATCTGGCCTTGATCGAGCACGACGAAAATGGCGCGCGCGAATCCAATGAGCAGCGCGGCAAAGGCCATCGACTTGAACCCCGCTACGAAGGCCTCGGCGGTTCCTCTCACGCGGAGTCCGCCGACCAGGCCCGCAACAATCCCCATCATAAAGAACAGCGCAGACATCTGATCGAAATCCCAACCCAATCGGAGAATGCCAAACACGAGGACCGCGAAGGTCGTGACTACCAATGCTAAGATTAGTCCACTCCGACCGCCGATCGATCTGGTTTCCTCCGCGTCGTCCAGTGCTGGCTCAGTTCGCGTGCGCGCGGCGTAGCGCATCGGAACATTCCGCCCGACAGTAACGGCAGCTCTGCCAGTTTCTGTGCGATGCCTACCTGGAACGGGTTTATGGGACTGAACGAAGACCCCACGAAGGCGGCACCGGCGGACATCGCGACGGCAACAAGAGAGTCGAATCCAAGTCGTCGGGTGAGAATGAGTAGAACGGGGATGAGTGCAATTATCTCCTCCTGCATATTCTCCAAAGCGCCCGCCGTTGCAAAGAAGATCGAGATCACGGGAATGACCAGTATCTCGCGGCGGCCGAGTATACCGACCAGCCAGCTCACGGCATCGCGCAACGCGCCTGTCATATCGACGACAGTGAACGCCCCACCGATGAGAAAGACGAGAAACACCACATCGGCCGCATCGGCCAAGCCCTTGGGAATGGCGACTATGGCCTGAAACAATCCCACTGGCCTCGGAGCCACCTCGTGATACGTTCCGGCCACAACCACACTCCGGCCGGTCGCCTCGTCGTTGGCCCGTTCGTATTTCCCGGCGGGAAGAACATAGCTCAGCGCCGCGGCGATTAGGATGCAGCCGAACAGAAGTGCGAGCGGGTGTGGGAACCACGACTTGGACAATTTCAGTCTTTCAATGGACGTTTCGGTGGTTCAACCAACATACCGGTGCGGTATGGGGCCACAAGGCCCCCCTACCAGGGGCGGGCCGAGCTGTCGCACCTTGTGCCTTTCGCTGCTAACGCACATATCCATAGCTACGAAACACGACACTCAATATTGACATCCATTTGCTGGCAGAGCCCCAAGTTCCGTCTACGACTTCAGGACGCCATATGAACGTTAGAGATTTCATCACCAAGCACTTTCGCCATTTCAACGCTGCCACGCTGGTCGACGCCGCTGACGCCTACGCCAGGCAGGTTGATGACGGCGGCAAGATGTTGGTCTCGATGGCCGGCGCCATGAGCACCGCCGAAATCGGGATGTCCCTTGCGGAAATGATTCGCCAGAACAAGGTCCATGCGATCTGCTGCACCGGGGCCAATCTCGAAGAAGACGTATTCAACCTCGTAGCGCATGATGAGTACCGCCGAGTTCCGAATTGGCGCAACCTGACCCACGCAAACGAAAAGGAGTTTGAGGCGGCAGGGCTCAACCGAGTCACCGACACATGCATTCCGGAGGAGCAGGCGTTCAGGGCGATCGAACGACCCGTAATCAAACTGTGGCTCCAGGCACAAGAGCGTGGCGAACGGTTCTTTCCGCACGAGTTCTTGTATCAATTGATCCGAGAGGGCACCGTCGCCGACAGTTACCAAATCGATCCGCAGGACTCGTGGCTCATCGCCGCATCCGAGAAGAACCTTCCGCTGTTCGTCGCGGGCTGGGAAGATTCGACGCTGGGAAACATCTTCGTGGCGAATGTGCTTAACGGACAGCTCGCCGGTTACCAGGTTATTCGTTCGGGACTGGAGTACATGGATGAACTGGTACATTGGTATGCCAGCGTCACGATGGGGCGCGGCCTGGAGGAGCTACCCGATGGCACCAGGTCGGCCGCAGAGCGAGTGCGCGCCGTTCCCGCTAGCGAAGCGGAATCCACTGTCGGCTTCTTCCAGATCGGTGGAGGGATCGCCGGAGACTTTCCGATCTGCGTCGTGCCACTCATCCATCAAGATCTTAAGCTTCAGTGTCCGTACTGGAGCTACTTCTGCCAAATCAGCGACGCCACTACCAGCTTCGGAGGGTACTCGGGCGCTATTCCCTCGGAGAAGATCTCATGGGGTAAACTCGACGTGGACACACCGACTTTCGTCATCGAGTCCGATGCCACCATCGTTGTCCCTCTCATCTTTGCGCACGTGTTGGGGTGGTAGACGCAAAGATCTTTACTACGGCTATGGTGACGTTCAAGATTCGCCGGTCGCGACGTGAGAGTCGCGGCTCGGCTGATGTCGCTAACAGCGACGTTCCTCCCCCGATCTCTTCCACGAAAGTCAGTTGGCCGAACCGCGAGTTTGCTCGTGGGAAAATTGCCTGATCGTCAGTCACCGTCTCCATACTTGACGACGAGCTTCCTAACGGTCGTGATGTTGCGCACGGTGTTCGGTACCGAGCCGGTTGCCTTGGTGATCCCAGCAACGAAAAGGGGTGACTCGGTGAGCCTGCCACGAACGAACCAATAAACCTCGCGCTTCCCAAACCGGAAACGGTCCGTAGCTGATTGGATACTGGCGAATCGGTTGCGCATCGCAGCGTCCGCGGCGACAGGCAGGAACACAACGTAGAGAGAATCGTCGCTCGGTTCTAACAAAGTTACGGCCTTCAATTCATCCAACGTGCGGATGAACGTCGCAACTTCATATCCCAGGTTCTCCTGGAGATGTTGTTCGATCCGTTTCTCGAGTTTGGATGAGCTGCGAGTGGTGCAGTTGAAGATCACGTTGCCACTGGCAATGAAGGTGCTTACGTCGGTGTACTCCAATTCTTCGAAGAGTCCTCGAAGCTTGTCCATCTTGATACGGTGGCCACCGACGTTGATTCCACGGAGCAAGGCGACATAGCGTGGCATGGTGGCTTAGCTAGCGATTAGCCGTGTCGAAGGCCGGTTGCCTGAAGGGGACGACGGCCGTCATTCCGACTCTGGCACCGAGTTCGTGCTTGATCTCGTACTTGTCGGCAATGGCCGAGGTGAGGCGGGTCAGGATGTGTTTCCACGACGGCTAAAGCCGCCGCTCGGCCAAGTGTCACTAAAGTGACGTCCGAGACTCGCGGTCGCTTCAGCGACAAACGGCCGAGCCGCGAGTTTACTCGTGGGAATCTTCAATCAGTTGTTCTCATCCAGCAACTCGTAAACCCGTTGAACCGCCAGCAGACTGACGCCCGGCCCGGTGATATTGGCGTAGTGATCGGAGTGGGTGCTCATGTCGATGCGCTGCGCCGCATCTGCGGCCGAAACACCCGCGCCGTGCATACGCTCGGCCTGACGTTGAAAATCTCGTAAGTAGGCCTGGAAATAGTCGATCTTTTCCTTTTCTTGAAACGCGCTCCCGTGCCCGGGCAGGATGATGTCGAACTCGAGTCCCTTCAAGAACTCCAACGTCTCTACCCATTCCGTTAGATACCCGTCGCCCATGTAGGCGAGACCGTTGGTCAGCAGGTCTCCGGTTACGAGCACACGTTCCTGTGGCAAATGGACAACGACATCACCGCCGGTGTGCCCACGGCCGAAGAACAGCAACCGGATCTCCCGGTCACCCCGAAAGAGCGTCATCCGTTGCGCCAGCGTGGTCGTGGGCGCAGCCGGTTCGATGGAATTGGTGGCAGCCAGATAGCGCTCCTGGACGATCAACCGTTGCTCTAACTCACTTTGCTGTTCGGCGTCGCTCGTCGTGTCGATCCGCGCTTTCAACTGCGCGATTTGGTCGGGGAGGGTTCCCACAAAAGCGTCGTAAGACCGGCCGCTCTGAGACTTGCCACCCACCACCATCTCGCGCGTGAACTCGTGGCCTATGATCTCCACATCGTCGGGAAAAACCTGATTCCCGTGCAAATGATCGAAGTGGAAGTGTGTATTCACCACATACCGGATGGGCTTGTCGGTAATGGATTTGAGTTCCCGCATCATCGCCCACTCGGCCGCAGGCGTCATATGGGAATCCACCAGCAGAACGTCCTTCTCGTTGACAATCACTACGCTGTTCGCCCCAACCACCAAATTGCCGGTGCCTACCGCGTGGTAGATGCCTTGCCGGATCTCATTGAACGTGAATGCCTGTCCCTCATACTCCGCTCCCGGGGGAGGCGGAATCTCCGGCTGCGATTGCTCGATCTCACACGCGAACGTGAAGAGAGCGACCATCAAGATGGGGTAGGTCCGACTAGTTAGTCGCGCCATAGGAAGGATCTCGCTTGTTGGGTCACCGCTAAAGATGACCGCGAGGTCGCCCGACCGTAAGCGTCCGCCTCGCCTACTCCGCCTTTAGGACTTCGATGGGATTCACCTTGGTAGCCCGCCTCGCCGGCACGAAACACGCCACCGCAGCTACGACGCCAAGGACCAGTGGGGCGGTCACGAACGTGGTCACGTCCGTCGCACTCACCTCGAACAGCAACGATGACATCATCCTCGTCAACCCGATCGCACCTAGGACCCCCAGGGCGAGGCCCGTGCCCGCCAAAGTCATTCCTTGCTTCAGAACCATTGTGAGAACGCTGGATGCGCTCGCGCCCAGAGCCATTCGGGTACCGATTTCCTTACTGCGTTCCGCCACCGAGTAGGACATCACGCCATAGGTCCCTACCGCCGCAAGGGAGAGTGCCACGGCCGCGAATACGCCCAGGAGCAGCATCAGAAACCGGGGTTGTGCGACGGAACCACTGAACACGCCTTCCATGGACTGCAGGTTCGCCAGCGGGAGCGACGCGTCCATGGACGCCACCTCGCCCCGTGCTGCCGACGCCAGCGCAGGCGGCGGCAGCGTAGTTCGCATAACCACGTTCATGGTTCTCGGAAACGAGCCAACAGCCGATGCCTCGGGTAGATGAAAGTACATCTCGGTTCCCGTCTCTTGCCCCAGTCCTCCCTGCTTCACGTCTTTGACAATTCCTACCACCGTAAACCAGGGCACCGGATCATTCCACGCAGGACGCAGCCGCTGCCCGATGGGATTACGATCGGGCCAAAAAACCTTCGCCATCGTTTCGTTCACTACCGTAACCGGCGCGTCTGGGATAGCATCTGAAGTCGTAAACAGGCGGCCATCGACAAGATCGATTTTCATGGTCTCGAAATAGTTGGTGGACACGAACTGCCAGTAGTCGACGTTGTGGGGCGGCCCTTCGGGAGTCTCTTCCAGTCCCTCGAACACCATGGTGTTGGCATTGATCCGCCGAATGGGAGGGAGCCCGCTCATCGCCGCCGCGGACTCTACTCCGGGCATCGACGATAGACGTTGCGTGGCGCGGTCGAAAAAGCTCAACTGATCTTCGAACTGTGGATAGTTCGCCTGTGGCAGAAACAACCTAAACGTAAGTAGACCGCGCGGCTCAAAGCCCGGGTTGACCTGTTGCAGAGCCGCAAAGCTGCGCAGCATCAGGCCGGAACCGACGACCAACACCACCGCGAGCGCAACCTCGGAAACCACCAACAGCCTGCGCAGCTTGAGGCGGGCCGAACCGGCGGTGGCTCGTTGCCCCCCTTCTCTGAGCGCCATACCTAGGTTGGCCGCGGAAAGATGCAGCATCGGAGCCAATCCGAAGAGCACTCCGGTTACGACCGACACCGCAAGAGTGAACCCGAGGACCTGCATATCCAGTCCGATCTCCGCCACCCGAGGTATGCTGCCGGGACTCGCGGCCAGAAGCGCCTTGACACCCCAATGAGCGAGCAGCGTGCCCACCGTTCCCCCGATGAGCGATAACGCGACGCTTTCCGTAACGAACTGCCTGAGCAACCTGCCAACGCCGGCGCCCAACGCCGTACGCACAGCGATCTCCCTTTGGCGCGACTCGGCCTTGGCCAGCAGCAGGTTCGCAACGTTGGCGCAGGCAATCAGCAACACGAACCCCACAGCCCCCAACAGCATCATCAGGGTCGGACGAACGTCGCCCACCACTTGCTCTTTCAGATCCTCGAATGCGACACGATGAGTGGATTCGTTCGGCGTGTGCTGCCCAGGATTGGTCTGCGGCCACTGCGACAATATCGGCTCCAACTCGGCCTCGGCCTGCTGGAGCGTCGCTCCTTCGGCAAGCCTGCCCACCAAGTAGAGATAGTGGCCGCCCCGCGAGCCGGGATTGGCGGGATCCAGACCCAATGGGATGAAGGCCTCGACACCGCTGTCATTGATGTCGAAACCCGGCGGCATCACACCCACGACGGTTCTTTGGACTCCGTCCACCTCGAGAGTCCTGCCGACCAAGGATCGGTCACCAGCAAAGGCTGTGCGCCAGAGACCATCAGAGAGAACGACCACCGGTTCTCCACCGGGGAGATCCTCTTCGCTGTTGAAGACCCGTCCGAGAGCCGCCGGTACGTCAAGGGTAGCAAATAACTCCGCCGAGTGGAACGCCGCTGTCACACGCATGGGCTGATCGCCGCTGCTAACACTTACCGCTCCCGTGACATAGGCTCCCATGTGTGAAAACGAACTGCTTCGCTCTTGAAGCTCGAGGTATTCCGGCGCCGACATCCAGAATTGGTCGAACCCCAGGCCCGGGAATTGGCTCGTGATGAACACCAGCCTCTCTGAATCTCGGTACGCCAGCGGCCTTAGCACGACGCCGTTTACGACACTGAAGATGGCGCTGTTCGCTCCGATGCCCAACGCCAACGTCAGTATGGCGACGGCAGCAAAGCCCGGATTTTTGGCGAGCGTGCGGAAGGTGTAACGGATATCACTCAGCAAAGAGTTCATGGTCGGTACTCCGGTCTCCAGTCGAAGGCGGGTCTTCGGTGCCAGCTACTAACCCAAGGAGTTGTCAAATGCTAATCGGCCGAGGATCACCCTGCCACGCCATTAGACGGTCAGACGGAGCCAATAGTTGGAACCCGCTTCCTACCCTCCGGCTAGGCTCTGGTAGACCCCTCGAACGAACCGCTCAGGCTTGCTACCCCACGTAGCATCCAACTCAGCCGTCGGTTTCGCAGCGACCACTTCGTCCTCTGACTTGCCATCGTTGACCATCGTCTGAATGCGATCCCGAACCTCGATCAACATGTCGCGGTAGGCTCGAACTTCGGCTGGGCCCGATAGCGCACCGTGGCCTGGAATGAACTTGGTGCTCGAATTGGTGACCGCGAGAATTCGCTCTGCAGCGGCAATCACGCCGTTTACTCCACCGCCACTCTCGACGTCAATGAACGGATATCTGCCGTTGAAGAAGGTGTCTCCCATATGCACCACGTTGGCATCCACGAAATGGACGATTGCATCGCCATCGGTGTGAGCGTGCTCTACGTGAAAAACGTGGATCTTATGTTCGTTCCAATAAAAATTGACGGCATCGGTAAACGTGACCACCGGTAGGGCATCAGGAGGAGACTGATTAGTACGGCCAATTACATCGCCGAATTCATCGGGGTTCAAACGCCTCCGCACGTTCTCGTGAGCCACTATCATCGCGCCGGCTTTGCCGAGGTTCTCGTTCCCGCCAGTGTGATCGCCATGCCAGTGAGTATTGAGAACGAAACGAACGGACTTGTCGGTTACCTCGGCGATTGCTGCCAAGATCTTGTCGGTGAGCGGGGCAAATTGATCGTCGATTACGAATGCACCATCCGTTCCGACAGATAACCCAATATTCCCGCCACGTCCCTCTAACATGTAGATGCCGTCCGCAACCGAGATGGTCTTGATCTGGACATCCTGTATGTTCTGTTGTGCAGCCAACGGAACAACTGCCAACACAAAGTAGCCTATGGCTATGCTCACGATTTGACGTAGCTTCATCTGTCCTCCGGGAGTAATCGATTGGTCACGAGGTTCACTCAATCTGCTGCCGTGCAGATGGAATGCAAGTCTAGCTAAAAATTCAGCCGGTCCGCGTGTTTTGACAGGAGCTGCTACCGGAATCCCAGACGAGTCCATCAGTGGTAATGAACTGCCAGTCGTAACTATCACGATGAAGGACGAGCTTCAACACGCCAAAATGCTCAGAGGTTGAACGACGCAATGCACCGGCTGTGAGAAACGTAGCTGGCCGCAATTCTCCGCCTCCTGTTCCCACCACAAACTCGCGAATCCCCATCGAACTCGGCTCGCCCTCTACAGTCTGCGGTTCGAAACTTTGGTAGTTGTGATCATGACCGGCTACCAGAATATCCACCCCGTGATCGGCGAGCAGTCGCCACACACCCTCCATGTCTTTGCTGTCCTTGTGCTTGCCGGCACTGAATCGCGGATGGTGCGTATATGCAATCGAGCAACCTTCGGAATGTGTCTCTAGGTTGGCGTTCAACCAGTCCCACTGTCTCGATTTTGGGCGGATACGACCTTTCGCACTATTGAGTGCATAGACTCCCCAGCGGCCGTGCCGGTAGTAATACCATCCTTCGTTGGCCGCGCCCGCTTGATCATCGAAGGCGTTGAAATACCTGAAATATGGAGACGCATTGCCGCCGAATAGGAACCACAGAAAGCCATTTTTATACTCGTGGTTTCCGGGCACCGGACGCGTTATTCGGCCAAATCGGCCCCATGTCGGTCCGTAGCAGTCGGCGAAATTGCGCCCCGTCCCTCGTTCATAGACTAGGTCTCCTGCCGCAAAGATCCACGTTGGAAAGGTGGCCGCTTTGAGCAAACTGTCGATCAGGCCGGCAGTCATTTCGTCTCCTTCGGAGTCGCATTTGGCTATGTCTCCCGCTCCAATCAGTGCGACGGTGCCAGCTTCATCAGCCCGAGTGGGACCACCATAAGGCACCCCCGCAGTTCCGATTCTTGCGCTGGATGTTACATCGCTGGAGAAGCTGGAGCATGACAGCCACACAGTCGCAGATACGATCAGATAAACGCACTTCAGTACCTTCATCTCACCCTCATCAATGTCTCGAATCGATCCATCGCGGCACCAGAATATAGTGAGCTAAATCACGGGCCGCTTGACCGCTGGGCCTGTAACTTGCATTAATGACGCGAATCTCAACTCCGACTCAAACGCCGAGGATAGCATGAACACCGTCCGAAGTCAGAAGAAAAAGCCGGCCACACTAGCGTCCAATCTGTGCGCGATGATCCTTCTGGCGGTCGCGCCAGCCAGTCTGGCCGCTCAGGGAGTAGGCATAGCCATCCACGGAGGCACGCTGGGTATAGGTGCGGACCTAGCCGTTTCCCCATCCTCACGAATTGCTCTCAGAGGCGGCGTCAACTTCATACCGATCGACATCGACGTCACTTATTCCGGCACTCCTATCACCATCGATCCGCCATCGCCGCAATATTCCGCTTTTCTCGACCTGTTCCTCATCGGAGGACTGCGCATTACCGGCGGCGCACTTTTCTCACCCGACGATGTGTCGCTATCGGGCAACTTCCCGGGCAGCATCGAAATCGGCAATACCACGTATTCCCTTTCCGAAATCGGGACCCTGACGGGAATCATCCGGAACGACGACGTCGCGCCATATGTCGGCATAGGTTGGGGAAATCCCGCCGGCAGTAGGTTCGGATTCTTCTTGGATCTAGGCATAGCATTCCAAGGAAAACCTACGGTTCTGCTCGCGGCCAATGGAACGGCAGTGTCTACCATTCCGCAGTTTGCGGCCGACCTTGAGCAGGAGCGCCAGGATTTCGAGGACAGCATAGATCTCTTCAGGTATTACCCAGTAGCCTCGATTGGATTCTCGATAGGCCTATCTCGATAGATCAATTCGGAGTAGACTAGCCGAGAGGTCCAGAAACTCAACACGTTGCGCTGGATCTCTGGAGTCCGGGTTCTAACTTCAGAGATCCAGCTCAACAGTGGCTACGTTTTTCACCACGGGGACATCGCCGAATTAGTCGTTGACGGAAGGTGCGTCGCCTGTCCAGTACTCTGAAGACAGTTCTGCATCGCTGGCCGTAATCTCGGGAAGCGAGCCAGACGGTCTTGGAGAAAAGAAGCTCCATCCGAACACCAATCCGATTGCTCCCGCAAGCGCACTTGCCAGCAGTACCGACAGTTTGGCGATCGCCAGCAGTTGTTCTTGCTCGAACGCCAATTCGGAGACGAAGATGGCCATCGTGAAACCGATCCCGGCCACGGATCCCATCACAAACATGCCCCGCCAGTCCACTCCATCAGGCAGCGAGCAAAGCTTCAATCGCACAGCGATCCAACTCGCGGCCATGATTCCCAGAGGCTTGCCGAGCACGAGTCCAACAGTCACTCCGCCGAACACCGCCAAGAAGTTGGGAGATCCTAGCTCTACTCCTGACAGATGGACGCCGGCGTTGGCCAAAGCGAAGAGCGGCATGATGAAATACGCTACCCAAGGATGTAGCGCCATCTCCACTCGGAGCGCCGGTGAGAGCGCTTCACGTCGAGCCTGCGCCAACCGACTCAGCGGAGCGAGCAGATCGTGATCATCGTGAGGTTGGTCGATGCGAGCCTGAAAATCATCCAACGCCTCGCGCGCAGTCTCCAGAAATCCCTTCTTGCCAAACCACGAGCGTGCCGGTGCACATAGCCCCGCAATCACGCCGGCGATGGTCGGGTGCACTCCAGTTCTCAACATACCCACCCAAATAATGAGAATCGGGACCGCAAACACGAAACTGGGCCGCACCCCCATCTTGAGAAGCGCGAACAGAATCAGGATTCCTGCGGCTGCTACCAGAAGCCCGTCGAAAGCAAAACCAGCGGAGTAGAACAACGCTATTACCAGTATCGCACCGATGTCATCGATGATTGCCAATGCTAGCAGTAACACACGCAACGTGGCCGGAATGCGGCTTCCCAGCAGGGTCAATACACCGACTGCGAACGCAATGTCCGTAGCCATCGGCACGCCCCATCCATGAATGGCACCGGCCGTCGAATTGAAGGCGACATACATCACGGCCGGCACCAGCATGCCTCCTATGGCGGCGGCAATCGGTAACATAGCGCGCCTCACATCGGATAACGCGCCTTCGACAATCTCACGCTTGATCTCCAGGCCCACGAGGAGAAAGAACGCGGTCATGAGCAGGTCGTTTATCCAGAAGTGGAGCGACTCCTCGATGCGCCAGGTTCCGACGCCGATCGAGATCGGTGTGTGCCATAGTTGATCGTATGTTGAGGACCAAGGCGAATTAGCCCACGCAAAGGCAACGGCCGCAGTGATCAAGAGCAGTATCCCGCCCGCGGCCTCTACATGGAGGAACCGGTCCATGGACCCCTTGACGCTCTGGGCCAAACGCTGGGCGGGAAGCCACGCTTCTGGTGGCAGGCTCGGGTAGGTTCTACGAGAATCTGCGGGCGGTCTGGACACCTGCCGAAGTTACTCGGGCATCAATGGTTGGCAATCCTTTCACGATGGAGCACCACCTCCCCTGAAACCCTCAGACCTACCCGCCTCGTACATCGTTCCAACAGCGGTACCATCACCTAATACACAGCTACGCGTTGGGAATCGATCTATGGAGACAATTCTCAAGGACATCCGTTTTGGGGGCAGAATGCTGGTCAAAAACCCGCTCGGCGCCCAGACACGTGACGTGGTTTCGTTAGTGCTGAAGCAGGGACTAGTTCAACTCGGTATTGGGCTCACTGCGGGGTTCGGGCTTGCGGCACTATTGTCGAACATGATGGAGATCGTGCTCTTTCGGGTTCAGCCGATGGACATCACCATTTTCCTGACGATACCGCTGGTGCTCATCGTGACAGGGCTCCTCGCCTGTCTTCGTGCCGGCCCGCCGAGCAACTCGCGTAGATCCGATGGTGGCCCTACAATACGACTAGCTCGGCTGTAATCAGGGAGTCCACTCCGAGTGGAAGGCGAAGCGAAACCCAGTGAAGTCGACTGAGCTGCCCTCGCTTTTCACAAAGCCAGTGATACCCTCTCCCTGGAGCACCAACGCGAAATGCCGGCTCAGTTCGTGTCGCAAGTCGAGACCTGCCCGAAACGAGCGGCCTGCAACACGCAACTTTGTGTCCGTGTCACTCCTCGCCGTACGGGAATCTCTAAGCTCGGCCCGCGGAGTAAAAGAGGTACGCACGCCCATTCTGAACCCCCAACGCATACCGGCTGCCAACAAATTGCCCCGCGGCAGTATGGCCGAACCCACTCCGGTGGCTTCGATCTGTGGGTTGGTGCGAAACACATCGAAGCCGTATATCGTGAGCGCCGTCGAGCCGATGCGTTGGTTCAGCGATACATAATTGACGATTCTATCACCCACACCGTTCTGCGTAACACTGCCAACCTCATCGTCGGTTCGCATCGAATAGATACTCGCCAATCGAAGGTAGGAATTGCGACCGATCGGACCCTCTATTCCCGTACGGATCTGTACCTCGTCACCCGGGTCGAGCTTACTGGCTTGACCTACTACCGGTCGGAATTTCAATTCGTTGCGGTAGGTGGCGCCCAATCCGATGGCCCAACGACCCACGGGAATGGCGCCTGAGAACCCTCCCCCGATATTGCCGCCACTACCCAGATTTGAACCGGCGAATCCGATTATGTCGCTGGCCAAACCACCTAGAACGGTCAATTCTTCCTGACTCACCGTTTCATCCCCGGTCGGGATCGAGCCGTTCGCAATAAGCAACAGCCGGCCTGGTATCACACTCCACGTGAAACGTAGTTGTGTGTCCAACGCCCCAGACACCGTCTGGTCGGGCTCAGTGCGTGAGCTTAGATCTACGGTCACATAGCCCGTCGAGATAGCTAGACTGCCGCGATTGCTCACCGGTATGTCGATACCAACGGGCACCGTAACCTCGGTCAATCTCCTGAAGGGTAGGCCGGCATCGAACGTGTAGCTCTCGACAAGGACTGCCGTACGGAAACCGATCGGTATCTGGGCGACGCCCGGACTGGACATCAATGCAAGCATCGCTAGTGGGAGAATTATGACGGTGCGTTTCATGGTAGTCTGAACACGATGCGGATCGTGCCCTTCATCACTGGGTTTTCGCCTTTGTTGGTAATCGTCGGCGATGGACTGGCAGCCGTACTAGTGGTAGATCGCGTGGTTGTCTGTGTCTGGTCCGCCACTTGAATTTGCTCGGACTGCGTAGCGCTTAGATCCAATTCACCGGCGTTCACCGCTTGATTTGTAGCATCTCCGACCTGGATCTGGATGATCGATGGTGGCTGCTCGACCGTGCTCTGGGCCTCGACGGTCACCGCACTGGCATCCGCGTTCACGACGTCCGGCGCCACCGAGCTTGCCTCGAAGCCATCCTGGGCCATCTGGAAATCCGGATCCGCTTGGACCGCCTCCGAATAAAAACCTGCGGCTGCAACGTAGTCGCCTCGGTCTTCAGCTTCCAGAGCGCTCGAATATGCCAGAAACGCCACGAGGTTTCGAGTACCGTTCTCTAGGATCAGTTGACGCTCTGCCTCCGACAGCGTGTATCCGAGCTGATTCTCAGTGATTCCAATGACAATTTGCTTCTCCATTTCCATTAGATCGCGCAGCCTACCGGTCGCTCGCTGTGGACTCGTCACCTGACCGTCAGACAGAACCACCGTCGCCTCGAGCAACGTCTCCCCCTCATTCGGCAAGTTCGCCAATCCTTGCACAAGACGACCTGCCCGCAACAAGCGCCCCACTCTTGCGACGGTAGCTTGATCCGCTCGCTGGGTTCGTCCTAACGCCATTTCGTCGTACAGCGCTCCCACCTGGAGCCGCTCAACCATGCGGAATCGTTGGAGCAACGCCAGATCAGACGTCATTATCTGCGCCAACCCACGCGAGAGCGGCTGGTAAATACTGTCCCCAGAAATCACAAGCGGGAGCACCGCTACAACTTGGGGATCGCCCCGCGTTACACCTTGTCCCTGCTCCCCTCTCAGCGCTGCTCTTGCCTGCGTCGTGGCTCGTTCCCTCCGCGCCAGCATCTCTCGCGCACTGACAGCAGGTGCTCCCCTCTCAGAAGAGTATTGACTCAAGTATGTCCCGTAGGTTGAAATCGCACCTTCGTAGTCGCCCGACCGCTCGAAACACTGACCGATGATCAATGGACCCAGCGCATCTTTCGGCCTCCTGGCAGAACCCGAAGCCGCAACAGATGAGGCTGTATCACAGCGTGAAGCTGCGAACAACGCCGCCGCGTAGCGGAGCAACAATTTCCCATTCTCCGGGTTCGCGGATACACGCTGCTCCAACTCGGGGATCTCGTTCGGGGAAATCTCCGACGGACCTCCTGCAGCGCAGGCAGCCAGCAACGCCGCAGAGAGACATACAGCGGTAATTGACATGGAACGAGGCATGACGGTGTGGGCAGAGAAGTTCCCCATTTTTTGTGCTCCTGCAAGAGGGGGCCAGACTGACAAATTTTGTCTTGAGATGGTCCAAGTTGGCGCCCAGAACACAGCGCGTCAAGGTACCCGAAGGCTCCGGAAGCCCCTCGAAATATTGAGACCTAAGAATATGTTAGCTGGAACCCAAAAACCGCTTCAGGCCGACTGGAGCAACTCTCGCATGCGTCGTGCCAACGACTCGATCTCACGAAGGGACGTCACGGTCTCTTCGTCAAACGAATCGGGCTGAAGCAGAAGTAATTGGGTTTCGGCTAGGATGGCCGCGAGTGGATTGGCAAGGTCGTGCCGGAGTTTGCGGACCACATCTTCAGTGTCGCTCAATCGACCACAGACCTGTATAGATCACGGAAGTGGTGGTCTCGGAGATCACGCACAGATTGCCAGAGATCGCTTTCACTTTCCGCGCAGAAAATCTCTGCGGTGGAAAGTGCCGGCTCGGCTTCACCCGTTCCGAAGATCAGCCTGGCACGCCACGTCCCGTCGTCTGCGCGCCGCACCTGAAGTCTAAGTGCAATGTCTCCCTCCCCATAACGGAGCGGCGGGAGGTCATGAATATGGGGCTCGGCTGGGTCAACCGAACCATAGCGTACCGGATTTGCCGGCATCTTTCACTCCGTTGGTTTGCGCAAATATAAACGTATCCTCAACTTATGCAATAGTGAGCATCCGCTCGCTAGGGTGTAGGTGCGCGGTCACCAACTAAGAGGGACAGGGGTAAAGGTTAGGAAAAACAAGGCGACGGTAGCCCAACCTATTGGACGACGATGCTTCGGGAGCGGTCGATGCCGGTCGAGGACCGCGGGGTGCCCAATCCGACCACCACCCAGGATCAGTGTAAAGGCTGCCCACAACCACCATCCCGGAAACTGAGCACCTAGAACCAGCAGCGACACCCAGAAGAAGAGGCCGAACAACCGCTGCCGATCTCCAACCAGGGCGTACAGCACATGCCCGCCATCCAACTGCCCCAATGGAAGCAGGTTCAACATTGTGACGAGCACACCGAACCAGCCTGCCTGTGCCAAAGGGTGAAGCAACACTGTACCGTCGCCCACCATGAGGTGGCGTGCGCCCCAAGTGATCAGAGAATCTCCTAGTTGGATCTGGAGCTGCCCGAAAAGCACAACTTGGTCGCCGTTACCGCCTGGTAGTATCTGAGAATTGGCTAGACCAAATGCCAATGCGATGAGGGCAATCACGAATCCCGCCCAAGGTCCCGCCGCCCCCACATCCATCAGTTGCCGACGATCTACCACCGGGCTCCTCAGTCGGATGAAAGCTCCGAAGGTCCCTATGAGGTTCATCCACGGAGGAGCCGGCAGAAAATAGGGCGGCGATACGTCGATCGTATACCTTCGCGCAAGCACGTAATGACCCATTTCGTGAGCTAACAGAATGGCCATTAGGGCAATGGCGAAGTCGAGCCCCGCCCCACCCCGAAGTTGCTTGACCCAGTCCAGAAGCGCTCTGCCCGCAAAAGCGAAGTCGTGCAGGATCGGGATGGGCAGCGGCACTTGCACGCCCGACAGTAGTGCTCCACCCATCCAAACCGTCAGGAACGACACCACAAACAGGACAATGTGGAGCCACCACCGTTCCTTCTGCCGCGGAGACAAGCTGCGGATGAGCACTATTCTGGAATCGCCGTCGCCATCGGCCCAATAGTGAGATCCGGGCCACTCTGCCAGGGCTCTCCGAAGCTCCGCCGAGGGCGCTCGATGTTCCGGCGCTACAACTCCGTCGACGATCTCTCTGTCCCGGACCACCATCGTCCGCCAGACACTCAGCATGCCACCAAGAGGTATCATTGGGCCCCTTGACGGCTCACGGAATCGGTCATATGATAACGTACTTTCAAAGTAAGAAATCCCCAACTGAAATCTGACCTGGTTGCGTCCGCGAAACCCCTGAGCGGGCACTAGTGATCTCGCTCACCGCAGCACGACCCCCCCCCCGAAATGGAGTCCCATCCCGTGGACATTGCAGAACTGAAGAAGAAATCGATAGCAGAACTACACGACATGGCCGACGAGATGAACATCACGAACTATTCCGGCCTACGCAAGCAGGATCTCATCTTCAGGATAGAACAGTCGCTTCTCGACTCCGACACAGTATTGCGTGGGGAGGGAGTGCTCGAAATCCTGCCGGAGGGCTACGGATTCCTCCGCAGTCAAGACTGGAGTTATCTGTACGGGCCCGACGATATCTACGTGAGTCCCAGTCAGATCAAGCGGTTCGATCTGCGAACGGGCGACACGATTCTTGGTCAGGTACGTCCTCCAAAGGATGGCGAACGTTATCTGGCACTACTCAAGGTCGAGAAAGTCAATTTTGACGAGCCCAACAATGCAAAGCACAGAATTGCGTTTGACAATTTACGACCGCGCTATCCAGACACCCGTATCAAACTCGAGCGAGCCGACGGCGATCTTTCAATGCGGGTTGTCGACATCTTGTCGCCAATTGGCTGCGGGCAGCGCGGTCTCATCGTAGCACCCCCAAAAGCGGGCAAGACGATTCTCCTCCAAAAGCTAGCGAATTCTATAGCCGAGAATCGGCCCGATGCCACGTTGATCGTATTGCTGATCGACGAGCGTCCGGAAGAAGTCACCGACATGGAGGAACACGTAAAGGCAGAGGTGATTTCTTCCACGTTCGACGAACCTGCTGATCGACACGTACAGGTCGCCGACATGGTTCTTGAAAAGGCGCGCAGGTTGGTAGAGCACCAACGCGACGTGGTCATTTTGCTGGATTCCATTACCCGGTTGGCCCGAGCACACAACGTGGTTATTCCTCACTCCGGAAAAATTCTATCTGGAGGAGTAGACGCGAACGCTCTACAGAAACCCAAGAGATTCTTCGGAGCGGCCCGCAACATAGAGGGTGGAGGATCGCTCACTATCATCGCTACTGCCCTGATCGAGACAGGCAGCCGAATGGACGAGGTGATTTTCGAGGAATTCAAGGGTACGGGCAATATGGAATTGGTGCTTGACCGCAAGATCGCCGATCGTAGAATCTATCCGGCTATCGACGTGCAGCGGAGTTCCACTCGAAAAGAGGAACTCTTGCTGGACAAGGAAGAGCTGAACAAGACATATTTGCTGCGAAACTTCCTCGCCGATATGCCTACGGTTGAGGCGATCGAGTTCCTAATCGAGCGCATCAAGCGGACCAAGACGAACGACGAGTTTTACGCCAGTATGCAACAGGGGTGACCGACCAAGCGACACTTGGTGACACCGGCAGCGACACCCCGAAGAGTACGTCGCTTCCGTCAGACGGTCGCCTGCTCGCGATCGACCTTGGTGAGAAGCGGATTGGTCTGGCTCTATCTGATCCGTCACAACAACTAGCGCAGCCACTGGTCACGTTGACTCGACGCACCGGAAAGCGATTCCCCTTCAACAAACTGCGGACATACATCGAGGCCAATACCCCCGTCGGCATCGTGATCGGCCTACCCTTCGACGCAAGCGGTGAGGAAAACGAGCGAACAGCGACAGCACGTGAAGTGGGCGATCTCGTTGCCATAAAGACTGGGCTCCCCATAACATTCTGGGACGAGCGCATGACCACGGCACGAGTCCTAAGCAGTATCAAGGAACTCCACGGCAAGATGCGCGGAAGAAAGAGCGATGTGGATGCCCTCGCTGCAACCGTTATCCTACAGACCTTTCTCGAAAGTAGGCGGCGGTGAATCTCCGTATTCCCAGTTGCATCGGACTAGCCGTGATCATCGCGTGTGGCGGTTCGACTCCTGGCGGTGACCCCGTGCTCGTTACGATTCCCCGCGGCGCGTCGCTCAGTGCAGTGGTCGACACTCTTTCCGCACATCGTGTTACGGATTCTCCCCGCTTGTTCAAGTTCTACGCCACCGTCACCGGGAGACAGCGAGAGATTCAAGCCGGGACATACCTCTTTCGACCGGGCACTTCCATACGCCGGGTGCTCAGTACCCTCGTGGCGGGCCAAGAGGCCCTTGTTCCAATGGTATTACCGGAAGGATTGATGTTATCCGAAGTTGCAGAGAGAATCTCGCAGCAGATTGGCCTTGATCCAGATAGCATTATCCAGGCAGCAAAAGACACTGCGTTGCGGCGGCAGCTTGCGGTGCCCGCCCCAACCCTTGAAGGCTACCTCTATCCGAGCACCTACTACGTTAGGAGGAACGCGAACGCTCAGGAGCTGGTCCGGCAGATGGTGAACGAGTTCGAGCTGCGTTGGCGTCCCGAGTGGAACGCGCGGCTCGATTCGCTGGCAATGACCCGACACGAACTAGTCACACTTGCATCCATAGTTGAGGGCGAAGTGCGATACACACCGGACCGGAAATTTGTGGCGTCCGTTTACAGCAACCGACTTCGACGGAGAATGCGGCTTCAGGCCGACCCGACCGTTATCTACGCACTCGGGAGACGCCGACGACTGTTTCAGAAGGACTATCAGACGCCTTCGCCATACAACACATATCTGATCGACGGCCTCCCGCCAGGACCGATTACGCAACCATCTGTCGCTAGCATGGAAGCCGCCCTTTGGCCTGCCAGGACGAATTTCCTGTTTTTTGTGGCGCGACCAGACGGGAAGCATGTCTTTTCCAGATCGCTGCGCGAGCATCAAGCAGCAGTGCGCACGATCCGGCGTCAGGAAGTCGAGTTGGGATTGAGACCGCCTCGCTAGACAAAGGTCCGAGTATCAATGCTCGTGCGAAGCGCTCGTGCCGCCACTTCAATGTCGGTCGCAGCGAAAATACCGCTGCTCACTGCAATACCCTGCGCGCCCGCATCGAAAATTTCGCCGGCATTGTGAATCGTTACTCCTCCTATGGCGATAACAGGAGTGCTGTGCTGAGATCTTGCAGCAAGAGCCCGGAACCCTATTGGCCCAATCGCGGGTCCCGCATCGAGCTTGGTGGACGTTGGAAAGACAGGACCTACACTCCAGTAGTCGACATCTGCATTGGCGGCAGTGTGAGCTTCTTCCGGCGAGCCGACGGAGATTCCGATTCTGAACTGATGGGGGACTACGGGTCGCAGCTCGATCGGGTCAAGATCCTCAGCTCCAAGATGTACACCATGTGCTCCGGCAGCCAGAGCGATATCGGCCCGATCGTTTACGTAGATTGGAACTTGCAGAACCCTTAGGAGTTGCTCCGAAAGCCTTAGAATCTCCAAGGCAGGTGCCCTCTTCAGCCGAAGCTGTACGGCAGTTATGCCACCGGCCTCCGCGGCCTGGCAGGACGCCACGATGGACGATAGGTCAACCACCGGCGGGCCTACAACGGCAAGGAAACGAACGTCAAACATTGAGAGGTGCAAAGATGGCGGTACGCGGGATCCGAGGTGCTACGGTCGTGACCGAAGATCGAAGTGAACTCGTCCTAGCTGCGACACGGGAGTTGCTTGAGATAATCGTTGCTGAAAACGGGATTCCAATCGAAGAGGTTGCGAGTGTGATCTTTACCGTGACCCCCGACCTCTCGAGCGAATACCCGGCTCGCGCTGCAAGATCCCTCAGCTGGGACCACGTAGCACTGCTCGGCGCCACCGAGGTCGCGGTACCCGGCGGACTACCACGCTGCATCCGGGTTCTTCTCCACGTCAATACCGACAAACCGGCATCGGCCCTCAAGCATGTCTACCTGAGAGAAGCCCGCGAGCTGAGACCTGACCGGTGACCGGACGTTCTTCTCCTGACCTCCGGGGCCGGCGCCGGGAGGGTCTGCTCCGTCATCTGATTGCCAGAACACCGTCACGCCCTGGACCGGAATATCTACTCGTCGCAACCAACCATCCTGATCCATAGAAACGTTCATTTCGACTCGTGCCGCCTTGACCCTCGCCTCTGTCGGCGACGAAAACTCGACCTCCAAAGAGACAACTCCGTTGCCCTCCGGCACCCAAGCGCTCCAAACCTGGCCACCGCCAACATCGCGATCGTAGCGCAGCAAATGCACGGCGAGCTGAGAGAACACGAGGTTCTGCAAAAACGAGTATGGTTGGGTCAGAGGCGTCGAGCCAGAAGTATCGCCTGACTTTGCCCGAACACTCCATTCGGCGGCAGTGCCGGTGAAGGAGACGTCTATGCGTTGTACGGGCTCCGCTCCACCACCGGTTCGGACGTCCGCGTGGTAAGTGAGGGGAGCAAGAGACGAATCATACGCCGCCGTAAACTCCAGGCTAATACCCTGAACCGTCACATCCAGCGTTCCCACCAAGCGCCGTCCCGTAAATTCGTACTTCTCCCTAGCGATCTCCGTTTCCCCCTGCATAATGATGTAGATGCCTCGCTGAGGAGCCTGGCCCCAAACCTCTGCCGGAAGCAGCAGCACGAACAACGCTAGAGCAGCTCGATAAAACATTCTCTTTCCTCCCTGTAGCGCCCATACAATCGGCGGGCAAACCGATTACACACGTAGACTCCCGGAGAAGAGTCCTGCGTCGAGCCCTCCCTGGGACACCGGAGATAGTGTGAGATCGATGGGAAGGCCATAGGATCCGTCGCCGGTCGGGTCTGCCAGCGCCCGAAAAACACGGTCTTTCAAAGGCTAAAACTTAGACAATCATCTAAATTATACAAGCGTGGAACGTCGTCTTGCCTCACTCAGCGTTGACAGCTTCCGCCGTCGAGGGCAGCTTGGTGTGCATGTCGGACGCCCGTTCCACCACCGCACAGCGTGCTGCACGGGTCCGGCGAGTTCTAGTCGGCATTCTAGTCGCCAATCTCGTTGTGGTCGGCGCCAAGTTCATGATCGGACTGCGGACGGGCTCGCTCGCCGTGATGGGGGATGTGGTGCACTCATCAGTCGACGCGTTGAACAACGTCCTAGCACTGGGCGTGATGGCAATAGCTGCCCGCGGGCCTGATGAGGATCACCCATACGGCCACCAAAAGTTCGAGACCCTCGGGGCGCTTGCAATCGTTGGGTTTCTTTCGATTAGCGGATTCGAACTAGTTAGAGGTGCGATACACCGGCTGGTAGTTGGCGCGCCGCCATTGAGTGTTAGCGGGATTCAGATCCTTGTCTTGATCGGGACGCTCATAGTGAACACGATTGTAGCAGTATACGAGTCTCGTCGGGGAAATCAGCTGAACAGTGAGATCCTGTTGGCGGACGCCGCTCATACCAAGGCCGACGTGCTGATCACTATCGGTGTGCTTGCTGGAGTCCTACTAGCCGGACGCGGAATCTCTTGGGCGGATCCAATCGTAGCGCTGGTCGTGGCCTGTGTGATCGTCGTTCTAGCCTATGGGATCGTGGCCCGATCCATCCCGGTCTTGGTAGATCAACACGTTATGCCTTCGAATCGAATTCGGTCGTCGGCTGAGTCGGTGGATGGGGTTATCCGCGCATACGGCATACGCTCGCGTGGCTCCAGGGATCTTGCCTTCGCAGAACTCACTATAGCTGTAGATCGTGGGGCTAGCGTGGAGGCCGCTCATCATGTCGCCGACAAAGTCGAGCAGAGACTGCGAGAACACCTCTCATTGCACGAGATCATTGTGCACATCGAGCCATGCTGAGTTCGCCACGCCCGCGCGCCCGACCGGCACGGCCGCAATCCCTCCGGCAGGACTTTGAAGAGTTTGTCTTGCAAAGAATCGAGGAGTACAAGGAGCGGTTGTCACGGGAAAAACTCTTGGCGATCGCAGATGAAGCGGTGCGAGAATTGGAAGTCGCTTCCGAGGAGCAACTTGTACTCACCGAAGTACTCATTCTCGAGCACGTAGATCGTCTGATTACCCAAAGGTTGAATCTGCCTAGTTTCAGACGGTGGAGGAATCAACATATGAAGCAGCGTCAAGCACAGCGGAATCCTGCATACTGGGGACTGCAGGCAGGCTCGCCAGTACTTGACCTGGCACTCAGACTAGACGAGTCAGACGTAGCGATCACCGTTGGTAGCAGTTCATCCCGGGCGGCGTATTTGCTCGCCGCCTACGACTGGCCTGTCATTTTCATGGATCAGAGTATCAAGACCGTTGAGCGGGTCGAGACGAGGGCTGCTGAGGAGGGATTGGGAAGCCGGTTCAGCGCTTTGGTCGTGGCCTTCGGGACATGGTTCCCGGATACCACCCCAACACTAGGAGTGATCGACCCCAGCGTGGTCGCCGGTATGGATGCGGATCTGCAAGATAGCTTTATCGATAGGTTCAAGGCTCTAACGTCCTCCGGAGGCATCCACATCGTGCTACCCGATCACAGAAGGGATGGCACGATTACTCTCGCGGTGGAGTCTCTACTAGCCAGTTATTCTGACTGGTCTGTTCAGCACAGAAACGTCGACGACTCGACTCGGTTGCTCATCGCTGTCAAACCATAGTCATACATAGACCGTTGCGGGGCCGGCAGCGTGCCGGCCCCATTTGCAACGTACTGCAGGAAGCAACGTTGGTTAGCGGCGGCGCTTGGACCTACTCGCCTTGCGCTTTGTCGCCTTCTTACGCTTGGGTGCCTTGCGCTTTGTCGCCTTCCTACGCTTGGTCGCCTTCTTACGCTTGGGTGCCTTGCGCTTTGTCGCCTTCCTACGCTTGGTCGCCTTCTTGCGCTTGGGTGCCTTGCGCTTGGTCGCCTTCTTACGCTTGGTTGCCTTGCGCTTGGTTGCCTTGCGCTTGGTTGCCTTGCGCTTGGTTGCCTTACGCCTGGTCGCCTTACGCTTGGTTGCCTTGCGCTTGGGTGCCTTGCGCTTGGTTGCCTTACGCTTGGTCGCCTTACGCTTCTTAGCCTTTCGCTTGGCTGCCATGCTGGTCCTCCTGTGATAATACAACCCACCCGACGGGCGGGCCATGGTTACGAACGGCGCTCGTCGCCGTTCGGGCTCACTCCACTCCGCTGCTCACACAGTTCGCGTCCGTGTCTCTGAACCGCTCTCGCTTCGCTATACTGCCTCCGACACGGAAGTGAAGTGAAAATCACGCGCGATGAGGGGCGGAACTACTACCGGTGTACCCAAACCGCCGGATTCGGACGCCACCACTCGCACCGATGAACCTATCGCATGCAGATTATTCAACATTGCGATTGGACTCTCGTTGAATCGCAAGTTGTTCACTGGCCTGGTAACCCTTCCGTCCTGGATAAGGAAAACACCATCGCGGGTAATGCCCGTGAACAACATCGTTCTCTGATCGACGGCCCGGATATACCAAAAACGCGTAACTAGAAGACCCTGATCGACCATCTGTATGAGGTCTTCGGTCGTGCCGCTACCACCAATCAGTTTCAATCCACCGGCAAGGGGTCTCGGATCTTTGTCTTGCCGGTCGGCCCAGAACCTCGTATAAGCCAAGCTGCTCAACACACCGTTCTCAATCCAACTCGTCTTACCAACGGGCTCGCCGTCCGAGGTAAACGGACGCGTCAGCAAATCGGGATCGGAAGAATCCGAGAACAGCGTTAACCGCTCATCAATCACCACATCACCGGTCTTGGTACCTCCACCCTGTTGCGAGAAAAACGAACGACCTTCGTCTGCCGCGCGCGCATCGAGTGAGAAGCGAAGTAGCTGCACCAGATTGCCCACTGCTGTGGGCTCCAACACGACGGTATATGCCCCCGGGTTAATCGGCGAAGCCTCGGCGCTTTTTCGTGCCTTCTCTATAGCCTGCTCGGCCAGTTGGTCCCCCGGGATCATCTGCTCCCGATCGTTGTGTGTCGTCCCCGCCCACCCCGACCCCTTCCCATCGGCGGTTCGAACTGTGGTTGTAAAGGAGGCCAATGAGGATTTGTGGTAGGCAAACAATCCAGTCGTGTTAGCTGCCGAACTTGAGCCGGCCCGCTCTTGAATGAACCCTGTGGCTATGAGAGAGGCGGCATCCGCCGGATCGGCAACCGATTTCACCGCTTCAACACGCTGGCTCGCAGAAAAATCGCTGGTGGATGCGAAGAATGCTTGGTTTTCGTCATAAGACTGGGATCCAAGAAGCGGCATGCGCTCTGGATCGGAGGGCGCCACTTTCGCCAAGGACTCGGCCCGCGCGACAGCAACAGTAATGCCTTGATCGCTTAGGTCGTTGAATTCCACCGACCCGCTCCGTTGTCCATAGATCGCGGTGACCGTGGCCCGGGAGTCGATCGACTCTCCGGCGGTGGTGATCTGGTTTCGCGCGAACCTAGTGAATCCGCTCGGCCCCGAAGAGAGGATCACCTGGGCTTCATCTGCCGCACTGCTCTCCAATATCTTGTCGGAAAGGGCACGCGCTTCCTCTCTCGTGAAGTAGTCGGCCATTAACTCACTCGTTCAACGCGATGTGTTAATGACATCGACATTGCTGAACCGAGCCGGCGGACAACCGTGGCTCACCGCGTTAGCCTGTGTGGGCTGGCCTTTCCCATCTGTCGGGGTCCCCCCGAGGAAATATCCTCGCGGACCGCCCAGCATATCCATTGAGCGCCAAAAATCGAGGGTACGCCCCTGATAAGCTACATCTTTCAGCATGCCCACTATCTTGCCGCCGAGAACCTCATAGAACACTTGGCCCCCAAACTGAAAGTTGTAGCGTTGCTGATCGATGCTGTACGAACCTCGACCTTTGATCACGATGCCGCGATCGGTGGCCTGGATCAAATCGGACAAGACTAGATCTTGTTCGCCGGGCACTAACGAGACGTTAGGCATGCGTTGAAACTGTACCGAGTCCCATGAGCTGGAATAGGAACAACCGTGAGATCGGAAGTTGTCTGTCAGATCAGAGATCCAGCCCACTTGCTCCCGCGTCGTCTGATAGTCCACGAAGGTGCCATCCTTCACAATCGGCCAACTGTCTGCCGGCACACCTTCGTCGTCCCATCCGGCGGTTGCGAGCGCGCCCAATTGTGTCCGGTCACCTTGAATGTTCATGAACTCAGGACCGTATTGGAGTTTTCCGATCATTTCCTCTGGAGGGGCTAGAAACGAGGTTCCTGCATAGTTCGCCTCGTACCCCATAGCACGATCCAGTTCGGTCGGGTGACCGATGGTCTCATGGATAGTCAGGAATAGGTTTGTCGGATCGAGGATTAGATCGTATGGTCCCGCTTCCACCGACTTGGCCGACAGTTTCTGTACGGCTTCCTCGGCCCACTGGCCCGCTCTTCCTTCCAGATCAGACGACACCACATGCTCGTATCCTAGTCCCATCGCAGCTATTTCGGTGGACGATCGCGACTGAAAATCTGAACGATCTGACGCAACGGCCGTCACCGTCAGGAACGGTATTGATCGGTAGATCGTCTGCTCGATAATGCTTCCTTCGGTCGACCCGAAAGTTTTCTCCTCACGCACGAAAGACATCGAAGAGTTGACGAATCTTGCTCCGCGGACCCTCAAGGCTTCCTCGTTGGCAGCTAGCAACAGCTCGATCTTGTCTTCGATGGGAACTTCAAACGGGTCGGTTTGAATTGGGCTGCGCCAAACACCATCCGGGAATCCGCTGACTGCGGCGAGAGATACAGGCCGCCGCATGGCTCCTTGATTGATCTTCGCCTGCTCTACCGCCAGCTTTGCTACTCGCTGGCATTCCGATCGATTCGTGTGCTTGCTCGCTACAAAACCCCACGCTCCCCCAACGAGCGCCCTGATGCCGAACCCAAGACTTTGGTTATCGCTCAACCCCGAGACACGGTTTCCCCGAGTCGACACGGTCTGTCGGCGGACGTTCATGACACGGATATCAGCGTAGTCAGCTCCAGCTGTTCGCGCAGTGTCCAGGGCGACCAGACACAGTTCCTTTACCGCCGTGTCCGCGGTTCCTACAGTTGGACTGCCACCTATCGCAAGCTCTCCGCCAGGAGCAGCAGCTAACATAGCGGCTGCAAGCGAAGTGTCTTTCAGAAATTCGCGTCGTGTTATCGACATCTACATCAACCCATTGAACTCGTACATCGCTGCGAATATTATAGATAGCGATCGAACGCGCAATACTTTTTCGACGATCGACACATTACGAATTCAGATCCAGGAAGTATTTTGGTGCTGCGATCACCACAATAATTGCTCGTCATTGCAGCACACGAACTGCGGAATCAAATGTCTCCCGCCATATTGCACTAGCGAACGAGCATAGATTCACGCTCATCAGGGAGACGTCATCAATGGACTTGAAGATAGAGAATAGGGTAGCATTGGTTTGTGGGTCGTCGAGTGGATTGGGCCTCGCGATCGCAACTGCGCTGGCTGATGAAGGATGCAGAATCGCGATGAACGGCCGAGATAAGCCGAGACTAGATGAAGCCGTTGAGCAGGTAAGAAAGGGGACCGAGAAGGAAGTTGAGGGATTTCCGGCTGATGTTAGCGTACGCGATCGGGCAGAGCGGCTCGTCCGCGATGTGCACGGCCACTACGGTTCTATCGATATATTGGTGTGCAACGCAGGAGGGCCGCCCAGTGCTCCATTTGCAACCACCCCGGAAGACGCCTGGCAGAAGGCCCTGGAACTCAACCTACTCTCCACGGTTCACCTCTGTAGAGCCGCAGTCCCCTTAATGTCTGAGCAGGGATGGGGTCGAGTCGTGTGCCTCACTAGCGTAGCTGCTAAGGAGCCTTTGCCCGGACTCATTCTCTCGACGACTGCGCGTGCTGGTGTGCTGGGATTTGCGAAATCGTTGGCAGACGAGGTAGCCGTCAAAGGTATTACAGTTAACTCGGTGTGCCCGGGGTACATGAGAACTGAGCGTGTAAATGATCTAGTAAACGAGCGCTCGCAAAACGAAGGTCGGCCGGGGACCGAGATTGTCGGTGAACTGGTTGCCCGAATTCCGATGGATCGGATGGGCGATCCCAGTGAACTCGCTGCGGCGGTCGCTTTCCTCGCTTCCGAGCGAGCGAGTTACGTTACAGGCGTAGCGCTGCAAGTTGACGGTGGCTACATACGGGGGATTCTGTGACGCCGAAGACACAGATACAAGAAACCGATAGCACCGATACCCGACCGCCATGCTCGGTATTCCATAGACGTCCATGAGAGCTATTGCAAAACGCAAACCGGAAGCCGGTCTCAATATCACCGACGTTCCGACTCCAGAGTGCGGTCCTTCGGATGTGTTGATTCACGTGCGGCATGCCGGTGTCTGTGGCACAGATTTGCACATCGCCGAGTGGGACGATTGGGCCCGTAGTCGGATTCGACCCCCGATCATCGTCGGACACGAGTTCGCCGGCGAGATCGTGGAGGTCGGCACGGACGTGAGATCGGAATTTCAGATCGGACAATTGGTAACCGCGGAAGGTCACATCGTATGCGGTCATTGCAGGCAATGCAGAACAGGGCACGGCCACATATGCCAACGGACTCAAATAATCGGAGTAGACAGGGACGGGGCGTTCGCCGAGTACATCGCAATGCCGGCGCTCAACGTAATGCTCCTAAACGACATCCCAACTACAACGGGTGCCATCATGGATCCGCTTGGGAACGCATTTCACACAGTCCTTTCGGCCAACATCCCAGGCAGCACGGTCTTGGTCGTCGGATGCGGTCCGATCGGTTGCTTCGCCGTGGGAATCGCGCGGGCTGCTGGTGCGGCTCGGGTCATCGCATCTGATATGAACCGATACAGGCTCGATCTGGCTCAGAAAATGGGCGCGCATTCTGTTATCGACCCCTCGTCGGAAGATGTCGTAGCGAAGGTGCTGGAAGAAACGGCAGGCGAGGGTGCTGACCTGGTGTGCGAGATGTCAGGCCATCCGACGGCCCTTGCTCAGGCCTTCCAGACGGCTCGGCTCGGAGGAAGAGTTCATCTTCTAGGCCTGCCGAACGAGGCGGTACGGATCGATTTTGCGAATGACATCATTTTCAAGGGCCTTACCGTTTATGGTGTGATCGGACGCCGAATGTACGAGACCTGGCATCAAATGCAGGCGTTCCTTTCGTCCGGCCTGCTCGACCCCACCCCGGTCATCACCCACCAGTTTCCACTCGAGTCGATCAATGACGGGCTTGAAATCATCAGATCGGGCGGGGCAGGAAAAGTGATTCTCGAAATAGGGAGTAGCTGATGAACACCGCGGTTGAAACTCGGCTCACTGAGGAGTTGCAGCAATTCAAACGTGACGGGGTCTACAAGACGTTCAACTATCTCGATTCACCCCAACGGCCCTGCGTCAAAATGGAGGGTCGCGGTGATGTCATAATTCTCTCAAGCAACAACTATCTCGGCCTGTCCAACTTGCCCGAGGTGGTAGCCGGCGGCAAAGCAGCTCTCGACCGGTTTGGCGGAGGAACAGCCAGCGTCAGGTTTATCTGTGGGACATTTACGATCCACCGGGACGTGGAAGAGGCTCTCGCAAGTTTCGTCGGTACCGAAGCCGCATTGACGTATGTCTCCTGCTGGAACGCCAACGAGGGACTCTGCTCCACCCTGCTCTCTGCGGATGACATCGTTATCTCTGACGAACTGAACCACGCGTCGATCATTGACTCGATCCGCCTTGCCAAGAACATCGTCAAGTGCCGGTCCGCTGTCTATCAACATTCTGATATGGACGATCTCGTGGTAAAGCTGAGGGCGGCAA
Source organism: Gemmatimonadota bacterium (assembly GCA_036679605.1). Classification (GTDB taxonomy): domain Bacteria; phylum Gemmatimonadota; class Gemmatimonadetes; order Gemmatimonadales; family GWC2-71-9; genus JAZDCZ01. The sequence goes on from JAZDCZ010000419.1 coordinate 45,472, forward strand.
AGAACCACCGCACGCGCGTGATCTTCACGGACGGCGTGTTCTCGATGGAGGGCGACATTGCCAGACTTGCCGAAATCGTCGCACTAGCCCGGAAACACGATGCCATGGTTGCCGTCGATGACTCACACGGAACCGGAGTTCTCGGAAAAACCGGCAGAGGAGCGGCTGAACACACGGGGGTCTTGGGTGAGATAGACATAATCACGTCCACCCTTGGGAAAGCCCTGGGAGGCGCTGCTGGAGGATTCACCGCCTCGTCATCGGCGCTCTGTGACTACTTGATGCAGCGCTCGCGCCCTCAACTTTTCTCGAACGCTCTTCCCTGCACCGTGGCGGGTAGTGCTCTCGCTGCTGTCAACTATCTCGAAGCTCATCCGGAACTGATAGAGACTCTCCGTGAGAACACCAAGTACTTCCGGACTCAACTGAAAGAACTGGGCCTAAAACCGCTGGACGGAGACACTCCGATCATCCCAGTGATACTCGGTGAAACGGCTAAAGCCATCGAGATGAGTCGTTTGTTGCTGGACGAGGGGGTGTTCGTCACCGGATTCGGTTATCCCGTGGTGCCCAAAGGACAGGCCCGAGTTCGCTGCCAGATTTCGGCGGCGCACACCAGGGATCATCTGGATGAAGCGCTACGCGCCTTTAAAGTCGCCGGCCAACGGCTAGGACTGATCTGATTGGCATCGGGAAATCATCTATTCTCTAATAGTAGTAGATTCACGATTAGTGGATTGAGGAAAACCAACTCCAAAGGCCGGATGTTTATTTCGACAGTGAGCCCTCACTCACTTATTGTCTCGGCATCCATGGCCGCTCTGGAGCTGAGATCTGACCCCTAGACACACACCCGTGGATTGGTTTCGATTGCTTGCGCCCCAGTACCCAACTTCAAGTAGTTTCGCGCCGTAATCACTTAACCTTCGTACTGGCAATGCCCTAGCAGAGGATCCTTCCACAAATTGGGGGTCGCGTTTTTTCCCTTGAAGCCCTATTTTCGTGAGGCCCATTCACGCAGCCTGCGACATCGGGCTGCGACTGTGAGCCAAACAGAGTACCGACTACACTATTTCACGGGCAACATAGGCCCAGCCGGGCCCGACCCAGCGTCGGGAGCCACTGATGGAGGTTAATGCTAATGCGGAGACTGCCGGAAGTTTTCCTTTCCATTGTGCTATTGGCGATTGCCACCACACCCGCCTCCGCCCAAGACGACTCGTGGAAGAACAAGTGGTATTGGGGAGCACAGGCAGGTGGCTTCCTTTACTCGACTCCTACCGTGAACGACGAGATTGCGATTGACATTGGCGGTCATTGGCTCATCACCCGCGATCGGGTCGCACTCAACATCTCTGTTGATCAGCTGTTTTTCCAGGACAACAGCACGTCTTCCATCCCAGATGGGAGCACGCCCAGTGGAAGCCGTATTGTAACCTTTAGCAAAGGCCGGCGCGTTCAGGCGGAACTGCTCGCCATTCCTACGAGCGGGCGTATTCAGATAATGGTGGGTGGGGGCTTTGCCATTCATCAAATAACTGACGCTACGGCGCAAGGCACGTTTGCATCGCTGGCGCAGCAGAGCGCTGTGGCCCGCGTCGTCGGCGAACAAGACACCAAGGCGTTCGTGATATTCAGCGGCGCTGCACAGTATCGATTTGGAAGGTTGGCAGCGTTCGCCAAATACCAGTTCATGCCACAAGCCAAAGACTTCCTCATCACGAGCGAAACGCATGTGCTAACTGGTGGGTTGAGGTACGCCTTAACCAGTTCGAGCGAGGAGATCAGCACAAAGAGATAGCGCCGGCGCGAACCATCGGCTCTGTTGGTCTGCAAGAGAGCCCCTCAACTCACTATTCCGCTGGGCGGGATAGCCAGGGCGATGACCGCTCCGCAAACCGAAGCGGCCAGTCCACCGCTTGAGAGATTCCTATTCGGGGACCGGCGTAGATCGCGAGTGCCTTGAGTTTGTCAGAGCGCAAAATTCGCACTCCACTGCGCTGTAGTGATTTTCCGTTCAGCGAGCCATCGATTCCAAGTGCCTGGCACAAACGTGCCGGCCCCGAGCAGAGTCTGGTTTCATTTTGCGTCCGGCGCCTTCTTTTCATTGCCTCCAATCCTGCCAGCGGCTCGAGAGCACGTATGAGCACCGCGGAAGGGTAACCCTCAGCCTCGGTAACGGCATTGAAACACCAATGCATTCCATAGATGAAGTAGACGTATGAAGTACCAGGCAGGCCAAACAGGGCGGAATTACGTTGCGTCTTGCGGTTCCCGTATCCGTGGGCCGCAGGGTCGTCGGGGCCGATGTAGCCCTCCACCTCCACTATCCTCCCCGCAGTGCGGACACCCTCCAGCTTGGTCTCGAGAATACAACCGATCAGGTCGTTGGCTACTTCTACGGTGTCCCTTGAGTAGAAGCTCTTCGCCAGCGGTCCCTGCTTAACCGACTTCGTCGTTCTCCGAACTTCCTTTCACTGCACGTCTCAAAACACCCGTCACCTTTTGGAAGAATCCAGCCTCATCAGGTTGCTCGTCAAAGAGACCCCCTGGTCAAAGTCTCTTGCGAGCCCAGCTCAGCTTCTTTGCGGGAGTCCGCAGACTTGGCCAGAGGCGCCGCCCGCTTGGGCTTCGCCTCAGGAGTTGCATCGTTCTCTCCGTGGTCGCCCTGAACTCCTCGACGGAACCGCGGGTTGCGGCGGCCTGAAGATTTTGCCTTTGCCGGCACATCTGCCGAGTCTTGGACCGACGATTCCTTAGTATCCCCTGGGCTCTTGGACGTACTTGAACTCTTGGTTCGACTTGCCGGTGGGCGCCTCTTGCGCACTGCCTTAGTGCCTTTGGCTGTCCGGCTCGCAGCCTTCCGTTTCGTCGGCTCGTCCGTAGAAGCAGCCTGTGAGGCCTTGCCCTTCTCTGACCTACTGTCCTTTTCAACAGCTGCTACGGCACTCAGCTTGAGTAGATAGTCCTCTGCATCGCTCTTAATGAGTTCTATGATGCCTGCGTCGTGTGCCTGGCGAAGAAATCGCTGGAACCGCGGATTCTCAAACATCGGATCTGATTTTTCACCGCGCAATGCCAGCATTTTCTCGTGCACCTGCACCAAGGTGGCCGAATCACCGCCAACGGCATTTAGCGCCAACAACCCTTGTTTCAATAGATCGAAGGATTCATTCAAAGTGAGGTCGGAAGACTCTTCTTTCTTCCGTGGGGATCGCCGACGCTTTGTCTTGGCCACTTTGGTGTTCGGCTCGCTCTTGCTCCCCTCCACCAATGCTTCTACCTCCGGCAACACATTTGCATTGGAGCCCAACTCAACCGAAAATTGACCGTTATCCATCTTTTTCAAGGAGAGTAGTCCGCGTTGACCTGCTTCTGCCACAAATTTACTGAACCGATTGAATCCGGCGTCCTTTTCACTGAAGTTGGGATCTATGTTCTGCATAACCTGCTTCAGCCGGTCAGATCGCATGACGTCCCCACCTTTGATCATGCGTTGGGTCGCCTGCACTACCAGCTCCCAGGGATCCTGCCTGACGTAATCACCCTCGCCTTCCCTGGCCAAGCCGGTGAGTTCGCTGTAGCTGAAGTACTCGTCACAGTTTTGAATGAGCAAGTCACTTGACGACTCCCGAATACCGACACCGATAACGTACTTACCGTACTCTTTCAACTTTAGAACAAGTGCGGAAAAATCTGAATCTCCTGACAGAAGAATGAACGTGCCGATTTCTGGACGAGCGAACACGAGTTCCATCGCATCAATGGCAAGGCGGATATCTGTCGCATTCTTTTTATTGGCTCCAAACGCGGGAGCGAAGATGAGATCGATCGACGCTTCGGACAACGGTACAATGTACTGCGGGTAGCGACGCCAATCCGCATATGCACGTTGGACAGAGACTTTGCCTTTGATGATATCCGAGTTTAGCAGTTTGCGAAGTTGGTTCTGTAGGTCCGAACGGATTCCCATCGTCACGTTGTCAAAGTCGATCAACAGAGCCGCATGGACGGTCTCCCTCTGCGTGTCGCCGTGTTCCTCTCGACGCGTAGGTCTACCTAGTATGTCCTTCAACTTGTTAACTCCAGGTCCACCACTCTGGTCAATTCATTCCTTTGGATCTTCCCGCTCGCTGTCGTCGGCAGTACATCGAAGAACCGGACCAGATCTGGGATCTTGTAATCGGCGAGCTGATCCCGGCAAAACTCTTTGAGTTCATCTCCGGTGATAATTGCACCCTCGACCGGTACCACGCACGCACAAATGAGTTCGCCCAACACTTCGTTCGGAACTCCTACAATGCACGCCTCATCCACGCCAGGATGCGTACGGAGCATATCCTCCAACTCGCGCGGGAAGATATTGTAACCGCCCCGAATAATCATTTCCTTGCTGCGGCCCACGATCGTCACGAAGCCATTTTCATCAATCACTGCGAGATCCCCTGTCTTGAAAAAACCTTCTTCTGTAAGCGACCGTTTGGTCTCAGATGGCATCCGATAGTAGCCGGACATGACATTGAACCCCCGCACTACCAACTCTCCCACCGCCTCCGGACCATGTAGCGCTCCCGTCGTAACATCACCCACCTTGACTTCCACACCTTCCAAAGGCCTGCCCACTGTGGTGTCACGGGTCTCTGGTGGGTCGCTGTCACGCGTTATGGTCACGGTGGGCGCCGTCTCGGTCAATCCATACGCGATTTGGACGTTGTTCCAGCCGCGGATGCGTCGGACCAAATCAGCGGATACCGGACTGCCTGCGGCAATGCCTGTACGTACAGTGGACAGGTCACGTCCCTCAAACGAAGGGTGGCGCATCAACAGATGGAACATGGTCGGGACGCCGTGACAAATCGTAACTCCCTCGGACTCGATAAGATCGAGGATTTGAGTGGGATCGAACCGGTCATGGAGAACTAAGGCACCACCTGTGACCAGTGTGCTAATTGCGATGTGCGCTCCAAAAATAGTGAAGAGAGGCACCGCGCTCAAGACGCGGTCGCACTCAGATTGCCCGAGCACTTCGGCAGTGAGAACGGCCGTTTTCACCAAGTTTTCGTGAGTTAGCACAACTCCCTTCGGTTTCCCTGTTGTGCCGGAGGTGTAGAGAATTGCTTCAGGGGATCCATCGTCCAGCTCGATCGGAGGCAATACCTGCTTCTTGCCACGAACCAGCATGTCACTGAATTGGAAGACTCTGTCGTCATACCAGAGGTCTTCCTCTGCCACGAGAATCAGATACTGTAGATCAGGCAGTTCGGAAATCAGGTCGTCGAATAACTCCAGATACTCCACGTCGCCGGCAGCATCCGAGGCCACCGCCAGACAGACCTCCGCATGGCGTAACTGATAGCTGAGTTCGCGGTATCCTAGGGAGGGATTCAGCGGTACCACCACGGCCCCGAGCTTGGCCGCGGCTAAAAGAGTAATCACCCATTCCGGTTCGTTGGGAAGGTCCACTGCCACGCGGTCGCCTAGCCCGACGCCCAAACCACTCATCGATGCAGCCAGAGCCGTAGCGGCCGCGTCCACGTGTTCATAGGTGAGGTGCCGCGATCCCTGGATCAGGCATTCCCGACTAGGCTGTTCTCTTACCCTCTCGGCGAAAAGATGCGCCAGGTGATACCTCAAATACTACCTCCAATATCGCGGCCACCGGCCGACGATGAACCGAGTGCATCCCAGAATCTTTATTTAGCCTATCCCCTCTAACTGATGCAGGGTGTCCTCGCCATAGAACATCCGAATGTACTTGGCCTGCACCGGCGTCAGCCGACGCACCGCCCATGTCAACAAAACAAAGTGCGGTTCGGTGGGTTTATTGATTGGAAACATTCCGCACTGCCCAGGGAGGCGGTTGCCCTTTCTGGTGTTACAACTAGAACACGCCGTGACTACGTTGTTCCATCGGTTCGTTCCCCCTCGGGAGAGGGGAACGAGGTGGTCACGTGTAAGACACTCACGGAACTTGAACTCGCGGGGACTCCTTCCACAGTATTGACACCTGTATCCGTCTCGTGCGAACAGGAACGTGTTCGTAACCTGCCGACGGAATTTCCGAGGCACATGGACGAACCTGACAAGCCGGATCACCGAGGGTCTCGGAATCGTGATGGACGGGCTTCTAATCAGCCGCCGTCCGTCAGCTTCAACTATCTCGGCCTTCCCGTCGAGTACCAATCTGAGCGCACGCCGCACAGGGACGAGCGTCAGAGGTTCGAACGACGCGTTAAGAGCCAAACAGCGCAAGGCAAAGCTCCCAGTTAGGTTACAGGCACTTCCGCCGCCATAAGTCTATCTGATGGCGTAAGGCGTTGCAATGGGTCATGTTGCACGATCATTTCCAAAAAGAGCGACCATGCTTACGCGGGACGGTCTCCGTGGCCAGATTGAACGACACATAGACGGGCTGATTACTCTGGAAACCCTGTCCTCATGGGCTGAGCAGGTCTTCCGTGAGGAGGATTTCGAACCCGAATTCGCCGGCCAGATCGGCTCAGTGTTATCGGTGCTGCGGGATGCCACCGATCCGCACCGCTTCAGGTGGGAGGAGCCAGATCTAGAATCCCTGTCAGATTCCCTGCAAGAGTGAGCGGAGCGACTAGCGAGACCCTTGTTGAGCAGACTCTAGGATATGAGTAAGCCGGTTCTTGTCTGGATCGGCTTGAGCCTGATCTGGGGCTCGACATGGCTCTTCATAAAGATAGGACTTGCCGACCTTCCTCCCTTTACCTTTGCCACTGTCCGATTCGCCCTGGCAATCGTGGCGCTGGCACCAGTGACGGTAATGCGCCGCGTCAAACTTCCCAGAAACCCCGCGGATTGGGCTCTGATGATCGGAACGGGGATCTTGCTGTTCTCAGTCACGTACGGATTGGTCTTCTGGGGTGAACAGTATATTTCCTCGGGCATGACCGCGTTGCTTTTCTCGACCTTCCCGCTCTTCGGCCTCGTGATCGCACACTTTCATCTACATGACGAAAAAATGACCACAGCCAAAGTATCGGGCACAGTCATTGGCCTTGGGGGTGTCGCTCTAGTTCTATCGAACCAACTCCATACAACTGGTGAGCTAGCTCTTTGGGCAAGCATCGGCATAGTCGCATCCGCCGCAGTCGCCGCCTACGCCGACGTGCTAATCAAGGCCCACGGCGCCCATCTGGATCCAACGCTTATGACTCTCGTTCAGATGTGCGCCGGCGTGGTCCCTCTTGCGGCTATCGCTCTATACATCGAGGGCAACCCAATCGACTTCAGCTGGTCTCCACTGGCCGTAATGTCCACCGTCTACCTCGCCCTGATCGGGACCGCGTTGAGCTTTGTGCTGCTCTATTGGCTGTTCAAGCATATGGACGTCACCAGAACCATGTTGATCACATTCGTGACCCCACTGGTAGCCGTCGTCCTCGGCGTGATTGTGCTGCAGGAGACATTCACATGGAGAACCGGGACGGGTGGAGTGGCCATCTTGTTGGGGCTCGCTATGGTCGTTTGGCAGCCGAGGTCTGGGGACGGATAAAGAAAACCGGCCGTCTCCGAAAGAATCGACGACGGCCGGTATGGATCAAGGAATCTAATCCCGTTCAATAGGAATAAAGCCAACCGCGCGAACGCAACATGGAACCTGGAGCCGCGTTGGTCAGAACGCGGCTCTTGGCACAGGCCGAATATTGCACCAATGCATTACCCAAAACAGTGTTCTGGTCCAGATCGACGTTCGCCGCCATGACCGCGCCATTGAAGTGGCCTCCCGTACCAGTGGTCTTGAGAGACTTCTTCACAATCACAATGCCAAAGAACTCAAAGCCTCCTTGAACCGACAGGCTACCGTCCACCAAGAGTATGCCTTGCCCGGCACCACCGCTTATGGACAGATTGCCCGGAGAATACAAGATCGGGAAGTAGCCACCACAAGTCGATGCAGGATTGATGGGATCTCCCCAATTATCCTGGTCGGACGTTGTGCAGTCATTGTTGGCATCAAAGGTAGGTCCGACGCCTGTGTGCGTTGACGGAGTCAACTGCTTGGTAGCCATTGCGACAAGCGCGTCCCAGTCCATATCCCCATATTTAAAGAACGTCGAGTCGGCTACAGACGAATCGGCATCCACTTGGGGAGAGCCGTCTATGCACGATCCGTCGCTACACTTCCCTTGGGTTGTAAGATCGCTCGCTTGCGGTAAGCGAATTCCGGCCAAATCAGAATCTGGATCGCAGCTCGCCCAGCCCAAGGGATCCACATTCTGACCGTGTACCTCCGCGGATCCACCAATGCGGGTTGGGCCCTGAGTGGTTAGGGCTGCTTGGATGTCCATATCGATGGGCCGCAACCGCACGAACGAACCTACCCGCGCCTGAGCACCACTGCTGGCGTCCTCACCCACTATGTTGACCAAAAAGAGTTCGTTGTTGAGCCGCCTCACCGTACCCGAGTAGGTGCCCGAACCCTGCGGAGTCGACCCGCTTACCGCCACGGACACATTTATCGCAGTAAGGTTCAGACTAGTCGAATTCCAGTTACCAACCGTCTGGCCAAGACCATACTCGGCAGCAGCGAACGCCTGGCCCTGACGCCTCGTATTTGAAGCCGTGCGGTGATCCATAATGCTCACAGCTACAAATGCCGTGACCAGAGAGCCCGCTACTACCAAGCCCAAAATGGATACCAAGAGGGCAACCCCTCGCTCGTTTCTCAAGTGTCTCATCATAGTCTCCTAGCTGCCTAAAATCGCGGATTGTTGCGTAATGCCACCCGTGTAATCAATGAGTCGCGTGCATACTGGGCGCTACCAATACCACGCCTCACGAGCGCCCGGGACTCACCGCGCAGTATGACCTGGATACTTGCGATCAGGGAACTAACCGCCGTCACAGTGCCCGAGGAATCGTAATACGTCAAAGCAAGCCCCGACGCTGTAAGCGGACCTACAAGGGGTTGCGCAGTGGACCAGGTACCCGATCGGTTAGCGGTACGCTGCCCCATCCACCAGCGAGCATTTGATTGAAGTAACGAGATCTCCTCGGTCTGAAAACCCCTAATTGGCGCACCCGAAGTGACCAGGTTGAGACCTGCGTTCTGGCCTCCAGACGCCGCTGTAATCTGAACCGTTACCGTCGTCGCAGCTGATGCATCTGTACAGGTGCTCGTTCCCACAGCGGTAACCGCACCACCTAACCAAGTGTCATCCGTCCTGATTGTAATATCACCGTCCGCAAATATCAGCACCGAGTCTTCAGTAGCGTTGGGGGCTCTCATACCGTATACCATGTCGGCCCTAAAACTGAACACCACCAAGGTGCCTGCTCCGTTGGCCGGAGGAGCACAAAGCACTCCCGTCCACCTCATGCTGCGGAACCGTAACTGCGTGGCTGTAGCAACGCTTATGTCATTGTCACCGGCATCGACTTCCCTCAGCACACTGCTCAGGTACGAAACACCAGCCCGCAGGTTTTGATGCAGCTCCATTTTCTGCATTCCAGCTTGGGATGCTCTCTGAGTGCTGACGACCGACTGCAATACGGCCATGGACACCAAACCGCCTAGCGCGAGCGCAATCAGGAGTTCGATGAGAGAAAACCCTCGACGGTTCAATTGCATGGCATTGCCTTCTCAAAGGTATCCGCTCGCTCGCGGCCCCGAGTCATGGGATATTGCACCACGAGAAGAACGTCCCTAGCACGACTAGTCGCCGTGCCGCTCACGGTCCAGTCGAGTTTGTAGATTCCTTGCAATGTGTCTGACCCAAGTGTGGCACCGAGACATCCACGCGCGCTCAATCGTTCTAGTCGATCACTAGCATAGTACGCCGCCTCTGCCGTCCTGTTTCCGTCTCCGAGAATGCGTACAGTCTTTGTCAGAGCCGTTAGAAGGCCTATCAAGCCTATCGCAAGAATGCTGATGGCAATGAGTACCTCCGCGAGCGTAAAACCCGAATTGCCTTTTTTGTTTGCGTTATCCATTACCAAACGGCCCTCCCGATCGGTGATATGGTCAACGAGTCAGAGTAGGAAGATCTCGAAAACTTCATTGTCAGCCAGGCCGATCCCGTCGCGATTCCGGTTGGCGCAAAGGTGACTGAATCACCGACCTGCGTCAGCCCAATGCCGTAAAGGTCAGCCAAGCGATCGACCGACCCCACGGTGTCGACCCCGGTTCCATCCTTCTTGCAAACCGTCACCCAAACCAGAGGAATACTACCTGCCGCGACGTGAAATACACTTCGGCACCCCCGGGTCGTGGCAATCGCCCTGGCCTGCGCCAGATGCGTAGACACATTTCTCCGAGCCGAGCGAATCGAGTCCTTTAGCATGCCTTGTTTCATACGAGGTATCGCAACAGCCGCAACAATGCCGACTATCGCCATGGCAACTAGAAGCTCAATTAGGCTAAATCCGTGTTTTGCTTTCCACATACAACACCCGCCTGGACGACCTACATGGGTTGGTTCGGATCACGATGGTCGAACCCAGATTAAGGTACAGTTTTCTCCGTTGGCAAACTGTGTTCCGTTTCACAAACGGAGTGCGACGACGCTCACTCACTAAAAGTATCCCCTTCGTCATGCAATAGACTAGAGCGCCACACGCTTAGAGTCGCAGCTTGAAAGGGCAAGGTCTGTGCCTATCCGTTAGGTCAATGATTGCAATGAGTTAGGGGACACCGCTGTGTTTAGATGCATGGCAAAATGCATCGTGCCCAGCGGTACGCGGGGCTGAGATCTGGAACTTCGCGGCCGGTGAGCACGGTGCCGGTGACCTGTTAGCTGCAACCAAAGGCAGCGGCAGCGCATCTATGGATGGGAATTGGGAAATCAGGCGGTGAAACCCGCTTGGCTCAAACTCGTAATGTTGACTAGTAGAGTGTAAGCGGTGGCGTGTTGAGCAACTTGCTGCCAGGCAAGGCTAACTCGTCGGGAGGGGACGAGCGGGACCATGCAAAGCCCGGCTCAGCGCGCCGCCAGCTTACATCCACACTCCAAACTAACTTGCGATCACAACGAGAACTTCTGCGAGAGTTCGTCGATCTGCCGCATTACTGAGTCTCGCGAGGAGCCTCCGGCAGTAGATCGGCGCTCGATGGAGTCTTCCCAGGATCCCAAACCCGCTATGAGCGCTGGCAAAGCGGGGTGAATCTCCACGGCTGTCTCAACAGAAACCTCGGTAAGCGATACTGAAGCAGATTCTGCAGCCAGAACCAATTCGCCAATCATGCAGTGCGCATCCCTGAACGGCACGCCAGTAACTACCAACCCGTCAGCCAGGTCGGTGGCCAAGAGCGTTGGATCAAGGGCCGCGCTCATCCGATCAGCGCACACCTCGAGGGTGGCGACCGTACCTCGCATCGCGGGTAAGGTGAGTAGCAGGGTATCGACGGCATCGAATAGCAGCGCCTTATCCTCCTGCAGATCCTTGGCATAACCCGACGGTAGCCCCCGCAACAGCGACAGAAGCCCGGTCAGATCACCGACTATCCGCGACTGTTTGGCACGGGTCAGTTCCAGCACGTCCGGATTCCTCTTCTGGGGCATGAGGCTCGAGCCCGTACAAAAACGCTCCGAAAGTCTGACAAATCCGCATTCTGCCGACGCGTAGGTCAGTAGATCTCCAGCCAAGCGGGAAACGTTGGTGGCCGCCATCGCTACAGTAAACAGCAACTCAGCCACGAAATCCCTGGCGCCAGTGCCGTCAAGAGCGTTCGAAGTAGCGCGCTGGAACCCGAGCGCTTCCGCCAGTACATCGCGGTCTACGATTATTCCTGAGCCCGCCAACGCTCCTGAGCCAAGCGGAAGCTCAGCTATCCGTTCCGCAGCATCGGCCAGCCTGGATCGATCGCGACACAGCGGATACGCGTGCGCGAGAAGTACATAGGCCCATCTTATGGGCTGCGCCCTCTGACCGTGGGTGTAGCCGGGCAAAATGATATCAATGCTGTTCTCAGCTTGATCCACCAGCGCCCTACCCAGCGCTGCCAACTCGGAGTCTATCTTCTCGATAGCATCGAGACACCACAACCGGAGGTCGGTTGTAACCTGATCGTTTCGAGACCGGCCCGTATTGAGTTTGCCCGCAATCGAGCCAACCTCTTCGTACAGCAGTCGCTCAACCAGGGTGTGGACGTCTTCGTCTTCGGCGCCAACGGCGGCGCCGTCAGCCAAACGGCCGGCCACCCGATCCAAACCGATCAACAGACGCTCTCTCTCTTCTGTGTCGAGCACGTGCGCACCATAAAGCGCCGACACCCACGCTCTTGCAGCCTTGATATCATAAGGCCAGAGGCGGATGTCGACTGAGAGGCTTTCGTTCAGGTCGACAACGCTCTGCTCGATTCCTGACGCGAACCTTCCTCCCCAAAGCTGATAGGAGGTCTCGCAATCGGTTTGTAAGGTCATGAAGTCGATTTCATCGACGAAAGCGGCTCAGATAACCCAACACGGGCGCCTAGGCGCGCAGGAAGAGAGAAAAGGTTAATGAACCCACTCGCGTCCGCCTGATCGAACACGTCATCCGCTCCAAATGTCGCGTGTTCAGCAGAGTAGAGTGAGAACGGACTCTGTCTGGACAAAACGGTCAGAGATCCCTTGTAAAGTTGGAGCCGCACCGTTCCGGTCACTCGCTTCTGGGTGACATTCACCAAAGCATCGAGCGCCTCTCGTTCCGTGGACCACCACCAACCCTCGTACACCAGATCGGCGTATCGTTGTGAGAGCTGATCCTTGAGATCGAGCGTGCGGCGGTCGAGCACGAGTTGTTCGAGTGCACGATGCGCTGCCCGGAGGACCGTTCCCGCCGGAGTCTCGTACACGCCACGTGACTTCATGCCCACGAGCCGATCTTCCACCACGTCATCCCGGCCGACACCGTGTGCTCCAGCCACGTCGTTCAGCGACGCCACCAACGCCACGGGACCAAGCGGTACGCCGTCTACCGAAACAGGCGTGCCCTCTTCGAACCCGATGCTCAGCTGTTCGGGATCGTTGGGAGCGTCGCATGGGTCGGAGGTCAGCAAGAAGAGGTCACTCGGCGGTTTCAAGCCGGGATCTTCAAGGCTTCCGCCCTCGTGCGAGCAATGCCACAAGTTGCGGTCCCGGCTGAACGGCTTCTCTGGGCAGGCCGCTACGTCGATGTCCTTGCTCCGGAGATATGCGAGAAGGTCCTCGCGGCCCCGGAACTCCCAAATCCGCCATGGGGCTATGACTTCCAGATCAGGAGCGAGCGCCCTGTAGGTCAGCTCGAACCGCACCTGGTCATTCCCCTTTCCCGTACATCCATGGACCAGCGCCGTGGCCCCAGCGTCGCGAGCGGCGGCTACCTGCCCCGCAGCGATGACCGGTCGGGCGATCGCGGTCCCGAGCAAGTAGCTGCGCGCGTACACAGCACCGGCCTTGAGTGTTGGAAACACGAACTCCGTCACCAACCGCTCCCGCAGGTCCTCTATGACACATCCTGCCGCCCCGGAGCAAATCGCCTTCGCCTCTAGGCCACGGAGTTCGTCCTCTCCCTGACCCACATCAGCAGCGTAACACAGCACCCTAACCCCATACTGCTCGCGCAACCACGGCACTATTGCCGAGGTGTCTACCCCCCCGGAGTATGCCAGCACCACTAGACGTTCCATCCTCGACTTGCTCCCAGTTAATATACAGTGGACTGTATAAATATACTACGGGGCGGTTTGGATCAAGGGGTAAGGCCGGCCAGACCTCTCAGGCGTCGCAGTAGGGTCCGACAATTCTTGTCGGAGCGCGTGATTATTAGGATTGTGTCGTCGCCGGCAACCGTACCCATGATCTCTTTCCACCCCTGGAGATCGATGGCACTACCCAGGGCATTGGCACTTCCGGCCGGTGTCCGAATGACCAACAGATTGCCGGCCTTATCCAGGGAGACGAGCAGTGTGGCGAGTAATTGATCCAATGACGGTCGCAGGACGTCTCCGTCGGAGGGAGGTGCATAATGCGAAACACCGTCGGGGTCTGTGACTTTGACAAGTCGCAGCTCGCGAATGTCCCGCGACAGAGTGGCCTGGGTAACCTCGATATCCTGCTCACGTAACAGTTGGCGGAGCTGTTCCTGACTCTGGACCAGGTGCTGCCGGAGAAACTTCATGATGGCCGCGTGGCGCCGTGTCTTCATTTCGGACCGTGTCCACGGAGGCTCGCAGTGGGGTGACTCAGTGAATGCTCCCGGCGTTTCTCTGGCCTGATTGAGGCCCTAGGGTGATGCCCCCGGCAAAGGGATTGTGCACTGGACAGTACTCAACCGGCTCCGTGCCGGGTATGAACCATTCGTGGTAGGTCACCTGGGGGGGACACCAACCCGTTACGAGTAAGCCGGTGGTGTTATCGACTCTGCGCAGGATCAAACCATCTGGTCGCTCCCACTCGGCCGGAGGCGGGCGTCTCTCATATACGTCCCTCATGAATGTTGCCCAGGCCGGCGCCGCTAGGAGTCCACCCTGCGCATTGGTTTTGATCTTCTGTGGTTGGTCCAAGCCCATCCAGACTGCTGTCACCAACTCCGAAGTGAAGCCGATGAACCACACGTCGGTCCCGTCATTGGTAGTACCGGTCTTACCGGCCGCCGGGTGCTCAAAACGTCCCCGGAATCTCACCGATCCCCATGCAGTGCCACCACGCTTGAGTACACCTTCCATCATGTTGGTAACCAGCCACATATGTTCTTCGTCGATCACTCGGTCTGTGCGGACCTGTGGCTCCCACACGATGTTGCCATGCTCATCCTCTACTCGAAGTATCCCAATCGGCGCCGCTCTAGTGCCGAGAGTTGCGAAGCCCGTGTAGGCCGACGCCATCTCGATCGGTATCACCGATGCCGCGCCTATATGGATCGACGGGACGCGGGACATCGACGTAGAGATACCGAATCGGAGAGCCTCACCGATTACAGCAGGCTCTCCGATCTCCCGGCCCAACCGAATGGCTACGAGGTTTCTCGACTTGCCAAAGCCGGTCCTCATTGTCATCGGACCGTTGAATGAGCCATCAAAGTTTTGCGGTTCCCACGGTACAGAGTCTCCGCGCATGAACAGACTGATAGGGGCGTCGTCAATGATATAGCTCGCCGGCTTCCCAGCTCGTATTGCAGCCGTATAGACGAAAGGTTTGAACGTCGATCCCGCCTGTCGCTTGGCTTGTGTCGCTCTGTTGAACTCCGAGTCCGAAAAATCGCGCCCCCCCACCATCGCTCGCACATAGCCGCTTTGTGCATCGAGGGTGACCAGAGCTGCTTGCAGGTAGGGCGTCTCGGCTCTCTTCCCACCTCCGTTCGCCCGCAACTCCAGATCCTCTTGGTAGGAGATATGTCTGTAAGGACCGAAGTCTCCGTTCTCGATGCGCTCGAGCTGCTCCTCCAACGCTCGTTCCGCAGCCATCTGCATGTCTAGATCAAGAGTCGTGTAGACGCGAAATCCACGTTCGTAGATCTGGTTTCCGAAGCGGTCGTATAGCTGTTGGCGCACCCACTCACGAAAGTAAGGCGCCACGTCGTCGAAATCGGGTCGCGAACTCAACTCAATTGGATAGGACTTCCACTGCTCTGCTTCGTCTGCGTCGATGTACTCTTCATCGCGCATCAAATTGATCACTCGGTTGCGGCGCAACAACGCGCGACCCGGATACCGCCGAGGATCGTAGCGCCCGGGCCGATTCGCGATGGCGGCCAGCAGGGCGGCCTCGGCCACATTCAGGTTTCGTGCGGACTTGCCGAAGTACCTCTGAGCGCCCGCTTCAACTCCGTGAGTAGCACTGCCTCCCAAGTAGATCTGATTGAGATACAGCTCCAGAATGCGGTCTTTCGTGTACGTGCGCTCGAGTTCCAAGGCTATTCGCATTTCTCGCACTTTGCGCCGAATGTCTTTCGCACTGGGCAATTTGTCGGGAAAGACGTTTCTCGCGAGCTGCATGGTGATGGTGGAAAAACCCTCAGAAAATCCTAGGGCAAGCACGTTGGATTTGATCGCCCTGGCAATACCTCGATAATCGACTCCACCGTGTTCGTAGAAGCGCCTATCCTCTACGGCAACGAAAGCAGCCCTAATGGTCGGCGCGATCTCGTCCACCGAGAGAACGGTTCTGCGTTCGGTACCGAGTTCGGTTATTAGCCGTCCATCAGCAGCATACACCTTTGCAGTCTGTGTCGGCGTGTACCCTTCGAGCACTGCGATGGACGGGCAGGAGATCCCGGCGCAGGCTCTGGTCCATGATCCATAGGCTATGCCGCAGCCAAGGCCTGTAGCGGCCAACAGTCCGAACGCAGATATCTGCACCAATCCGGCTAGCTTTCGAGTTTCTTTGTGCCGACGTTTCATGAATGCACGCAACTCCTCTTAGAGCTGAAACCTAGCGGCCCACAACCCGCCTTGCCAGCGTTCTCGTGGCTCACTAACCTTCCCACGCATGAAGCAATTACTGGAAGAACTCTCTTGGCGTGGATTACTGCACGATCAGACACCCGGACTGCAAGAGAGGCTGGCTGAGGGACCGATAGCAGGGTACGTCGGTTTCGATCCGACAGCAGAAAGTCTCCAGATCGGCAACCTGGTGCCCGTGATGCTGCTTGCCCACCTACAGAGACACGGCGGTCGACCCATCGTCGTTGTTGGCGGAGGCACCGGACTGGTCGGTGACCCCAGCGGCAAGAGCAAGGAACGACCACTATTGGACGAAGAGACCATCGATCGGAACGCCGAACGCCAACGTAATCAATTAGCTCAGTTTCTGGAGTTCGACGATTCGACGACGGGCGCGCAGATGGTCAACAATGCAGATTGGCTAAGCGGCCTCAACTTGCTGGCATTTCTCCGAGACATGGGCAAGCACTTCACGCTGTCCTATATGCTGCAAAAAGAGTCCGTCAAGGGACGGATGGCTGACGGTATCTCCTACACCGAATTCAGCTACATGCTCCTGCAGGCGTATGACTTCTTGCAGCTCCACCGCACCATGAATTGTGAACTGCAGTTGGGGGGTTCCGACCAATGGGGCAACATGACAGCTGGAATCGAGTTGATCCGTCGAGTAGACGGCGGCAAAGCACATGGGCTTTGTGCACCTCTTCTCACAACAGCATCCGGCACAAAATTTGGGAAAACGGAGACCGGAAGTGTATGGCTGGATCCAACAATGACCCGGCCATACGAGTTCTATCAATTCTGGGTCAACGCGGATGACAGTGACGTGGAAGCCAACCTGAAAGTTTTTACCTTCATGACGACTGTGGAGATCTCTGAGCTAATGGCTCAGCACAGCGAGAATCCCAGTAGCCGCATTCCTCACAAGAAGATGGCGTTCGACATAACCGCCCGGGTCCATGGCAGAGAGATCGCACAGCGTATCGTAGAAGCCTCCGATACAGTTTTCGGTGAGAGAAGCCTTGCCGAGGCAAGTGAGGCAACGCTCAAGATGATCGCGGCAGAATTACCTCATGGCCCACTACCGGAGGGGTTCGGATCAGAAACAGCTGTGGTCGATCTCGTGAACAGTTCAGGGGTGGCCAATTCCAAGAGTGACGCACGTAGGCAGATTGAGCAGGGCGCCATTCATATTAACGACCGCAAGGTGACCACGAGTGACTCTACGGCCGGCCCACCGTTGGACGGCGGATACTACTGGGTACGGCGAGGCAGGAAGACGAACTTCATCCTCGTACCTTCAACCTGATTTTTTCTGCAATTGCCTCTAGTTCATCCCGCTGAGCTTCCGCTGGATACCCTCTGGGAAATCTCAAGCCGAAAGAGTCGTCTTTGAAGCGAGGTAGTATGTGGAGGTGCAGGTGGAGTACTTCTTGTCCCGCTACCCTGCCGTTTGCGGTCCAGACATTGAAACCCGCTGCGCCACTGGCATCGGCGATCACCGGTGCAAGATCGGCGCAGACAGCGAAGAGATGTGAGGCTACACTCCGGGGACAACTGGATAGATCATCGGCGTGGAGGCGTGGCACCACGAGAGTATGACCCAAATGCACCGGGAAGAGATCAAGAAACGCCACAGCCGTGTCATCCTCATATACTACGCTGGCCGGAGCGGCACCCTCAACGATTCTACAGAAGACGCAATCTTCCATCGACAGTACAATCTTCCCTCATGGATGGTATTCGCAAGATGTCGACTCTTAGCATGTTTGAGATGAATGCCAGCCCGTTGAAGCTAACACCGCGAAAGGATCAGAAGCCGTGAAGAATAGGGACTATACCCTAGTGTTGGGCGCTGGTGGTCTAAAGGGGCTGGCCCACATCGGAGTACTCACGGCCCTGGAGGAACACGATTTTCTTCCCGTCGACGTAGTTGGCTGCAGCATTGGCGCGATCGTAGCTGCGGCCTGGTGTTCTGGTATCTCCGCGCAAGAACTCTCAGACATGGCCCTCGATCTGAAGCGGCGTGATTTCTTTCGGATCGCCCACACAGATATGGCGTTCAAGCGAATGAAAGCCCCTTCCCTATACCGTCGCGAACCCTTGGCGGAGTTTGTCAATGGCCTACTCGGTGACATCACCTTCGATGAGCTGGAGCGACCACTACTCGTCAACACGGTGGATATCAATGCAGGGGCTCAGGTATTCTGGGGCGCCCCTGGCCTCACAGACATCCCCGTCGCCGAGGCTGTAATTGCTTCGTGCGCGCTGCCAGGCTACCTGCCACCGGGTGAAATTCGCGGCCGCTTTTTCATCGATGGAGCGACAGTCTCGAATCTGCCTGTGAGGGTAGCTGCAGCTCGCGGGCGCAACTTGGTCATTGCGGTCGATGTGGGGTCAAACGGTGCAGTTCGAGCCGACCAGCAAGAGGCCGGTTTTGCAACAGTCTACACCCGCGCCATCGAGATCGCGATCCAGACAATGAGATCCTCTGCCCTTCGCCATTGGGGGCAACCGCCGCTCGTAGTACTTGAACCCCGAGTCGAACACATTCCAATGTTTTCCTTTCGACACACCGAGGAATTACTCAGGCTAGGCTACGAGATCGCCTCCCAAGTTCTTGACGACCCCGACTCTATTCCCGGCCCCAATGACAGCGGAGTATTCCCGCGGAGACGATTCGTGGTGGACGTGGATCGCGAGCGCTGCATAGGCTGTGGCGGGTGCCTCGTCCACGCACCGGCAGGCATGTTTTTTATCGATGGGGAGGGCAAGGCGGTAGTAACCCAACGAGAACAAGTTTGGTCACCCATCGACGGTGATTTTCTTCAACATTGTCCTACATACGCTATCGTAGCACGCCGCTTACCCGAGGACGGGGGCAGTTGATTTGAAAGCCGAAGTCACCGCCCACCTCCCACTAGCTCGAGAGAATGGAGCCTTTGATACAGCCCACCCGCCGCCGCCAGTTCATCGTGACGACCCCGCTCAACCAGTCGGCCGCCATCTAGGACGACTATCTGGTCAGCCCGAACAACGGTTGATAGCCGATGAGCGATCACTAGTACGGTTCTGTTTTCTAGCAGGCGTGCGATGGCTCCTTGAACGAGGCGTTCCGCTACAGTGTCCAGCGCCGATGTAGCTTCATCCAGTATCAAGATGGGTGGATCTCGCAGCAATGCACGCGCAATCGATATCCTCTGCCTTTCCCCACCTGACAACCGCATGCCTCTCTCACCGAGGATCGTATCGTAGCCCTGTGGCAGTCGCTCGATGAACTGATGCGCATTCGCTGCTGCTGCTGCTGCCCGCACGGCCTCATCCGAGGCATCCTCCTGATCTCCGTAGGCTATGTTGGCTCTTACCGAGTCGTTGAAGATGACGGTGTGTTGGCTCACAATCCCCATCGCACGCCGCAGGGACCGTCGACTGTACTTCGAAACTGAAACGCCGTCGATGAGCACGTCGCCGCGCGCTGCATCCATGAAGCGCGGCAAGAGATCTACCAATGTAGATTTCCCCGCACCCGATGGGCCTACTATCGCCACCACTTGTCCAGCCCGAACCCGCATGTTCACGTCCTGCAGTACCCACGCGCCCGGATCGTAGGCTGCCCAGACATTGACAAGAGTTATCTCGTGCTGCAGGCCCGGGAACGCCGTCGCCCCCGGCTGATCCACATCGCCGGCTTCTTGGTCCATGATCTCGAAAACTCGGTCGGCCGCAACAAGCGACATCTCCGCGTTCGCTGGAAACTGAGAGAGCGCCTTGACCGGCGGTAGCAGCCTCAACGTGATCCCCATAAAGACAATAAAAAGTTCCGGACGCATCCCTGTCCCCGCGACCGTGCCACCCAACACTCCGGCCATGAGAAGCAGCAGAACCACCCCAGCTCCCATGGTCTCGCTGACGGGGTGAGCAAGCACCGCAAAGCGTCGAGCCGTCACAAGCCCTCTGAAATACCTCGTTGCAACACCCTCAAACCTGCGTCGCTCATATGCTTCGGCCCCGTGCGCCTTCATCAATCGTGCACCTTCTATCGTCTCGCTCACCACTGCGGTTAGTTCTCCTCGATCCTCGAGCGCTTGCTTCATCCGCTCACGAATCCTATGCAGGATCGGCCGCATGGTGAGAGCTATGGCCGGTGCAATCAACAACGTAAGTAGAGCTAGGCGCCAGGACAGGAGTATTAGTATTGCGAGGTATACCGAGACCAAGATCGCATTTTGGACTGCTGACACTAGGGTCGCACCTACTAGCTGTCGGACCTGATCGATGTCGGCGACTATGCGGCTCACGAGCTGCCCGCCCTTGACCTTCTGAAAAAATCCCAGTTCGAATTTTTGTACGTGTGAGTAGAACGCCATTCGCAGATCTTTTGCAATGCCTTCTTGGACGTACGCCCCGAGCGATCCGCCTGCGTAGGCTGCCAGGTTTTTCACGGCTACCGTCCCCAGAATAATCAACACGACGTTTCGTAAGGCGGTGCTTGGGTCGCCTTGGAGTGCAAAACCCACAAGGTCGTTGAGAACCCGTTCGACAACCGTTGGAGTTTCCGTCACGAGGGAATCTGTGTTTCCAAAAAGCAGGCTGAGAAATGGGATGAGGAGCGTGAACATGAATCCATCGAGAGTCGACGCTATCACCGCCGCGATAAAGCTTGCGATCAACGTGCCGGTGTATGGTCGTGCGAACTCAAACAGTCGGTACAGACGATGCAACTAGGAGGATCTCCGGGGAGTCAGTAATGAGATCGGCAAGATCATCTCCTCGGGAGTCGCTCCTCCATGCATGAACGAGCCTCTATAGCGCGCTTGGTACTCTCGAAGTTTCGTAGGATACACAAAGAAGTGATCACTCGTGGCCATGAGCGCCCTTACGGCAATGCCCCGGTCAGGGAGTCCCCAACTGGGCAAATCTGTAACCAAGATACCTGCCGATGGGTCATCTGCCCTTAGATCCGCCCCGAACTTGTAACGCAGGTTCGCCGTCGTGTCTCGCTTGGCAAAAACCGTTGCCGGCGAGTTGCAATGGATCGAACCGTGGTCCGTTGTAATCAACACAGGTACGCCTCTACGTTCTGCCTCCTTGAGCGCACGCTGCAACGCGGAATCTCTGAACCAAGTCTGGGTTAGGTTCCGGAGGGCGCTTGTATCCCTCGCCACTTCGTACAGTATCGCATTCTCTGAACGTCCATGCGTTAACTGGTCTACGAAGTTAAACACAAGCGCCGTTACTCCCTTTTGCGACAAGTATGCGGGGAGCCGCTTTAGCAACGTTTCACCCTCCGATGCCGTCGTCAGTTTCTCGTAACGAACTGGAACTGGATCGCCGAGTAGCTCTTTCAGTTGCTCTTTCAACAATTCCGCCTCGTGGGCATTCAGACTTTCGTCATCGCGTGCCCCCCACCACTCGGGGTGACGGGCAGCTATCTCTACAGGGAATAGGCCACTGAAGATGGCGTTTCGAGCATACGGCGTGGCGGTCGGGAGAATCCCAAAATAATGAGACTCCTCTATATCGAACAGCTCCGTCACGTAAGGGATCAGTGACTGCCATTGATCGAGGCGAAGACAGTCGACCACCACAAATAAGACCTTGCCGTATTCTTCCAGCAAAGGAGTGAGAAACTCGCTACATACATCCACGGATAACGGTGGGCGATCCCCCTCCGAGTTCGCTAACCAACGGGGGTAGTGAGTCTTGATGAACTCGGCAAAATCCCGGTGTAGGCTCGACTGAAACGCACTAAGAGCGTCCTTTAGACCGGTCTCTTCCGTCAATGACAGACGCACCTCCCACTCGGCGACCTGGACAACCAATTCGATCCATTCCCGCCAACCGAGTTTTGAACTCCTGCGCGACTCCATATCACGAAAATGTGCTACGAAATCCTTAGCAAGGCGTTGTTGCCGTATTCGGTCACCTTCCAACAACCGAGTGACTACGCTCAACACCTGCCGCGGATTGACGGGCTTCACCAAGTAGTCCTGCAGCTCTATCCCAATCGCCTCCCGCATCGTCCCAGCTTCTTCACTCTTGGTCACCATCACAACCGGGACCGCCGGGTCGATTGATCTGATTTCACCAACCAGTTCGAGGCCCCTGCGACCGGGAAGTTGTTCGTCGAGCAGCACGACCCCATACGCCTGCCGCTGCAACAGGGCAATTGCGTCATCCCCATGCGCCGCCTGCTCGACCTCAAATCCATGCTCATTCAGGAAAAGAATGTGCGCACCGAGCGACTCGAACTCGTCATCTACCCACAGAATCGTCTTAGCCCTCGCCATAGACTCAAACTTACCGCTGCGGCCCTAGCCTCTCAATGCTACCCTGGCGACTCCAAGGATATCATTCTAAATTTATAGGGAGCACCAGCCGATCAAACAGGCAACCACGTGACGCAGTGATTCGAGGTCGCAGCACCGTGAACGACGCCTTGGCAGCCACTGAGAACCGCATTATCGAGCGTTTCCGAGATTCTGTGCGCGGCCCGAAAAGAAACGGCCTGTTTGCGCTCTGGTTGCTCATGCGTACGTGTGACGGCGTACTCCCACCTTCTCCTCTTACGCAACGTAGTCACCGGCGACGACTAGAGTCTTTGAAGAGCAGACTCAGCAGCCTATCGTTACAGCCGCCCCTTCGCAAAGCATTGACCCACGGCATTGACCAGTTGAGGGACGGAACTGCCGATGCCGCGGCGAGAACGATTGGAAGTCTGGTCGAACCCGTACGCGAAACTCTCGGGGCCGACGCCGGCCAATCCATCGCCATGGCCTTGTTGGCGGCAGAGTCGTGGTGCCAAAGCACCGATCAGTCATGAGCGCCCCCCACCGCTTGCGCCGAGATTCGCTGACGACTCTCGTCCATCAGATGGATCAACTAGACGACGGGGATACGCCTCACGACACCGTCGCGACAGGATTCGCTTCCTTGGATAAAGCACTGGGAGGAGGATTCAGACAGAAGGATTTGGTCGTCCTAGGTGGCGACGTTGGCGCGGGCAAATCGGCGCTGGCGATCGCGGTAGCTCTACGCGTTTCAGCCTCTGGCAAGCCCGTCGTGTTCCTCTCTGGAGAGATGGACGAGGATAGAATCTTCGAACGGGCTCTCGCGATCGAGGGTCGCGCAACGGTCGACGACATCCGGGCCGCTCAGCTGGCTCCGGCGACACGGTCGAGCGTGGGCGCCGCCGCGCTGCGGCTCCGTGACTTGCCGCTCAAAATCTACCCCCTAATAGGCACTTCGTTTGACGACGTGATCAAAACCGCCTGCGAGACCGAGCCGGCGCTCCTGGTCATCGACTACTTGCAGCTCCTCAGCACTCCCGAACCGCGATCCACGCAGAGTGAGGATTCCGCGGCATGCATAAAAGCTCTCAAGGCGCTCGCGCTGGCCAGAAAGATTGCCTGCCTCACTGTTGCCCAACTACCTAGACACTCCACAGATCGAGCGGATCGCCGACCCACGCTGGACGATTTCGGCGCCCTGGGCTCTATCAAGCAGCATGCGGATGTAGTGCTGGGCATCTATCGGGAAGAGATGTATCAGGCGGGAGCAGGCGTAGAGGGCGCCACTGAGCTGATTATCGCCAAGAATCGCAACGGACCAACCGGCTTCGTTGATCTGTATTTCTATCAGAAGTACATGCGTTTCGAAGACATGCTAGACCCGAGCAACTGATACTCTCCGCGTTGTCCCTCTCGGCTGAGCCTCGGTATATTGCAGCGTTGTCTAGGAGTTGCAAATCCCACGAAATGTCGACACCGCTCCTGCGGAGGCTTGATGGCCGGCCACAGTAAATGGAAGCAAATCAAACACAAGAAGGCCGCTCTGGACGCCAAGCGGGGAGCAAAGTTCACCAAACTCATCAAGGAAATCACGGTGGCGGCCCGCCAGGGCGGAGGCGATCCCGATGGCAATGCCCGGTTGCGAACCGCCATAGAACTCGCAAAGGCAGGCAACATGCCCGCAGGAAATATCGAGCGGGCAATAAAGAAGGGGACCGGTGAACTCGATGGCGTCGTCTACGAAGAAGCCACCTACGAAGGATACGGGCCGGGCGGCGCAGCTATTTTGATCCAAGTAACAACTGACAATCTGAACCGTACCGTGGCCGAGATACGCCATGTGTTTTCTCGCGGAGGCGGGAACCTGGGCGCCCCAAATTCAGTGGCCTGGATGTTCGACAAGAGAGGACAAATCCTGCTGGACTCCAGTCAATATCCTGAGGATGATTTACTCGAGGCCGCACTGGACGCCGGCGCCGAAGACTTGAACACTGACGGCGCCTACCAGGTGATCACCACGGATCCCAGCCGACTTCACGCCGTCAACCAGTCTCTGCGTGAACGCGGGTTTCTGGCAAGCGAGGCCGAAATTGCCCTCATCCCACAGAACTCCGTGACAGTAGAAGGGAAAGAGGCCATTCAGCTCCTGAAACTCATGGACGCACTCGAGGAGCACGACGACGTCTCGAGGGTCTTCAGCAACTTCGACATCGATCAAGAAACGCTAGCCACGGTTAGCCAATGATTCCTCGGGTGCTAGGCATTGACCCTGGCACTGCCGTTACGGGCTACGCCGTCGTAGAGCCGACCGACCGAAGACCAGGACGACTGATCGAATGCGGAGTCATCAGGACCAACAGCCGGGAGCCGATCTGGCAGCGATTGGAAGCTCTCTACGATGGGGTTACCCTACTTATTGAGCGTCATCGACCATCGACAGTCGCCATAGAAGCAGTCTTCTACGCCAAGAACGTGAGAACGACGATCTCGTTGAGCCACGCCCGCGGAGTCATGATTCTCGCGGCCGTGAAGGGTGGAGTCGAGATCGCCGAGTTTCCACCCGCCCAAGTCAAAAAGACGGTCGTCGGAGTCGGTGGCGCAACCAAGGAACAGGTCGGATTCATGGTACAACGCCTTCTGGGCCTGACGAGCGCCCCTTCTCCCAATGACGCTGCCGACGCATGCGCCGTAGCTCTGACATATCTACTGAAGTCTCGAGTGCCCGCATGATTTCCGCGATCTCCGGCAAACTGATCTCAAAAACTGGAGACAGGGTAGTGATAGCGACGGCGGGTGGCGTCAGTTACGAAGTGGCCATCCCCCTGGGGGTGCTGGAGCGACTGCCCGACGAGGGTCTTACGATAGAACTCAAGACGGTACCCATAGTGAGGGAAGACGGCTGGGCACTATATGGGTTCGACGGCAATGACGAACGTACCGTCTTCCAAAGGCTATTGGGAGTCAATGGTGTTGGCCCACGTGTGGCCCTGGCGATAGTATCCACCTTAGGCGGCACTCGCGTGGTGCGCGTCCTCCAGGAGGGAGACATCGCTGCTCTTTGCACTGTCCCAGGCGTCGGCAAGAAGACAGCCGAGCGAATATCTCTGGAACTAAAAGACAAGCTGAAAGACATAGGAACGCAGTCGGAAACCAAGACAGCTAATCTTCCCGCGGAACAGGCGGTTCGAGCTCTCGTAAACCTTGGATACACCAGCGGCGAGGCGGAAAGGGCAGTGCGATCTGTTTTGTCGCAGAACGGTGCAGACCAAGTGACCGACCTCATCCGTGGAGCCCTATCACTGATGACCAGAAACAAATGAAAACTGCGGAATGGTTATGCACTTCGTGCGGCAGTACCAATCGCAGATTGGTGCCGGATGATGTGTCCAAAACGGAAGATCGTTGCGTTAGCTGCCGCAAGCGGCATGTCCTTGAAGAGGACGACCGACCGGTTCGCTGGCGCTCGACAGCGAAGTCATGACCCGACCGGAAATCACGACACCTGAGGCGTTGCCGGACGAGTCGTCCACCGAGATGTCACTTCGTCCTTCCCGACTTACGGAGTTCGTGGGCCAAAGTCACGTCAAGGAGAATCTACAGATCGCGATCGACGCCGCGAAGCAGCGAGGCGACCCACTGGACCACGCGCTCTTCTTTGGCCCACCGGGACTCGGGAAGACCACTCTCGCGATGCTCGTGGCACGCGAGATGGCGGTCAATATTCGCACCACTAGTGGACCGGTGCTTGAAAAATCTGGAGACCTGGTCGGCTTGCTCACGACGCTGCAGCGCGGAGACGTTCTCTTCATCGACGAAATCCATAGACTCAGACCCGTGCTTGAGGAATTTCTCTACCCTGCAATGGAGGACTACAGAGTCGATGTTCGCATCGCCGACGGACCGAATGCACAAACCATCCCGATGGACATCGAGCCGTTTACGCTCATCGGAGCATCCACTCGCTTCGGAATGCTGACACCCCCCATGCGAGCGCGGTTCGGTCTGGTCGAACGGCTGGGATATTATCCGGTTGACGACCTCTGCACGATTGTCACACGCTCGGCCAAGATCCTCGATATCGATATCGAACTCGACGGTGCCCAGGAAATCGCCAAGCGAAGCCGCGGTACTCCACGCGTATCGAACCGCCTCTTGCGGCGGGTCCGGGACTATGCGCAAGTGAGAGCCGACGGACTCATCACAAGCGACGTGGCAAGGGCCGCGCTTCAGCGATTGAACGTAGACGAATACGGCCTCGACGATATGGACGGACGGATTCTCAAGGCGATCATCGAGAACTTCGATGGAGGACCCGTCGGCGTAAATACCCTCGCCGTGGCAGTTGGTGAAGACGCGGAAACCATCGAAGAGGTCTACGAACCATTCCTTATCCAGCAGGGCTTCCTCCAGCGAACACCCCGTGGTCGCATGGCAACTCCGTCCGCCTACCGACATTTTGGCTATCCTGCACCAGACGCGGGCAGATCTCAAGCAAGCCTCTTCAGCGATGGAGCGAGTGCCTAGTCGCTACCTAGCGTCCGACTTCGAGTTCGAGTTCCCAGACGAGGCCGTTGCTCAACAACCCCTTCCAAACAGGGCCGACAGCCGCCTGCTAATACTTCGGAGGAATTCAGGGAACATCGAACACCGCACTTTTCGTGGGATTGCCGATCTTCTGAAGCCCGGTGACGTCCTGGTAATCAACGTGAGCCGCGTGATGCCCGCTCGGCTCAAGGGCGTCCGCAGCAACGGAAGAGAAGCCGAAATCCTTCTGGTGCACGAAGATTCCGACGGCACTTGGCTGGCAATGGCCCACCCGGGTGGGAAGCTGAAGGCTGGACGTACGGTCCGTTTTGGTGACGATGTCGTTGCCGAAATCCTGGAGGTTCTCGGAGGCGGCCTCAGGAGAATTCGAATGACCGGTAGTCTGCAGCCGCACGAAATAATGGAGCGATATGGCAGCGTGCCTCTGCCACCCTACATCCGACGTGAGCCCAACTCGACCGACAAGGAGCGCTACCAGACAGTGTTCGCGCAAGCAACTGGAAGTGTCGCAGCGCCCACCGCGGGACTCCACTTCACAAAGCAAACTCTTTCAGACCTACGCACAAAACGGGTCGAGATAGCCGAGATCGTGTTGCACGTGGGTCCTGGCACTTTCAAACCCGTAGCGGTGGACGATCCCGCCGACCACGTAATGCATGCGGAGTGGTACTCAATTTCACCCGAGACAGCGGCATCGGTTACACGCGCCCGGGAGCGTGGAGGCCGGGTATGGGCAGTGGGATCTACTTCGACTCGCGTGCTGGAAACCGCATGGGACGGTGAAAAGCTATGTGGGGGGTCGGGATGGACCGACCTATTCATCTACCCACCCTATAGCTTCAAGGCGGTGGACGCTATGCTCACCAACTTTCATCTGCCGCGCTCGACACTCCTCATGTTGGTTGCCGCGTTCGCCGGCTACGATCATACCATGCGGGCGTACCAACAGGCTGTGGCATCGAGATATCGTCTGTACAGCTACGGCGATGCAATGGCGATCGTTTGAGACACTTCGAGTACAAAGTTGACTCCGTGTCCGGTTTGGCACGTGTCGGTCGCCTTCGCCTGCCTCACGGCGAAGTGGAGACGCCGGCATTCATGCCGGTGGGAACCCAAGGGACGGTCCGGACCCTCTCGCCACTGGATCTCAAGGCGATTGGAGCCAAGGTAGTGCTAGGCAACACCTACCATCTACACGTTCGACCGGGTGAAGAAATCGTTGCCCACTTGGGAGGGCTCCACAAGTTCATGGCTTGGCCCGGATCGTTGCTGACCGATTCCGGGGGCTTCCAAGTATTTTCGTTGAAACGATCTCGCCGAGTGGATGACGAAGGTGTCGAGTTCCAGTCACACGTCGACGGACAGCGGCGTAGACTCACTCCCGAAAGCACCGTGGAAATCCAATGGGCACTGGGATCGGATGTCGCCATGGCATTCGATCATGTCGTGCCAGGAGACGCGGATCGATCTACGGCAGCTGACGCGCTGGACAGAACATCTCGTTGGCTGGATCGCTGCAGAACCCGTCACCGGGACATCTCCCGGGACAGCCCCGACAGGCAGACCCTATGGCCAATCGTCCAGGGCGGAATGTATCATGATCTTAGGCGCCAATCTCTACAGCAGATCGTCGACCACGGCGATTGGACGGGATTGGCTGTGGGAGGCTTGGCCGTGGGCGAGTCCAAGTCTGCCATGTACGCTGTACTGGATCAGCTCGCCCCATCGTTGCCGAACTCGGTTCCTCATTATCTTATGGGCGTCGGGTTCCCGGAGGATCTGCTGCGGTGCATCGCACGAGGTTTCGATCTCTTCGACTGCGTGGCACCGACGCGGATCGGGCGCAACGGCACCGCGTACACACCTGATGGGCCGCTCAATATTCGGAATGCTGCTTGTCGGAGAGACCCGGGCCCTCTAGTGGAGTCATGTGACTGCGAAACCTGCACCACATATAGTAGAGCATACTTGAGGCATCTATTTGCCGCAGATGAACTTCTCGGACTAAGACTCATGTCGTTGCACAACATTCGGTTCCTCATCGGCATCGCGGAGGAGGCTCGACAGCAGATAAAGGTTGGCCAGTTCGACAAGTGGAGTAATGATTGGATCACTCGATACAACTCAAGAGGAGCGCTGTGAGATTGGAAACTCTTTTTTTGTTTGCCCCTCCAGGTCAGACATCGGGCAGTGGAATGGCAATTTTTCTGTTCCAGATGCTGGCAATCCTGGCCATTTTCTATTTCCTCATCATACGCCCCAAGGTGCAACAGGAGAAGAGACATAAAGAACGCCTGGAGCAGATCAAGAGAGGTGACGAGATAGTAACATCTGGTGGGATCATAGCTGAGGTGGTGCGAATCAAGGAGGACAGAATCACCGTTAAGAGCGGCGAGAGTCGCTTCGTGATTCAACGTGATAGAGTGGCTGAAGTCCGATCCCCCGGCAAAAGTTCCGAAACCACTAGCTAGTGACACTCTTACCCATACACCTCCTAGGATCC
The DNA here is from genome assembly GCA_036679605.1 of Gemmatimonadota bacterium. Classification (GTDB taxonomy): domain Bacteria; phylum Gemmatimonadota; class Gemmatimonadetes; order Gemmatimonadales; family GWC2-71-9; genus JAZDCZ01. Next base: position 75,182 of record JAZDCZ010000419.1, read on the forward strand.
CCCGTCCTACGGCAGAGGGCAGACGAGGTTGGGACCGTGGACACGGACGTAGAGCAGTTGGTCCAAGATCTGTTCGACACGATGTATGGGGACAGCGGGGTGGGCCTGGCCGCGAATCAGGTCGCGATCGTACGGCGCGTTGCGGTAGTACACGCGGAAAACGAACCTCCGCTAGCGCTGATCGACCCGGTAATTCTCGAACGCGCCGGCAAGACTCGCGAGGAAGAGGGGTGCCTTTCCATTCCCGAGATTTACGCAGACCTCGATCGGGCAGAGAGCATCCTCGTCGAGACGACGACTCTCGACGGAACGCGTATACAGCTGCGCGCTGTCGACTTGCAGGCTCGAGTCATCCAGCACGAGATAGATCATCTTGATGGAATTCTCTTCATCGATCACCTGAGTCCGCTCAAGCGACGCATGTTACTCAAGAAATGGAAGAAACTGCGGAAGGGTGAGTCAGGTTATATCAAGGAACTATCATCCGTAAAGGCCGAAGATTGAGTTTACGTCTCGCTTTCTTCGGAACACCGGACTTTGCGGTACCCAGCCTGCGAGCGCTGATTGAAGAGGGTTTCGACGTGGTCACAGTGGTCACGCAACCAGATCGAGCAAAGGGACGCCACCGTTCAGACCCTGTCCCCCCTCCTATCAAGATTGCCGCCTTGGAAGACGGTCTCGAGCTGCTCCAACCGGAACAGCCGAACTCCGATGAATTCGCTGCCGAATTGCGTGTTCTCGAGCCCGACCTCGGCGTGGTGGCAGGATACGGTCACATATTTAAGCCACATATGCTGACTCTCCCAAGACGAGGAATGATCAACGTTCACGCTTCGCTCCTCCCGTCCCTCCGTGGTGCTGCCCCAATAGAACATGCGATTATTCAGGGACTCGAAGAGACGGGGGTGTCGATAATGGAGCTGGCAATGGGGCTCGACTCAGGCCGGATCATACACCAGGTAGCGACACCGATAGCTCCCGATGAGACAGGAGGGGAGCTGACTGCCAGATTAGCCGAGCTAGGGGCACTCGCCTTGATCGAGGCAATGACTCTCATTGCGACGGGAGCTGACGAAAGAACTCCACAGGACGAATCGCTCGTCACCCACGCACCTAAGCTCGCGCACGAAAGCGCGCGGATCAGATGGGATCAGCCGGCAAACGACATCGCTCACCTCGTACGGGCACTCGACCCCCGAATCGGAGCGTGGACGTCGCTGGACGGTAGGGGCCTAAAACTCTTCGGACCTCAATTGGTTATAGCGGGATTGGAAAACTCAGGCACAGGGGAAGTAGTCAACATCGATCCTTTAACCGTGTCCACCGGATCCGGATTGATCGAGTTTGCCGAAGTTCAGCCGACGGGGCGAAAGAGAATGCTTGCCACAGATTGGCTTCGGGGCAGTACCGCCACTGTCGGCGATCGATTCGAGTGATTCCCTCGCCACCGCGATTGCACGCGGTAGCCGATGATCGCGTGCTGGCATTCAGTGATTACACAGCAAGGGTTGCCGAGATCGCTCGACAGGGCAGCGTCGCTTTGCACGTGCGTTCACGATCCCTCGGGGCACGCGATCTGTCGCACTTGGTCAAGCGCACGGTAGATGCAGCCCGAGGAGAGTGTGTTCTGGTCAATGACCGCGCGGACGTTGTGCTCACCTTGAAGGTGCACGGCCTGCATCTTCCAGCCACTGGTCTGACCATTGCCGCCGCCCGATCCATTCTTGGCCCGGAGGTCTGGATCGGCCGCTCAACTCACTCCGCAGCAGAGGCGCGCGGGGCGCTTGATGACGGAGCGGACTACGTATTTCTGGGACCGATCTGGAAGACCACGTCACATCCTGAACGCCCCGCTCTCGGCCCTGAGATCCTTCGCCCGCTACGGGGACTCAGGGTAGTTGCAATCGGTGGAATAACCGCGCAACTAGTCCAGGTGGCCGTAGACGCTGGAGCATGGGGAGTGGCGGCGATATCATCGATATGGGAAGCTGCCGACAGCGGTGCGGTGGTCCAGCGGATGCTGCTATCTTTAGTCCCGTGAGCGAAGGTATGAAGGTTGTCGTCAACGGCGAGGAACGACTCCTCGAGCGTGGAGCCTCGATCCTAGATCTACTCGATCTGTTGGATCTGAACTCGAGTACCGTAGTGGTCGAACTCAATCGCGAGATCGTACGCCAGCCTGTTCTGGGTGACACACAACTGAACGAAGAGGACTGCATTGAGCTGATCCACTTCGTAGGCGGAGGCTAGAAAAGAGAATACGATGACCGGTACGGTTGCCGCACCCACTGAGGCCGTGCTCGAAGTAGGGGGCCGGAAGTTCCGTTCCCGGCTAATGGTTGGGACAGGGAAATACAGAGACAACAAGACCATGCTACAGACCCTAGAAGCGACCGGCGCAGAGGTCGTAACTGTAGCTGTGCGGCGAGTTGATCTCGATCGCTCCGCAGAAGATGGCATTCTCAACCATCTAGACCCACAACAGTATTTTCTGCTAGCGAATACTGCCGGATGCTTCACGGCCAAAGATGCGGTTCGCTACGCCCGGCTCGCTCGGGAGGCCGGTTTCAACGAATTCATCAAGCTCGAAGTGATCGGAGATCAAGAAACCCTGCTTCCCGATGCTGACGGGCTGCTCGAAGCAACACGCGTTCTCGTCGCCGAAGGATTCCAGGTCCTGGCATACACCAATGACGATTTGATCACAGCTCTCCGCCTCGAGGATGCTGGATGCGCAGCCGTCATGCCTCTCGCATCACCTATAGGAAGCGGCCTTGGGCTGATCAATCCCTACAACATCCGCACGATCAAGCATCGTCTGACTGTTCCGATCATCGTCGATGCTGGGGTTGGCACCGCTTCTGATGCATGTCTAACGATGGAACAAGGAGTAGACGGCATCTTGATGAACACCGCGCTTGCCAGTGCAGACGACCCAGTCACCATGGGCCGAGCCATGCGGTGCGCCGTTGAGGCAGGTCGGCTCGCCTACCTTGCGGGCCGAATGGCCAAGCGTCAAATCGCGGTCCCGTCCAGCCCCACGGGCGGCATGATCGTCCCATAGTGAAAGCAGGAGCCTCCGCCCGAAAGGCGGCGCTGGAGATCTTACGCCGGGTCCGCAAAGGACATCCGTTCGACACAGCACGCAGAGATCTGGAATTCCTCCCCGATGCCGATCGCCGCCTCGCATACGAAATTGCGGCTGGAGTGCTGCGCCACCGCAGTGAACTCGACGGCGGTATACGGCCGCTGGTGCAAGCCAGGTGGCAAAACGTCGAGCCGGATCTGAGGGATCTCCTGAGAATAGGAGCTTACCAGCTCCGATTTCTGGACCGCGTTCCAGACTACGCGGCTGTCACTGCCACTGTCGAGGCGACTGGTGCTACCAGGGGGCGCAAAGCTGCGGGTCTGGTCAATGCGGTGCTGCGTCGAGTGGCAGCAACGCCAGCCACGGCAAACGGCAAACCGGCAAGCACGCACCCCGTCGAGCGGCTTGCGGCAGAACACTCTCATCCAGAGTGGCTCGTCAAGCGCTGGATCAGGCGGTTCGGGGTTAGTAGAACATCCGATCTATTGGAGTACAACAACCGACGACCCCGCACGGTGATCCAACCAGTAGGCTGGTCCACTGATCAGCTCTGTGAGGCACTTGCTCGAGCCAGAGTCTTGTTCTCTCGGTCTACTCACGGACCCGGGATAGTCGTGCGCAGGACGGCAGTTCGAGAACTCCCTGGCTACAGCGAGGGAGCATTCATCGTGCAGGATCCCTCGCAAGCACTCTTGCTGGAATTCGCACGAGTGCCACCCAATGCAGTGGTGTGGGACGCGTGCGCATCACCAGGTGGAAAGGCCGCGATGCTCAGTGTGCGACATCGTGTAGTGGCTTCCGAACTTCACCGCAGTAGACTGGACCGGCTTCGGGACACACTGACCAGGGTGGCACCGGCAACCACTGTAATACTTGCAGACGCTCGGTGGACACCGATCAACATCGCCAAAATCGACGTCACGCTCGTCGATACACCATGCACGGCGACGGGTACGCTCGCACGACATCCAGACGGTCGATGGAAGCTTTCGGAAGACAACATTGTTCGCATGGCCAAACGACAGTCTGAGATACTGGATGGGGCCAGTCAGTCAGTCAATCTTAATAAGTTACTGGTATACCTCACCTGCTCGCTTGAGCCGGAGGAGAACGAACAACAGGTGGATCGATTCCTCGAGCGGCATCCCACATTCGAACGAGACGGCAGCGACTACTTTCTCTTTCCTCCCGACAGCGGGACCGACGGCGGATACGCTGCGCGGCTCAGACGGTTCCGATGAGATTCCGCCGGCACCGGCCGGCCGGTACCTTCGGCAGGGTGCTGCGTTCGGCAGTCACTAGAGTAACCGGGCTAGTCGACACACGAGGTTCCAAGCGGAGACGACTTGTTCTTGCGGCGATAGTTTTTCTGACTCCGTTCTTGCTGGGCTACGCGCTGGCGGCAGCTGTGCTCTTCCCAGCACCGTTTCTCGCAAATTCCCAACCCGTGCCCAGGATCTTGGGCCTCGCCGCAGATGACGCGCGGGCGACGCTGCAGGACAGGGGGCTGGTTTCCAATCAGACGGACGCCATCAGTCACCCGACTGCACCACGGGGTGAAGTAGTGTGGCAGGATCCGCCACCGGGCGTCGATGTGCAGCAGGGTACCGCCATCACTTTCTCCGCCAGCCGGGGGCCTCAGCCCGTCCCCGTGCCCGATGTTGCTGGATACGACCAGGCGACCGCCCAAAGACTGGTCACAGCAGCCGGACTGGAAATCGCCAATATCGTTTCGAGCCAAGCTCCCGTGCCAAGAGGGATCGTGGTCAACTCGCGACCTCCCGCCGGGGTTACTTTGGTGCCGGGTTCTGGCGTTATTCTTTTTGTAAGCGTGGGCGCGCCCACGATCTCCGTGCCAGACCTGACTGGCCTTACATTAGAAGAGGCTCGCAAGGTACTTGAGGATGCTGGACTGACCCTCGGGTCGACTCCGACAAGACTAAGCCAGGACGGAGCACCCGGAACTGTCTTGGAGCAGGAGCCTGGTGCAGGCACAATGAGCGCCCCAGGCTTTGCGGTAGACCTCATCATTAGGCGGGAAAGCAATGAGTAGCGAATTCGTCATAGCACCAAGTGTCCTGAGTGCCGATTTGGCCAGACTTTCAGATGACATCGCCACGGTGGAGGCGGGGGGTGCCGACTGGATTCACGTGGACGTGATGGATGGCCACTTCGTACCCAATCTTACCTTTGGCGCGGATCTGATTGCTGCGCTGCGAAGAATCACGGAGTTGCCTCTCGACGTTCACCTCATGGTCGAGCGACCTGAGTGGTATATAGCGCCGTTTGCAGAGGCAGGTGCGTCCATTTTTACCTTTCATCCTGAAACGACCGCTCACTCCCAGCGGCAGCTGCAACAGATAAGGGCGTGCGGCATGATGGCGGGGCTCGCGCTCAACCCGGGCACGCCGCTCAGCTATGCAGAGGAACTAGTCGAGGACATTGATTTATTATTGATCATGACAGTCAATCCGGGGTTTTCAGCTCAGAACTACATCCCGACATCCACGATGAAGATCGCTAGGGCGCGGCAGCTGCTTGATGAAAGGGGCAGTGGGGCCCGCCTGGAGGTAGACGGCGGCATTTCTCGTGATACTATTGCAGAGACAAGGCACGCTGGGGCCAACACGTTTGCAGCTGGATCAGCGATATTTGGGGCGGACGATGTAGGGGCGGAAATCAAGGAACTTCGTAAGAGATGCTATACGGTGGTGTGAACTATGGCCAATAGAGGACAATGGATCGCGGTTGGTGGCATTCTTACTTTGTTGTCGGCGGCGATCGGTGCGGGCATGGCGCTTTCGCCCGACATTCGACCGGTTGGACCTGGCGCCAAAGCGCCCAATTTCAGCGCAGCGGACCTCGTGACCGGCGATACGGTGCAGCTCTCCGACTACAAAGGCGAGGTCGTTCTGCTGAATATTTGGGCCACGTGGTGCGGCCCTTGCGAGGTCGAAATGCCTGCAATCCAGCGCCTCCACGAGGCGCTGGCCCCCAAAGGGCTCAAGATCTTGGCAGTAAGCGTCGATGAAACTACGCCCGGCGAGGTCAGAGAATGGGTGGAGAAGAGAGGACTAACCTTCGACGTTCTTCATAACCGTAGCGGACAACTGGAGCGCCTCTACCAGACCACGGGCTTGCCCGAAACTTTCGTAATCGACCGACAGGGAGTGATCGTAAAGAAGGATATCGGGGCCCGCAAGTGGGACAGCGCCGCTCAGTCTGCAATACTCAGGAGACTTCTGGGCGTCGACCCTGTTCGGGAAGTCGATTCCGAGCAGTTGCCGTCGGATGCCGAAACTCCCTGATCTCAAGGAGTTGCTTCTAGCCAACTGGCCTATCAAACTCACGGCCTTGGCGCTCTCAACTGCGCTCTGGGCCGTACTAGCGGCCGAACAAACAACTACGCAGCTCGTTCCGGTGACTCTGGACATCACACCGCCCGAGGGCCGCACCATGACTGTACAGCTCCCACCTATTCAGGCGCGTTATGGCGGTACTCTGCGCGAGCTGCTCAAACTCTACGAGACGCCTCCGGTAATCCGCAAGACCGTTCCGGATACTATCTCCGGTTCGAGCTACATCATTGAGTTAGCAACCACGGACTTGGAAACGATTGAGGATGCGGACGTGCTTGCACAGGAAATACAACCGCACAACATAACATTACAGTTCGATGATGTTCTTCGCCGAAATGTACGGGTAGTCTCTCGAGTCGCACTCTTTCCCGACTCGGGTTACGAGGTGTTCGGCAAGATCTCTGTCACTCCAGCTACCGTATCCGTAAGCGGACCAGATGCGCTGGTACGGAAGATCAACTCATTGCTCACGATGTCCCTGGAACGCAGAGGGATCTCTAGCCCCGTTCGGATAGAGGTACCGATCGACACATCGGGACTAGGTGTGCTCCGAGTAGAGCCACGAGAAGTCGAGGTGACCGCCAACATCGGACCTGTCTCCGAACAAGTGTTGATGGGTGTGGCAGTGTCAATTCTGTCGGATCGCGCCACGTGGGAAAGCGTGCCCTCGGCAGTCATTGTCACCGTGCGCGGCCCGAGCGCCCGGATTGTCCAACTCACCAGGGACAGCGTACAAGTGATAGCACGACCAACTGAGTTGGGCACAGATGGACCCGTCACGCTCGAAGTAATCGCGCCCCCTGGAATCACAGCCCATTCAACGCCCCTGACTGCTGTCGTAAGAAAGCGAAATCGTGACTGAAGTAGTGCTGGGCATTGAAACTTCGTGTGACGAGACATCCGCCGCTGTCTTGGTGCGGGAGGCGAGCGGGCCGGAACTGGCCAGCCTGGTAATTCTGTCGCAGGACATTCACGCTGTATTCGGCGGGGTTGTTCCGGAATTGGCGAGTAGGGCGCACCTGACTGCGCTCACCCCCGTGGTCAATCGTGCCCTCGACGAAGCGGGCATACCCCTTGATGCTATCGATGCCGTCGCCGTAACTGCCGGTCCTGGACTCGTTGGATCGCTCATGGTCGGTGTCTGCTTCGCCAAAGGATTGGCCGCCGGGGGACCACGAAAGCTGATCGGCGTGCATCACTTGGAGGGCCACGTCTTCGCACCACTGCTCGATCATCCCGACCTAGACCCTCCGTTTGTCGCTCTCATTGTCTCGGGCGGCCACACCCTGTTGCTCGACGTGCCCGAATGGGGGCGTTATCGCCTCCTAGGTGAGACTCGTGACGATGCAGTGGGCGAGGCATTTGATAAGGTCGCAAGAATGCTGGGTCTTTCGTATCCCGGCGGGCCCGCGGTCGAGCGACTGGCGGAAGGCGCTAGGGATACGCTGGGCTTCACACGACCGATGATCGATACGGGGTTCGATTTTTCGTTCAGTGGACTCAAGACGGCAGTCTTGTACGCAGTCCGAAAGTGCAACGATCTTGAGGCCGACCGCGCCGACATTGCAGCCTCCTTTCAAGCCGCCGCCTTCGATGTGTTGACTGCTAAGGTCACTGCGGCAATAGAGTACACTGGTTATTCCACGGTGGTACTGGGTGGAGGCGTCGCCTGTAGCGGCACGCTATGCACCCGAATGAAGAGGGGGCTCTCGAATCTCGCTCGATTGGTAGTAGCTCAGCCGCGGCACAATACCGACAACGCGGCGATGATTGCCCGTGCAGGATGGTTTCACCTAGAACAAGACAGCGTGAGTAACTTGTACCTCGACGCGAACCCGCGCCTAGCCTGGCCCGGCCTCGAGCGATGCTCAGTATCTACTCAACCGGCCAAGGTCACCCGATGACTTTTTATCCGTTAGTCATACACGTCGGTCCCTTAGCAATCACTGGCTTTGGAATCATGATGATGGTCGGTTTCATGATGGCCGGTTGGGTCATGCAGGTAGATCTGCGTGAACGTGGAATGAGCGAACGATATGCAGAACAGATTATTGTAGCCGGTGTGGCCGGGGGGATCCTGGGCGCAAAGGTGTGGTACGTCGCTCTATATCACGACAGTGCTCAATTCTTTTCACGGGGGGGTCTCGTCTGGTACGGCGGATTTATCGTTGCCGTTGTTGCCATCTTGCTCAACGGCAAGCGGCTTCGCGTCCCGGCACGATTTACCCTGGACCTGGCAGCGCCGGCGCTTGCTTTGGGACACGCGCTGGGACGCGTTGGCTGCTTTCTCATCCAGGACGACTACGGAATTCCGACCTCACTGCCATGGGGTGTAAAGTTTCCCGCAGGTTATCCGCCGACTACCGCGATCAATTTGCAAAGATGGGGAATTGAGGTACCGAGTGACGCCTTGCCGACTGACGTAATTGCAGTACATCCCACGCAACTATACGAAGTGGCCGCTCTGATGTTCATATTTTGGCTGCTGTGGAGACTGCGGCGTCACAACCACGCGGTTGGCTGGCTGGCTGCCCTCTACTTCGTAGTGAATGGACTCGAGAGGTTTCTCGTAGAGTTTATCCGGGCCAAGGACGACCGACTACTCGCCGGGTTCACTATTGCCCAGGCTACGAGCGTAGCAGTCATGGTAGTTGGGTTCGTATTGATGGCCGTCTGGCACGACAAGAGCGAAGTCGATATTCCGAACGACGCTCGAGTACTTAGTGAAGCTCATGCCGCTGGGACCTAAACAGCCAGCACAGCTTCGCGCATTTCAGCGGCAGATTGCCAGCGGTCTTCTCTGTCTTTTTTCAGTGCTCGACGAACTATTTCGGCAAGAGCTTCGGAAACATCTTTGCGGAATTCTGTTATGTCCGGAGCTGGAGCGGCGTGGTGCATCGAGAGCACCAATTCTTCCCTCAGGGACGTAAAAGGCGGTCTGCCAGCCAAGCACTCGAACAGCACACAGCCCAGCGAGTAGAGATCACTGCGGTGATCGATGTCCTCCACGCCCGACACCTGTTCCGGACTCATATATGAGGACGTACCAACGGCAAAGCCGGAGCGGGTGAGCCGGTCATGACCCGATGAAGCGATAACTCGGGCTATTCCGAAATCCATCAGCACCGGGCCAGTCGAAGCAAGCACTACGTTTTCAGGCTTGACGTCCCGATGTACGATACCCATGTCGTGCGCATACTTCAGGGCATCAAGCAGCTGTGCAGCGATGTGACAGGTGTCGCTGATCGAAGCTTGCTTTACTCGGGTCAAGTGTTCGCGAAGTGTTGGACCCGCAATGTAATCCATCACGTAATACACAAGCCAATCTGATTCACCATAGTCGGTTAGACTTGCGATATTCGGATGATCGATCTTGGAGAGGAATGAGATCTCACGCACGAACCGCTCGGCAGTTACGCTGACAGCCAGTTCCGGGTGAAGGATCTTTAGAGCCACCGGTGAGCCACTCTTGTCTCGGGCAAGAAACACCCGAGCTGCGCCACCGCGCGCCAGTTCTCTATCGACCTCGTATCGATCCTTCAACACCTTTCGAACGGTGGGAAGTAGATCCCGCGCGATTGTATCCCCCTTTTGAAAAGACCTAAACGACTAAAGTTGGAGGGAAACAGAAGTACCGCAAGTCCGCGGTGGCTTCAGCGATCTTGTTCAGTCTGCCCGAACTAGCCTCGGCTCAAGCCAAAACACCCAGAGCAGCGCTCCAAAGAGTGCTGTAGCGATCAAGAGTTGGCTAAACAACGTCTGCGCGGTTGGAAAGATCCCCAAAGCCGGTATAGCAGGGACCCAATTCAGCGGAGTAATCGAGATAATGCCTATCTCCTGCAACTCGGACACTCCCTGTCCAGCAAAACTGAACGCCATTACGTAGAGCAACCCGCTAGTCGCCGCGAAAAAAGGCTTCAGTGGCAAACGCACACTGTACCGCTGCATCAAGAAGTAGACAACACCAAGCACAATCAAACCAACACCGATTCCGGAACCAACGGCCACTGCTGATCCAGAACTGCCATCGGAACTGGTGACTAGAGCGGAGAAGAAAAGCACAGTCTCAAACCCCTCGCGATATACGGCAAGAAACGCCACTGCTGCAAGCGCCAGTGTCCGCTTGCTGTTCATGGCTCGCTGCATCTGATTGCCGACAAACGCTTGCCACTTGCGCAGCTCAATCTTCGATACGAGCCAAAAGGATACCCAGAAGAGAACACCCGCAGCTACGAGCATTGTTATCCCTTCGAGCAGATCTTGGCGTCCCGCCGAGTGGCGAAACAACGTGGCGAAACCGCCAGCAGTGACGAGGCTCGCCACAACAGCAGCGAAAACACCCCACCCTATGTCGCGTTTTCGCTGATCGGCGCCGGCTTTCGTCAGGAAGGCCGTAAGCGCGCCTATGATGAGAATCGCTTCGAGGCCCTCCCGTAGCATTATGACGACTGACTGTGTGAATAGAATCCTTGAAGAGATCGTCGGGGTAATACTTGTCAGAGCAGCGTCTAGAGCATCGTCAACTTCCTCTCGGGCCTTTACGACACCGACCCATGCACCATCGGCCAGCAGGGTTCCCCGAAACTGAGTGAAAGCCCGCTCGACGTTCCGAGCTGCCTTCGCATCCCTAGACCTCACAGCGCCTTCAATTCGCTCGAATACCAAGTAGCCATCGAGTGCGCGTGCGGCCCCGGCCTTGCGCTCTCCAGACGATCCCAACTCCATGGCCGCAGCCACAGCGGCCTTTGCACCAGCAACCGCACGGCTAGCAACCAGCTTGGCATCGCTGCCCAACTCCTCAGTAGCACCGGCACCGCGGGCATATGCGACGAGATCCTGGATGCTTGTCGACCCTACCGCTCCCGTCATCGAGTCGAGAATCGCAGCCAGAGAGTCATCCGATAGGGCGGCGGTTTCGGAGAAATCACTGATCAGCAAATTGCATTCAGGGCACTGCAAAGCGAGTTGCGCTGCACCCCGATCTCTCGCGTCCTGCGAGAAACGCAACGTGGAAGCATAGAGCGCTAATGCCCACCGGTCATCCAGACCGAGTCGACCATCGAAACCTGGCATCGCCGTGCCGGACACGCCGACGTTTAGTTTGCGGAAGAAATCGAGCGGACTGACAACACGAAGGGTCTGCTGGTCCGTTAGGTCAGCCGGAGGCGGGTCGAGTGTCTTCGCCATCGATCCATCTCCCGTTCCGTTCTCTCCATGGCACTGCATGCAATGCTTGGAGTAGAGGGCTTCGCCTCGTGCGAGCGAAGGAGCACCTCCCGGCATTACGTCAAGCGTGACATGGAGGCTACTCTCGAGCAAATCTCTCAATGCAACGAGAGATTCACCGATTTCCCCATCAGAACGCAGTGCAGAGAACCCCGCTCCAATGGAGTCGAAGTAACCAAGGACTTGCCGCCGAGTTCCCTCTGGCAGCAGCGTCGCCGACTGCCTGGCCTCATCAAGGAAGAGCCGTGCCTCTCGCAACTCACCCTCATTGATAACCCGCCCTCCAACAACTCCGACTCCATACTCGTCTATGGCGATGCTGACCAGATCTGCAATGCGGCGCGCGGCAGTTGTTGCCGCATCTGCCTGTCCCGAGAGCCGGACCGGGGCCGCAACCGCATGTAGTGCCAGCAGTCCAGCTATAATATATCGTCTTGGATACAAGATGAGAATCGTTCTCAAGTAAAGTGGACGCGAAATCTAGCCAGGCACTAGCTGAAAGGCAACCAGGTTCACTGGACCAGAATGACTACGGCAGCGGCCTGGCTTTCTGAATGCGTGAGGGACAGTAAGAGACCTGAAACCCCTATCTCGGCTGCGCCTGCCTTTGCGCGACCATGCAACTCCAAGCTCGGTCGACTGTTTGAGTCCCGAACCACTTCGACGTCGCGCCACCAAAAGACTCGGTCGACACCGCCCTGCGATAGGGCCTTATAGGCTGCTTCTTTTGCCGCGATGCGGGCCGCCACGTGCCTAGCAGGCGTAGCTTGGGAAAGACAGTATTCTCTTTCCGCCGATGTTAGGATCCGCCGCAACGCCCTCTCACCATGTCGATCGAGCAGCCGCTCCACGCGTCCTATGTCGACCAGGTCCAGCCCGACGGCCAGCGGCGTCACTTCCCGAAAACCGCTTCCCAGCCCTGACTAAACCAGGCCGGTGGCCGGGTATAACCGGCGAAAATGAGCCCGAACCAAATCGCCCAACCGAGAGCCACTGTGCTCACCAAGACAACGGGCCAGACCGGCTTTTTCCACTGGGCCACGCGATCCGCTTCCTGACTCCAGTAAATCGATTCTTGCCCGACCGCCTGCTCAAGTGAAAGCCACGCATCCTCGAGCTGTCGAGCTGCCGATCTCAGAGCCTCTTGCCAGTGCTCTACCACGTCTCGCTGCAGCGCCGTTGCTTCCAAAGCTCCCGCTGCAGCTAGCTCCAGGCGGTCCAGCACACTAATCAGGCGACTCCCAGCCGATCCTAACCGGGCCACCAGGGATCGCCTTTCTGCAGCACCTGGTGCCAGTCGCCTGCGCAACCGGTGCGGCATGCCTACTACGATCGCCTCGGCATCCAAATGTTGCGACACATGCTCGAGCAAGACCTCCGCCACACCACTCACCGATTCTTCCCATGCTTCTTGCCAACTTGCTCGCCCCACTACCGAAAGGGCTGCCGCCCTCTCACCGTTGGCAGCAAGTCGTCGAGCTGTTCCGGCAGCCTCGAAAATCTTGGTGACCAGTTTATAGCGGATAGAGTCGAGGCGAATCCAATCGGGGCCGCGCTCAACACCGCTGGCTAGTTTGCCCAAGTACGGTCCAAGCTCGGGCACCCGCAACGGTAGCAGTAATTGTGCACCTGTCATGCGAAGATCGCTTCCACAACGGGTGCTGGGTCGGCAAAACTCGAAAACGTCGCGAACGCCCCTGCAGTGGCAAGATCCGACACTGAATACGACCCGGTCGCCACAGCTATCGCTCGTGCACCAATTTCGGTTCCGCAGGTTACATCAGCTGGCGTATCACCTATGATGACGACCTGATCGCCGCGCGGTGTCTCTCCCAGAACATCGCCGGCCCGTCGCGCTGCTATCCCCGGTAGATCGGGTCGGTGAGCCGCGTCCGAGCCATAGGCTCCCACTACGAACCGCTCAGGATCGATCCCAGCCGCTCTCAGCTTGAGAACAGCTCCCACCTCCACATTGCCGGTCAACAATCCCAACACAGCATCATCTCGATCGTCGAGAAGATCCAAGAGTTCACTAACTCCATCAAACACTTTAATCTGGCGGTCTTCCGCCACTAGCTCACTCGCTAACAGTGAAGTGTAACGTTTGCAAACCTTTGAAATGTGAGTCTCACTCTCCGCATCTGGATGGCCAACGGCGGAGAGCAGTTGCTGCACTATTTGGGGATCGGTCTTGCCATCAAATCGAAATCCGTCGATTGGTCCGGTGGTTCCCATTTCGGCCAGGAGTGCCTCACGGATCGCCGATCTACCGGCTCCATCGGACCAGAGAAGAGTTCCATCGATGTCGAAGAGCACAAGTTTTTTCATAGAGTTCTCAATGATGGTTTGCCATTGCGGGTACATCGTCAGTTCCCCGGGCAAGCCGAACAGCCCGTTCTATCGCGACGGCGGTCACTTCCTGGGCCAGCAACTCGATGGCGAGACAAGATCGTGGGGCAACATTCCCGGCGGAAACACCAAATACAACATCCCCATCAAACTGGGTCCCAACCGGCGTAATCCGTTGTCCCAAAGCATCTGTGGACATGACAGCCATGTTCATCAGATCCACTTGCCCTAGATCAGCATTTGTGGCCACTACTACCAGTGTTGTGTTGCCACCCTCACGGCCAAAGGACGCTCCAAGTTTACCACCCCGTGAAAGATATCTTCGGGCGTCAATGAACCCGTCGTCGCTTCGTGCCCCGGCGATAATCGCGCCTTTGCCATCACGTATGTCACCGAACGCATTGACGACTGCAAGGCATCCAACGACGATGTCGCCGTCGCGTTCGGCCCAGGTTCCCACACCACCCTTCATGGCGGACCCAAGGCCCAGTGCCTTCCCTACTGTCGCGCCGGTACCGACACCGACGGAACCTTCCTCGACATTTTCTTGGGCGTTCTCACACGCCCGATATCCGTCTTCCGGTCCCGGCCAGGCATGAGAAGAACCCACACCCAAATCGAAGATTACGGCAGTTGGTACGATGGGAACCACTCCCACACCGACGTCGTAGCCTCTATCGCGTTCTGCTAGCCACTTCATGACACCGTCGGCCGCGCCGAGCCCAAATGCCGAGCCGCCGGTAAGGAGAATACCATGGACCTTGGAAACGAGATGTCGCGCAGAGAGGGAGTCTAGTTCGCGTGTTCCTGTGGCGCGTCCGCGCAGGTAGGCAGCAGCCCTGATGCCCTCCCTAGGACCCAAGATTACAGTCAAGCCCGTGCCTGCACTGATCTTGGTTACGTGCCCGACCGTGAGTCCCGGAACGTCAGTGAGCCTGGCAGACACCGGCTAGCTTCAGACTCATCCCGTTAGTTCGTTGTCCCGCCTGACGAGTTCGGTACGGTTCCGCTCTTAGCCGCGCATTCCTTACAGCTTGTCACACCCCTGATCGAACAGATGATACAAATGAACGCTCCACAACTGTCGCAGGGATATCCTTCCGATGCACGCTCCTCATTGCCGCAGGCGCGACAAACCATTCCATCGTGTTCTTGACCCATTGTTCCTCCTCGATACTCGCCAGTGGGCCAACTGCCAAACCGTCACCCCCTGGGCATCATTACTCTCAGTCCCCCTGGTACGGCATCCGCAGTGAAAGGCGTTGTCCCACCCTCGTCTCCATCTGACTCGATGGGGACGATTGGCTGGCTCTCGACCGTGATTTTCCGGCCACGGGCGTATCGTACGCGTCCACCATTACCCAATCCAGTGATCATCTGCCAAAGTGCCGACACGCTCTCGATCCGGTTCGAAGCGGTCATGGTTATCACGTCCAATAACCCGTCATGCAAGGTGATGCCGGGCCCGAACCTCACAAACGGTGGCAGAATTGCGCCGCAATTCGCAACGATTACAGTGGCAGCCTCGACCTCGAAGTTGGAGCCATCGACTGAGATCTGAAAGTGCGTAGGTTGCAAGTTACCTAAGACCTCCCACGCTGTCGCCACGTAGGCCGCCATCCGCCACCTCCGTTTCGATTCTCCCGACGTACGCGCCATGAGTTCGGCGTCGAAACCCGCTCCGCATGCCACTGCAAAATAGCGCTCTGCCTTGCGACAAGTCAGGCGACCCACATCTACTGCAACTGGATGGCCCCGGGTAATTGCACGCGTGGCCCGTATCGGATCGCGTGGAAGTCCGAGGTTGCTGGCTAGAAGGTTGCCGGTTCCACCTGGGATCAGACCCAGTGGGACACCGCTGTCGACCATTCCAGAGAACGCGCGGATGGCTGTGCCGTCACCGCCATAGACCACGATAACATCCACGGATCCCGCCACCCCCTGTCGTGCCAAAGTGGTTTCGTCACCGGGTCCCTTCGTGACGACTACCTCAACCACCCATCCTTCGGAGGAGAACGTGTCACAAACCGCCCTTACAACTCTTGGTTTTGTACGCGCTGCAGCTGGATTGTGGATCAACATCGCTTTAGGCATCAGTAGCGCTTCTCCCAAAGGATGTCGGCACCCAACTGATACTTGAGGCTCAAATACTGGTTGGTCAGGGCGATGGCGCAGCTCTGCACTGGGTCTCCGCTGATCGAGAACAACCACTGACGGCTGAAACGATATTCCAGGCTGGCTCCCACGTTTCTCGCACTA
This sequence comes from Gemmatimonadota bacterium, assembly GCA_036679605.1. Lineage (GTDB taxonomy): Bacteria > Gemmatimonadota > Gemmatimonadetes > Gemmatimonadales > GWC2-71-9 > JAZDCZ01. The sequence continues at coordinate 91,463 of JAZDCZ010000419.1, forward strand.
AAGAATTCGTCACGAGAACACAATCGCGGACTCACTGTCAGAAACCACTTATCTCCCAGTCGCTTCCCCATCGCTATCTCCGTACCCGAGAGCCCTTCGCCTGACACAGTCGGCCTGATCTGGACGTAGTCGAGCGGCACGCCCAGATCTGAGATCAACGAGTACTCGAGTTGACCGGACAGTGCTCCCAAAAACTGGGCCAGTCCCTGATCAACCAAACGTTGATTGCCGGCGTTACTCGTACCAGAAAACGCTTCGGCGTTTGGTGCACCGAAGAATAGGTATGAAAGAATCTCCGTCTCTGAAATCGGTGGACGCACGTCACTGGAAAAAGCGAGTCGTGGATCATAGATAGTGCCAGCGAGGTGAACCATGACCTCGATATCTTCACCCCGCACGCTCCGCACGACATGCCGTGCGTCAATGTCGATTGCGGCATCCAGATCCGTGGTGCCGAAGTATCTCACTTCGCCTCGAGTCACCCTGAATTCTCGCGTAACGAGTTCACGCGCAAACGATGGGCCGATGGCAAGCCGATAAGTACCACGAGGTGTCTCCATCGTACCACTCAGGCGGTATTGATCGCGCACCTTGTCGACCCTCACGGAACCCAACAATTCGACGTTGGCCTCTCCCGACCTCAGCCAAACATCGGCACCCATCTCCATCATCAGACTGTCCACTCTCAGACTGTCTAGGAATCTGTTCTCGAACGAGCTGCCAAGTCCCTCTCTCCGTATCAGCGTAGTATCGACCAAGTCGAAGTCAGTAAAGAGTGTATCCTCCAGGTTTACAACATCCTTGGTGATAAGGTCTGCGAAGTAAAGCACTCCCTGTGTAGCCGTACCCCGTCCCGTGAGAGTGGCGCCGAACACTGGGCCGCGTAGCTGAACATCCGCAGTCGCGGTGAGTGAAAGGAAATCTCTGATATTCACCACACGAAATTCCTTTGCCTCAATCCTCACGTCGAGAATCGGACGGCTCAGCTCCTCCATCCGAACGGTACCCGATATGTCTGCAGTCCCACCTCCACTCTTGAGGGACAGTCGATCGATGTTAATGCTGTCGCCCGAGAGTACGAATTCACCATTCAAATCTTCATGGCGTACTCTAAGGGTGCGGAATCGCGCGCCACCGTTAGTGACTGTGATGTTGCCAGTGAGATCCGGATTCTGCCATGTGCCCTCGATCCCAAAATCCGCATCAACTATTCCAGACATGTCATCTACCGCATCAGTAACCGCATTCATGAAAGAGAGATCAACGCCGTCCGCGACCGCTCTCACCGACACCGGACCTTCCAAGCGGCGCGCGTCTACTTCAGTCAGTGCAAGATCTAGAGGTAAGCGCAGACTAACATTTAAAATCTCCTCATCCGTGCGGAGTAGCCTGAACTCACCGAGAAGACGCTGACGTTGATAGTTTAGCGAGCCGATCAGCTGAAGTGACTTGACTTCGCCAAGGCTTCCGTCTTGCAAACCCAAGAAAAGTTCGCCACGTGGTTCGCGCGCAGATCCTTCCAAAGTGAGCGTGCCACCGAGATCGCCACCGACGTTGTCGTAGTCTCGCTGGAGAAGCATCCAAATATCTTGTAGCGGGAGTGCTTCGATCGACGTCGACAGCTGAGCTGAGCCGGATCGCGGCAAACTGCCGTCGACTGTCATGATGCCTGCGCCTGCACTACTGGCAAACACCAGGTGCGAAAAATCCACAACACTGTCCGACACCCGGACGACGGCTCCAGAATCAACGAACCAAGAACTGCTGGCCAAGAGAAGTCCGGCGACGTCCAGGGGAATCACGTACGCTTCCCCTCTGCGCAACAATGAGCCCCTGGCGATCCAGCCACCGAACCCATCTGCACCGAATTGTCCATCGGTCCGCCACACTAGCGAATCGGTGCCACCGTCAAGCCCAACATTGACGTCACCGAACTCAAACTCCTTGAACCTCAGAGCATCTGTCCGGAAATCGAACTCGGTGTTTCCAGCAACACTTTCCCATCGACCTGAGGCTGAGACTGCATTGGCAAAGAGATCACCTCTATTGAATTGCCGTGCCTCGAGGTTTCCAGAGACATGAAGATCTTGGAACGCACCGCCAACCTCGACGCTCACCTCTGCAGTACCTGACGGGCTGCGAGTCAAGGAAGACACGGAATCGAGCGGACCCAGCACCTTAGCAAGAGGGGCATCGAGCACACCGATAGAATCCGACCGAACAGCAAGAGTCATGGTACCGCTTCGTGAGCGCCAGAGGCCAAGATCTCCACCAGCAGAGACGTTGAACCCAGTGCCCCACACACTCAGCGTATCCAACTGCAACAGACTGTCCCCGATTTGAACTACCACTCTCGCACTGTCGATCATTACGCCCGATACCTCCGAGCCACCAAACACCGCACTTGCCTGAGCACTAGGACCGGCAACAACGTCTGTAACGCCCGAGCCAGTTAAGCGACCGAACAATCGAGTTTTTGGAAGGGCCGAGTTCAGCTGCTCCATGTCCACCCGAGCGTATCTCACGTCCAAAGCGTGCGCACCGCGCCGCTGAGAAAGCAGCACGAGCGATCCGTCGATGAACAAGCTGCCCGCCGGTCCGTCTAGGTTTGCATCTACCTGCAGCGAATCGAGGTAACCTGTCACCACTGCTCTCCCGGCAAACGAAGTCAACAGGCCGAGTTGTGGGTAGGTAGTGCGAAATCCCGTCAGGTTCAATGAGTCGAGAACGAGTTCAGACCAAACGCCAAGCGTGTCACCTCGAGCGTCTATGCGCACTGTACCGCTCGCTACGGATTCGGTTTCAGGGGCTCCCTGGTATCGTAGTTCTCCATCAAAAGCGAGCTGCAGCCACGGATCGTTCAACGTTCCCGACAGGACCAGTCGGCCGAGAAGATCGATCGAAGGAAGCAGCCGTCTGAGAGAGGCGAGATCGATGTCGGCGCTGCGAATCTCGTAGTCGTGAAAAACAAAGTCACCCGGTACTCCAATGGAGACCGTTCCTTCCCCGTTCAGCTTCGTCTCGGGCCAACCTGGTACAAGCGAATCGCGCAACGTAGCATCGAGTAATACGTGCAACGATTCCCGGGGACCGTCCGCTTCAAAGCGTCCGGTAAGCCTACCAGCAATGGGCAGAGTGTCGAAAAAGCCTCTGATGTATTCTATATCAAATTTTTCCAGATCCAGTTTGGTTTGGCGGAAGGCCCAGCGACCGTTGCTCCCCGCCAGCATTCCCAGTTCCCCGCTCGCGCTACCGCCCCCTCCTATTCCGCGCATGGCAAAGTCACTGGCGTCAAACTCGACAGCACCGTTATCCACGGAGCGAATCAGATACCTTCCCTCGGCCATCATGCCGGCCGGGAGTTGTGACACCAACCCACGGACCTCATCTGTGCTGGTCCCGTCGGTCCGAATGTCGAGGTCAACTTTGAGCGGACCGGAGCCGACGACGAGCGAACCATTGACTCGTGCTTTGGAAGACGGTACTTGCAGTTCAGCTAGGTCGAGTAGAACCGAATCTCCTCGGATCGTAAGTCGGCCTCTGGCTCCAGTCACGTGAAATATGGGATCGGACAGCTCGCCACTGAGATCCGCTATCAGGAATTGAATGCCACTTTCACTCGGCATTCGAGAGCTGATACGAACATATGGTAACGCAGCGTTGAAGCCCTCGATCCGTCTAACGCGCATGGGCCCCCACGGCGTATCCTCGATGACTTTCAGAGAATCACCCGGGTGGGCCGGAGTTCTTATCACAACCGTCGCATCCGTAACGAACACATCTCTAAAGCTTATCGGAGGGAGCGGCGGACTGGGAGAATCCGACTTCTGAGGGCTAAAGATTTCGTCGAAGTTGAGTCTTCGACCTGGTCGCTTCAACAGATTTACTTGTGGGGACGTGAGCGTGAGTTTCCCCAGAACAATGCGCCCGCCCAGAAGATCTTTGACACCATAACTGAGTCTCAGACGCTCGATCGTGGCTAGCGGAAAACCGTCATCGTCGCGAATCTCCACATCCTTGAGATCCAATCCACCGACGAGCGATCCTCCAACATTCCCCACAACGATGGATCCGCCCAGTGCCTCGTTGGCCGCGGAAAGTGCTGCTCCGACAGCCGCCTCGCGTCCACTCTCCGTCCCCAGGCCGACCGACGCCACACCACCGATTGTCCCGATGAGCCATGAACCAGTCAAACCCGCGCCCAGCAGCAGTCGCGGTATCAAAATGCCTGCCCCACAGAGAAGTGGAGGCGGAGGCGGCCGAGAAATGACGGCTTGGGTGAGTATTGCAGAATCGCCTCTTCAAGTTGGCCATCTTTATCAACGTCGGAAAACAGCGTGTTCTCGCGCGGATCATATGGATTGTACGCAACATCCAACCTCATCGGCCCAAGCGGCGTTCCTATCCGTAAGCCGACGCCGGGTGTGATGCGGATGTCGGCGAGGCTCTCGTCTTCAACTCCTCGGTCATATACCTGCCCTGCGTCGGTGAAGATTGCGCCGAACAGTCGACCCGCGAACCCCGGCATGGGAAAACGCAACTCGGCGTTTGCAAAGAAGAGCTGGTTACCACCCGTTGCCGAAGTCCGAATAACGCTACCCTCCGATATAGTGAATGTCGTATCTCCATTCACATCGTTCGTGTCAACCGACCCAGCGTCTAATACACGAACGATCGATCCCAGTTCGTTTTGACCGAACCCCCGGACGCTGTTTGGTCCACCGCCATAGAAGCGATCCTCGGGCGGCGTAAATCGCGTGGTGTTGTTGTTGAAATTCTTTGGTGAAACGAGCGATCCCACTCGCACCCTCCAGGCAAACACACTCCGCCGTGCCACCGGATGGTACGAGGCAAATTCCACAACTCCGCGGGCAAACTGAATCAACTCGTTTGACCCGATGGCCGTAGAGGCGTAACGGAAATCTCCTGTCAACCGGGTACCTCTCGTCGGATCGAGCGGAGAGTCAGATCGATCCCATAGCAGGGTCAATTCCAGCACTGACCGGCGCCTAAACTCTTGAAAAACCCTCGTGTCGTCCTCCTGACATACGTTGAGGAACACGCAGAAGGTCGCGGGGTCAGCTTCCGTCTTTCTGGTTGCAAGGGAGTAAGATGCGGTGACAGGTATGTTTGCGGGGGTCAACCAGGTAACTGCGAAATTTCCGCCGACTGATTCACGGAGAAACGCATTGAATTCGCTGTGGCGCTCGCCCGTAAAGGCAACTGTGGCACTCAGCTTGCGCGAAAAAAAGAATGGCTCGCGTAAACTGGCCGTGAGGTTGAAATTCAGCTTCAGTCTCGCATCTTCGCCGTTCAGTCCCGCGCATATATTGTTTTCCAAATCCCCGTCAAGCGGGGTAGCAACACCGAGCTTCGAGACACGTGCCGACAAATCCAGTGTGCGGCCATCGCCAAGAAAATCTCGAACCGTCCAACCGGAAAGCGCACGGAAGCAATCGATGGTCCCATACCCAGTTCCTAATCGAACTCTACGGAGGGCGCCTTCGGTTACTCGTACCCGCACGTTAACAGTCGAAGCACCCGGCGTAGAAGGCACGGAGTCCGTGAGACCGACGCTGACAAAATTGAACAAATTCGTGCGATAAAGAGCAAGCCTGCTGTCTAACAACTTGCGCTCGCTGTAGGGATCGCCTGGTTTCACCAGCAACGCTCGGCGGACAACAATCTCATCGATTTCCCTGGTACCAACAATCTCGACCGCAGCTATCGTAGCCTTCCGTCCCGGCAATACCTCGAATGAAACATCAGCGGAGTATTCATCCAATTTCGCATTAAAGCTTTGGAATACTTCAGGAAACGGATAACCGCGGTCGCGTAGAGCTGTCCTTATGGTGTCTACCGACGCCTGCAGCAACCCCAGGTTGAACGGACGGCCGAGCTTCAGAACGAGTTTCCCCAACACCGCTCGCACAGAAATTATGTTGTCCAGTCCGCTGATCTGGAGCGAGGTAACCCGAACCGGTCTCCCTTCGTCAATTATGAACTTGATACTTACCGCCCCGTCTTCACGCCTCACGACCGTGTCGACTACTACCTCGCGGTATCCACTGACTCGATAGATAGCCGCAATGCGAAGCACATCCGTACGAAATTCGGTTTCATCAAAATACCGCTTCGCTCCAAGTCCGATCCAGCGCACAGTTGCCCATCGTGCGAAAGCGGAAGATTCAGACGTTCCGATGAACGACTTGAGCGTCAAATCGTCGATCTCATGGTTACCCGAAAACGATATACCCCGCACTATGAGGGGACTTTCATCCCCTTGCCCACTGAGAGCGCCAGGCCAAAGGGCGACGAGGGAGAGGAGCGAGATGCTCCTTGCAGCCAAGGTCATGTGTCCATGCGACGGCGCGAGCGCATCAATCTTTGCCAAGCGCTGACAACATCTCCTGAACAGCAGTGAACTTGACTCTCGGTCGACCGAGTTCCTTGCCTCGCTCGGTTTCCTTCTCATCGAGACGTCGCCAATCGGAGTAGGACACCCAGTTCGGCTGTCCACAAGTCACAAGACGTTCTGCCGCAGCGGTATCGGGACTCTCCGGTTTGAGCACTGAATCATTGGCAAGATCTTCAATCATTGACTGTACTGTCTCCGCGGCGTCTGGTTTGTTAGTTCCTATCACACCAGTCGGTCCACGCTTTATCCATCCGCTCACGTACAAACCCCGAACCGTGCCCGCTTTGGTGGCCGCTCCGACTCGCCCCTTGTCGTTCGGTATCACCGCCCAATTCGGATCAAAAGGCAGCCCGTCAATAGGCATACCCCGGTAACCCACTGACCGGAACACCAATCCCGCTCGCAGCTCTTCGAACTCGTCGGTGGGCTCCGGCCGCAAACTTCCGTTCGACGCCAGGGAGAGTCGGTTCTTCACTAACCTCATGCTCGTCACTTTCCCCGCTCCGTTCCCTCTCAACTCCACGGGTGAGATCAGGAATCGCAGGAACAGTCGCCGCGCCTTCCGGGAGTCGGGGCGCCGGGAGAATTCTTCGAGGATCTTCAGCTTTTTACCTAGCGCCTTGTCGGTTGATTTCTCGACCACTGCCTTGCTCAGTGAATCGAGCTTGATTTCTTCATCACTAACGTGAATGGCTGCCCCCGCCATTTCACCTAACTCCTTTACCTCCGGATTCGTGAAGGCGGCCTGAGCAGGACCTCTGCGGCCCAACAAATAGACTTCCTTCACACGACTCTCCCCTAGGCACTCCAAGGCGTATGGTGCAATGTCGGTCTTCGCCAGTTCGTCTGGTGTACGGCACAGTATCCGCGCAACATCTACCGCCACGTTTCCTACACCTACTATTGCAGCCCGCTCCACCGATAGATCGAACTCGTGATTGCGGAAGTCTGGATGTCCGTTGAACCAAGCAACGAACTCAGTGGCCGGATGGCTCCCGTTGAGATCCTCGCCAGGAATACCCATGCGCCGGTCGGTTTGCGCACCGGTCGCAAAGCAGATCTGATGGTAGTGCCTCCGAAGGTCATCCAGCGAAACGTGCACCCCCACATCTACATTGCCAAAGAAACTGAAGTTCGAGTTAGACGCGATACGGTCAAAGACGCGCGTCACGTTCTTGATCTTTTGATGATCGGGCGCAACACCGAATCGAACTAGACCGTAGGGAGTCGGTAACCTTTCAAACATGTCGATTTGGACGGTCAACTCCTTACGTCTAAACAGATGTTCGGCCACATAGAAGCCCGCCGGACCGGACCCGATGATGGCAACGCGCAACGGCCGCGAAGCGCTAGCCACAGATGTCACACAACCTCCCCTCGAAAGACGATGCATGATACCGAATCTACGGTACGTCAGCAAAGGTATCATCCGTCCTTGCAGCGCTTTAGGGCACCGCCTACCTTGTTCCAACAGTGAGTATCTACACGCGAACAGGCGATCAAGGGCAAACCTCCCTCTTCGGAGGTGGGCGTGTGCCCAAAGATGACGTTAGGGTAACGGCCTATGGTGACGTGGACCACTTGAACTCCGTCATCGGCACGGCCATCGCGGCGGAGCCGCGCGATTTCGAGGCTGACTTGCTGGCGGGCATCCAACGAGACTTGTTCGCCATTGGGGGCAGACTGGCCAGTCCCGATGAAAAAAAGGTCGAGAGCGCCCTCAAGAAGGCTGCGATTCCAAGCGGCCGAGTCGAAGAACTCGAGGCGGCGATCGACCGAGCAGACAAGGAGTTGCCCGAGCTGCACGCGTTCGTGCTTCCGGGCGGCTCCATGAAGGCCGCGCTACTGCACTCGGCCCGTTCAGCCTGTCGCCAAGCGGAGAGAAGCGTAGTCTCGCTGGATAGGGAGCAACCGGTTCCCGTCCCGATCGTGCCGTATTTGAACAGGCTTTCCGACGTCCTATTCACTCTGGCCCGACTTGCTAATCGGCGGGCCGATGTCGCCGAGACGACCTGGTAGAATGCCCAACCGCTCGTTTTATCAGATCGACGTGTTCACCAACGTCGCTCTCGCAGGCAATCCACTGGCCGTGTTTCCCGATGCGACAGGACTCGACGCACTCACTATGCAGGCGATTGCCCGTGAGATGAACCTTTCGGAAACCACGTTCGTCTTCCCATCGGACAAAGCGACACGACGTATCCGGTTTTTCACGCCGACGGCCGAAATCCCGCTGGCGGGACACCCGACCGTAGGCACCTGGTGGCTATTGTCGGAACTGAACGAACTCGACTTTCCGGGAGACGGTGTACATCGTGTTACACAGGAGACCGACAGCGGCGTACTGCCGGTTGACGTCCGAATAGAAGGCGGTAAGCCGGCTGAGGTCGTGATGCTGCAGACGCTCCCCAATTTCGGAGCTAGCTTCGAGGATACGGCACGACTGGGAAAGGCTCTGGGAGGCGACACTAACACAGTACTCGACAATATCGCGCCCCAAGTAGTCTCCACAGCACTACCCCAATTGATGGTCCCGATCCGCGACCGCACCGCACTCAAGGGACTCCCGTCTGGTGGGGGCGGAGACACTCTCACGACCCTGCTTCGTGAGGTAGGGTCCGACTGTGCGATGTGCTACGCCATGGAGACCGAGGATTCCGGCTCCACCGTCCATTGCCGCATGTTTGCGCCGGGACTAGGCGTTCCCGAGGATCCAGCGACGGGAAGCGCCGCCGGAGCGCTGGGATCCTATCTGGTCTGGCATGGCTTGATCCGGCCCCATGGAGGCTTGGCCAGCATTATCGTGGAGCAAGGAGTCGAGATCGGCCGACCCAGTCACATCAATGTGGAAATAGTGGTCGGCAACGGCGGCGAGATCTCCGAAGTTCGTGTGGGCGGTGAGGCCGTAACTGTTGTATTGGGAGAATTGCGGTTATAGCAACCAAAAACATTACTGTTCCCATCGGCAGCAGTTCCTATCAAGTGGTCCTGGGCCACGGAGTACTGGCAGAAGTCTCGGGACTCATCGAGTCCCATACACCCGCAGCCAGATACGCGATCGTGACCGACTCCAACGTTGGCGAACTCTATGGTGAGCGGCTGGCAAGTCAGCTGGGAGGAGGTGATCGCTGCAGGTTGTTCTCCTTTCGAGCCGGTGAGCAAAGCAAGACCAGAACTACGTGGATTGAGCTAACAGACGAACTACTCTCGGCCGGATTTGGACGCGACTCTCTGGTCGTGGCCCTAGGCGGTGGAGTGGTAGGGGACATGGCTGGCTTTCTCGCAGCTACGTACCTGCGAGGCGTGCCGCACGTACAAATACCAACATCACTCCTCGCCATGATCGACAGCTCGGTTGGCGGGAAGACCGGTGTCGATACACCGCACGGCAAGAACCTGGTGGGAGCGTTTCACCAGCCGTCCTTGGTCGTGACGGACGTAGCCACATTGGCAACACTTCCGAAGCGCGAGTTCACAGCGGGTATCGCCGAGGCAATCAAGCATGGCGCCATCACCGACGCGGCGTATTTCGAGCGGCTGGCCGACCTCCGGGAGTCGATTCTCAACAAAGAGCCGGAGGCTTTGATCGAAATGATAGGGCGAAGCATCTCGATCAAATCCGAAGTCGTGGCCGACGACGAGCGAGAACATGGGAGACGCGCGATGCTCAACTTTGGTCATACGATCGCCCACGCACTGGAGGTGGCCACGGACTACGATCTGCTGCACGGGGAGGCCGTAGCAATCGGGATGCTCGCTGAAGCGAGGCTTGGAACAGCCCTCGGAATCACGGCTCCAGATGTAGCCGACCGCTTGCGTGAGGCACTTGACGCATTTCACTTGCCGGTGGAGCCCTGTCGCCCGTTGGCAAAAGATCGGATGCTAAGCGCAATGGCACAGGACAAGAAGAACCGATCCGGCACCGCCAGGTTGACCCTCTTGGAGCGGCTCGGCAAGGTAGCTTCCGACCCTGTGAACGGGTGGACTCACGCTGTTCCCGAGCCCGCAATAGAAGAGATCATTCGGTCGCTTCACTAACCGCAATCGGCTCAACGAGTTACCGGTTTTTTTCACACTGCTCATAGCAACATAAGTGATTGACGTCAAAACGTTTACGTCACTTATGCACAGTCTAGGCAATGTGGGTAATTTGGCTGTCCGTTGACAAATACCGGAAGCGATTGTCCATCAACTATTTGTGATGTGGATAATTTAGTTTTGCTTGACTGGCCCTGATCCAATCCCTATATTCGGCCGGCATTTGTCGGCCATTTTGGCGGGTCCCTTCAACTCGCCACTCTCGCTGCAGGTCGTCCCGGAATCAAAATTGTAGGAGCGCCGCCTATGACCCGGCAGTACCCGAGCAAATCACAGGCTTTCTTTCACTCCGGTTCATCCACCGCTTTCGACCTCTACCTTAAGGACATACAGAAACTTCCGCTGATCAAGGATCGCGAGGAAGAGCGGCGCATTGCGCAACTGGCACGCAACGGTAATCAGAAAGCAGCGGAGCGCCTCGTGACGGCCAACCTCCGATTTGTCATCTCATACGTGAAGAAATATCAGGGTCACGGCCTCGATTTGTCCGAGCTGGTCGCCATCGGAAATGAAGGCCTCTTGAAAGCTGTCAAGAAATTCGATCCCGACCACGGCGTCAAGTTCATATCGTATGCGGTTTGGTGGGTGCGTCAGGCGGTCCTCAAGGCCCTGGCCGAGCAGACACGCAGTGTGCGGATTCCACTCAACCAAAACAGTCACCTCATCCGGATGTCCCGCACCGAGACGTACCTTTCTCAGGAATTGGGCCGCGAGCCAACTGACGGAGAGATTGCAAAAGCCCTAGAAGACACTGTCAAGAATGTGCGCAATGCCCGACGGATGACCGCTGCAGAAGTGTCCCTGGACGCCCCGTTGGACCGGTCCGACAAAGATGCTGCGACTTTGGGCGAGAGATTTGCTGGACAGCAAGGGGATGAGATCGAGAATATGACCGACGGAAACCTCATGCGAGGTTTCCTCGACCGAGTTTTTGAAAAGTACTTGACCCCGCGTGAGCGGAAGATTCTCTATCTCTACTATGGGCTCGAGGAAGGCTCGGAAGGCCTGACTCTCGAGAGGATCGGAGCACTCATGGGAGTAACACGCGAGCGGATTCGGCAGATCCGCGAACGGGCGTTTCAAAAGCTCCGTGAGAGCCCCGAAGGCCCCGCACTCTTGGGGTTCTGGAAGGCCGCGTAGAACCCAGACTCGTTGAGCGAAAACGGCCCGGGGCCAACAGGCTCCGGGCCGTTTTTCCCATGTTTTCTTGGCTCACCGTTTCCTCACTGTATTATTCCCTCTATGACGGTCCCGAGTCAGGTAGTCGAAGCGCTCATGGATGTGGTGGGTCCGCGCTGGCTGAGGAGTACTCGCTCTGAGCTAGGCACCTACGCGACGGATGGGCTTCCCACTCACTACTCACCACCCGGTATCGCGGTTCTCCCCGGATCCCGCGACGAGATCGTTCGTGTGCTCCGCATACTCCATCACCACAGAATTCCGTTCGTAGCCAGGGGAGCCGGAACTGGCCTGTCCGGAGGCGCCCTAGCAGCGTCCGACGGGGTGCTGGTCGTCCTCACACGCATGACCCACATACTCGAAATCGACCCCCTGAATCGTCGAGCAGTGGTGGAGCCCGGTGTGGTCAATGAGCGGTTGTCGAAGGCGGCTGCGCCGCATGACCTACACTACGCCCCTGATCCATCTAGTCAGTCGGCATGCACAATAGGTGGCAACGTAGCCGAGAACGCCGGCGGTCCGCACTGCCTGAAATATGGCGTAACGTCCAACCACGTCCTGGCACTCGAGGTCGCGCTTGCCGACGGGAGTCTGGTAACACTCGGTTCAGCAAACGGAGAGCAATGGGGACCGGATCTTGTAGGTCTCTTCGTCGGCAGCGAGGGCATGTTCGGCATTGCAACTCGGATCACCGTCAGGCTCACACCAACGCCCCAGGAAATTCGTACCCTGCTAGCCGATTTCCTCTCTGTTCGAGCCGCGGGCGAAGCCGTATCGGCCATAATTGCTTCCGGAATTGTCCCTGCAGCCCTGGAAATGATGGACCGAAACTGCGTGGAAGCCGTTGAGGCGTCTATCTACCGCGCCGGGTATCCTACCGACGCAGCAGCAGTGTTACTGGTGGAAGTAGATGGACCAACTGAGGCACCGGTCACTGCAGAGAGTGATCAAGTAGAAGAGATCCTGCGAGAAAACGGCGCAAGGACCGTACGAGCAGCACGTGACCAGAAGGAGCGCGAAATTTTGTGGCAGGGCAGGAAGAAGACATTTGGGGCACTTGGACGCATTAGTCCCGACTTGGCCGTACAAGACGCTGTGGTCCCGCGCTCCACCTTGCCCGACGTGTTGGACCGCATCGCGGCCGTGGGCAGAGAGTATGGGCTCCCAATCAGCAACGTGTTCCACGCTGGCGACGGCAACCTTCATCCCAACATCAATTTCGACGGATCTAAGCCTGAAGTGGTTGCAAGGGTGAACAGCGCATCTGCTGCGATCATGCAGATATGCATCGACGCCGGTGGGACGATAACCGGCGAACACGGCGTCGGTAATGACAAGCTCCGTTATATGCCACTCATCTTTGACCCAGTGACACTCGGTGCGATGAGAGCTGTGCGCAGGGCCTTCGATCCGAACGAACTCGCCAATCCGGGCAAGGTGATTCCGCTTCACTCCTGTCGCGAATGGTGGTCAACGAGTTCCGCTAGGACCGCCGGACCGCTTCATCACGTAGCGGGACCCCTATCGTGATTCGGCGACTTCGCTCCATGCTCGGTTCGGATATGGTCACTCAGAGTAACTCTGATCGCATCCCAATGGTGGCACCGCACGATGAAGAGGAGTGCGCGATGGTGCTCCACACGGCCACAGCCGAAGGCTGGCGCGTCAGGGTGCAAGGGATGGGAACTTGGAATCCGGCAGATGCACCCGCCGATTTTGCCCTTACGACCGAACAGTTCAGTGGCCCTATCGACGTGGCCCCAGCTGATCTCGTCGCAACCGCGGGAGCCGGCATCCGGTGGGACCGATTCCGCAGCCAATTGGCGGAGCACGGAGTGTGGGTACCCTCGGATCCTCCCGGGGAGGGCCGTTCGCTCGGCTCTGTGGTTGCAACTGCAACGGCCGGACCCCTAAGGACTGGTTTCGGACCGCTTCGCGATCACGTATTGGGGCTGACACTAGTAGCAGGAGACGGCCGCATCATTCGGGTAGGCGGTAAAGTGGCCAAGAACGTTGCCGGCTTCGACGTGACAAAACTCGCCACCGGTAGTTTCGGGGCCCTCGGCGTAATAACGTCGGTCAACTTCCGACTGCGGGCAGTACCCAGGGCCGACGTGACATTGGTGGCGAACAACAAACGTGACATACTGTTACAAGCGGCACGGAGCATCATTGCTGAGGGAGTTACGCCCGCCGCGCTCGAAATGATCTCGCCCAAAGCCGGAGCTCGGGACGATTGGACTCTGGCGATGCGCGAAGTAGGAACGGATACAGCCGTCGAAGCTGCGAGATCAACGTTGCTCGCAGTCACGGCTCCACTGTCCATTCGCATGCTACCCCCAGAAGATGCCGCACGATTCTGGGGATTGGTACGAAGTCGTGCCGTGCATCCTCCGACTACAATCAGGTGTGGCACTGTACCTTCCGGACTAGACGACGCGCTCGATGCCTTACAGCACCACCTCGACAAACATTGCGAAGACTGGATCACTGTCAACGCTCTAGCGGGAGTGATCAGATGGAGCGGATCCGCACCTGCGGACCGCATCAAGTTGTTCCGCCACGTCGCCGCTCAACGAGAAATGCCCGTAACTCTCGAGCGAGCTGATTGGCAGGTGCGTTCTGAGGTCGGGCATTTCGGGGCATACAGCGAGGGCGTCGGACGCTTGGTGTCGTCTTTGCGCAGAACGTTCGACCCCGCATCCGTGTTGGTTGTACCGATGAGTAATGACACATGACGGCAAATGGATTCAGCGGACTGGACCCGTGCGTTCATTGCGGATTCTGTTTGCAGAGCTGCCCAACCTATCTGGCGACAGGGGACGAGGCAGACAGTCCGCGTGGACGCATTGTGTTGATGCAAAACTTGGCCTGCGCACAGCTCGCACCCAATGACGAAAAGCTCCTTTACCACATCGATCGCTGCCTAGGCTGCCAGGCTTGCGAGACTGCGTGTCCGTCCGGTGTGAACTATGCGGCCGCCTTGGAGTCGACACGCGAGTTGTTAGCTAGACATCGGCCACTACCGCTCGTGTCTCGAGCAGTCAACAAAATTATGGCTGAGCCCTTGTTGCGAACGCCCCTCTTATGGGTGACTCGGCTCGTCCGGCCCATATCAAGGGTGTTGTCCGGCAAGTCCAGTCTGGGGTTTGCGTTCGGCATGCTCTCGGCAACGCGCAAGACCAACACCCACGAGAGCGATGTGGCGGTCTCCACTTCCACCAATCCTGAACCGTCGTCCGGAGCAGCCAGCCTTTTCACCGGCTGTATCATGGAAGGTCTGTTCCCGCACGTGAACTCGGCCTGTGAGAGAACACTGGCCGCAAACAATTATCGAATGATTTCGACTCCCAATCAATCGTGTTGTGGTGCTCTACATGCGCATGCCGGACAGCATGAAGAGGCGCGAACGCTGGCAAGGAAGAATGTTATCGCCTTCAGTACGAACCCGGAAATTCCGATCGCCGTCAACAGTGCCGGGTGTGGTGCCATGCTCAAGAACTATGGTCGTCTTCTGGAAGGTGACCTTTTAGAGCACGACGCTATCGCCTTCGCCGACCGAGTGAAAGACGTGAGCGAATTACTCGCTGACAGAGGACCCCGAGTGGGTGAAAGTGTGCGAATGCGTGTCGCATACGATCCGCCATGTCATCTGCTGCATGCACAGCGAGTCAAAGATGCGCCAATTGCCATGATGAGTGCGGTCCCCGGCATCGAGATGGTGGCACATATCGAGGCAGAGATGTGTTGTGGCAGCGCCGGGAGCTATTCCCTCACAGAACCCGAGTTATCGCACGCGGTTCTGAATCGTAAAGTGATGGCCATCGAGGAAGCAGCACCAGACGTCGTGGTTACCGGCAATCCCGGATGCATCATGCAGATTGGAGCGGGTTTGGCAGCCGCCGGCTCGAGTGTGCTGGTCATGCACCCGGTAGAGATATTGGATTGGTCATATGAACGCGCGGGCTACTATGCCCAATGAACTGCCAGCAGCCATGGTGGCGACAGTAAGCAAGAACGACCTGACGGCCGCCACTCTGCATGCGGTGTTTCATGGAGCGGTGGTGGCCAGAGCTAGCGTCTCAACCATCGAAGTCACTGGTTCTGGTGCGTTGCAGTGCATGCAGGGTGTTCTCACCAACGATGTCGTCGGCGCTGGTGATGCTTCGTTCACCTACGGCGCTGTCCTCACCGCCAAAGGGAGAATCCTCAGCGACATGTGGGTCGCTCGCGTCGGTGAGCGAATAATGCTGTTTCCTCCCCGACAGGGTGGGCAGGTGGCTCTCGATACTTTCCGACGGACCATTCCGCCACGGCTCGCCAAGATTTCTGACCTGTCATCCAAGATCGACGTACTTCGTATCGTGGGGCCGAATGCGGCAAAAGTTGCGACCGACACGGGTTTTCTAGCACCCGAGCGCGGTGGCACCAGTGCGGTTGGCGATTGCATCGTAGCGCGCCCCGCGGATGACCAGCCCTTTGTTCTTCAAATTGCGTGCAGCCCGAACGATACCGACACTCATATCGCTACACTTGCTGCGGCAGGAGCCATCACGTCGGACGATGCTGCGTTAGAGATCCAGCGAATTGTGACTGGGTGGCCCCGGCTAGGGTCGGAGATCGACGACAAGACCTTGCCCCAGGAGGTCTTGTTCGATGAACTGGGCGGCATCTCATACTCGAAAGGCTGCTACACGGGACAGGAAACGGTAGCGCGGTTACATTTCCGTGGGCACGTGAACAAGCGAATCGTCGGACTGCGCTGGGACCGTAAGCCAGACGTGAGCGCGAAACGAATCTTACTGGACAATCGAGACGTAGGTCGAGTCAGCAGCACCGCTTGGCTGGGCTCCAGTAACGGGTATGTGGGCTTGGGAATGGTCCATAAGGACGTAGGCCTCGGCGAAGGCGTGATCGCGGGAGGTGTGTCGGCGTGCGTCGTCGGTCTTCCATTCGAAGTGGTTTGAAGAGGAGACTCCATGGATTTTTGGGTGTTCATTGCTATTATCGTCGTGTGCGGCCCCATCGCCAAGGCAGTGGCTGTACGCATTCGACGTGGGGACGCTGGTAACCCGGCAGCATTGGGCGAGTCCCGAGAGAGGCTCGACGACATGGAGCAGCGCATCGAAGACACGACCGAGCGGCTAGCCGAACTGGAAGAGAGACTCGATTTCACCGAACGCATGCTGGCCCAACAGAAAGCCAGCCAACACCTCAACCCTTGAGTCTCCAGGCGCGTGCCCTGGCCCACGATCTACACCAAGGCTAGACTGCACATCATGACAGACGAACGGACCCGTACTTTTGTCATAGTCCGTCAGGACGGTACCGAGACGACCAGCGCTACGGACTCGGTCGCGGTAGAGGACCCGCTCGAGATCCGCCTGGGCGAGACGCCGCTGGTCGTGACGATGCGAACGCCCGGTGACGACAAGGATCTGACGTTGGGTTTTCTCCTCACCGAGGGGATTCTGTTGACGCCTGGCGAGATACTGACCATCGATCGCATCGACAGCTCTCGCGTGTCGGTACAGTTTGCTGACGGCGTCGAAGTCGATCCGGGTCGGTTCCAGCGCAACATGTTCGTGTCGAGTTCTTGTGGGGTGTGCGGCAAGGCCTCACTTGAAGCTGTGGAACTCGTGGCGAGTCCCGCCAAAGATTTCACAGTGAGTCGTTCCGTAGTATCGGCTCTTACAGATCGTCTGCGAGACCATCAGCCGACATTCGATACGACGGGCGGACTACACGCAGCGGGGTTGTTCGATCTGGCGGGGCAGACCCTCGCCGTACGAGAAGACGTGGGTCGACACAATGCAGTTGACAAGGTCATCGGCGCAGTCGCCGCGACAAGCTGGCCGCTGCCATCTTGTCTGCTGATGGTCTCCGGCCGTCAGAGCTTCGAAATTGTACAGAAAGCGGCAGTGGCCGGTGTGGGCGGCGTGATCGGAGTGTCTGCACCATCATCGTTGGCGGTCGATCTCGCCACGCGACTGAAAATGCTACTGGTAGGTTTCTCGCGTGGCGATAGGTTCAACTTGTACGCGGGTGAGCAGAGGCTCCGAGACTAGATTCTTCCGCGGGGTAGCATTTTTCGATCTCGCTGGCAAACTTCATTGCAACAATGACAGACCAAACCCTCGTTACCCGCTGGAAGAATGAGCCTGCGCCTCTTCTTCCCATGCTGCACGCATTTCACGACCGCGACGGATTCTTGTCGGATGACGCAATCAGGGCGGTGTCAAAGGCTCTGAAGATCCCGCTGGCCGATCTGTTCGGCACGATCACCTTTTATCATCACTTCGCCCGCAAACCGCCTTCCAAGAGCCGTGCCCGGGTATGCACTGGTCCGATCTGCTGCCTGAGGGGTGGCAAAGAATTGCTCCAAGAATTGGAGGGTGACGGCGCCACGTCGATGCCGTGCGCAGGACGATGTGACCAGCCGGTACCCGTCCTGAACGGGGGTGTCGTGTCGATCGGCACATCCGCGGCAGTACTAGATAACGCACCTAGTCCCGTGCCGATCCCGAATCCCGGAAACTCCGAAGAATGCGTGTTTGCACATATCCGTGAGGCCGATAGAGCGACCATGGACGGCTATCGCAATACCGGTGGCTACGGCGGCCTTATCAAGGCCGTAACGGAAATGAGCCCATCAAATGTGCTCGCTCTCATTGCGGAGAGCAAGCTGGCGGGTCGCGGAGGTGCGGGATTCCCCACCGGCGTGAAGTGGAAAGCTGTGGCAGATGCTCCCGGGGCACCCAAGACAATCGTGTGTAACGCAGATGAGGGTGAGCCCGGTTGCTTCAAGGATCGCACAATTCTGGATTACGACCCACATGCTGTCATAGAGGGTATGGCCGCCGCCGCCTACGCTACCGGCGCGACACGTGGTTTCATCTATCTGAGATACGAATACCCCGAAACTCTCGGCGTTCTCGAGCGCGCCATCTCCGAGGCGTGTGACGCGGGTTTGCTTGGCAAAAACATCCTTGGCAAGAGCATCGACTTCGATATCTACGTGCGGCGTGGAGCAGGTGCGTACATCTGTGGCGAAGAAGGCTCGCTGCTCAACAGTTTGGAGGGCAAACACCCGTTCCCACGTAACCGCCCGCCGTTTCCTGTAACACATGGTTTCGACAACCTACCGACGGTAGTTAACAACGTGGAAACGCTTGCGTCGGTGCCACACATTCTGGCACGCGGCGCAGAGTGGTATCAGGCATTGGGCATGAACGACCAGGCTGGCACGAAACTGATCAGCTTGTCAGGTGATGTTCAGCGGCCCGGCAACTACGAGGTACCGCTCGGCCTGCCGCTTAAGACCTTACTGTACGATTGGGCGGGCGGCCCACACAAAGGTAGGTCGATCCAGGCGCTCACGATGGCCGGCCTGTCGGGTGGCTTCCTGGCGGGAGAGGACATGCACGTGACGCTGGATGAAACCAGTATCCGAAGCAAAGGCTCCTTCTTGGGTGCAGGCGGGATAATGGTGTTCGACGACAGTCGCGATATGATGAAGGTTGCCCATGGCGCGATGGAGTTCTTCGCCGAGGAGTCATGTGGGAAATGTTTTCCATGTCGAATCGGAACACAGCGTCTCACGGAGAGGTTGGCCGGAGATGCGGGGCCTAAGGAGCTAACGCCCTGGATCGACGAAGTAAGTGATATTTGCACGACGATGAAAGCAACAAGCGCATGCGGCCTTGGCATAGCCGCGCCCCTGATTCCAGAGAGTTTGGTAAAGTACTTTCCAGATCGGGTGGCTCATCACGTTACCGATTCTAGTAGGTGATCTCGCAAGGGAAAATGCAATGATCATGAAACGCAAGGACGTTGAACAGGAAACCATGACCCTGAACGGTCATGAAGTGACTTTCACCCCGGGCGAGAGCATCTATGAGGTGGCAAAGCGGCACGGCAAGTCTATTCCCACCCTGTGCTACGACGAACGCCTAGAGGCCTTCGGTGGATGCCGGCTGTGCGTCGTTGACGTCGAGGGTGCTAAGAACCCGGTTGCGTCATGCACTACGGCAGCAACGCAAGGAATGGTAGTCCGAACGACAACTGATCAGATAGACTCGTACCGTCGCGTGCTGCTGGAGATGGTCGCATCGGAGAATCGCGAAGTCGATGTTGATCCGCTGCGCGGTTACGCATCGCAGGAGTTGACCGCGCTTGTAGATCAATACGACGCGCGTACCGGTCGGTTTGCCGGCAAGCGGTCCGGCGCCACACGTCTCGACGACGACAACCCGTTCATATACCGCGACTATGATCTCTGCATCTCCTGTTACCGCTGCGTTCGTGTCTGCGCTGAGCGAGAGGGAGATTACGCCATCAGTGTGATGAACCGTGGATTCGAAACCAAGATCGCCACAGAATTCGAGGGCATACTCAAAGAATCGGCGTGTACATTCTGCGGTCAGTGCGTGCAGACATGTCCTACCGGAGCGCTCGCCGACCGCAAGGCGATGCGCTACGCAGATCTGAATGGCGATATCGAAAAGACGAGAACGATTTGCCCCTATTGCGGTGTTGGCTGCTCCGTAGATGTTATGACGAAGAACGACACCATGGTGGGTGTACAGCCGGCGATGGACGGTCCGGCAAACGAGGGCGCGCTATGTGTAAAGGGTCAGTTCGCCTACGATTTCGTACAGCACGCCGACCGTCTGACGGTACCGCTAACGCGCGCCGATGACGGAGAACTACACGAGACCGATTGGGATACAGCACTGGACCGTGCGGCACACGGCTTCAAGTTGGCGCTGGCAGAACATGGCCGGCATAGCATTTACGGCATCGCATCGGGCCGCGCACCGGGAGAAGCGGCGTATACGATGCAGAAGTTTATCCGTGCCGGGTTCGGTACGAATTACATAGACAACTGTAGCCGTGCTTGACACTCTCCCACGGTTGCCGGTCTGGCAGCCACGATCGGACGAGGGGCCATGTCGAATCCACTGGCCGACATGGACAAACCTGACGTATTCTTCTGTATCGGCACCAACATGACCGAGTGCCATCCTGTGGCAGCGACACGTATCAAGCGTGCGCTTGCGCAGGGTGCCAAGATGATCGTTGCAGACCCGAGAAGGATCGGATTGGCGGAAATCTCCGATCTGTACCTCCCGATCCGAGTAGGCTCTGATGTGGCGTTGCTGCTGGGCATGGCACACGTGATCGCTCGAGAGGGATTGATCGATCCCGCATTCATCGCCGACCGTACGGTCGAGAGCGAGAAATTCCTCGAACATGTCAAAGATTTCCCGCCTGAGTGGGCACAGGAGATCACAGGCGTACCGGCCGGAGACATCGAGCAAGCCGCATTGTGGTTCGGCAAAGCCGATCGCGGGGCCATTTACTACACACTCGGTGTCACGGAACACATCTGCGGAGTCGACAACGTCCAAAGTCTCTGCAACCTGGCGTTGATGACCGGAAATATTGGCCGTGAGGGCACCGGCATCAATCCGATGCGCGGGCAGAACAATATCCAGGGTGCGGGCGACTGCGGGGCGTTGCCCAACAACTATCCTGGGTTCCAACCGGTTACTGACCCCAACAATCAGGAGAAGTTCGAGAGGCTGTGGGGCAAGAAGGTCGACTTGGAGAAGGGCATCACGAAAGTCGCCGCCTTAGACCAGTGCGGTGACCAGATCCGAGCGATGTTGATCGATGGCGAGAACACGCTCGTGTCGGATCCCAACCGCAAGCACTGCGAACATGCACTCAAGAGCCTCGATCACCTGATCGTGATCGACATTTTCTTGACTGAAACTGCACAACTGGCTGACGTCGTGTTCCCTGCGACCGCATGGGGTGAAACCGATGGCACCTGCGCCAACACCGAGCGCCGAGTGCAGCGGCTGCGGAAGGCGGTAGATCCGCCGGGGGAGGCGAAGCCCGATTGGTGGATCGTTGCACAACTTGCCAAGCGACTCGGCTGGAGTGGTTTTGATTGGACCGAGCCCAAGGAGATCTTCGATGAACTGTGCGATCTGTCGCCGATTTATCACGGACTCGATTGGGATCGGATAGAACACGGCGAGTACCAATGGCCGGTGCCCGAGAAGGGACATCCTGGCACGCCGCGGCTGCACGAGAAAGAGTTTCCCATCGGGCGGGGGATCTTCAAGTTGGTCAAGTACCGCGATCCCGCCGAAACAATCAGCGATGAATACCCTATATGGCTCACGACCGGCCGCAGGCTAGAGTCGTATCACACTCGTACGCAGACCGGCCGGGCTGCCGGTATCGATTATCTGTTGCCTGAGGAAACACTCGAGGTTCATCCGGACGATGTAGAGGCTTGGGGCCTAAGAGACGGTAGCTTTTGCCAGCTTACCAGTCCGCGCGGGTCGGTCGAAATCAAGGTCAAGGCAACGCGCAGGAGCCCCAGGGGCACCGTATTCGCCAGCTTCAGTTTCAGCGACGTTCCTATTAACGCCCTAACCGGATCGGGTTACGATCCAATTACTGACACGGCGGAACTCAAGGTCTGCACGGTGAACGTGAGACCATGTGAGAGCGGTGTGGTGGAGCCGAAGACGAGGATGCAGGTATAGCCGGGAGAGAAGGTGATGACGAGTACAGGTGACACATGATCCCATTACTTGAACAGAAGCTGGCGGCCATCGCGCAGCTCTGCCGCCGCTACCACGTCGCGCGGCTCGACGTGTTCGGCTCGGCTGCGACCGGCGCCTTCGACCCCACGAGGAGCGATCTGGATTTCCTGGTGGAGTTCCAGCGCACGGCCGAGATGACGCTGGCAGATCAGTACTTCGGGCTCTGGGAGGAGATCCGTGAGCTGCTCGGCCGGGACGTCGACCTTCTCACGCCGCGCTCGCTTAGGAACCCGTACTTCATTGCAGCAGTCGAACGGAGCCGCCAGGAGCTATATGCGGCCTGAGGCGCTAAAGCTCTTGGAGGACATCCGCGACGCCGGCACATTCATCCTGGATACCGTGGCCCGGTTATCCCTGGCGGAGTACCTGGAAAACCGTCTGGTGCGTCAGGCGGTGGAGCGTAATCTCCAGATCATCGGCGAAGCGATGAACCGGCTTCACCAAGTAGACTCTGAGGTCGCAGCTCGGGCCGGCGAAGTGGCCCGGATCGTGGCGTTTCGCAACATCCTGGTTCACGGATACGACATGCTCGACCACGAGATCGTGTGGCAGGTCATCCGCGATAATCTGCCGACCCTGCTGGAGCGAACAAGCGGGCTGTTGTCGGAACCCGATGATGTGTCCTGAATCTGGCAGGCACCGGGTCCGGGGCTTCCAGACTTGGAATGAACGATAGCGTTTGTCGGGATTCATGGCATCAGCACTCCGTTTCCTGTCGCGATGTCATCCAATTGTTTGAATATGTTCCCCGCGAGCGATGATCGGTATACCCCAAAATAGTGCGATGAACTCGACGAAATAATTGCCCTCGCGCTGAAAGGCAGAATCGGCCAGTACTAGAGGTGTGCCCGACGAGTGTCAGGTCGTGTGGGAGGGAAGTGCGAGTCGTGAAGAAGCGGAAGTTCCTAACGGCAATTTCAGATCGCAGACTTGTGGTTCTGGCTGCGATGTCTAGCCGGCGGATAATAGCGCGCGCAACTTCTCCGCAACCGCGGGAACGGGTGGCACGTCTCGGGACAAAGTCAGGAAGAGCTTGTCGTAGTCCAGTACAGGGTCGGTCACGGAAAGGCCCTCGAGGAGCGCCCGATCGGGACCGGCGTAGTCGTAGAGCCCGGCCTCTTCGGTCAGCCGCATGGCGTTCTCCAGGTGGTGCACCGCCTGGCGCGTCTTACGGAAGCGCGCGAACGCCATTCCCAGCGTAACTTCCAGATCGCGCCGTTCCGTCTCCGTCAGGTCCTCCTCCGATGCCGGGATCCGGAGGCGCAACCGCTCGAAGCCGACCCGGTTGCCCCTGAGGCCCGCAAGCTGAAGGAGTTGGGTGAGCGCCCGAACCCGTAGCCTTGGCGGCGGCTCCCCTTGCAACACGAAGTTGAACGCATCTTCGGCCGGCTGGTAGTGGCCGGCCTCGGACAGCGTGTACCCCAATATTTCGACTGACTGCTGACGGTCGAGTGACGTATGGGAGCACGCTACCGCCTCAAATGCCATAGCCACGGCGTCATCCACGCGGTTCGTAAATCGGCAGACCTCGGCTAACTGCTGGCACACAAGCGCCTCGGCCTTACGGTCACCGCCTTTCTGGGCGTCCTTTCTCAGCTTCTCGAGCGCGCGTTCCGACTGCTCGAAGTTGCCGCACGCAATCAACACACGTGCCCGGCCGGTCCGGCTGATTAGCCCCCAATGTTCATTCGAGAGGCCCGACGCCAGCTTTCCGGCTGCCTTGAATGCATCGTCGGCCTCATCGGTTTCGAGGCACGACAACAAGACCGCACCGCAGCGAAGGTGGGTTTGAATGGCTTCCTCGACATCGTCCACGTTCGTTACGCGAAGGGCTGTACGCAGCACGTCCAAAATTTCCGCCACGGGCCGGTCTTGCTCCAGCCAATCCGCGTAGCTGACAAGCGGTTGCCACAGAGGGCGTAGGTGCTCCGCACAAGCACATTCGCCACAGGCCTCAACGATCCCCAGGAGCAATTCGACTTCCTCGGTGCCCTGGGGCAGATCCGTGAGGTAATCCCGTGTCGCCTCGATCTGATAAAGGGTTCCCCTGCTTTGGGTATTGCCGCTCGCGAATTGATCGACTAGCCGGAGTGTCAGGAAGGCGCCCAAATTGAGCTGACCACTCTCCACGCCCGCACTGTCCCCCGCCCGCTCGATGAACGGCATATGCGAAATGGGCCAGGGCGGCCGGAAGTCGGAATCAGTGGTATCGATGATTGTCACACCCCCATGCTAGAGTGCGAATGTGGTCGGCTGCCTAGAACTTGCAACGGATTGCGGGAGTCTGCTAGAGGGGGCAAGCGACGGATCCCAGGTGATTTCAGATTACGGATCGCCGATTGGCGATTGCGGAGCGGTCGTTCGGCAGCATCGGCGTAGACCGAATTGTCACACCCCCCACCTAGCTTCGACACGAGCAGAGAGTGCTCAGGTGAACACCACTCAGAATATGAGCGATAATTCAAATGGTCTATCGTACTCACGGTGCAGGTGACCGAGGAGAGATCAAATGCTCGAAGAACATCGGAGCAGTCCAAGAAATCGGGGGCAAATGTCCCAAGAACGACGTATGATGTCCCAAAAACGCCCTATCGTGGGGAAGGATCGGGGTGCAAGTTGTGGACTGATGCTTTGTCTACCGGCTCACGCCAAGTCAGATTCACCGTCAAGGAACAACTCTCACAGGAAAAGACAATGGAAGGTGAACCGACGGGCTTCTGGGGAAAACTTGAACGGCACGATGGGGAAGTCACATGGCATCCTCTTGTAGATCACTGCGCGGACGTAGCGGCGTGCTTTGAGGCACTACTCAACCAGCCAGTGATTCGAAAACGGCTTGCAGGTCTCGGTGGCCTGGATGACCTGTCCAAGGGGCAGCGCGCTCGCTTGTGTTATCTGGCAGCGCTGCACGACCTGGGCAAGTACAATATCGGCTTTCAGAACAAGGCCTACTTGAAGAAGACACCTACTGCCGGTCATGTTGGAGAACCATCGGCCTTGTTCGGCTCCGGAGACAAGATTGCCAGTCGCTTGGCAGATGCAATCCAGTTTTCCGAGCTATGCTCGTGGTGCACTGAGGCGGAGACCTTTGGAGAACTTCTGGTAGCCGCACTGGCCCATCATGGCAAACCTGTTGCGCTCGGCTCGCCGGTGCGCTCAGATATATGGCAAACAATGGGGGAACTCCAACCGTTCGAGGGTATCGCGGATCTGGCATGCCAAGCGAGATGTTGGTTCCCAGACGCGTTCGGTGGATCCTTAGATCCATTGCCAGCGGATTCAGCTTTTCAACACGCTTTTAATGGATTCCTGACGTTGGCCGACTGGCTCGGATCCGACACCAAGATTTTTCCATTTTCAGAAGAGGCAGATCACGACCGATTCGCGTGGAGCCAAGAGCGAGCATGCCTGGCATTATCCAGGATCGGACTCGATGCCACCGGTGCTCGTGCTTCCCTAGGTTCGGACCGGCCGGGCTTCGCTACAATCTCTGGCTTTGACCCGCGCGACGCACAGAGGTGTATTGCCAACCTGGATATCGACAAGGAAGGGAGCCTCACCATCCTCGAGGCAGAGACCGGTTCCGGCAAAACGGAGGCGGCTCTGGCCAGGTTCATTACACTGTTCCACGCTGGCGTCGTGGACGGTCTCTATTTCGCCCTTCCGACACGAACCGCTGCAACCCAGATATTTGAGCGCGTTTACAAGGCGGTTGTGCGTGCCTTCCCCGACGAACAGATTCGGCCTCCAGTTATTCGGGCCGTTCCCGGCTACATAGCAGCGGATGACAAGAGAGCCGAACGGTTGCCGCACTTTGAGGTACTGTGGAACGATGATGAAGACGAGAGGTATCGGTACCGGGGATGGGCGGCCGAGGCACCCAAGCGATATCTAGCTGGCGCGGTAGTGGTTGGTACTGTAGATCAGATTCTCCTGTCATCTTTGGCCGTATCACATGCACATCTTCGTGCATCGTCGCTCCTAAGGCAGCTGCTGGTTGTAGACGAGGTTCACGCATCCGACGCATACATGACGCGGATCTTGGAAGCTGTGCTGCAACATCATCTAGCTGCCGGCGGTCATGCGCTTCTCATGTCGGCGACGCTAGGCGCTGTAGCCCGATTACGATTGTCGGGTGAAGCTGCGTACGAACTACCGTCACTCGCTACAGCTTCTAGTACACTTTATCCACTTGTTACACACCGTCCTCTGAGCGAATCTATCCGGCAGATTCCCATTCAGGACAGCGGAACACCGAAGACGATACGTGTCGAGACGTCTCCGATTATGAGCTCACCGAGGAGTGTGGCCGAGATGGCTCTCGATGCCGCACGCCAGGGCGCGCGCGTGATCGTCATTCGCAACACAGTTCGAGACTGTATCGCCACCCAGAAAGCGATTGAAGCAATTGGCCTGGGGTCCGACTCCCAGCTGCTATTCCGATGTGGGAAAATCTCGGCACCCCATCACGCCCGATTCGCCCGGAAAGACCGAATCGCACTGGATAAAGCGCTAAACGAACAGTTCCAGCCCAAAGCTCTGGACAAGCCCTGTGTTGTGATTGCCACCCAAACAGTTCAGCAAAGTCTGGATATCGACTCCGATTACATGATTACAGACCTCTGTCCGATCGATGTTTGGCTACAGCGGTTGGGTCGGCTCCACCGGCATTCTGAACGTCAATGCACTCAAGGGTTCCAGACAGCTGCGGTCACGGTTCTGGTACCCAAAGAGCGTGACCTGACACCGCTAATCAAACAGCACGGTTCGGCGTCTGGACCACACGGTCTCGGCACAGTGTACGACGATCTCCGCGTCCTTGAAGCTAGTTGGCGAATCCTTGAGTATTCGCAAGAGGTGGAGCTTCCCACAATGAACCGGCAACTGGTCGAACAGGCAACCCATCCAGAGGCTTTGGCCACGATTGTGGCTGAGCTGGGAGATGAGTGGCACAAACATTATCAGCACCGGTCCGGTGTGACTCACGCCGAGCAGGGTCTTGCAAGGCTGAACCTAGTAAACCGAGAGGTTCCTTTCACTCACAAGGACTGCCTTTTCCCGTCTGGTGACCTGTCGCGCGCTATCAAGACCCGCTTGGGAGTTGACGATCGATTGGTACGCTTCAGCCATGAGCTGCCTGGGCCTTTTGGAAACGGAATTCGGGAGCTATCCCTGCCGGGACACATGGTGTATCAGGCAGAGCCGAACGAGGAGCCGAGGAAGATCGAGTCCGAATACAACGAAATCATGTTCACGTTCGGTCGCGTCCGATATCGTTACGACCACCTGGGTCTTCGGAAACTCGATAAACACAGGTCTACTGAGGAACGCGCAGATGACTGAAATGCTTCACGATCTATTAAGCGAACCGTCGATAGGTGTGGGGTACAGCGGCGGACGCGAGGCACAGCTAACCCTTCCACAAGTGCTGTCCGGTATGGCTAACGATGATGTGCAGTCGTTTACCTCACTGCAGGTCCATCAGACGCATGCGTGGCACGCATTCCTCTGCCAGTTGGCTGCAATCGTGCTACATCAATCGGGTACAGGAAAGCCGCCGTTGGACACTGACTGGTGGACAGAGCAACTGATTGCGGCAGCAAACGGAGAACGATCTGCGTGGTGTTTGGTGGTAAAAGATCTATCAAAGCCTGCGTTCCTACAGCCGCCTGTCCCGGAGGATACGCTGGACAGATTCAACCAGGTCGGTCGTTTCCCAGATTTGCTCGATGTCCTGATCACCACCAAGAACCACGACGTCAAGGCGCGACGTATCCGCAATGCTAGGCCCGAACACTGGTTGTACGCATTAGTGTCCCTCCAGACTATGCAAGGCGTCCTCGGGCGGAACAACTACGGCATCGCCCGAATGAATCAAGGATTCGGTAGTCGGCCGTGCGTATCATTCGCCGCTAGTTTGTCGCGGAGCCACAGGTTTCTACGTGATGTCGCCGTACTTCTCGAGATTCGAGAACAATTGGTTCGCGAGCACGGGTACAAGGTGTCCGGAGGTCTGGCATTGGTTTGGCTCCACGAATGGGATGGTCTCGATTCGTTGGACATCGGTCGACTCGATCCCTTCTTCATCGAGGTCTGCCGACGCATTCGACTGACGAACGAGCGTCGATTCACGGCCTTTAAGGCACCAAGCAAGGTACCACGGATCGCCGCTAAGGAACTGAAGGGTGATACCGGTGACCCGTGGACGCCGATCAGCAAGGATAAGGGAGCAGCACTGACGGTTAGCGGCACCGGCTTTTCCTACAAGCTCACACACCAACTAATTGTTGGCTCAGATTACCGGATGGGACCTACCGCCGACCTTCGGCCGGAAGATGGCAATGCCCCGATCTTCCTGGCGTGCACCCTGGTACGTGGCCGGGGAGAAACGGATGGATGGCACGAGCGTATCATTCCTATACCGCCCAAGGTTCGGCCGCTGCTAGGAGTGGGAAGTGAGCCGAGGAATCGGTTGGCTGACCTGGCGCGGTGGCGGGTGGAACAGACGGCCGCAGCCGAGCGATATGTGCTCAAGCCTGCACTGTGTGTGCTACTTCAGGGTGGTCCGGATTCGATCGATTTCCGAGACGAACGCCCTCGGGCTTGGCTGGACGGTTTCGATCGCGCAGTTGATGAGCGGTTCTTCGACTGCCTATGGGAAGATGCCGACCTGGACACGCAGGAAGCGCACCGACGCTGGGAACGAGTGATTCTGGATCTGGCCGAGCGCCAACTGAAGGGCGCTATGCAATCAGTACCGTTGCCGTCAGTGAGACGGTACCGAGCCTTGAGCGCCGCGGAGCGTATGTTCCGCGGCGCACGCAGTAAGCGGTTTCCGGAATGGCGACCCTATCAACTCGAAGACAGAAGGTCGGAACATGACTGATCAAGTGATGAGCGTCTCCCAGGCGACAGACGAACCGCCACACTCGAAAACGTCGATCATGAGCATCGTAAATCGAATCGCCGGTGCATTTGGGCGGGACATAGGTAGTGGCGATATAGCGATGTTACGACGAATGGACCTCGATGACCTCGGGGCGTCGGCATTCTGGCGGATCATTTCCACGTATGTCCCTGCCGACACGTTACCAAATCATGATCCTTTGCTCGCCGAAACTGAACGGAAGTGGGCCATCGTTCTGAACGCACTGGCGATTTTGGCTGGCTTGCACCAACACAATGTGTCTCTGGGCGCTGCGTTGGCCCACGCCGGGTTTTCAGAGCTGAGATTTGTAAGGTTACTGCGGGCACGTGATGCTACGCTTGGAAGTCACGTTCGGTCTGCTGCATCGTACCTCGCATCCAAAGGACAGAGCGCCGATTGTGCAGATCTGGCACTTCTCGTGTTCAGCGACGCCGAGCCTGTAAGGCGTAAGCTCGCGCGCGATTACTACTATAACGGTGACTGATGATCCAGAACCTCCAGTGGAGAACGTGAACCATGGGTGCAAGATTCTTGCAGTTTCATTTCCTTACTTCCTACCCGTCAGCTCTCTTGAACCGGGACGACGCTGGCTTTGCCAAACGCATACCGTTCGGAGGTGTTACACGGACGCGCATTTCGTCCCAGTGTTTGAAGCGTCACTGGAGAACCTTCGACGGCGAGCACTCGCTCAGTAAGCTTGAGGCTCCCCAGACCATCAGATCGCGCCTTACATTCGACCGGTTCATTCTTGGTCCTCTCAAGGACGACGGCGTTGATGGCGAACTGGCTCGAGCGGTGACCGAGGCGCTGATGGTGGAAGTGCTAGGACAAAGCGCGAAGGCCAAGAAAGCCAAGAAGAAAAAGGAAGAGGAAGACAGCAGCAACGATAGTGACCTACAAACCGGCCAGATCACCGTGCTTGGCCGACCTGAGATCGACTACCTCCTCAGCGAAGCTGGAAGAATATGCAAGGATCTATCCGACCCGAAGAAGGCAGAGAAAGCCGTGAAGGGAACCTTCGATCGAGACGGCTTGAAGAACTTGGCCAGGCTTAGTGCCGGGCTCGGAGTCGCACTATTCGGGCGGATGGTGACCAGCGACATACTGGCGCGGGGTGATGCTGCAATGCATGTGGCCCATGCTTTCACTGTCCATGCCGAATCAGCGGAGAGCGATTACTTCTCCGCCGTGGACGACCTGCTCCAAGAAGGGGATGACGAAAAACTGGGCAGTGGCCACATCGGATCCACCGAACTGACCAGCGGACTCTACTATGGCTATGTGGTGATCGATGTGCCGCTCCTGATATCCAACCTCGAGGGTTGCGAGCAGGAGGACTGGGAGAGCGCGGATCGTGATCTAGCTGCGCAGGTAGTGGAGCGTGTCCCCTACCTTATCGCGACTGTCTCTCCGGGCGCCAAGCTGGGATCGACCGCGCCGTACGCCTACGCACATTTCGTGTTGGGAGAGGCCGGATCCGCCCAACCGAGGACTCTAGCCAACGCCTTCCTCGAACCAGTTCGCGAACGGCCGAACCTGCTAGCCAACACTTACCTGTCACTGACGAACCACCTCAGCAGCCTCGATACCATGTACCGGAATGGCGTGTCACGGATGCTCTCGGCACAAAACACAGACGAAGATCTCTGCGCTGCGGTAGGCGTCGAACAGGCCGTGTCTCTGCCGGATTTGGCACGATGGGCGGCCGACATGGTTCGGGAGTGACTCATGTTGGATATCCTGGTTCTAAGATTTGATGCTCCGATCTTCAGTTTGGGCGGTCCTATAGTTGATAGGAACAACATCACTCGGGAGTTCCCATCTGCATCTGCCATGACCGGCTTGATCGGAAACGCTCTTGGGTATCACCATCGTGACGCAGATTCACTTCAGGATCTACAACGAAGACTGCGTTACGCAGCTCGTTCCGACTGCCCTGGCCAGCTAATAGTGGACTACCAAATAGTAGATTTGGGACAATCCTTGATGTGCCAAGGAGGATGGACCACATATCGCGTGTTGGAGAAGCGCTCAGGCGGACGTGCCAAGACAGACACGCATCCCAGATATCGGTGGTACCGCGCCGATAGCGTTATGACAGTTGCGCTGACGTTGAGAGACACTGGCGCTTCACCAACTACCGACGAAGTTGAACAGGCACTGAAACAACCGGCTCGGCCCTTGTTCATCGGCCGAAAGTGCTGCATACCGAGTGGGCCATTGCTTTTTGGTCGCATTCACGCGAAGTCTCTGCTAGCCGCATTACAAGGGACCCCCCTTGCTCACCGTCCAGGTTACACCAGACAAGCTACAGTCCAGGCATGGTGGCCAGCCGACAAGGATGACCCAATCCAAGATCACCGCATGATGGTAGTCACCGATGAAAGAGACTGGAAGAATCAGATTCATGCTGGCCAGCGCAACATTCGACATGGCAAGATCCGGGTTTCAGTGGGGGACACTAACGATGACGCAGAATAAGCAGCTGTACATGGTACGCCTCGGCCTAGACATGCGCAGCTTGGTAAAGACAGGCCGGCAAATGCGATTGCCGCTTCACGGTGTCGATGACGGTTACCTCGTCCATTGTCAACTAGGTCAGTTGTTCGGCAATGATGCTCCGAAGCCCTTCTCCCTGGGACATGTCCGAAGACGCTGGCTAGACGTAACTGCTTACACAAGCCGTGATGTCAAGGACTTAAGCGTACACGCTGACAGCTTTGCAGATCCATACATACACTCGTCTTGTGACTGGGACGTGTTCGCACAAAAGCGGATGCCGATGTCTTGGAACGAGGGATCGCAGTATCGGTTCGAGGTAAGGATCTGCCCCGTTGTCCGAGCGAATTCTGATAGCCCATGCTACAAACGAGGTTCAGAAATAGATGCTTACTTAGCTCAATGTAACACCACGGCCGAGGCATGTCCGGACTCCCGATCTGCAGTGTATATCCACTGGTTGGAGGAACAGTTCCAACGCAGAGAGGGTGCGCAAATCGAGGCATGTCGGATGACAGGTTTTCGACTGATTCGAATCGCTCGGCGCGCGCAACGGAACGGTCGGCGGGCCTCCGTTCGACAACGTCCCGACGTAAGGGTGGAGGGCATGCTTACTGTTACCGACGGTGGCAAATTCACCGAACTCTTACGGCGTGGTGTAGGTCGACATCGAGCGTTCGGATTTGGCATGCTGCTCCTCATACCCATTGGCTAATTGGTACTCAAGGGCCGTCTAGGACTTGAGACTGCACGGATCCCGCACGGGGACCGGCACGGTCTGTTGTGGCTGGGACGAGGCAAACTCTTTGTTGAGGATGGGACCCTGCGATTTACGACGACAGGGGCTGGAGATCTTGATGCTGGTGACTATGCGATTCCGTACCAGATGCTTTCATGCATTCTCATTGGGCCGGGTACAACAGTTAGTCACGACGCATTGCGGATTCTCGCTCGCCATAGTACGGGCTTGATCGTTGTCGGGCAGGACGGCGTCCGATTTTATGCCAGCATGCCGTCTGGCCCGGACCACTCGGCTCTCGCACGCAAGCAGGTAGCTGCTTGGGCAAGCGCAGATGGTACCCGCCTCGATGTCGCTCGACGCATGTATGCTTGGCGGTTGGGAGAGGTCCTCCAGCATTCGGAGATTAGCGTGTTGCGCGGGATCGAAGGAGCGAGAATGAAGGAAACCTATCGCCGCTTGGCTGAGGAGTATGAAGTAGATTGGTCTGGGAGGCGCTACGACCGCAGTAACCCAATGTCGACTGACCTTCCAAACCAAGCCATCAATCATGCAGCGACTGCAGTCCAGGCTGCTGCGATGGTCGCCGTAGCGACCGTTGGCGCGGTGCCGCAATTGGGGTTTATCCACGAGGATTCCGGTATCGCGTTCTGTCTCGACATAGCTGACCTGCATCGGGACTCCGTCACGTTGCCGGTGGCTTTTGGCGGGGTGCGTCACTGTCTACGCCGGCCGACAGATTCTGTAGAGGGAGTAGTGAGACGGCTTGCCGGCAAGACTTTCCGAAAGGTACAACTAATTCCCAAGATGATCGATCAGATCAAAGCATTGTTTGAGACCAATGACGGTACTGGTAACAGTTGACGTCGCCGCGCGCTTCCGCGGATTCCTGGCGTCGTGCATGTTAGAGATCGCACCAGGCGTTTATACGTCGCCACGAATGACGAAAGCTGTACGCGAGCGCGTCTGGTCTGTGCTCGAGGACTGGTTCAGCGAACTCGGCGGGGGCGGGATCGTCATGACCTGGCGAGAACCGGCGCTCGCAGGCGGTCAGGGAATTGCCACGCTCGGTGTGCCGCCCCGTGAACTGCACAAGGCAGGCGGAATCTTCTTGGCCCGGCGCAATACTGACGGCGAGACGGAGGAGACGGTGGAGGTAGATTAAATACGCTCTTTGACAATTGATGTATACTGGATGAATGAGTTCGGCTCGGCACTCCAACCCTCTTGCAAAGTGCAAGAGGGTTTCCCCCGCGCACGCGGGGATAGACCCCGGCCTCGGTCGCGTAGCGTTCCCGTTCCCGGGTTTCCCCCGCGCACGCGGGGATAGACCCAGCCGCTACCTGCACCACCCCAGCATCCTGCCGTTTCCCCCGCGCACGCGGGGATAGACCGTAGAAGCCGGGATCGACCAGGCACAGGTCACCGTTTCCCCCGCGCACGCGGGGATAGACCCGGTATCGAGCTTGATCAACCTCTGCTGCCGGAGTTTCCCCCGCGCACGCGGGGATAGACCCAGGTCGATCTGTTTGGGTCTGGCTCAAGTCAAGTTTCCCCCGCGCACGCGGGGATAGACCGCGCTATGCTTTAGCTGTCAAAGATATCCAGCGGTTTCCCCCGCGCACGCGGGGATAGACCCCTGACTGGCGGTGTCGCGATCGTGCCCGCATTGTTTCCCCCGCGCACGCGGGGATAGACCCAAGAAGGATCCCGAGAGCCCCGGCAGTTTCTGGTTTCCCCCGCGCACGCGGGGATAGACCCGAAAGAGAATACTGTAGCTCTGGAACGCAAAAGTTTCCCCCGCGCACGCGGGGATAGACCCCGCGAGTCCTCGCAGTAGCAGGGGAATGCCGCGTTTCCCCCGCGCACGCGGGGATAGACCGTGGAGGGTGACTACGAAATAGTTGATGACGTGGTTTCCCCCGCGCACGCGGGGATAGACCCTGCCGGCATGCCGCGACGCACTCAAAATATTAGTTTCCCCCGCGCACGCGGGGATAGACCCTCCTCCCACCCCATCCAAGGATATTCATGGCCGTTTCCCCCGCGCACGCGGGGATAGACCCTACTTGCAATATCGCGGCTTGAAGGACCCCGAGTTTCCCCCGCGCACGCGGGGATAGACCCCAATTCCTTGCCCTACGCTCAGGTGGTCGAAGGTTTCCCCCGCGCACGCGGGGATAGACCGCGGTTCGGGATCACCGAAGGGACCGCACACCAGTTTCCCCCGCGCACGCGGGGATAGACCGCAAGCGACCACTCCGTAGCCTTGCCCGCGCTCGTTTCCCCCGCGCACGCGGGGATAGACCCCGCACCGCGAAATTGAAAGAGGGGCGCGCGAAGTTTCCCCCGCGCACGCGGGGATAGACCTTTTTACGGATGGGTATGAATATGCCCTACAGGGTTTCCCCCGCGCACGCGGGGATAGACCCACCGAACGAACTCACGCCGCCCTACGAAACATGTTTCCCCCGCGCACGCGGGGATAGACCCGCCGTCAATGCGCGCGTCGTCCATCATCTTTCGTTTCCCCCGCGCACGCGGGGATAGACCCTAAGAGCATGAGTCTCGGCCCTTGGGTCGTGGGTTTCCCCCGCGCACGCGGGGATAGACCTCCATTAGTGTGTTCGGCGAAGGTCCGGGCCAGTTTCCCCCGCGCACGCGGGGATAGACCCTCGCGGCGGCTATCGCGGTCACGGAGCTGGCCGTTTCCCCCGCGCACGCGGGGATAGACCTTTGAATAGTCCAGTCACTGCGGCCATCACAGCGTTTCCCCCGCGCACGCGGGGATAGACCTCATCCGATTGAGCTAGCAGGTAGGCTCGGCGTGTTTCCCCCGCGCACGCGGGGATAGACCTTTCCGTCCAGGTCCACTCACAAGCGAGCTAGAGTTTCCCCCGCGCACGCGGGGATAGACCTCATGGAACGCACCCTAGCGCGCCCCCGCCCCAGTTTCCCCCGCGCACGCGGGGATAGACCCTAGGCACCTTGCGAGTCCTTCCTAGATGCCGGGTTTCCCCCGCGCACGCGGGGATAGACCTTACAAATACCACAACTGCGATGATTACCGCCCGTTTCCCCCGCGCACGCGGGGATAGACCCATCTGAGAGGGTTCGCGTCTAAGTTCCTGGCCGTTTCCCCCGCGCACGCGGGGATAGACCCTGCGGCACTAGTAGCGGGAGACATTCCCGATCGTTTCCCCCGCGCACGCGGGGATAGACCACCTGATTCGCGGCCCTATTGTGCCCAACTTGGGTTTCCCCCGCGCACGCGGGGATAGACCCCCAAAACGGCGCCATTACTAACGGTTTCAGTTGTTTCCCCCGCGCACGCGGGGATAGACCTTTCGCTCATTGAACATCTTCTCCAGATCGTCCGTTTCCCCCGCGCACGCGGGGATAGACCCCGTTTACACCAAGGGCAGCGGAGGCCGGTCACGTTTCCCCCGCGCACGCGGGGATAGACCGTACGGTATCGAGATCGAGGTCGTACTTGATGAGTTTCCCCCGCGCACGCGGGGATAGACCCCATGCTGTCGTCGGTGATGGCTGTCACGATTAGTTTCCCCCGCGCACGCGGGGATAGACCGTAAATAGTGGGGCGACAGCGTTTGTAACGGAGGTTTCCCCCGCGCACGCGGGGATAGACCGTTGGCAAAGATCGTCCATTGGTGCGAGCAGAAGTTTCCCCCGCGCACGCGGGGATAGACCCACATAGACCTACCGGTAATCGATGGGGACGGGGTTTCCCCCGCGCACGCGGGGATAGACCCTAGCGGCACAAAGTCGGAGGTAGATATGTGGAGTTTCCCCCGCGCACGCGGGGATAGACCCATTACATTGCATCTACCGTTGAAATTGAACTGGTTTCCCCCGCGCACGCGGGGATAGACCCGTCACTGTCGTCAAGGAATTGCTCTAACTGTCGTTTCCCCCGCGCACGCGGGGATAGACCTCTCCCCACCGAAGGAAACGCCGAGTCTCCACGGTTTCCCCCGCGCACGCGGGGATAGACCCGGTTCTGTGTCGTCAATGTACACCTGCGCTGTGTTTCCCCCGCGCACGCGGGGATAGACCGGCCTTGGGTCGTACGAGCGATCCCCTGCCCTGGTTTCCCCCGCGCACGCGGGGATAGACCCTGACTGTCGCATTAGCGCTCGAGGCCTCAGAGGTTTCCCCCGCGCACGCGGGGATAGACCCTTCTTTCACGTCTTCGAGCACGAGCACCTCCGGTTTCCCCCGCGCACGCGGGGATAGACCCCATTGACGTACATCCAGCTCCCACCATCCTACGTTTCCCCCGCGCACGCGGGGATAGACCCGTTATGCAAGATGGCCCTGTCTCGATCTTTAAGTTTCCCCCGCGCACGCGGGGATAGACCCCAGAACGGTGAGAGAGCCAGATGACGTATACCGTTTCCCCCGCGCACGCGGGGATAGACCCAGCACGCCAGACTGACTCCTCGACCCCTTGACGTTTCCCCCGCGCACGCGGGGATAGACCGTGGTATTAGTGGCGGAATTGAGGCGGGACGTGGTTTCCCCCGCGCACGCGGGGATAGACCTACGGCGAAGCGGATGCGGTTGACTGGGCCAGAGTTTCCCCCGCGCACGCGGGGATAGACCCTATCATGCCGCAATCCTAAACGGTGAGGAGATGTTTCCCCCGCGCACGCGGGGATAGACCGTAGCCGGAGTCGACCAAGCGCCGAAATGATCGGTTTCCCCCGCGCACGCGGGGATAGACCCTAGGTGTGGCCGGTGGGCCGCATACCGGGACGGTTTCCCCCGCGCACGCGGGGATAGACCCTCGCCTCCCTGGTGCATCGACCCGCAGACGTAGTTTCCCCCGCGCACGCGGGGATAGACCCGTCCCTGTCTCTCGATGTACTCCCCGATCCTCGTTTCCCCCGCGCACGCGGGGATAGACCCGCGACGCGTGGGAGCGCGCCCAGGAGAAAGCGGTTTCCCCCGCGCACGCGGGGATAGACCCACATCCAAGGTGCTCAAGCTCAATAATGCTGCGTTTCCCCCGCGCACGCGGGGATAGACCGTGGAGCGGAAGAAGGCCAACGAACACACGCCCGTTTCCCCCGCGCACGCGGGGATAGACCCTAATAGCATCTTACGCCACGTCTCCAACCATAGTTTCCCCCGCGCACGCGGGGATAGACCGTCTAAATAGTTGACCGCTCGATCACGACGTAAGTTTCCCCCGCGCACGCGGGGATAGACCCAGAACATCTTGGTCGCCTTCGGACAGATCATGGTTTCCCCCGCGCACGCGGGGATAGACCCGTGGTTGGCAATGGACTCTTACTCGTTGGGGTGTTTCCCCCGCGCACGCGGGGATAGACCGTGTTTCGGTTACGCGAGCTACGGATCTAATCCGTTTCCCCCGCGCACGCGGGGATAGACCCCAGAGAGAGCTGGACGTGGCGAACGCCTTCACGTTTCCCCCGCGCACGCGGGGATAGACCGTATACGAACCAACTTGGAAAGTGGCTGCCCGGGTTTCCCCCGCGCACGCGGGGATAGACCGTCCAAACCTCGGCCCTGGACTGGGTGATCGTGGTTTCCCCCGCGCACGCGGGGATAGACCGTTTGGTCGACGCGATTCAAACAACGGCGTTAGGTTTCCCCCGCGCACGCGGGGATAGACCCCAGACACTTTCACCCTCATACCCAGAATCCCAGTTTCCCCCGCGCACGCGGGGATAGACCCTCAGCGGCGGTTATTCCACCCACGGCATACGTGTTTCCCCCGCGCACGCGGGGATAGACCCCGTGATAGTGTGATGGCCGAGCGGGACTCTGTGTTTCCCCCGCGCACGCGGGGATAGACCCCAAGCAGAGGCAACGGCATGGTCTGACAATCCGTTTCCCCCGCGCACGCGGGGATAGACCTTGTATTGCCGCCCGGGGTGTCCCCAAATTGAGGTTTCCCCCGCGCACGCGGGGATAGACCCTTCTCAGTCTGTAGGTCCTTGAGGGGCGTCCCGTTTCCCGCTCGCACGCGGGCGTGGATTGAAACACGGTGATTGGCCGCTTTGCCAGCTCCGCAGGTCGCCCGCTCGCACGCGGGCGTGGATTGAAACGGTATGCGTAGTCTCCTAGTTCAATTGTCGATGGCCAGATCTGTGTAGTTTTCGATGGCCGGTGACAGGGATAGAACCATTTGACGGTGGAGCTTGCACAATGGGTAGACGTTCGCCCCGCGCCCGCTGGAGCGGTGGTGAGCTCGTTTCTTGCCGTGAACGTATATCGTTCATGCCGTGAAACATCTCGCCACGTCGGCTGCGTCAAGCCGTGTTGGTCACCGATGCCAACCCTCCGCATCAGACCACGTCAGCTACACCCAACCCCGCGATCCGCTCGGCGAGCCTACGGTCCGCCGTCACCAAACGGCAACCCAACGTGAGCGCCAGAGCCACGTAGCTCGCATCGTAAACGGTGATCTCATGCGTAAGGGCGAGGTCAAGCGCGGAGCGGTATTCGCGGTCGCCCAAAGCGAAGGTCTCCACCTCGAGTCCCGCGAACCGCTCGTAACCCGAGCGCGCAGCTTGTGAATCCAGCGAAGCACCGCACGCCAGGACATTCGCGACCTCGTAGTGCAAGAGTTCCGGCGCCGCCGCCGCCACCCGCCCGCTCACATGATCGCCCAGAAGATCCTGGTAAGATGTGGGAAGCGGTTCCCGCAGGAGCCACCCCAAGACTACCGAGGCGTCCAGCACCCTCACCGTCGATTCCGGTCGTCTCGAACGAGCCCGACGGGATCCGCCTTCGCGATCCGGGAAGCGTATTCCGCCCGCCACTCGGCCACGCGCGCCGCCGCCGCATCGAGCCGCTGCACCCTGGACGAGATACCCGTCTCGTACCGCTCGGCCGGCACCAGCACGACCAGCGGCCGGTTGCGCCGAGTGATGAGAACCGGCTCGCCACCATCAGCAACATCATCCAACACCCGCCCAAGCTGCCTCCGCAAAGCCAATGCACTGACACTCTTCATAATATCTCCATATATAATATATAATATTAGCTATTATATGATATACCAGCGCGCTGTGGCAAACGGCTGCGTGGTGATCTTGGAAGCGCGCTGCGGCGCCCAGGGCTTCGACTCTCGGAGAACCTAGCCTTTCAACGACCGCATCGGGTCGGCGGACCCGATCCCGTAAAGGCACGCAATTGCACAGATCGGTTCCCCTATTTCGTAACGTCAGGCCCCGGGCTCGCCAACATCGCGACGAGCACGGACCACAGCTCGGCCAGCTCGAACGGCTTGGCCATGTAGCGGGCGCCGTTAACCCTCGCGAGGTCCTGCGGAGGCCCCAGCGCGCTCATAAACAACACTCGAACCGTCATTCCGGGCCGCTCTCGCCGAATCGCCTGCCACATTCCGAACCCGTCTAACAGGGGCATCGATATATCCGACACGATGGCATCAAAGCGCTCCCGGCGAAGCAGCTCCAGCCCCTCAAGACCATGCTGCGCCTCTCGAACGTCGCAGCCTTTCAAACAGAGAAAGCGCACAAGTACCCGCCGCACCGCGTTGTCGTCCTCAACTACGAGAATCCTCGGACTCGCTGGGGTCACGAAATGCTCCGGACAAGTCGAAACTGCACAAACTGCACGCCGAGAATACCCTCGGCGCCCGCGCCGAGTCAACCCTGAGCGTCGCCGGGTCGGTCGACCCGGTAGTGGCGGACCAGTTCGCGGACCCAGCGGGGGGGCGGGACCCGCTGTCGCTCATATGCGTCCAGCAGCAAGCGACTCACTTCCTGACCCAAGGTAGCGGCTTCACGAGGGGGGAGGTCGGGCGTGACATTCTCCAGGAGCCGCAGGAAACGGCGAAGCGTGGGCGCACTGCCTGAGGCCGGTCTCGTGGCGAGCCAGCGCTCGATGCGCGCTCGCGTGCTGCGGCGTGGTGTGGACCCGCCAAGGAAGTTGCGCAATGCGTTCGGGCTCAGACCGATCTCACGCGCAGCCTGCCGCAGCGAGATCCGCGACAACTCACGCTCCACGGCTCCACGCAGTACTGCGATGGGGAGCGTCGGGGTAGACAACGTCCGGCCGCTCATCCGGAACGGCGAGACTGTGCAGTTTGTGCAGTTACGGGTCCGTTACACCGCCAATGCTAAGGCAGGCAATCGGACCTTGCAAGGCCTGGTGCTCTGATGCCAATCTCACGCAGACTCTCCCGAACCACGCTAGTCACACGAAACCCGCAACCAGTCCGGCCCGGCTCCGTCACTACAGACCAGCACCAATTGAAAAAATCCAGCAACGACGTCTAACGCTCATTTTCCGATACGCCAAGCCAACTCCTACAAGAAATAAGTGCATGGCGCATCGGGAGCAACAGGAGCCAAGCTGCACGCAAACTGAGCATCGGCATGCCAGTCGAGAACATCGAGCCATCCGCTCCAGGGCCGGGGCCTTGTCATATAAATCGTCCGCGACCGCCACTCATCTACCGGAAGTGCAAAGGATCCATGCCAGAGCCATCTTTCACCGGATGAGGCCAGATGACCTTAGGGGAGAACTGGAGCGCAACCACGCTGACGCCTTCGGCTGGGCACTCGCTTGCTGCCGCTGGGACCGCTCGCAGGCCGAGGACACCTTGCAGGCGAGCTACTTGAAGATCCTGGACGGCCGTGCACGGTGGGACGGCCGCTCTACGTTCCGCACCTGGCTCTTCGGCGTGGTGAGACGAACCGGCGCCGAGCATCGGCGCAGCGTATCGCGCTATCGCAGGCGACTCGAACGTTGGATCGCACGTGGCACAACCGCTGCCGCATCCACCAACTCCAATCCCGCTGAACAGATGGTGAGTACCGAGATGAGCCGAGCCCTGATCCAAGCGCTGAACCAGCTACCGCAGAGGCAGCGCGACGTCCTGCATCTCGTGTTCTATCAGGATCTCACAATCGCCGAGGCGTCGGATGTACTGGGCGTGTCGCTCGGCACTGCGCGCACCCACTACGAGCGCGGTAAAACGACGTTGCGCCGACTACTCGATGGAAGAATCGACTGATGACCGACCGCAACCACGATATCCACGAAGACGGACTGGCTCATTCGTTCCACCGCTTGCGCGACGAAATCGGCGCGCGCATACCGAGCTTCGCAAAGATGCTCGCGTCACCCCGTCCAGTCGCCCGGCGACTTTCTCCCGCATGGGCCGCGATCGTGCTGGTCGCGATCGCAGGTGGAACGACGCTGTGGCTCGCGAGAGTGGATAGCTATCCCAGAATTCCGGATACCTACAACGTAGCAGTCTGGCGCGCACCAAGTGATTTCCTGATGAACTCGCGAAGTCGTGAGATGTTGAGCGAGGTACCCGCCGTGGGGGAGTTGAGCATTCCGCTTTACCGACCGAATCACTTGGGAGCTCAAAATAACTAAGATACGGCAACACAAGGGAGGATGTAACCATGAAACGATACGCCGCAGTTCTGATCTCGCTTGCTGTAGGAAGTACGGTTCCCGCATTGGCCCAAGAGGGTATTGAGGAACACGTCTTTCCTCCCGAAGTCGTAATGCAGGCACGGCGACAAATCGATCTCCAAGGCGAACAGCGCGACGCAATCACCAAAGTGATTCGCGAATTCCAGCGGGAACAACTCGAACTCGACTGGGATCTCCAAGATCAGACGC
Organism: Gemmatimonadota bacterium; assembly: GCA_036679605.1. Classification (GTDB taxonomy): domain Bacteria; phylum Gemmatimonadota; class Gemmatimonadetes; order Gemmatimonadales; family GWC2-71-9; genus JAZDCZ01. The sequence continues at coordinate 133,612 of JAZDCZ010000419.1, forward strand.
AGAAGCTCACCGAACTCATGAGCCCGGCCAAGGTAGACGAGAAGGCGGCAATGGAGCAGGTCGCTCGCCTGATGCAGGCCGAAGAACAGATGAAGCGCGCGCACCTACGCATGCTCATCAGGATCAAGAATCTCCTAACCGAAGATCAGCAGATGAAGCTGCACAAGGTGATGGCCGAGCGTCACCGACAAGGACAGGTCAGACACCAAAAAGAACTGCACGACCTCAAGCTGAAGATGACCAAACAGGAATTACACGAACAACACCTAAAGGAGAAGCTGCCCCATGAATAACGCGAATAACTGCCGCTGTGCTTACCGCCCGCGCCGCAACCGCGAGTCGATGCCCGAACTCGCCATGGGGATGCCCCACCCGCCATGGGACAGCATCCAGCCAATTGGATCGTGAGTCGAGGCCTAACGAGGCCTCGCTCGGCTGCTTAGTGCCGGAAGTGCGTCCTGTAAGGACGCTTTTCTTGGCCGAGCCGGCCCTCGTCAGGGCTGGACTCTCATAGCCGGAGATCGGGCGTAGGGTTACAGTTTGATCAACGCTACGACCGTCCCTAGAGTACCCACCCAGAAGAGGAACATCCACTTGATGAGCCTGCTCTCAAGTCCCGAGAGCTTAGAACTAAAATCGGCCCGCAAAGCCGCGATCTCCTCACGCAGCTCGGCTTTGAACTCCACAAGCCGCTGCTCCAGCGCCGCGATCTCCTCGCGCAATTCGGCCTTAATCTCCGCAAGCCGCTGCTCCAGCTTCGCATCAAAACGCGCGAAGTTGACCTCGAACAACTCTCTGAACTCTGAGCGGTACGTCGCGTCCACTTTGTTGAACCAGTCTACCAGCTCGTCGGCGATGCCATGGCCGAGCTTAGCGTAAAACTCTTTAGAAAACTTGGCAGCAATTGGCATCTTTCCCTCACAAATCTTGTGTTGCTGCCACAGTACCAAGATACCCTCGGCATGGCATAACCGAAATGCCGCAAGGTGGTACTTGATTCCGCATACGGTTGAGGGTGCGCCGGGGCTGGATTCGTAACATCAGCGGTTCGTTGAACCAACCGACATTTTGTGGCTTGATTTAGCCAGCGAGTGCGGCAACGACCGCCGGCACCTCACTGATAGCCTGCACGCTGGCAAATTCGTAGGTCCGTATGACGTCATCCGGAACCGTTTCATGCACCCATACGGTGGCGTAGGGAACGTGGATCGCGCGTCCGCCCGCATCGATCACCGGCAGGATGTCCGACTTGAGTGAATCACCCACCATTAGAAACTCCTGTGGCTCGATTCCTCTCTTGGCTGCGATCCCTTCGTACGTGGCCTGGCTCTTCTCGGTTACGACCTCGACATCCTTGAAGAAGTCACCCAAGCCGGATCGCGCGAGTTTCGATTCCTGATCGAACAGATCCCCCTTGGTCACCAACATGAGATCGTGGGACTCGGCAAGCTGGGATACCGCCTGCTCCACGTCATCAAGCAAGCACACGGGAGCTTTCAGCATGTCCGTGGTAAAGTTCATTATCTCTTGGATCTCGGAGCCACTGACGCGCCCTTCGGTGAGTTCGATGGCCGTCTCGATCATGGAGAGCGCAAAACTCTTGATGCCGTACCCGAAGTGCCGGAGGTTCTTGATCTCCGTCTCGTACAACCGTTCCTCTATCCACTCTGGCGAGTGGTATCCAGCCAACAAATCGCGAAAGCGGTTCTTCGTCTCTGTAAAGAGCGGCTCGTTGTGCCACAGGGTGTCGTCGGCGTCCAATGCTACGACCTTGATCATGGCGAAAGGGTAATCCAAGGTATCGATCCGAGCAAACGCTCGCGCGGCTGGGACGCACGCTCGGAACCTGCCAACAATTCCGCTGACGCATTCCTTTTCCTATCCAAGAGAACGCCTCTATCGTGCTGAGAACTCGCCACAAATCGACCAACTTGACCAACTAGAGGGAAACGAGTAGATTGGTCAAGTTGGTCAGGAGAACTATGTCCAAGCCAGTCAACATTTACGAGGCCAAGACCCGACTGTCGGAGTTGGTCGAGCGCGCCGCTTCAGGCGAGGAGATCATTATCGCCCGGGCCGGCGAGCCACGCGCACGCCTGGTGCCAATGCCCGGCACAAACGGCCCACGGATGCCCGGGGGTTGGGAGGAAGGCGTGTGGGTGGCGGATGACTTCGATGCACCACTCCCGGCCGATATTCTCTCCGCGTTCGAGGGTGGCGAACCCTGAGCCTCCTGCTCGACACTCATGTTTTCATCTGGTGGCGCCAGAAAGCCCCGCAACTGAGCGTGGAGGCACGGGAGGCCATTGCGGGTGCCGCACTCGTATATGTGAGCGCCGCATCTGCCTGGGAGGCCGCCATCAAGATTGCTCTGGGTAAGCTTCGGATTCCGGGATCTTTTGGGCAGGCTGTCCAAGACAGTCAGTTCAGCAAACTGCCCGTGGACTTCGACCACGCGGCTGCCGCCGGCTCATTGCCCACCCACCACACCGACCCGTTCGACAGAATGCTGATCGCTCAGGCTCAGTTGGAAGGTCTCGCGATCGTGACGCACGACCGCAACTTCGGTCAGTACGACGTGCGCGTGGTTTGGACGTGACGTTCAGGGCAACTTGACGTTCAACCCAAACACAATGTTATCGCCAAAGTCCCCCGCGTCTTGCAGGAGAAGATCGCCTGAGCGGTATGGCACTAGAATTTGAGTAACGCTATCACAGTCCCCAGAGTCCCCACCCAGAAGACGAACATCCACTTGATGAGCCTACCCTCAACCTCCGCAAGCCGCTGCTCAAGCTTCGCATCAAAACGCGCGAAGTTGACCTCGAACAACTCTCTGAACTCGGAGCGGTACGTTGTGTCCACTGTGTTGAACCAGTCTACCAGCTCATCGGCGATGCCGTGGCCGAGCTTGGCGTAGAACTCTTTAGAAAACTTGGCAGCAATTGGCATCTACCCTCTCAAATCTTGTGTTGCCGCCACAGTACAAAGATACCCTCGGCATGGCATAACCGAAATACCGCTACAGGGTACTTGATTTTGCAAACGGCTGATGTGCCGGCATTAAGAAAGGAGCAGATCAACGAAAGAAAATCCCGATATTCGCCTTCGGCACGGGTTGCGTAAACCTCGACACCACTACGAAAAGAATCAAACTCGTTGCGACACCTACCTCAACGGCGTCTATGCCATGGGACGCAAACCCCGCCTGCCCGGTGAACTCCCAGATCAGGCAAGCCAGGAACCCGCCGAGCATCGCCGACACAGCACCAGCCGCCGTACCGCGCCGCCAGTTGAGACCGATCACGACTGGCACGAAGAAGAAACTCGCAATGAACTTGGTTTGCTCCACCACGATGGTCTGCACGTCACCATATTTTTGAAGCGCAAAGTAGATTGGGATCAACGCCAAGACCACAATGCTGATGCGGTTCACCATCACCAGGCGACGCTGGCTCGAACCGGGCCGCACAAACTTACCGTACAGATCGTGTGCGACCGACGCGCCGGTAACCAAGAGCACCGAGTTGACGGTGGACATTATGGCACTCACCATGGCAACTATGAGCAATGCACCAACCAACGGCGGCAGTACCTCGAACGCCATGACAGAACTGGCCTGGTCAGGCGACACTAGGTTCGGGAAAAGAACCCGAGTGAGCATTCCAATAAACATGACGCTCACACCGATTATGAACTGGAACCCGATCGAGATACCGATGGCCTGCTTGACTGTGCGCTCGTCACGCATCGAGTAGTATCGTGTCATCTCGTAGGGCGCGGCAGCGATCGAAAAGCCGAAACTGATAGCGAACGCCGCCAGTTCCTTGGGGCCGTAATACCAGCCCAACAGTCTAGGGTCGAGCGACTTCAAGAACTGCACTGACTGGCCAAGTCCGCCCGCATGACTCAGCAGCACCGGGACCGCAATGGCCAGCCCGGCTACCATGACCAGCGTTTGCATGAACTCGATGTACGAGCTGCTCCTGACGCCGCCGAGCAACGTGTAAAGCGCGGTGCTACCAACCAACACGAGCATTGCCGTCAGCGGCTGAATGCCGAAGATCGCGAGCGCAATTTCACCGCTTGCCTGGAACTGTGCTACGAGATAGATCGTGTAGGACACTACGATCAGGATCGCGGCCAGGGCACCAGCCTTCGCGCTCCCAAACCGAGCGGCAATGTAGTCTGGAACGGTAAGTGCACCGAACCGCCGGAGTTTTGGTGCGACGAAGAAGGCCGACACCAGCCAGCCAGACCACACACCGAACCAGATAAACCACCACGATACACCCGCCAGATAATGTCTGCCGATGGTTCCCACCACCGTTCCGGCGCTCATCTGTGTAGCCGCCAATACTGCGCCGCCCACGAACGGACCGATCGAGCGGCCTGCTGCGATGAAGTCGTCTTCGGTCTTGGTTCTGAACGAACTCCACACCGCGATGCCCAACACCAGTACGAAATAGACGACCAGTACAACACCCAGGGTCAGTCCCATGGTCTCCTATTTAGCCTGAGTCCGAGTGCCGCGCGCTGACGTAGCGTTGCCGCAGTAACCAGAGGATGGACGAAAGCACAATCAAGAGCGCGACCGACAGATCGGACAGCCGGTTGGTGCTCCAATCTCCCATCGCCGCAGGCAGGCGGACTACACTCGGCAGGTTCGGCAGCGTGGCCGACACCGAGCCGTCCCTATCGCGAACCAGTCTGGGGAACGCGTCGCTCAAAGCCGCACTCGCAGGAACTCCCCGAATCTTTATTGAGACCGCGCCCGTTGCAGGGTCGGTTGGAACGTCGGGATTGAGAATCGGAATTCGATCGACCTTTCCCGACACTTCGTACCGCACGCTCACGGTTCTGATTCCCGAGTTCGACGGGATCACGGTAAACTCGTATAGGCCGGCTTTAGAGTGCACGTCGACGATCGAGCTATCACCCGGCGCGGCATCCAGTCGAATTTCTTGGCCACGTAGCTTGATCAAGACGAACCGGACCGGGCGAGTGGCATTCACTATCTGGTAGCGCGCCAGGATTACGGCCGACCGCTCATTCAGATCTATCGAAATGTCGGACGACTCGAGCTGCCCCTGGGCAACAGCTATGACGCTGACAAGAGCCAAGAGCACTAGATGTAACGCAACACCATTTGGCGAGCGCCATAAATAATGTCAGCTACTTCGTTGATATGACGTCGTAGCCCGGCCTGAAGAAATGGTAGCTGGTCCAGCGCATTCTTGGAGCACGCCGCCAACCGAGTGATCCCATCGAGCTTAGGAATGATGCCGAGTGACAGTGCAGGATCATGTTGGAATCGAGCACCTCGGGCATAATTCAGTGGCACCAACGCTCGCGCCAGTTCCTTCAATGCTTCATTGACAGACGCAAACTCGGCCTCAGACAAGTCTGACGCAATCTTGCGATAGAGATCGTCGAGCGCGCCTTGAAGACCGATGAGTTCCTCCCTGATGCTCGACAGATCTATTAATCCCTTGGCCTGTTGTTCGTACTCGCCTACCGCCTCGGACAGTTCTGCTATGGTCGCGCGGTAATCGAATGGCAACACGGAGGCATTCAAAACCCGCACAATGGCCGTCACATAAACCGACAGGTCTTGCTTCAGATACTTGCGGTCAGCCACATCGAGTCGATCGTCTTCAGTGTGCCACGCGATGTTTCCGCCACATCCCCCCACCGGATAGAACCCCAACTCATCGCGCAGCTCCTTGGGGATGTTGGACAGCAACATGAAAAAAGATGTGAGACCTACTTGGTTGAAAGAGTAATCTCCCGCACGTATGGGTCTGCGCCTGCCGGCCTCCAATCCTGTGCGGTCCCTTATGGCTCCGCGGCATAAGTCCCCTGCCTCGGCCATCCACATCACGTCATCGTACCTGCTCGCTTCCCAGCATCCGGGTGAGTCTATGTTGACAGCCGCAACACAACGCTTGCGCAACTCTAGCCCAAACTCGTCAGCATACCAGGTGGACCCCGCGTAGCGGCCCATCGAGTGTCCCGGCCACCATGCCACCTTGAGCGTCCGGCATAAGTCGTCCCGGTGTGTATGGAATATGCGCGCCAACTCGAGCAGCGTGGCGTCACCCACGGCGTTGTCACCAATTCCCACATCCCAGCTGTCATAGTGCCCATGCACCAGGAGAAAATCGTCCGACTTACCACGAATCGTAGCGACCGGAATTTTGCACTTGAACCATCCTTCGTCCAGCGAGGCCCGCACGGTCAGATTCTGCCGACCGTTCGACAAGAGCGCCTTAATCTCCTCGCCGTCGCTGCGATTCACGGCAACCACTGGAGTCTTGGGTTTCTGACCAAGGTTCTCGTCGGTGGGCATGCCCCAGATGGGCGTACATATCCCCCAATGGATGTTCTTGCCGGCATTCACATAGATCTGTCCTACTGCACCGGCCCGCTCGAATCGCTGAACCGAACCCGGCATGGCGTATCCGTCCGTAACGACGATCTTACCGCGCACAGCCTCGTCACCGCTGACCTGCTTGGTCTCAAAGAGTTCGTCGATGTCCTCGATGGGAGGCGCACTCAGATACACGGCCTCTGCTGTGAGTCCATCCGATTCCGTAGGTACGGCAAAGGCCGGCGGCTTAGCACGATATTCCTTGCCGTCGCTACCCGGCACGATCACTGCCGACTCGCGCGGCAGGGACAGGTATAGCTCGGGCTCGTACACGACGTGCTCCACTCCCAGCCGCTCCAGCTCATCAACGATATATTGGGCCGCTGCATGCTCGTCCGGCATCCCAGATTCCCGCCTCAATTCGGCGAACCGCTCTAGCAATTTCCAACCGACGTCAACGGAAACGTCGGCAAGCAGTCTTGATTCCACGTTCGTGAGCGTATCACCTCTAGCAGTCATGTTCGCCTCTGGTTTGTCATAGCGATGCAGGAAATTTGACGGTCCGATTACTCACCAATGTTCCCGTCAGCACCCTAGCGGGCAAGTGGTAGCGGTGTAGCTTCAGCGCTCGACCTTGGCGGTGTCGCGTGCCATGATCGAATCGGGTGGACGCTCCGGTGCGTCCTGCTCGTTCCCCTTTTGTGGATCGCGGTCACGACACCCTGTCAGGGCCATAACGATGAGAAAGCAACCAATGACACGCACGGCGTGTAAATTACCCTCCATGAGCAGCTCATTCCAAACGTGGCATCGTCGACCTACCATGATGGCTTGCAAGTGACCGACCGCCGTAGCTTTCTGTCGGCGCTCAGCACCTTTGCCGGTACGGCGATCGTTAGCGGTAGCCGCGGAGCAACACCGGATACGCCCATCGTTGACGCCGAGTCCACCATCTTCTATTCCCACCCCGACGGTTCCAAGAACCTGGTGCGTTTTCAGATCCAAAACATCGATGTGCCCGCTGGGCGACTCAGGGTCTACAACGGGAGTCGAAAACTACTGGGCACGGCCGGTGTTCTACGCACCGGCAACGTTCTCCTCGGAGAACTCTGGCTGGAGGTGAACCGCCCGACGGGCATAGTATCTGAGCTGGAAGCGCCCGGACTGCGGCGGCCGCTCCGCACGACTCATCGCCTGGTGCCCAACCGCCGGTGGACACTCAATCTCCTCATTGCAGTCGACGCCGCATCGATCCTGCAGGAGATTGAAACACTTTCGCCGATCCGCCGCGCTGTGCAGGCAGTCACGTACCGGCGGGCAAATGTAACGGTGAACCCACTTCCCACCTCATTGGACCTCGATCACATGGATCACCTTCCGTTCCTCCGGATGGCGGTCCCAGCGATGGAAATCGAACGCAGATTCGGAATCCCGGTCAGTAGCGTGACGATTGTTCCAGATGGATGGAGGTTGTCCCAAACCAGCGCGATGGCTCTATCGGGATCGGGAGTTCGAATCCTGGCACTAGAACAACGCGGTGGCGAACCATCGCAAATCTGGAACGTGCCTGGAGGAGGGAAATTGCTCGTCGTAACCGTTCCGTGGAACGGTACACCAGGTGACTTGAAGTTCGGTGCATCCTACGACGAAATGCGAGGCGCCGTCGAGAAATGGCTCACAACGTCACCTCTTCTGCTCTCGCCAACATACGACTCGGACATCGCCTACCTCTTAGGCACGGTAGCGGAGGAAGCCGTGACGAAAATCCCCGCCGCGGTGGCTGCATGGAACGCCCGCGTGGCCTATCCCAAGCTAGTCATAGGCGACACCGCCGAACTCCGGGAGCGCGTCGAACGGCGAGCCTCTGCCGTACCCGTTCCGAAGCTCGAGCCGCGGTCGGCAGACGACCTTACGCCGGCACAGCTGGCGTCGATAGCGACTTTGCGCGTTGCGGCGCGAACCGACCGTGCAAACAACATGATGGCGGTGCTCGGCGGAATCGCAGGGATCACGTCAAGGATCCCCGTAGTGATTCCTGGCACTCTGGTTTTCAACTCGGCGCCATATGCTAGATCGGGCCTGGTCCGCATGACTGATGGTACCGATCAAATCGCTACCGACGTACCGGCTCTTGGATACGCGTATTTCCTTGATAGCGAGGACGGGGGCAACAGGTGGAGGACGAATGACCGCGGCAGTACGCTGGAGGGCAACAGGTTGTCGGTACGAGTCGATGAAACCACCGGCGCGCTTGCGTCCCTAATCAACAAATCAGACGGACGCGAGCTAGTATTGGACGGTTCGCCTGGATTGAACGAACTAGAAGGATCGCAACTGGAGCGCATTTCGCGTCAACGGCTTCCTGGCGTAGCATCGCGACTCGAACTGCGACGTTGGTCACCCAACCTGGGATCTTTCATCACCACCGTTACAGTATACGACGACCTGCCCTGGCTGGATATCGAGAACCAAGCCCAGGGCGTGGGCTCACAGGCAATGGAGTACCGCTTCGCGTTCTCTCTCGGCGAACCTCAAGTCACCTGGGAAACTCCCGCTGGATACGACGAGTCCGCAGCTCCGCTCGATCGTATCGAGCACTTGCGCTGGATTCAACTGTCGGACGACAACACGCATGTGCTGTTCCGAGGAATGACCGCTCCGATTGCATCGGTAACACGTGGGGGCATTCTCACGAGCTACGCCCCGCGCGGACTGTCCCGCTATCGACTCCAGCTTGCGTCACCCTTCTCACCTGCCGACACCCCATGGGTCTTCGGATGGGAGGCGGAACCATTTGCTACGGCGCGCATAGTTGAAAATCGGGCCGGCAACCTACCAACGTACGGATCAATCTTCTCGGTAGACCAAGTCGGTACGGCGGTCCTTGGACTCAAACCGGCTGACGACGACCGCGGCGTGATACTCTACATCCAGGAACTCCTAGGCGTGGACCGCGAAATCTCGATTGGCAGCGAGATTCTTAGTTTTACATCTATTAGAATGGTTGACTTCCTGGAGCGAGATTTGGCGGAACTCAGCCCACCGACGGCAGGCGTGGCTCGCGTACCGATACCAGCCAATGGAATTGTGGCGGTCAGATTACTTGGCGTGGAACAACCGTGATTCAGACGGGATAGATTACGATGGGTCCTTCCTTAGTCATGAACACGCAAGCATACTTGGTAAGATGAACTCTACGATACGAACTTTGGGTGAACTGCGGCAGTCAGAGTGGAGCGATCCACAACGGCGTGCTCGGTCTGTCAAGGATGAGATGAGGGAGAATCTCATCTGCATGCTCGAGGGCGGTCAAACGGTTTTTCCCGGCATCGTGGGCTTCGAACAGACTGCCATTCCGCAAATTATCAACGCAGTGCTCGCCAAGCACAACTTCATTCTGCTGGGTTTGCGCGGTCAGGCAAAGAGTCGACTCTTGCGTGCGTTGGCAAACCTCTTGGATCTCGAACTGCCGATCATCGCCGGTAGCGAAGTGAACGACAATCCATTCAAACCGTTGTCCAAGTACGGGAAGCAGTTGAGCGAGGAACATGGCGACAATACACCCATTGAGTGGATTTCACGCGACGCCCGCTACGTAGAAAAGTTGGCTACTCCCGACGTGACGGTCGCAGATCTCTTGGGCGATGTAGATCCAATCAAGGCGGCCCGCGGCGGTCACGTCCTCTCCGACGAGTTAACTATCCATTTCGGGTTGCTGCCGCGCAGCAACCGTGGAATCTTCGCAATCAACGAACTACCCGACCTAGCCGGAAAGATTCAAGTGGCGTTGTTCAACATAATGCAGGAAGGCGATGTCCAGATCAAAGGGTATCCGATACGCCTCCCGCTAGATGTCATGTTGGTCTTCTCTGCAAACCCGGAGGACTACACAGCTCGCGGCAAGATCATCACCCCTCTAAAAGACCGCATCGGTAGCGAAATCCACACGCACTATCCGCCCACGCTAGCGCATGGCATGGAGATCACGCTGCAGGAAGCATGGCTAGAGCGAAACGGGCGGCCGCTCCACGTACCCGACTTCATTCAAGAGCTGATCGAACGCATCGCATTCGAGGCCAGAGAGGACAAGCGGGTAGACCGACGTTCAGGCGTGAGCCAGCGCTTACCTATTAGCGTGCTGGAAAACGTCGTATCCAACGCGGAGCAACGTGCTGTGACGGTAAAGGAAAAGCGAGTGGTGCCGCGTGTGTCCGACATCTATGCGGCACTCCCTGCGGTCACCGGAAAGCTCGAACTCGAATACGAGGGAGAAATGCAGGGAGCACTCGCTGTCGCCACTGACATCATCGGTCGTGCGGCGGGCAACACGTTTGAAGCACGTGCCGGGGGAGCCGATTGCGATGGTATAGTTGAGTGGTTCGACACCGGAGGTGCTCTCAAGGTATCGCCAAACGAGCGTTCCGACGTGTGCATTCAGGGGTTTTCAGCAGTAGACGGATTGCTCGATCTCGTTTACAACACCGGTCTCGCTCCCATGAAGGACCCGGCTACCGTGGTTGCAGCATGCGAACTCGTACTCGAAGGATTGGTTGCGCAAAAGCGCATTACCCGTAGCGACGAGCTGGGATACGGGCGCGCCCGGCCTAAGCCACCGCCGTATGGACACGACGGGAACATGACGCTGGATGTGTAGGGCATAGTAGAATGCGCTACACGACCTACTCCAAGTATCTCCCGCAACTCCTGGACGCAATAAACCTGGAACAACTGCTCGAGGACCTGAGTGATTTCCTCCTCCAATCCGGCTTTGCCGGCGGACCGTGGTATCACCCAATCTTCGGGCCGTCGGACGCCGAAAATCCAGACCGATCATTGGAGGCGCTCAAGCAGGCGATCCTCCAAAAACTCATGGAGTCGGGCAGGCTCACTCCTGAAATGCTGCAAGCGCTCCGAGGCGAGTCTACAGGTGATGAGCAGCGCGACGCCCAGTTAGAACAACAGATTGCCGACCTGCTAGACCAGATAATCCAACGCCTGATAGACGAAGGATACCTCAACACCCAGCAGCTGCCACACATGCCCGGGAATCACCAGAAGATGGATGGAGTAGACGGGCAAGGACAGAGCGCAGCGCAGCAGGTCCAGTTCAACTTGTCCGAAAAGGGAATCGATTTTCTTGGATACCGTGCACTGAAGCACCTCATGGGAAGCGTGGGCAAGTCAAGCTTCGGCAGTCACGAAACACCGTACCTGGCCACGGGCATAGAAGCAGATTCGATTTCGAAGCCCTACGAATTCGGGGACACCCTGAACCTAGATGTAAACGCAACGCTCTCCAACGCGATCGCCCGCAACGGACTGCGAATTCCCCTCGAAATCGACTATCCCGATCTAATGGTCCACCAATCAGAGTACCGCTCGAGCGCGGCGACAGTCCTGATGCTCGATTGCTCACACTCGATGATTCTCTACGGGGAAGACCGGTTCACGCCCGCCAAGAAAGTATCTCTGGCGCTCACGCACCTGATTCGAACTCAGTTCCCCGGCGATTCCATACGTGTGGTTCTATTTCACGACACGGCTGAAGAGATCCCGCTTGGCAAGCTGGCTCACGCACAGGTGGGACCGTATCACACGAACACTGCCGAAGGACTGAAGCTGTCTCGCCGCATTCTCATGACACAGAAGAAGGACATGCGGCAGATAATCATGATCACCGACGGCAAACCTTCCGCTCTGACGCTGCCCGACGGCCGAATCTACATCAATTCTATGGGGTTGGATCCCAAGATACTCCGAGAGACCTACCGTGAGGTCGCCGCGTGCAAACGGTCAGGAATAATGATCAACACATTCATGCTGGCGCGCGAACGTGCGCTCGTCGACTTCGTCAAGAAAGTATGCGAGATCTCCCGTGGTAAAGCCTACTTCACGAATTCGATGACCTTGGGACAATACATCTTAATGGACTTCATGAAGCGAAAAACTCGGCGAGTGTAGGGGCAATCGGTTGCCCGAGTTACTTGTCCGTGACTTCTGCTAGGCGCTCAGATATCTTCTGTCTGTGTTCACTCTCATTACCACAACCTCAGGACCTAGGTGTTTGAGAACGTCTTCGAAACTGTAAATTCGGGCTTCGTGCAAGCACTGTACGAAGACTATCTCCGCGACTCAACGTCAGTGCCTTCGGAGTGGAGGGAGTTGTTCAACGCTGGACTCCACGGAGAAGCTCCTATTGAAACGCCCAACAAGGCGGCTGTTGCGCCACCGTCAGCGACGCGGTCGCAGAGCCCCATAGTAGGGCCTGCCCTCCGACTGCTAGAAAACATGGAGGCGAGCCTTGCGGTCCCAACAGCCACGTCCTTTCGCGACATAGACGCCGCCAAACTTTGGGCCACTCGAAAAGCTCTGAATGAGGCTCTTCAGGCCCAGAGCAAGAAACTCTCGTTTACGCACCTCATTGGGTGGGCCATCGTCCGTGCCGCACAAGCGTACCCCACTATGACCCACGCAGTAGCGGAAGTAGAGGGTGTGCCACACCGAATCGACTCTGGAGTGTTGAATCTTGGTCTTGCAGTAGATGTCGAGGGCAAGGACGGCAAACGCAAACTCCTCGTACCCGTAATCAAGAACGCAGCGGCCGGGTCGTTTGGTGATTTTCACCAGGAGTACGAACGACTGGTCGCCGGTGCCCGTGCTAACAAGCTCCTGCCCGATTCGTTCATGGGCGGCACGATCACGCTCACAAATCCAGGGACGATAGGTACCGTGGCTTCGGTGCCCCGGCTGATGAAGGGGCAGGGCTCCATAGTCGCAACGGGCGCCATCCAAACGAACTCCGGTATCAAGGTCATGACGCTCACGAGCACATACGACCACCGGATCATCCAAGGCGCCGAGTCGGGCTTGTTCTTGCAACTCATCGATAGACTGCTGCAAGGCGAGGAGGGGTTCTACGACGAAGTCGCTGACTCAATGAATGTCGCGCTGGCCGACGCCCCAGCGATTCCTACGATTGCCCCTGAATCTCCCACGGCTGCGCTTATCCCAAGTGCGGAGTCCAAGAGTGCCTACTGGCTGTTGCCCCACGTCGCGGCAGCGATGTCCATAGTGAAGGCGCACCGTACACACGGCTACTTGGCCGCAAGTCTCGATCCTTTGGGCCGTCCAGCAGTGGGCGATCCGGCACTGCGTCCAGAGGAACTAGGTCTAACACCCGAAATAATGCACCGGATCCCTGCCGACGTGCTGCGCGTCTACGTCGAGGGTAACACGATGGCTGAGGTCCTGCCTCGGCTACAGGAAGTCTACAGCGGCAGCATCGCCTATGAGATAGAGCACATAGGAAGCCACCAGCAACGTTTGTGGCTCCGCGAAGTAATAGAATCGGGAAGACATCGCACCGATCTTACCGACGATGAGCGGCGGGAGTTACTCACCAGCCTAATTCGGACTTCCACTTTCGAGCGCTTCCTGCAACGAACTTATCTGGGGCAGAAGCGTTTTGGGATCGAGGGACTGGACATGCTCGTTCCGATCCTCGAGTTGGCGCTGCGGATGGCAGGGCGGCAGGGAGCACGCGACGTGGTCATGGGGATGGCGCATCGAGGGCGACTCAACGTTCTGACCCAGATAGTAGGTGTGCCGTACCAATCGGTATTGGCCGAGTTCGAAGGCGGATGCGACATTCAGGATACTCTGGCCACGGGACGCGGTACCGGCGATGTGAAGTATCACTACGGTGCAAGCGGCGCGTACAAGGTAGTGAAGGGTGACGAGGTCTATGTCGTGCTCATGCCGAATCCGAGCCACCTAGAGGCGGTCAATCCTGTGGTTGAAGGGCACGTCCGCGCAAATCAGACCGATCGGTCGGGCAAGGAGATCACTCACGACCCGAACTGTGTGGTGCCGATCCTCATGCACGGCGACGCGGCCTTCGCTGCCCAGGGAGTGGTGGCCGAGACGTTGAACCTTGCATGTCTCGAGGGTTATGACACCGGAGGTACGCTGCATATCATCTGCAACAATCAGATTGGGTTCACGACCGACCCGACACAAGCGCGTTCCACCGAATTTTCGAGTGACTTGGCCAAGGGTTTCGACATCCCGATCGTCCACATCAACGCCGATGACCCGGAAGCATGTCTGGCGGCTGTGCGGCTGGCCATGATGTACCGTGCGAAGTGGCACGACGATTGTGTGATCGATCTAATCGGATATCGGCGACTGGGCCACAATGAAGGCGACGAGCCGCGATATACCCAGCCGCTAACCTACGCCCGCATCGACTCGCATCCAGAAGTCACCGATATATACGCCAAGCAACTCATTGCGGCCAACATCGTGACTGAGGACGACGTCGAGCGACAGAAGCAGGATCGATATCAGGAGTTGGCCCGCGCACACGAAGCGCTCAAGAGCGAAAAGAGCCTAGATCACAGCGAAGATTTGGTTCGACCGAGCGGAGAGTGGCGGATGGTATCTGAGCCTGTCACTGCCGTCAGCGCAGATACACTACGCCAGCTCAGCGAGGAACTCTTGCGAGTCCCAGATGGATTCACGATCAACTCCAAGCTAAAGAGAGTACTCGAACGGCGCCCCAGGGCGTTCGAAGAGGGTGGAGGATTCGATTGGGCACACGCCGAGGCTCTTGCCCTGAGTTCGATGTTGGTCGAGGGTGATTCCGTTAGAATGGTAGGCCAGGATGTCGAGCGGGGAACTTTCAGCCAGCGTCACTTGCGCTTCCACGACTCCAAGACAGGCGAGACCTATGCTCCGATCCAGCACCTTACCGGGTCACAAGCGCCGTTCGAACTCCATAATAGCCCGCTTTCCGAATATGCTGCGCTCGGCTTTGAGTACGGATACAGCGTAGCTGCTACAGAGACCATCGTGATGTGGGAAGCACAATTCGGCGACTTTGTGAACGGCGCAGAGATAATAATCGATCAGTTCATCATTGCTGGGCTCGCAAAATGGGGGGAGACGTCCAGGCTGGTCCTCCTTCTACCACACGGCTACGAGGGACAGGGACCGGAACATTCGAGTGCCCGGCTCGAAAGGTTTCTCGCTCTCGGAGTAGAGGGCAACATTCGGGTAGCTAATTGCTCGACGCCAGCCCAGTACTTTCACCTGTTGCGCAGACAGGCCAAGCATCTGCAACTCAGGCCTCTCATCCTCATGACACCCAAGAGTCTTCTGCGACATCCGAGGGCCGTTTCACCGCTATCTGATCTCACAGCAGGGGTGTTCCAATTTGTGCTCGATGATCCAACCATTCCCGGTTCGCGCGACGAGGTGACGCGCATAGTTTTCTGCACTGGAAAAATCTACTATGATACCGTCACAGCCCAGGAGCGTAGTAGAGCAAAGCATGTGGCCGTAGCCCGGATAGAACTGCTTTACCCGTTTCCGACGCAGGAAGTGGACACTCTGATCGCCAACTACCCCAACGTTCGCGAGTTCGTATGGCTGCAGGAGGAACCCACCAACATGGGTGCTCGTAAGTGGATAGTCCCTAAGCTGGAGCGGCTCGCCGCTAACGATGTTGCTGTCAGGTACGTCGCGCGCCCAGAACGATCGAGCCCGGCCGAGGGGTACCTGAAGCGACACCAGAGCGAGCAGGCGCGGCTCGTAGGCGATGCCCTGTCGTGATTCTCTTGACGATCGTCAGGATGGTGGTCTTTGTGATCTTCGCATTGAGTGCCGTCGTCGCAGTCGGGTCATGGGCAGTGCGATCTCGCCGGATAGATCCTTTCAGTTCCGTCGGACAGTTGACGCGCAGGTTCACCGATCCTGTGATACAGCCATTCGAACGCTGGATACTGCAACGAGGCGGAAATCCGCAGAGCGCACCCTGGTGGGTGTTGGGAACGAGCGTCGTCGGTGGAATCGTCGCGGTCACATTCAGTCAGTGGCTTGTCGTCCAAGTGCTCCGGGCCGCCGCCGCAGGAGCAGCCGGACCGAAGGGCATATTGTGGCTCATAGTCCTTTATTCCGGCCAATTCATATCGTTCGCACTGTTCGCCCGCGTGATCGGCTCCTGGTTCGGCGTCGGCCGCTACAATCGGTGGATGAGACCCGCCTACGCTCTAACCGACTGGCTGGTCGAACCGTTGCGCAGAATCATCCCACCCTTCGGCATGATCGACGCGACTCCCCTCGTTGCATGGTTCCTTTTGCAGTTTCTCATCATGCCGTTGTTGCTCAACATCCTGCGATGAGCCCCGCGACGCCGACGGCGCTGTGGGTACACGTGCAGCCGCGAGCCAAAAAGACGGAAGTCACTGGATGGTACGGAGACGCCGTCAAGATCAGAGTTCACGCACCGCCGGTAGATGGGGCAGCAAACGACGAACTTGTTAGGTTCATCGCGAAACGAACTGGCTTACCACGCAGCTCAGTCTCAATCGTCAGCGGTGCTGCGGGCAGGAGGAAGCTCGTCACCGTGGCAGGCCTGAAGACCAACGACGTTCTGGACGCCCTGGGACTGGGACATTGAACCCAAACCTCTTCCGCTTTGCCGGCCGAGCCCATATATTTGTCTGCAACAACTGAGTAACGTGGTGATTTGCAGCGTATTGCGGCCACGCTAAACAAGTCGCTAAAAAGCTCGCCCCGATGCCCACAAGCGACGGGGCTTTTTTTATCTACCAGACGGAATTGCCGTGGAAACAATTACAGATCGCATAGAGATGCTGCGCAGTTGTGTCGAAGATCGCATTCTGGTACTCGATGGTGCGATGGGTACGATGATCCAACGCTACGAATTGGATGAATCAGACTTCAGAGGCGAGCGATTCAGTGATCATGCCACTTCCCTCAAGGGTAACAACGATCTGCTCTCACTGACCCGCCCGGATGTGATTGAAGCAATTCATCGCGCATATCTCACAGCCGGCGCCGACATTCTAGAAACCAACACTTTCAACGGTACGGCTATATCGCAATCCGACTACAACGTCCAATCCGCGGTACGGGACATCAATGTTGCCGCCGCAAGCATCGCACGTAGAGTGGCGGACGAGTTCACGGATATGCAGCCAGACAAGCCTCGCTTCGTGGCGGGTAGTATCGGACCGACGAACCGCACAGCATCCATGTCGCCTGACGTCAACAACCCAGCGTTTAGGAACACGACGTTCGACGACCTCGTGGTTGCATACACTGAGCAGGCAAGGGCGTTGATCGACGGTGGCGTCGACCTGCTACTGATTGAGACAGTGTTCGATACACTGAATTGCAAGGCGGCCATATTTGCCGTCCGGCAGTTACTGGACAACGGCGGTGGCGACGGTCCACTAGTTTGGATTTCCGGAACTATCACCGACGCCAGTGGTCGCACATTGTCCGGTCAAACAACAGAGGCATTCTGGTATTCCATAAGCCACGCCAATCTGTTCAGTGTAGGACTCAATTGCGCACTCGGTGCCAAGGATCTACGACCGTACGTGGAGGAACTCTCGTCTATCAGCGATACATACGTGAGTTGTCATCCGAACGCCGGACTGCCCAACGAGTTCGGCCAATACGAACAGGAGCCTGACGAAATTGCCGAGACGTTGCGGGAATTTGCGCGTAGCGGATTTCTGAATATTGTGGGCGGATGCTGTGGTACCACCCCGGATCACATAGAGGCAATAGCGCAGGCAGTAGCTGACGTAACTCCTAGACCGATACCCACCATTGAACCTCTCACGCGTCTCAGCGGCCTCGAGCCACTCGTGATCGGTCCCGACAGTCTCTTTGTCAACATAGGGGAGCGCACCAACGTCACCGGCTCGTCTCGATTCGAGTCATTGATCAAGGATGGAGACTATGAGACTGCGCTCGAGGTAGCCCGCCAGCAGGTCAGCAACGGTGCCCAGATGATTGACATCAACATGGACGAAGGTCTGCTGGATTCCGAGAAAGTCATGGTGGACTTCCTGAACTTGATAGCCGCAGAACCTGATATCTGCAGGGTGCCTATTGTCCTAGACTCGTCGAAGTGGAGTGTGATCGAGGCTGGCCTCAAATGCGTGCAGGGCAAATGCGTCGTCAACTCGATCAGCCTCAAAGAGGGAGAGGATTCCTTCATCGAACACGCCCGACAAGTCCGGCAGTATGGTGCAGCAGTGATCGTGATGGCCTTTGATGAACAAGGCCAGGCTGACACAGCCGATCGCAAAGTCGCAATCTGTGAGCGCGCACATCGTATCCTAGTCGAACGCGTAGGCTTCAAACCGCAAGACATAGTCTTCGATCCCAACATTTTTGCAGTAGCCACCGGAATCGAGGAGCACAACGATTATGCGATGGCCTACATCGAGGCCTGTAGACAAATAAAGCAGAAACTGCCCAACAGCCTGGTGAGCGGCGGTGTCAGCAACCTTTCTTTTTCATTTCGCGGCAACAATGCGGTTCGCGAGGCGATGCACGCGTCGTTTCTCTATCATGCAATCGGCGCCGGCATGGATATGGGAATAGTCAATGCAGGACAACTAACCATCTATGACGACGTTCCCAAGGAACTATTGACGGCGGTCGAGGACGTTCTCTTCAACCGCAGTCCGGATGCAACAGACCGGCTCACCGATATTGCCACCCGTGTGCAGGGAACTACCAAGACCAAGGAAGCAGATCTAGAATGGCGGCAAAAAGGTGTCGAGCAAAGACTCTCGCACGCACTGGTCGAAGGAATCCTCGATTTCATAGTGGAGGACACCGAGGAGGCCCGTCAGGCATGCGAACACGCAGTCCAAGTAATCGAAGGTCCACTCATGGATGGCATGAGCATCGTCGGCGACCTGTTCGGGAGCGGTAAGATGTTCCTGCCTCAGGTAGTCAAGAGCGCTAGGGTGATGAAGAAGGCCGTAGCACATCTAGTCCCCTATATTGAGAGCGAAAAGGCGGGAACGGGCGCAGGGATTTCTAGGGGCAAACTAGTACTAGCTACGGTCAAGGGAGATGTCCACGACATCGGCAAGAACATCGTGGCTGTCGTGTTGGGTTGTAACAACTACGATGTAGTAGACCTGGGTGTCATGGTACCCGCAACCAAGATCCTGGCGACTGCGCGGGAGGTCGGCGCGGATATCATTGGGCTCAGCGGGCTCATAACACCATCCCTAGACGAGATGGTACACGTAGCAAAGGAAATGCAACGTGAAGGCTTCGACATCCCGCTCTTGATCGGCGGTGCAACTACTTCCAAGGTTCATACCGCGGTCAAGATCGAACAAGGGTATAACGGGCCTACCGTGTATGTCGAGGATGCGTCACGCAGCGTGGGAGTGGTGGGAAGTCTACTCAGCAAAGACAAGCGTGATGAATTCGTCCAGAAGACCGCGACTCGCTACGCGGGAATTCGGGATTCATATGGCGATCGAGTGAGCCGTACCAGGCTCATTCCCATAGGCACAGCGCGCCAACGAAAAATGCAAATTGACTGGAGCAACTACGAACCGGTAACTCCCAACCTCGTGGGCACCCAACCGATAGATGACTGCAGGCTTGCAGATCTGGTCAACTACATCGACTGGTCACCATTTTTCAAGGTCTGGGAACTGCGTGGTAACTACCCGGATATCTTGGATGATCCGAAGACCGGGACCGAAGCCAAAAAACTGCTTGATGACGCTAGGGAACTCCTGCAACAAATCGTTGAGCAGGAGATGCTCCTTCCTCGTGGCGTCGTGGGCATTTTCCCGGCCAACGCAAGGACAGATGATATCGAAATCTATGCCGACGACTCCCGATCCCAGGTCCGCGGCGTAATTCACAACCTTCGGCAGCAGATAGACAAACCGCCCGGACGAGCCAATTATTGCCTCACCGATTTCATTGCGCCACGAGAGAGCAACGTCCAAGATTTCATCGGCGCCTTTGCTGTGACCGCGGGTAACGGCATCGACGAGCTGTGTGCCAGATTCGAACGCGAATACGACGATTATAACAGTATCATGGCCAAGGCCCTCGCAGATCGGTTGGCTGAGGCCTTTGCTGAGCGGTTACACGAGCGTGTCCGTTGCGAACTGTGGGGCTATGCCTCTGCCGAATCGCTTTCCAACGAACAGCTCATCGGGGCGAAGTACCTCGGCATCCGCCCCGCCCCCGGTTATCCTGCGTGCCCCGACCACCGAGAGAAACGAATCTTGTTCGAACTACTCGATGTGACGACACACAGCGGTATTACGCTCACAGAGAGTTGCGCGATGCTGCCGGCCGCATCAGTAAGCGGGTGGTATTACGCCAATCCAGAGTCGCTCTATTTCGGACTTGGGAAGATCAATCGCGATCAAGTGGTTGAGTATGCCGGACGCACCGGAACGGGAGTACTCGAAGTAGAGCAATGGCTCGCACCCAATCTCGGTTACGACGAGACTGAGGAGCGATGAAACAGTGAGCAACATACTGTCAGACCTGCTATCGGATGGCCGCGTCCATGTGATGGACGGCGCTATGGGGACAGAACTCTACAACAGGGGCGTATTCGTCAACATCTGCTATGACGAATTGAACCTAACCAATCCGGATCTCGTCCGGGCGGTTCACGAAGAGTATGTCGCTGCCGGCGCGGAGATAATCGAAACCAACACCTTCGGCGCCAACCCGGTAAAGCTTTCAGGATTCAACCTGGATGATCGCACCGAAGAGATAAACCGCGCAGCCGCCAAGCTCGCCATCGGCGCTGCCACTAGGAACGTGGCGGTACTAGGAGCGGTTGGACCACTCGGAATCCGGATAGAACCGTACGGACCGACATCTCGAGACGAGGCAGTTGAACTTTTCAATCGGCAAGTTCAAGGTCTAATTGAAGGTGGAGTTCACGGGTTCGTTCTGGAGACATTCTCGGATCTTGACGAGATCCATGCTGCTTACAGAGCTGTCCGAGAGCTATCCGACCTCCCAATTATCTCCCAAATGTCATTCGGCGACGACGGCAACACTTCCTACGGTA
The DNA here is from genome assembly GCA_036679605.1 of Gemmatimonadota bacterium. GTDB lineage: Bacteria > Gemmatimonadota > Gemmatimonadetes > Gemmatimonadales > GWC2-71-9 > JAZDCZ01. The sequence goes on from JAZDCZ010000419.1 coordinate 154,884, forward strand.
CGAGCGTCGAGACTGCAGCCCGCAAGCTAGCAGATTGGGGCGCCGATGTCGTTGGACTCAATTGCTCGGTGGGCCCTGCCGCAATGCTTGACGGTGTTGTGAGGATGGCACAGGTGACAGATCTTCCGATTTCGGTTCAGCCCAACGCGGGACTGCCGCGAAACGTAGGTGATCGCAAGATCTATCTGGCAGCTCCGGAGTATATGGCTCGGTACGCCGCGCGGATGATCGAAGCAGGGGCCCGCTACGTTGGTGGATGCTGCGGAACTACCCCTGACCATGTTAAGACGATCGCAAACTTCGTGGCCAGCGTTCAACCTCGCCAGACATCGGCCTACGTCTCGCGTGAGGACACAGAGACACCAGTCGGCGTAACATCAATCCCACTCGAGCAACGCTCCAAGTGGGGAGAGAAGATTGCCACTGGCAAATTCGTTACAAGCGTCGAGGTAATTCCGCCTCGCGGCTGGGCGGCAGAGACAATGTTGGAGCAATGTCGACTGCTCAAGGGCGCAGGCGTAGACGCGGTGACTGTGCTGGACGGCCCCAGGGCACAAAGCCGAATGGGCGTTCTTCCGTCTGCCATCATCATCGAGCGCGAAGTCGGTATAGAAGTCGTCATGTCGTACACGTGCAGAGACCGCAATATGCTTGGAATGATAAGCGACTTATTGGGTGCCGCAGCGGCAGGACTGCACAACATCGTCATCGTGACCGGCGATCCTCCTTTGATTGGACCGTACGGTTCCACGGGAGTGTTCGACATCGACAGCATCGGCCTCACAAATGTCGTCTACCAACTGAATCACGGTCTAGACCCCGGTGGTAACGCGATAGGGGAGGCCACCGAGTACGCGATTGGCGTCGGGGTTAATCCGTGTGCAGTGGATATGGAACGCGAGTTGAATCGGCTCGCTTGGAAGGTAGATGCCGGTGCCGAATTCGCCATTACTCAGCCAATCTTCGATGTTCCCGGTTTCGAGGTTTTTCTGCAAAGCGTCGAGGGTCATGGAATCCCCATCATCGCCGGCATCTGGCCACTGCGTTCACTGCGAGGTGCAGAGTTTCTCGCCAACGAGGTGCCAGGAGTCGTCGTACCGGAGTTCGTCCTCAATAGAATGCATTCGGCGCAGGAAGCGGGTCCGGAATCCGCAGCTGCCGAAGGCTTGGCTATTGCGATGGAGGTCCTTGCGCAGGTAAGAAAATCAGCACAAGGAGTGCAAGTGAGCGCGCCGGCGGGGAACACCGAATTCGCGCTTCGGGTGCTAGACGGAGAGTGAGTCGTTCGTCAGCGCCGACAGAATGCTCTCGTAGCGGCGATATACGTGACGAAATCCTAGGTTGCTAAGGTAGATCTTCTGGGCTCCTACATCGCGCAGGGAGCGTATTGTAAGAGCGCAAATTTCTTCGGCAGTAAAACCAGATTCGAAATCGCGCGCGATGCCGCGAGCCGGCACGGGGAAATAGTTGCTCAACCGCTCGAGCGTCTTCGGGTTGGCACTCCGATAATAGAACACACCGAAAACACCTGGGTACGGTACTTCACGTCGTGCGGCCTCGGCCAGAAATTGCTCTACTTGGCTGATAGTGTGGTGTGAAACAATCTGGGTCAGGTAAAATTCTGCCGTGTAATCGTCGCGGAGCACAAAATCGACCTGCTCTGAAGGATCCCGATGAGTATTCACCCACCCCCCCAACCTGAGAGACGGAACTTGCTCTCTTATGGCTCGCCGAAGCTCAAACGCATGCGGCACACAACGTGGTGCTCCTAGCGATTTGTCCCCTCCCAAAACTGCCAGGGCACGTATGCCCCGCGACGCAGCCCTCTTGGCATACATCAAACAGTAGTCCAGCGAGTGCTTACAGGTCAAAAACGGCACTACCTTCGCCGGATCGAGTTCGCCGGCAAGGTTCGTGGTCAGGTGTTGAAGATTCTCCTCTTCGGACTGCCCGACCGCATTGTCCGTGATGAGGACAAGGGTATCGTCAGCGGCGAGCCGGCGAAGGGAGTGATGCATGTCGATCCACGTATCCATACTATCGGCAGTCGACAGGTCCGCACGCGGTGGACGCAGCTCGACCGAGATCAGGGGATCCTGGCCTGCAAGCCCGTCCAACGGTTCTGCCCGAGCCGAGTTAGGGATCGTCATGGGCAGAAGAAGGTACACCTTGTAGGGCTACCGCGCCACGAGATCTACAGCAATACGCGCTGCGGTTGCCAGCACCCGCCCAAGGCACCATTTTTGCTTCCCGTTGGAACCGATTACCCTTAACAGGGGTTCAAGGCTTGAAGCCCACAGACGATAGGCGGAGGGTAGATATGAGGCCTCGAAAAATTGCGCTCGGTGCAGTTGTCATTTTCCTCGCGTTCCTGTCGGGCGGATGGTTACTACAGCGCCCGCCTGCATCCGAACGAGATGTCAAGGACAAGGCACAGCTCTTCCGGCAGGTGCTGAGCTATGTCTCCGAATATTATGTCGACACCCTCGATAGAGCCGACCTCTACGATATGGCGATCGAGGGGCTCCTCGACCGCATCAACGACCCCTACACCTCATACCTGCGCCCCGAGGCATTCGAGGAACTCAACCTCAGCACGACCGGTAATTATGGAGGAGTAGGTATTCAAATCGACACTCGCGACGGCTGGATCACGGTTGTGACTCCGCTCGCCAACACTCCGGGAGAGAGAGCCGGCCTGTCATCGGGTGACCAAATAAGAAGCATTGATGGCCAGTCCACCGAAGGCTGGACGACCCAACAGGCCGCCAACGTAATGCGAGGGGTTCCGGGAACCGATGTCCATCTCTTGGTGACACGCGTAGGCCTGCCTGAGCCTGTGCCGTTCAGCATTACCCGCGCTCGAATCCACGTGAATTATGTCGAGACACCAATGATGCTTGCACCAGGCATCGGGTATGTCCGGATCACCTCCGTGAGTCAGTCTGCGGGCGAGGAGTTAAGGCAAGCTATCAATCAGCTCCGGCAGGACGGCGCCCGCGCGCTCATCCTAGACCTACGTGGTAACCCGGGTGGAATCCTAGAGCAGGGAGTGGCCATAGGCGATCTGTTTATCGACCGCGACGATATCGTAGTAGAGATGAAAGGGCGCGCACCTCGCGCATCGCAGGTTTATGTCGCGGAGCATACGCAGGCGTGGCCGGACATGCCAATCGTAGCACTGGTTAATCGCGGCACCGCCAGCGCTGCAGAGATCATTGCGGGAGCGCTCCAAGACCACGACCGTGCGCTCATCCTGGGAACACGTACGTACGGCAAGGGAGTAGCCTACGTAGTTCTGCCGCTTTCGAGTAGCAGGAAGGAGGCGCTAAGCGTAACGACATCCAGATGGTATACGCCCAGCGGCCGCTCCATCAACCGTCCCCTATACCGCAAACTGAGCCAGCGCCAAGCAGAGGCACTCCGAGACAGCGCACTAGCTGATTCCGGTGTGACCTTCCTATCCGATGCCGGCCGGATTTTGAAGGGCGGCGGCGGGATCATGCCTGACATTGAGCTGCTCGATACTCTTTTGACATCGGAACAAGCGTTCGCGCGCGCGCTGGGCACCAACACACAGAAATATCGCGATGCCATGTCACGCTATGCACTCGATCTCAAAGGCGCCCAGACAATTACGGATGAGCAGTTTTCCGTAACTGATGATATGGCAGGTGAGCTGCTCGTACGTTTGAGGCAGCGTGGTGTAGAGATGCCTGACTCAATATGGAACGGCGCAAGCAGCTACATCGCGCAACAGTTGGGCTTCGAAGCCACCCGCTACGTGTTCGGCAGACCTGCTGAGCTTAGGCGGCGAGCCCGTTCGGATATCCAGATCAAGCGCGCAATCGAGCTGCTGACGCAAGCCAAAACTCCGGCAGAGGTGTTCGCCTCCATGAAAAAGGGGAACTGAACCGCCAGCCAGCTAGAGTCGTCCTCGTCGCTTGAGTTCGAGATACTTCTCGACTACGGCGGCACTTGCCCGCTCTGGAGGTACGTCCAACACAACAGCACCGGAGCGGCGCATCCGCGTTAGCGCCTCATCACGGGCGGAGAGTAGCTCCTCCGCTGCAGCCTTACGATAGGCTGCTGCCACCGTAACCGGTCGCGCCTCAGCAACTTGATCTAGCTCAGGATTCCGCAGTGTAACGACGAGAGGAAGGTGTCTCGGGCGAAGAGATCCGACATTGGCCACTAACGCCTCCGAGGCCGTTCGATCGATCACGTCGGTGAAAAAAACTGTTAGCGCTCGCTTCCGGTTCCTAACTGCCAGGTAGCGAAACCCCGCAGGATAATCGGATTCGACCAGCCTGGGTTGAACCACTGAAAGCACCTCTAGTACTTGCCGCAGCCCTCTTCGCCCTCGCTGTGGCGTTACGTAATGCATCACTTCGTCGGCCAGCGTCATGACCCCGATGTTGTCATCGTGCCGTGTCGCTGCCAGAGCAAGTGACAGCGCCGCCTGAACCACATACTCCATTCGTGCTCGGCCAGCAACCTCAGCAGTGAGAAGACGGCCGGCGTCTAGCACCAGCAGTACTTGCTGACGGCGCTCCGCTTCGAACTGACGTGCGATAACCTTGTTGCGTCGTGCGCTGGCCTTCCAATCGATGTGCCGAGTGTCGTCGCCGGGTACCCATTCCCTGAGACTCTCGAACTGGCGGCCCTCTCCCAAGCGGCGAAGTTGACGGAGACCGGCCTCGCGACGCCGAGTGGCCTCTGCGATCGAAGCCTTGAGTCGTGACACTGGAAGACTTGGGAAGATTATTACCGCCCACTCGTGGGCGACTCGCCTCTGCCGCTGGCCCAGACCGAGAGGTCCGTGGCTACGGATCGCGAACCAGCCCGCCGTCTCCCGGCCACGTAGGACTGGTACTGCCAACTGTTCTTCACGCACCATACTCTTGGCGCCGATCACCAACTTGCGAGACGGCATGACACCCCCTAGCAGACGAGGACGGGTCTCACGAATCAGCAGCCGAGCCGTTCGCACAAGTGGATTAGCCCACCGGTAGGAGAAGGCAACATTCTGGCCTACCGAAAAACTGTTTTGAGCAACGCGGGAAACCGACAGTCGCGCAGGATCGACGGCAAGCTTGGCGTCACTCCAGACGGCCAGAAACAACGCCACATCGACAGCCAACATCAGATCCAACGCGACGGGTGACAAGAATCCCAGTAGACCTATCGGAGCGGCGCATGCAAAGACTACGAGCGCCCTCGGAGTCGGAAGTATCACGTTGTAGGAGCCTCTATCTGCTCCAGAATCGCTTGCAAGGCGCGATCAGGTGTTACACCCTCGAGTTCCAATTCCGGTGCGACCGTTACCCGGTGCCGAAGCACGGCAGGCGCAAGCGTTTTGACATCGTCTGGGATCACGAAATCGCGATCACCGAGAAGGGCTAGCGCCTGGGAGGTTCTTAGCAACGCCACACACCCGCGCGGGCTCGCCCCAAGCGTCAGCGACGCAGCATCCCGCGTAGCCCGAACTATCTTCGTAATGTATTCCGTGATCGAAGGCTCCACTCTCACCGCTCGCACCGCTTCACGCAGTTTTTCTAGCCCACCGCCGTCGATCACAGCGCTAACCCCATACGTATCTGGAATATCTGCTTCAAATCCCCCTAGGTACTTCGACAATATTTCTTGCTCAACATCTTCCGACGGGTAGCTCACTACCACTTTTAGCATGAAACGATCAAGCTCTGCTTCTGGAAGCGGATACGTGCCTTCAAATTCAATGGGATTTTGGGTCGCAAAAACAGAGAAAACACTAGATAGCGGATGGCTCTTGCCGTCCACTGTCACAGTGCGTTCCTGCATTGCCTCGAGCAGTGCAGCTTGCGTTTTCGCCGGAGCGCGGTTGATCTCGTCCGCCAAAACCAAATCGTGAAAAATCGGACCCGCCTTAAACACAAACTCATGTCCGCCGGTCAGCACAGAAGTGCCGGTTATGTCCGATGGCATAAGATCGGGCGTGAACTGGATGCGTGCATACCCGACGCTGAGCGCCTGCGCCAGGGTTCGCACTAACAAGGTCTTGGCTGTGCCCGGCACTCCCTCCAATAAGACGTGACCGCGGGCCAACAGCGCGATTACACAATCACGGGTCGCCTCACTCTGCCCGAGGACCACGCCGCGAACAGCGGCTAGGATCCGCTGTGCTTGCTCCCTAATCTCATTGCTTCCCACACGTCCTCCACTGATGTTGCGACATTGAGCACACCGACTTTGCCGCTTGGTTCATTGATCAACTCCCTGAGGCGTTTGATCTTCTCTCGCGCATCTGTAGTGTGCACCGCCAGATCCAAGTTCTCTAGCCAACCGGACCCGCTGCCCTTTCTCTTTCGACCTACGCTGCCGCTACGGCCCAACCGCCTCCAAAGTCCAGATACTATGAGGTTGATTGCAGTCGTGCGTCCGTCTGCCCGCTCCAAGCCCGCGGCCAGTGCTTCCACATGTTCTATCGGCGACCGCCTCCTCCGTTCTATTACCTTGATCGCCGGCCCAAATCGGACCGCCACAAATGCCAGGGCAACAAGTCCGGCTGCTGAGAGCTGCAAGATGGACCATCCTCCCGGAGTAGCCAGGATCCAACGCCAGGCAGCGCCAAAGATGGAAGGGTGCTCACCGAAACCCTGGTGATATTCGTCGACCACCACTCTCGAAGGGCGAACCTCCAAGATCCAACGCACCACGAGCCGGCCGACATCGGTTTCCTTCAGCAGACGGTTCGATACCAAGCGCGAGTCTGCCAGTATTGTTACCTGTCCTCCACCGACAAAGCCGAGCCTCATAACGACCGGTGTACCTTCGTCGGTCGCCAGCAGCGTGTCGGTCTCAGTCGGAAGGAGCACTGGACACCCTACCTGGTCGGGAGCATCTGATACAATTGTAGAATCGTGGGGCACTCTCTCGAGCACAGCTCGAGCAATGACAGTCGTGTCCGAAGAGAGCTGCAGCGTGCGGGCGGGATCGCTCTGAAACGAGGCAAACTGTCGCACTCGATATCTGAAGCAGCGTTCGACTTCATTTTGTCCCGCAAGTAGGAGCGAGCCGCCCGCCGCAACATAGTCTCGCACAACACCTAGTTCCACATCTGTAAGAGCAGACCCAACGTCGAGCAAGGTTAGGAGTTCAGAACCGTCGCCTACGCTGTCAGAACTCCGGCCCCAGTCGAAAAGCGCTGTTCGACGGGCAACAACGGGCACACCCAGTTGCTCCAACGCGTCAGCCAGACCTTTCGATCCCCCGGGGCCCGTGAGCAAGATCGACCGGCGCTGGTCTCGGAGCGCCTCTCCGCTCGTTCCCCTACTACTGAGCAGTACGGCGGCGATGATACCGAGTGCCGCGAGCGGCAGCAGCAATAGTTCATTGCGTCGCAACGCGGTGCTCCAACCTAGCAGCCGACTCGTCAAACCTCACAGCATCATGTTCCGCGCACGACAATCCTCCGAAGAGATGCTTGTAGAGAACCTCGACTAGATCTCCCAACATGCCCTTGTCGGCTTTGCCTAATCGGGCCTCGGCAAGATATTCAGCGGGAGTCTTGGAAGGATGAAAACTGAGCGCATGACGTCTGTTGAGAATCAGGGCCATGGCTCTGAAACGATGTGCCATCGCCTCGACAAATCGACCATCTGCAACTGCACGTTGTGATTCACGAAGATACCAATCTATATCTCGTATCGGCGCCGCCTTCTGCATCGTAAGTCGCTTCTTCCCGTCGAGAGGGTGGAACACGCGCCACAGGATGTATCCAAAGTGCGAGAGAATTGCGATCAAGACTACGGTGAGTACACCCAGCAAGACCCAATATGCGATTGGATGTGCGTTCTCTAGTGCTCCAAAGGCCGCCATGACGCTACCCCAATACTCACCCAGTTTGCTGAGCAGATTCGGGCTCCGCCACTGGTACTCAGGCGCCATGAATACGTCAGCTAGAACGGTCTCGATGGAATCGGATGTCACCTGCTGTGTGAGCAACGTCACTCCCCGAATGGATCAAGCCCGAGCTGTTGCCCAAGGTGTTCTATATCGAAGGCTTCATGCCGAACACGTAGATCGTAGTAAAGCAGCGTAAACGTGCAGGCAAAGATGGGATAGATAATAAGTTGGAGAAAACCCCCTGCCGCGGTGATAACAACCTCCAATGCTGGGACGAGCAATACTAGAACAGTTGCTGCCAAATAGGGGACAGTAAACAGCATCAGCAGAACTACTCCGAGTCCGAACGCCTTCTTCTTGAAGCCCTTAGTAAGAGACCACGATCTACCTAGTGCACCCGTCGCCGAGGTCTCCTCCTCCAACACGACTGCCTGCGTGACGACCGCATAACCGGAAGCGATGACGACGGCAGCCACTAGACCCAAGACGCCTGTCACTAACGCTACTATCCCCCCGAGCACCGAGGCTCCTCCGACCGCAACGGTAACGCCGCCAACTAAGATGGGAACCGCGGAGACCAACACGATAACCAAGTATTTGGCGAGGCCCGCAATAAATATCTTCGACATCTTGGTGAGCGCGAACCGCAGTGCCTCGCCAAACCTAGGGTCAACACCCAGATACACTTGCGAGATCACTAACACCGTTGCGCCGGCGCCGATCAACCCGCCAACACTCAGTAGCAGCACCCAAAGCAACAGGATGAACGGATTTACAAACTCGAGACCGACGGCCGTAACATAGACGTTCAGAATCGTCGGAATACCCGTTGTCACAACCGCAATCCCTACCAGAAGTGCAAAGTTGCGGCGATAAATGGCGAACGCTCCATCGATGATCTCACCGAAGGACATCTCACGAATCTCGTAACTGGCCATGATCCTCCTCTCGCGATAAGATGCAAGCTATATGGCGCGAGCGCGACCCCCTGTTCACCCACAGTTCTCCCGTCGAATAGCGGTCGAGACACCCGAACATGTTGTCCTTGAATTCGAGTTGGCAGGTCTTGGGTCACGTACCGCCGCCGCGCTATACGATTTTGTAATCCTGCTGACGATCCTGTTCATAGTAACTGTCATAGCCGCATTGACCGACCTTCTCACCGGAGCATCGAGCGGCTGGGCAACCGCCGTACTGATTCTTATCTCCTTCATGCTGCTCTGGGGATATTTCGTGGTGTTTGAGGGTTTGCGGCACGGCCGCACACCCGGAAAGAAATTGCTTGGCATCCGAGTCGTAATGGAGACTGGCCATCCCATCACTTTTCAGGCGGCCGTGACCAGGAACCTTTTGAGACTCGTCGACTTCCAGCCCGCAGCAGTCCCCTTGGTCGGATTGCTCCTGCTGTTCTTCCACCGGCACAACAAGCGGCTGGGCGACATCGTTGCGGGAACCATCGTAGTTCGTGATCAGCCCATGAACGCGATGATTCCCTCACCTAGCCCAACCGCGCAGTTGGTGCTCGAAGCCGGCGCTCCACTGCTTTCAGATCAAGAGTTCCGTTTGCTCGAACAATATCTTAGTCGTATCGATTCCCTGGCTGCTCAGGTGCAGATTCGCCTCGGTGTTGACCTCGCGAGACGGTTTGCCGATCGATTTCCCGAGCGCGATCCGAGAACGAAGGTCTTTCTTACAGAACTTTACGACACAGAGCGGCAAAGACGGACCAGCCTCAGCGCCACACGAAAAACGAAAGGGTCTGCACACGTAGCGGCAGCAGCGGAACGGTTTGTAGCTGCACGACAACATGAATGGGATCTCTTCCTTAGTCGCGCCAACCGGTTGCAGAAAGCTGGGCTCAAACAGCTAAACGGCAGCGAGGTGGTCAAGTTTGCCACGCAGTACCGCGAAGTGGCTGCGGACCTAGCTCGAGCAAGAACCTACGGGGCCGACAGAAAGGTCACTGAATATCTCGCGCGAGTAGTAAGCACGGGCCACAACGTTCTCTACGGCCTACGCGGGGTTGGACGCATATCCATCGCAAAGCTGGTCTTTCAGAGTTTCCCTGCTGCCGTCGTAGAGGCGCGCAGCTATGTTATCGCTGCATTCCTGTTGTTCGCAGTCTCTGGGGTTACTGGTTTCGCCCTGATACGAGAACGACCTTCTCTTGCCCGGCAGATCATGCCGCCCATCGTTGTGGCCAGGGCCGAGGCCGGAGCCCAACAGCAGTCAAAGGGGCGCGGCTACGCGCAGGCCCCATCTCCCTATCTCCCTGTTGTAGCATCCAGCATTGTGGCCAACAATGTCCAAGTGGCATTCGGCGCCTTCGCTTTCGGAATCACGGCCGGAATAGGAACGCTTATTGTACTGGTGTTTAACGGCTTGTTCTTCGGTTCGGTCATCGGCCTGTTTGCCAATTACGGTCTAGCCGGTTGGCTGCTGACTTTCGTGGCGGCCCACGGCGTACTCGAGCTGTCAGCCATCTTCATAGCCGGCGGCGCGGGGTTGCTAATCGGACGCGCAATCATAGCGCCCGGCGACAGCACCCGCGGTGACGCCCTCGTCCTACACGGCCGACAGGCCATAAGAATGGTGGGAGCATCGACCTCTCTCCTCCTTCTAGCCGGCACAATAGAAGGTTTCCTTTCGGCCAGCGACGAGTCCGTAGCAGTGAAGCTGGCAGTGAGTGCCGCGACTACCCTATTGCTCACACTCTACCTTTTGGCAGGCCGATCGGCCCTCATCCGAGATATTCGCGCAGGCCGCTGAGCAGACCAAAGGTTCTCATCTTGTTCGCTTCTGGGACGCACTATCCCAATAGCGGACGGAACTCCCCTGAGCCCGCCGCGGAACAGTCACGTAACTATTTATAAATCAACAAGTTATAGTAGAGCCCGAATGGCACATTGGTTGCCAATGAAACCATTACCATACTTGCCACGTCAAACTAGACAGATGGATCGGAAACCGAAGGAGAAGTCTCCCTGATGGACATTGCAAGAGAACCGCCCCCGAAGCGAAAGAAATACATCCCCGTCGGCATCGCGTTCGCCGCCGTGGTTCTGACTACGATTGGTCTGTCCAGGCTCAAGCCGGCAGCCCCAACCGTTGACGGAGCTACCATCTGGATGGACACGGTCGAGCAAGGGCAGATGCTGATCCAGGTTAGGGGACCCGGCAATTTGGTGCCGGAGCTGATCCGTTGGATCCCTGCCGAAACAGCGGGCCGGGTAGAACGAAAGCTCGTGCAACCCGGCACCGAGGTCACGGCACAGACGCTGCTGGTCGAGTTGAGCAATCCTGATGTCCAGCTGCAACTGCTGGAGTCGGAGCGACAGTTGTCCGCGGCCCAACAACAACTCGTGACGCTCCAGGCAAACTTGGAGACGCAACGTCTTAATCAAGAGGGCCTCATTGCACAAATGCGTTCGCAGAGAAACGAGGCGAAACGCAATGCTACCGCGCTGCAGGAATTATCCAAGAAGGGTGAGGGATTCGTCTCGGATACAGAACTTCAAAACGCTCTCGACCGAGCTGTGGAGTTCGAGACCCGCCTCGGACTCGAAATAAAGCGTCATGAGGTTATGCAGAAATCCGAAGAACCTCAGCTTCGCGTACAACGCGACCAGATAGAAAGACTGGACGGCATCGTAGCGTTCCAGAAACAGCGCATCGAATCGATGCAGGTCCGGGCCGGTATTGACGGTGTCCTCCAAGAAATGGATCTAGAGGAAGGCCAGTGGGTGCAGAATGGACAGACATTGGCACGTGTGGTCGTGCCAGGTCGATTGAAGGCGGAATTGCGGATTCCACAAACTCAGGCAAGAGACATCGCGCTCGGACAGCTGGCGCTTGTTGATACACGAACCGATTCCATCATGGGCCAAATCGTCCGCATCGACCCCGCTGCCGCAGAGGGAGTCGTGGTGGTCGATGTGGCGCTACCGAGAGACCTTCCACGGAGCGCGCGCCCTGGTCTAGCAGTTGAGGGAATTGTGGAGATAGCGAGGTTGGATGACGTGTTCTACGTCGGACGACCGGCCTACGGTCAGGCTCATAGCACCGTGGGAATATTCAAGTTGGTGGAGGGGGGGAGTTACGCTGAGCGTGTCAACGTGAAATTGGGCCGTAGCTCGGTTAGTACCGTTGAAATAACCGCCGGACTCAGAGTTGGTGACATTGTCATCCTTACGGACATGTCACAGTGGGACGCATACGATCGTGTGCGAATCGGCGGATAGAGAATTCAATCACTGGAAGGAATAGGGAAATCGTCATGGAGAATCAGAAAGAGTCGCTGATCAAGCTCGATGGAGTAAAGAAGGTATTTTACACCGACGAAGTAGAGACACACGCACTCGCAGAAATCCACCTGGATATCCGCGAGGGTGAGTACGTCGCCATCGCGGGCCCCTCGGGTTGCGGCAAGACCACACTCCTGTCGATTCTTGGTCTACTCGACACGCCTTCGGATGGGCAGTATACCCTAGCCGGAACCCCGGTCGCCAACATCTCGGCTTCACAGCGCGCCCGAATCAGGAATCGCCAGATCGGCTTCATCTTTCAGGCATTCAACCTGATCGGCGATCTGACCGTGTATGAGAACGTCGAGCTACCGCTCACCTACCGCGACATGCCTTCGGCTGAACGGAAAAAGCGCGTACAGGAGGCGCTCGAAAAGGTGGGCATGTCTCACCGCATGAAGCACTATCCGTCTCAGCTCTCCGGTGGTCAGCAGCAGCGCGTAGCAGTCGCCCGCTCGGTGGCCGGTGATCCAGCAATTCTGCTGGCCGACGAGCCTACGGGGAACCTGGACTCGACTAACGGCGAGGCTGTGATGCAGCTACTGAGCGACCTACACCGCGAAGGAGCAACCATCTGCATGGTCACACACGATCCACGTTACGCCGAGTACTCCGACCGCGGTATCCACTTGTTCGATGGTCGGGTTGTCGAGGACGAATCAGGCGACCGTGCGAAAGAGCACGAAAAGAAGCTCGAGGAAAGCGGTTTTGAAATGGCTTGAACAAGAGCGGGCCACAGGGAGGGTAGCTCGCAGGCAATGGCCGCGGGCTGCCGGCTCGCTCCCAATCAATCAAAACAGCCACCGGCATTTCAACCGGTGGCTGTTTTGGCAATTGACATAACCGCTGCTCGAGGATGTCCTAACCGGATGCCTTGAGCGCAACCTTTACCTGCGTATTCTCCCACTCAAGCAACAATGTAGCCTCTCCCTCCGATTTGGCCTCCAAACGCATGGTGAACTTCTCTACGTGGTGCTCGAGGTGAGTGCTCATGACTTTGATTCGGCCGACCTCCTGAGTCTGGACTTCCTCGGTGTAGTTGCGCTCGGCACCCCACTGAGTGAGAGAGCGGTTAACAATCACCTCCCACTCATGCTCACCCGGAACTGTGTAGAACGAATAGGTCCCCGGACCAACGTGCACGTCACCAATATCAAGCCCAACCGTGGTATGGACCATGGTCGGCTCGTTGGCACCCGTTCTCCAGATCTCGCCGAACGGCACATTGGCACCACCAATCATCGTGCGACCCCGAGCTGACGGACGGCCGTAGCAGACTTTGACTGATCCGCCACCAATCCTCAGCGAAACGGAATCCAACGGACTTGGACGGCTATCGAAGCCTCTTGTGTTCATGATGATACAGGCTGTATCGGCCGCCGCTGATTCGAGATCGAACGCCAGGTGTCCGCCTCCCACGGCGGAGGCCGAGAAGAGCGACAAGGCCATGCTAATTGAAATCAACAAAACCTCCAGGGTGAATCACTTGGACATCACAATCGGAGACGGCAAGGGAAACTAGCCGCGCAGACCCTTCCCTGCCAACACTGCCGTTGGTGTCCGTTATTGGGACAGCATGATTCCGGGATCGGACAAGGTGGTCAATGGATGCTCGTTGTGAAACCATGTAAGTGTAGGTTACGTAGGGCGTTATGTGCAACCCGAAGCTGGCACAACCTTTGCCTCTTGAGGCAACAGCTAGAATTGAGACGCAGACTAGACAGAAGCATGAGGAATAGATGGTTATTGAGAGTCAGGCCTTGAAGAATGCGCGACAGCGGGCGAGCGGAGCAACTTCGCCGGCTGTCGCGCACCTATTGGCCCGACTTTCCGATCGCTACGCCGTTGACCGCAAGCTCGGTCAGGGGGGAATGGGAGTTGTCTATTTGGCACGTGATGCCAAGCTAGGCAGACGCGTAGCTGTAAAGGTTCTCGATCCCGTGGTGTGCCAGCAGATCGGCCAAGATCGGTTCCTCAGAGAGATCAGGCTGACAGCGAGTCTGCAGCACCCTCACATTCTACCTGTCCTCGACTCTGGCTGTATTGATGGTGTTTTGTACCATATCACGCCGTATGTAGCAGAGGGCTCTCTCTATGCCCTTTTGCAGCGGACTGGTCGGCTGTCACTCGAACGCGTGAAAGGGATCGCGTTAGATTTGCTGGGGGCACTCGATTATGCCCACGCCGAGGGAATCGTTCATTGCGACATCAAGCCAGAGAACATTCTGCTGTCCAATGGCCACGCGATTCTCACCGACTTCGGGATAGCCCGCACCATGAGTTCACTATCACCAAATGAGAATGGCGATGTTTGGGGTAGCCCGGTGTACATGAGCCCGGAGCAGGCGAGCGGAGAGATGGACCTCGACGGTCGGAGCGACTTGTACAGCCTGGCCTGCGTGATACACGAAATGCTCGTGGGTTCACCGCCGTTCACGGGAGGCAGTGCCCAGGCGGTCATCGCGAAGAAATTCAGCGCTCCTGCGCCCGACTGCAGTGCGCTTGCTGCCAGGGTCCCACCTCTAGTTGCCGCAGCCGTAGTCCGTGCCTTGAGTGTAGATCCGGCTCATAGATTCACCACAGCTGACGCGTTCGCAGCCGGGCTCGCTAAGCGCGCAGAGAAGCTTGCTTGGCACCAACAAATGTCGTTCACCAGGTGGCGACCAGTGGTGGCCAGTGTCCTCGCGTGCGCCACGTTGGCCGCAGCACTGTCGTTCCTAGCCTAATCTAGCTGTAGCGGCCTGGCCTGATTGCCTCGGGCCGGCAAACGGTTTAGCGTCCTCATGTTAACCACCAATAAGATTCTGTCCCTCGCGAGGATTGAGAATGATCACGCTCAGCAACATTGAGAAATTTTACCCCCTTGGTGCGACCAAGCAGTACGTGCTCCGCCAGATTAATCTCACGATTCAAGAAGGCGAGT
Organism: Gemmatimonadota bacterium; assembly: GCA_036679605.1. Classification (GTDB taxonomy): domain Bacteria; phylum Gemmatimonadota; class Gemmatimonadetes; order Gemmatimonadales; family GWC2-71-9; genus JAZDCZ01. Next base: position 169,998 of record JAZDCZ010000419.1, read on the forward strand.
TTGTTACTATCATGGGACCATCGGGAGCAGGCAAATCCACGCTTCTTGGCATTCTCGGGATGTTAGACGGAGCATGGGCCGGTGAGTTCTACTTATACGATGAGCCCGTGCATCAACTCAAGACCAAGGCTCGAAATGCGCTGAACAAGAAATACATCGGGTTTGTATTTCAGCAGTACCATCTACTCGACAACCTCACGGTATACGAAAACCTCGACATTCCGTTGTCCTATCGCGACGTCAGGAAGGCTGAGCGTCAGGCGATTGTGGCTGACATGCTCGACAGGTTCCAGATCGTCGGCAAGAAGGATCTTTACCCAACTCAGTTGTCGGGCGGACAACAGCAACTAGTAGCTGTCGCACGGGCGATGGTGTCGAGTCCCACGATCATACTTGCCGACGAGCCAACCGGTAGCCTGCACAGTTCACAGGGTGTCAAAATCATGGATCTCCTGAAAAAGTTGAATGACGATGGCACGACAATCATTCAGGTTACCCACAACGAAGACTATGCCAAGTACGGCAACCGAATCATCGAACTGCACGACGGCTGGCTGGTGAACTAGCCATCGTGACCGACTAGTTGTGTCGCACTCCTCTCGAACTCCGCGCGTCCTAGTGGCCGACGATCAAAAGGACGTCCTCGAAGCACTGCGTCTGCTACTGAAGGGTGAGGGATATCACATCGAAACTGCCGCGTCACCAGGCGGAGTGCTGCGACTGGTAGAGGATAAGGACTTCGACGCCGTCCTAATGGATATGAACTACACGCGCGATACGACCTCCGGCTGGGAAGGGATGGACCTCCTTTCTCGCCTGAAATCGATGGATTCCAGTCTTCCTGTAATTGTCCTAACGGCTTGGGGTAGCGTCGATGGCGCTGTAGAAGCAATGCGAAGAGGTGCGAAGGACTACATAGAAAAACCCTGGGATAACTCTCGCCTCGTCGCGACACTCAAGATCCAGATTGAACTGCGTCGTGCGCTACGCAAGAGCCAGTTGTTAGAGGACGAGAACCGCATCCTCCGAAAGGACGGTGCGCCCGACCTGATCGCGCAATCACGGGCGATGCAGCAGGTCCTCAAGATCATCGACCGCATCGGACCGTCCGACGCAAACGTGCTGATTACCGGAGAGCACGGAACCGGCAAGGAAGTGGTCGCTCGATGGTTACACGCTGCATCGGAAAGGTCGGCTCAAACCCTCGTTGCCGTCAATGTCGGAGGGCTCTCGGAGGGTGTGTTCGAAAGCGAGCTGTTCGGACACGTCAGGGGTGCATTCACCGACGCGAAGAGCGAACGAGTGGGCAGGTTCGAGCTGGCGGACAGAGGCACTCTCTTCCTGGATGAGATCGCCAACGTTCCTCTCAAGCAACAAGCGGCCCTGCTGCGAACCTTGGAGCGAGGTGAGGTGCAACGGGTCGGGTCGTCGAAAACACGTCATGTCGACGTTCGCGTACTGTCGGCGACGAATGCCAACATCCAGAAGGAGGTGGCCGACGGCCGGTTCCGAGAAGACCTTCTATATAGGCTCAATACTGTTGAGATTCACCTTCCCCCACTGCGGGAACGAAGAGAAGACATTCCGTTGCTTGCTGCACATTTTCTCAAACTCCATACGAAAAAGTATCGTAAGCCGGTGAGCGGATTCTCGGCCGACGCCACACAAGCGCTCCTCGAACATCGGTGGACCGGTAACGTTCGTGAACTCGAGCACGCTGTTGAGCGCTCGATCTTGTTGGCGCACAACGAACTGGTTGGAGTGCAGGACCTTGGACTCGTCGGCCCAACTGAGAGTGACGGATTCATGGAGACCATGACTCTTCAGGAGGTCGAGAAAACTTTAATAGATAAGGCGCTGCGGCGGCATGACGGCAATGTGAGTCAAGCCGCGGAGGCGTTGGGCTTGAGTCGCAGCGCACTCTACCGGAGGCTCGAGCGACACGATCTATGACCAGGGACGGGAACGATAGATCAAGAATCTCGTTCGACTATTTGATCCCGGTCCTGGCGCTCTTGGGCGGCCTCCCGGGAGTCACCATAGCTCTCATCCTACTCTGGACTGGTGACTTCACTTCCAAAGTACAGTGGACTCTCACAGCCCTCATAGCAGCATCGTCGATCGGATTTGCCTTTGCCGTGAGAGAACGCGTAATGCGCTCGCTCCAAACCCTCTCCAACATGCTGGCCGCGCTCCACGAGGGTGATTACTCGATACGGGCTCGACCTTCAAGAGCTTCCGATTCGCTCAGTTTGGCTATGATGGAGGCAAACACCTTAGCCGAAACACTGAAGCAGCAACGGTTGGGCGCGCTCGAGGCTACCGCTCTACTGCGGAAGGTCATGGAAGAAATCGAGGTTTCTGTCCTGACGTTCGACAGCGACGGAAAACTCAAGTTGGTGAATCGCGGAGGCGAGCGGCTCCTCGGTAAGCCTGCCAAGCGTCTGCTTGGGCTCAGCGCGCACCAACTGGGGATCGCGGACTGCCTGGAGGGAACTACGCCGCGCATAGTAGAGCGTACCTTTCCGAGTGGAGCCGGCAGGTGGGAACTGCGGACCAGCATGTTCCGTCAGGACGGCCGGTCACATCAGTTGCTGGTACTGTCAGACCTAACCCGAGTGCTGCGTGAGGAAGAACGGACGACATGGAAGCGCCTTATTCGTGTGCTGAGTCACGAGATCAACAATTCTTTGGCGCCGATTCGCTCCATAGCCGACAGCTTGCACAGTTTGCTAAATCAAGAACAACGTAGATCGGACGCAGAAGACGATCTGAAGAAGGGCCTGACAATTATCGGCTCTCGAGCTGAAGCGCTTAGCAGGTTCATGGGATCGTATGCGCGTCTTGCACGATTGCCCCCTCCAACTCTTTCCTCGTTGGATGTGGGAACGTGGGTTCGGCGTGTCACGGCACTGGAAACTCGACTTCCTGTCAAGCTTACGCCGGGTCAAGAACTGACAATTCTGGCCGATGGAGACCAACTCGATCAGTTGCTCATCAACCTAGTAGACAACGCAGTAGACGCCGCACTGGAGACCAATGGCAACGTGGAGATCAGCTGGCATACAGTCAACGGAAATCTCGAGATTGTTGTGGCGGATGAAGGTCCCGGTCTACCCACCACCTCTAATCTGTTCGTGCCGTTTTTTACAACCAAGGAAAAGGGCTCAGGAATCGGGCTGGCACTTTGCCTCCAGATAGCCGAAGGCCATGGCGGTACGATCGAACTTACCAACGGAAACGAAGGACACGGCTGCAGAGCCGTGCTACGCCTCCCGATTAGAAATGCCCGAATAGAGTGACCCTCGTTGAAAGCCCCGGTTGTGATCCAACACACGTTTCCGGAGCCGCAATAGGCTAGATTCCATAGCCAATCGCTAGGGTAAGTACGGTATCGTGCCAATCGAGCCTGGTGAGCTAAGAACTTGTGTTACAGTTAGTTAGATATGCTATCCGACAATCTGGGCGAGGCTGGTCTGACTCTTGCCCTTTTTAAGTGCTCGCCGAAACGGGACCACGCTGCATGCGATCAAGCCAATCCGGGTTCACGCTTATCGAACTTGTAGTGGTGCTCAGCATCACGGCAATCCTCATGTCCATAGCGATTGTCAAGGTCGGCCCTTCGGTCGAGCGGGCGCGGGTACGGCGTTCGGCAAGTCTGATAGCGGCCGACATTCAGTATGCACAAATGATCGCCGCTAGACAGCGCAAGCCGGTCGTCATCATCACCAGCGAGAAACTCAAGAGCTACATAATTCGAGATGCTTCCAGCACGACCATCTTTAGAGAGCGATATTTTGGCGCCGATACTCCCTTCGAACTCAACAAACTGAAAGCTGATCAAAAGAATCTCGTGGTTTTTCCTAACGGTGTGGTGCAAAAGAATGCTAAGTTCGAGGTGGAGGTGAACACGTACAAGTGGGAGGTCAAACTCACCCGTGCCGGACAGATACGCCTCAAAAAGAAGCCTTAGGCTCGGGAACGCCAAGGGCGTCTCTCTGATCGAAGTCATGCTGGCGCTCAGTATCCTGAGTGTCGCGCTATTGGCGATGGATGCCCTCATGTTCCAGGTTGCGCGCTACAACAGGCGGTCCGCTGTGGCGTCCTACCGCAGCGCGGCAATGGAGTCCGCGGCCTCTTGGGTACACGGCCTTCCCTGGGATAGCATACCATCTGCTGTGGGGTGCACGGACAGTCTCAATACGGGAGCGCTCCAGTATACCCGCTGTGTCGAAATCGTCAGCAGCACCCCACGCTACCGCTTGACGCGTGTGATCATCACACCGACCGGCGCTCTTCAGGCGCGTGCCGACACAGTATCGGTAGAGCGAACAAAGACGAGGTCGCCATCACCATTCAGCATAAATTGACCAGCCGCGGTTTTACACTGGTCGAACTCCTCGTTGCGTCACTCGTCGCAGGGATACTGGTCACGGTGCTGACTCGCATCGTAGTGAGTGACTCAAAATTCGTGAGCCGCCAAGATGCGATGATGTCCGCCCGCCAGACAGCTCGCGCCAGCCTCAACGTGTCGGCCGTGGAACTCAGAATGGTATCTTCCGGGGGGCTCATCGCGGCAGCACCTGATAGCATATTGGTGCGCGTGCCCTACGCCTTCGGAATGTCGTGCGGGACATCGTCCGGGTTCACAATCGGATCAATGATGCCTGCCGATTCAATGATGTACGCTGACGCGGTGCCGGCGGGCATGGCACGTCTTCAATTGGACAATACCTATTCGTTTTTGCCTGGCATCACCTTGACGGGATCGGCCGATGTAGCTGCGTGTACGGCAGAGGACATCAATGTCGTTCCCGGCGGCTTTCTCATCGCCGTTACCCCGCCAAATGCGGCCGGCGCCGGAGCCATCTTCTACCTCTACGACATCGTGGGCTATCGATTCAGGCCATCGGCTGATCTTCCCGGCCGCATTGGCCTGTGGCGACGTTCCGGTACCGCCGCCTACTCAGAACTCGTTGCACCCTTCGATGCGAGTGCGAGGTTCCGTTTTCTCGTTGGGCCCAATCTCCAGGTGACCGATACACCGCCGGCAGATTTGACCACGGTGAATGGACTCGAACTCAAGTTTGTAGCGGCCAGTAATTCTCCGCCACAGGGCCAGTCCACATATCAAAATTTCGACCTGCCCCTCCAAGTCGTGTTCTTCAACAAGTCCAATTGATCAAAATGACTGCGCGTGACGAACGAGGTTTCGCCCTTCCATTGACCCTATTGATGCTCACCGTGGTCACAGTCCTGCTGGCCTCTGCGTTCGTGCGGGCACGAGCTGAGCATCAAACCGCTCAAAGCAATGCCTCGACCGTCGACGCCCTGGCGGTGGCACAGAGCGGACTCCAAAGATACCTCGCGTTCTACGACTCCTTGAACACCAGACCGCCCGACGGAGACTCGCTCCGAATAAACGTGCCCGACGGATACGCCGATGTCGTAACTCAGGTGGTCCGCAGCCCGGCGGACACGATGGAGCCCGAGATACATATAGTCCGCTCGACGGGCCACGTGATTATGCCCGCATCCGGCGCCGACCCGCAGGCGCAGCGCACGATCGCTCAGTTCGCCCAATGGCAAAGTGCCGGCATGAAGGTGGCTGGATCCTTCACCGCAGCCAACGGATTGCAGGTCAACTCGAACGTAACGGTACGTGGAGTCGACCAGTGCGCTACACCGGTTGCCAATGTTGCGGGGGTACGGGTGACGGCAGCAGATGCGCCTGCATCAGGCGATTTCTCCTCGCTCAATGGCTCGCCCCAGATCGACGCGGGGGGAGGTGGCTCAGCGGTCGCTAACGACACTGGAGTCGACTGGGCCGGCATTGTGGCAGGTCAGTTCGAGGCCGACTACACCACTTTCCAGTCGTGGGACGTCACGTATCCGTCAATGCTGATAACCGGTAATCTTACCCTCAGCGATGCCGGCGGATACGGGCTTCTAATCGTGACCGGCGATCTCGAAGTAAAGAACACGTTCTTCTCGTGGCGCGGCGTGGTCTTGGTAGGCGGCAAACTCAAACCTGAAGCAAACTGGGTCATCGTGCGTGGTACGATCGCCACCGGTCTCAACGAAGCAATTGGTATAGACGAATCAAAGACCAAGCTAGGTGGCCAATCGGGACACTTCTTTTCTTATTACGACTGTGAAATCAAGAACGCGCTCGGTTCTCTAATTGGGTTCGTTCCCATCGAGAACGCATGGATCGATAATTGGGCGACGTATTGACACTTCGGTCGTCGACCAAGTGATCGAAAAAACCACATCCCGCTTGCTCACAGCCGTCGTCGTATCCATATCGATGGTTCTAGTATGTTGCACAGGCAGCGGTGCACCCAGACCCGGAGAACTGCGGGGCTCGTTGCTGGATCACGCCATCCCCAAGCCCAGTTTGTCCCTCACGAGCACTTCCGGCCAGCCCTACGAGTTAATACCGAACACCGAAGGCTTCGTAACCCTGCTCTTCTTCGGTTATACCAACTGTCCGGACGTGTGCCCGATACACATGGCCAATATCGCAGCAGTCCTGCACCAGCTCCCACCAGACGTTGCCGATCAGATCAAGGTGGTGATGGTCACCACCGACCCCGACCGCGACACTCTGGAGCGGCTGCGTGAATGGCTGGACAAGTTCGACCCCAAGTTCGTGGGGCTGAGAGGGAGCCTAGACGAGGTCAATAAGATCCAGCGTGACATGGGCCTGCCCCAGTCCGTCCGATCGAACTCGGAGAGTGACTATCTCGTCGGACATGCGGCGCAGGTCATAGCCTTCACCAAAGACGACAGCGCACACGTGGTGTATCCCTTCGGCACTCGCCAGAGCGACTGGGCACACGATCTACCTATTCTCGTGCGTTCCCCCGGAAACAAGTCGGCGCAATGACATGGTGGTGCTCGGCCCAGGGAGGAGTGTGGAGCTGGAACTGGCAGCCGTACATCGGCGTTTGGCTGATGGTCCTGATCTTGATCGTCGCACGCATGGCGGCTCACAAGAAATGGCCGCCCGAGAAATCGGAATCACGCAAACTCCCACTCTATATGCTGGGGGTTTTCGTGCTGTGGATAGGAGCGGATTGGCCAGTAGGCCCGCTAGGAGCAGGCTATCTTCTGAGCGTACACACAGTCCAGTACCTGCTCTTTACCTTCGTTGCTCCACCGCTCTTGATAGCAGGCACCTCACCTCGAATCTTGCGCCTACTGCTACGGCGTCGATTGTCATTTCGCATCGCACGTACTTTGAGCAGACCACTCGTAGCATTCGTAATCTTCAACACCGTACTGCTGGCCAGCCATCTTCCAGCGGTGGTCGACGGACTAACGGTCTCTCAATTCGGATCCTTCGCTATAGACATGTCATGGCTGCTGTCCGGGTTGATTTTTTGGTGGCCGGTCCTGGGACCGCTTCCCGAACTCGAGCCCATGCCGTATCCAGGACGGATGGTATACCTCATCATGAACGTTTTTATTCCAACTGTCCCCGCAGCATTTTTGACCTTCGCACGCTACCCCATCTACTCGCTCTATGAGTTGGCCGCACCCGTCGCAAGCATATCGACCGCACACGATCAACAGCTCGCTGGAATACTCATGAAGATAGTAGGCGGTTTTATCATCTTCGGAACCGCGTCGGTGATGTTTTTCAAGTGGAGCAGACTAGAGGAGGATCCTATCGACTTGCTCGAGCCCGCGGACTCGAGTTCCGCGGGCTCGAGAGCAGTATTCTAGCTGGCTACTTTGCGCGCAACTCTGTAGAGCCACATCGAGAAAAACGCGAAGGCTGCTATCCCCAAGATGTTAGCGACCGTGTCAAAACCTTCGGGAGCGAAAGCCAGTACATCGGTGCTCTGGGCTGCGGCAAACGGGATGGCCAGCGCTATGCCTACCAGGGCCTCACCGGTTATTAGACCCGACGCGAATAACAGTCCGTTCCTACTCGCCGCTTCGGCATCCACCTGCGATGCCCCACGGCTCTTCAGCGCCCGCCCTGCCATGAACGCGATGACCCCGCCGACGAAGATTGGTACAGAAAGTTCAATCGGTAGGTAGATACCAACGGCAACGGCAAGCACTGGAGTGCGGAAACTACTCTTCCGTGCTTCGAGCATCTTGTCCAAGACGATTATTACAACCGCAAGCGCGACGCCGATCCACACCATGGTCCAGGGCAGGTTTCTTGTCAGCACACCGTCTGCAACGGAACTCATCAGTGTAGCCTGCGGTGCCTTCAGCGCTTCTGAAGCATCCATGCCGGCCCTCGGCAAAACATCACCCAACCCGTACGCCGAGAACAGAAGTTGGAGCACAGGTGCAATCACGATGGCCCCAGCTACGACACCTATGATCTGCATGATCTGCTGTTTGTAGGGGGTAGCCCCAACTATGCGTCCGGCCTTCAGATCCTGCATGTTGTCGCCCGCTATCGCCGCTGCACAGCACACCACAGCTCCGACCAAAATCGCTGTCGCAGCCGCTGCCGTAGCTCGGCTGCGGTCCACAACGAAATCGATCTGACCTCCCAACATCCATAGCAAGATGAGTGATATGCTGAGAATCGTGGCTATTGTTACACCAGAGATAGGGTTGTTGGACGACCCTACCAGGCCAGCCATGTATCCTGCAACTGATGAGAAAAGAAAACCTGCGAACAGTGCGAACAGGACACCGAACACGACGGTACCTGCGTAGAGTGACGTCGATATTCCCAAGGCATCTCTGTTCACGACAAAGAGAAAGACAACGAAGATTGGAATTGCAAGCAACGCAGTCCCAACCAGAACCATGTTGATCGGCATGTCGCGTTCAGTGCGCGGGATTGCCGAGGTATCTCCTGACCGTGAGGCGCGGAGTGCCTCCAGCGATGACCGAATGCCGTCCCGGACCGGCTTCATCAACGACAACAGAGCCCAGAGTCCGCCCGTTGCCATCGCACCAACACCCAAGTAGCGGATTCTCGCACTCCACAGTTCTTCCGCAAGCTCATAGCCATGTGCGTCGCCGGCGATGGACTGGAGATCCGCTTGGCTGGCAAGCGCGGTGTAGATAGGAATCCCCAAGAGCCACGAAATGAGGCCACCTGCAAACACGAGAATGGCGATGTTCAAGCCCACTATGTATCCGACGGCAAGGAGCGCGACGCCCAAATCGCTCCCGAAACCAAAAACCGACTTGCCGACGGTGACGGCGCCGGTCGCACTCCCGGCCGCAATCTTGAAACCTGTCTGGCACAACTTCAAGATCGCGCCGGTAATGCCCGCGACGGCGATCATGCGGGCACCCTGCCCCCCTTCCGCCCCCGCTTTAAGCACCTCGGCGGTCGCCACCCCCTCGGGGAACTGCAACTTGGCCTCGACAATCAGGGCACGACGAAGTGGAATGGTGAACAAGACCCCCAGAATGCCGCCCGATAACGCGATGGCGAAAGTCGGAAGGAACTTGAAACCTTCCCAATACTGCAGCATGATGAGCGCCGGAATCGTGAAGATCACCCCGGCGGCCAACGATTCGCCGGCCGAAGCAGCGGTCTGGACAATGTTGTTCTCGAGAATATTCGAATTCCGGAACAACTTGAGAACGGCCATTGAGATGACAGCAGCAGGGATTGATGCCGAGACGGTCAGCCCCACCTTGAGACCAAGGTACGCGTTGGCGCCGGCCAATGTAGCAGACAACACCACACCCAACACTACCGCCTTTGCTGTTATCTCTGGTAGAGTCTCAGACGCGGCGATGTAGGGGTTCTCCACCTCACCTGTGCTAGATCCTCCGGACTCCACGGCTGAATCCCTAGATTCCATTTCAACTCCTTCGGCTTTAGCGGCGGTATTGGAGAAAATTCGGCACGTCGCAGCCAACCCTATGAGGGTGCACTTGCACTGTCAAGCACACACTGTAGCTTTTCGCGACCAAGCATCGAGTCAGTTGATCAGGTTCAGTGCGTCCGAGCGCTGTCAAAGAGGCGGCGCATGGCCTCGGCGTCCAGGTCCTCCAGATTCCCGACACCTTGGGACAGTGTCGCATAGCGCCGGCTCGACCGATCGTCGAGAGACGAGAACTGAACCACTGGGCGGTGCACCTTCGGGTTGAGGTACGCCGATGTTCGGCCGTGACTGACCACCTCAACCCGCCATGCACGCCCGTCCTGATCGACAAATAGCATGCTGCTAAATGAATACCTGGTATAGAGTTGATACTTTGTTGATACCTTGTTCGTATGATAACTCGCCATGAATGAAAAATCTCTCGTATTCTTGAAGCGATTGCTGGATTTGCCTGGCCCTTCGGGGTTTGAGACCGCCCCTGCGCGTGAATGGCGCAACGAGGCGGCGAAATTCGCGGACGAGGTGACGGCGGACGTAAGTGGCAACTCGTCTGCCCGCATCAATCCAGACGGTGGCCCCCGCATCATGTTTGCCGGGCACATCGACGAGATCGGGCTGATGATCATCCACGTCGACGACAAAGGCTACCTCTACTTTTCCACGATTGGCGGATGGGACCACCAGGTCCTGGTCGGCCAGAGAGTGTTGATCGCCACAAAGCGCGGTCTCGTGGACGGCGTGATAGGCAAGAGAGCAATCCACATGTTGGACGAGGATGAGAGAGACGAGGTTTCTAAAGCGTCCTCGCTATGGATCGATATCGGGGCGAAATCCAAGAAGGACGCACTGCGCAAGGTACGCATAGGCGACGCCGCCGTTCTGGCCGCGCCGTCGCTGGAACTGCCCAACGGACGGCTGGTCTCGCGCAGTATAGACAACAGAATCGGCGCGTTCGTCGTTCTGGAAGCGCTGCGCCTGCTATCGCGCCGCCCGCCCAAGGCAGCTGTGTTCGCTGTGGCAACGAGTCAGGAGGAGATTGCCTGGACTGGCGGCGGTGCCAGGACTAGCGCAACCAGCATCGCTCCCGATGTAGCCATAGTCGTCGACGTTACTCACGCGACCGATCACCCGAGCGCAGAAAAAAAGCTTCATGGGGACTTCAAATTGGGTGGTGGGCCTGTGATTTCGCGCGGATCGTCGGTGAATCCCCGAGTGGCAGATCTGCTGATAGACGTCGCGGAAAAACGAAAGATCCCCTACACCCTGGCTGCCGCGCCCAGCGATACCGGGACCGATGCCGACGCCATCTTTTCAGCCCGGAGTGGTATAGCTACAGGGTTGGTATCCATTCCCAATCGCTACATGCATAGCCCCAACGAGATGGTGGATATGGCTGATCTGGAAAGGACCGCTCGGTTGCTAGCCGCGTTCGCCCGACGCGTCACTCCTCAAACAGACTTCACGCCGCGGTAGTTCACAGTAGAACCTGCACTCTCCAAGTCGCGCCATGGATCTAGAGCCCCCGCGATCATGGGGCTAGAGTCGACATCTTGTTAAGTTTAGGCCTTCTTTCATTGAGAACCTGTCGCCATGGAACCTGCAAGAGTTAGCATCACGATTCTAGTAGCCGGCCTGTTGCTGACGAATCATCTTGTGGCACAGACAGACGTCGAAAGGATAGGGTCCGACGTTCGTTATCTGTCAGCTGACGCTCGCATGGGGCGCGGCGTGGGGACGGCCGGCCTCGATTCGGCCGCATCGTACGTGGCACGCAAATTCGAGGAGGCAGGTTTGCAACCTGCGGGCACTGACGGATTCTTTCAACCGTTCCTCGTTGATCCGACCGCGCCAGCGGCGGGCCACTCGGGCCTAGGGGGCGCTTCCGTCAAAAATGTCGTGGGAATCTTGCGAGGCAGAGGAGACTTGGCTCGCGAATCCATCGTCATTGGTGCGCATTACGATCATCTAGGACTTGGCGGGTTTGGAAGCCTCGAGCCCGACAGTACGGGCGTCGTCCACAATGGCGCCGATGACAACGCATCCGGCACGGCCGCCCTGATAGCATCCGCTCGTCTGCTCAGCGGCCTTAAGGCCCCCAATGTGCGAACCATTGTGTTTGTCGCCTTCACGGGTGAAGAACTCGGCCTCATTGGATCCAGCTATTATGTGAAACACCCCGCCCTCGCCAACAGCTCTACCTCCGCCATGATCAACTTCGACATGGTTGGACGGCTGAGAGACAGAACGATGCTGGCTATCGGCACGGGCTCGGCCAGCGAACTCCCGGAGTTGCTCGATTCATTGAGTGCCTCCCACGGAATCTCCGTAAAATCTCTCGCCGACCCCTGGGGCAGAAGCGATCACTCGTCGTTCTATGGAGCGTCGATCCCCGTCGTTCATTTTTTTACCGATACGCATGCGGACTATCACCGCACCACGGACGATTGGGACAAGATCAACAACCGTGGCATCGCTGAGATTACCGAATACGCCGCGTCGCTCGCTTGGAGCCTGGCGCTTCGACGCGACAGGCTGACATTCCTGGACGTTTCCCCCCCTGTCCAGTCTGCCGGCGGAGGCTACGGGGCCTATCTCGGTACGATTCCCGACATGACGGGATCTCCCGGAGGCGTCAAGTTGACCGGTGTCCGAGGTGGCAGTCCTGCTGATGTAGCCGGTATCCGTGGGGGCGATATCTTGATACGGCTGGGTGAGTACGAGATAGCAGATCTCTACGATATGACCGCCGCGTTAAGAGCGCACAAACCCTCCGATGTAGTAACCGTCATCGTCATGCGGAATGGTCAGAGACTTTCGTTCGAGGCAACGCTCAAGAAGCGCGGTGGCTGAACCACTTCTCAAGGCAGAGCCCATCGTGCGGGCACTGCACGCAGCATTTTGCCGTGATGCTGACCGCCAAGAGTTGTTGGACATGGCGGCTACCCGGATCCGCGAAGCTGGGTCCCCTTACAGCGGTGTGTACATGTACATGCTGACACAAGACGGCGTACTGAAGCTAGAGGCCTTGAATGGTCGACCCACTGAACTTACAGAGATTCCAGTCGGCCAAGGTATCTGCGGCCGTGCAGTGGCGGACGCTACCGATATCACCGTCGCCGACGTGTCGGCAGATCCCGATTATCTCTCGTGCAGCATCGAGACCAAATCGGAATTGGTCGTTCTAATCCGGCGCAATGAAGAGATCCTCGGTCAGATAGACGTGGACAGCGATGTGTTGGATGGATTCGACTCAGCCGAGCAGGCGGCTGTCAAAGAAATCGCGGACGCGCTGGCTACTCTTCTTTGACCCCGGCGGAGCAGGCAACGATCGAGATACTCCGAGTGAACGGTCAGAGGTTGTTCACGCGGAGCATCGGACATGGTCCCGAGGTTGTAGTGCTTCATGGTGGACCGGGCGCCCACCACGATTACCTGCTGCCGCAATTCGATGCCCTAGCAGTTGGCCGAAGGCTCCATTACTACGACCAGCGCGGAGGTGGACAGTCGGCGGTCGCGCGAGACGTATCTGTCGAGTGGCAAGAGCACGTACGTGACCTCGATGGCCTAATCGACCATTGGGACCTCGTACCTGCCACCTTGCTTGGCTACTCATGGGGTGGCCTACTAGCTATTCTCTACTCCATTAACCATCCAGATAAGGTCGGACGCCTGGCACTGGTATCACCGGCGTCTATCACCGTGGACGAGCGAGCGGAGTTCGAGAGACGCTTTGCCGCACGGGCTCGAGATCCGCAAATCTCAACACGCCGGACCGAACTCAAGGAATCCGGCCTGCGCCAGCGTGATCCGGCGGCGTATCGGCAAGAGGCCTTCGAGTTGTCCGTCGCACCGTACTTCGCCGACGCCAAGCGAGCCCGAGACCTCACTCCCTTCCGCGTAACCGGCCGCACTCAGCAGGCAGTGTGGCAAAGTTTGGCCGCGTACGACCTACGAGACGATATGGCACAGCTCTCCATCCCAGCTATCGTGGTCCATGGAAGACACGACCCGATTCCACTGTCCTCCTCAGAACTCATCGCCTCCCTGTTAGACGCGCCGCTGGAGGTTTGCGAGGAATCCGGCCACGTACCCTACATCGAAAACCATGAGCGATTCGTGCGTGTCCTAGACGAGTTTTTGCCAAGTTCGGCTCGGTAAAGCCACGACTCGCATTAGCCCAACACCTGGCGTAGCTTCAGTACACTATGAACAAGGAAAATGTGGACGCCATCATCGAAGAGATCGCAGCCTATCTCGAGCTGAAGGGCGAGAGCAGCAGCCTCCCCTCCACTCAGGACATCGTCTCCGAGTTAGCGAGCACGGGGTCCAGCCAAACGCTTGAGCGCTTGCGACAGGAATTCCCACCCGGACTGGTCGAAATGTTTCAGATCTCGGGGCTCGGGGCAACCAAGATCCGTCAGATCTACCAAAGGCTCAAGGTCGATTCACTCGCGGAACTTGAAAATGCCGCCAGGGACGGTAGGCTTGCCGGCCTTCCAAGATTCGGTAAGAAAACGGCGGAAAAAGTTCTCAAGAGCATCGAGCAGTTGAAAAGAAGCAGCGAGCCCCGCTTGTTCCATCACGCCTTTCGCGAAGCTGAGGAACTTGCGGCGATACTTGCCGACATACCCAGAGTTGCCCGGATCGAGATTGCGGGAGCTGTGCGCCGGCGGATGGAGATAATTAGAGGTCTTGGCTTCGCCGTCGCTTTGAAGGGGTCTCCTAATGATCTCATTAAGCGCCTCGGTGCTGTGCCTGGAGTAAGTGAGTTCGTTGCAGAGACGGACAACGCTCTTTCTCTGCGATTTGCGAGCGGGACAGTCGCTGATATCCATTGGGCACCAGCAGCGCAGTTCGGCTTTCAGTGGTTGCGCGCCACGGGTAGCGAGGGCCACATCGCTCAACTTCGCCAACTCGCCGAAAGTAGGGGCCTCTCATGGAGCGACCGAGGCCTTGTAAGTGACACCTCGTTTCTCAAAACCCCCACCGAACTCGATGTGTATGCTGCGTTGGACCTGCCATACATTGAGCCAGAACTCAGGGAAGGTCGCGGCGAAGTGAACGCCGCGCGTTCAGGGAAGCTGCCCGTTTTGATAGAGCAAGAGGATATTCGTGGATTCCTCCACTGTCATTCCACATATTCGGACGGTACGAGCACGGTTACGGAATGGGCTCGTGCCTGCCGCGACGCCGGATACGAGTACCTGGGAATCACAGATCACAGCGAGCGTGCCACCTACGCCGGCGGCATCTCAGAAGATCAATTGCGATTACAGCACGCCGAGATCGACGCCGTCAATAAGCGCCAGTCCACCTTTCGTGTTCTCAAGGGTATCGAGGCCGACATCCTCGAGGACGGGTCACTGGATCTCGTGTCTGAGACGAGCGCCACGTTCGAGTTCGTGATCGCGTCGGTGCACAGCAGACTCGAGATGAATGAATCTCGTATGACAGCACGCATCCTGAAGGCCATGGAAGATCCTAGAATGACGATCCTAGGCCATCCCACCGGTCGACTGCTGCTATCTCGGAATCCGTACCCCATGAACACCGACAGGATCTTCCAGCGAGCAGCCGAGCTGGGCGTGGCTATGGAGATCAATGCAGATCCCCAAAGACTCGATCTCGACTGGAGACTTCTGCGCGAAGCAGTCGACGCCGGTGTAACGATTTCTATCGGAGCAGACGCCCATCATGTCCATGGCATGCTAAACATGGCCATAGGTATTGGTATAGCTCGCAAGGGCTGGATCAGCAAAGAGCATGTGCTGAACACTAGGTCGGTAGACGAGTTCCTCGATCACTCACGGGCGAGGATGTGAGCCCCAAGGTGAGACCCGCAAAAGACCGAGTGCGTTCGGTCATCCAAAAACTCAAGAAGGCTTTTCCCGATGCCAAGTGTTCCCTAAGGCATAGGAATCCCCTTGAATTACTCGTCGCCACCATTCTGAGCGCACAGTGTACGGACAACCGCGTGAATATCGTCACTAAAGAACTGTTCCGCACCTACAAGACGGCAAAGGACTATGCCAACGCTCCACCCGAACTCATGGAGTCCCAGATCAAGTCCACTGGATTCTACCGCAACAAGACAAAATCAATCGTTAACATGGCCCAGCAGCTCGTCGAGCGACATGGAGGTAAGGTTCCATCTACAATGGACGATCTCGTCAAGCTGCCCGGCGTAGGTCGCAAGACGGCCAACGTCGTCCTCGGAAACGCCTTTGGAATCGACGAGGGAGTGGTAGTGGACACTCACGTCAAACGCATCACCAACCGTCTGGGGTTTACCAAACAGTCGGATCCCGAAAAAATAGAGAAAGATCTAACCAAACTCATACCCAAATCTGAGTGGACCGTCTTTCCACACCTCTTGATTCATCACGGTAGGTCGATTTGCCAGGCACGCGTTCCAAAGTGTGAAATCTGTCCAATTGCGGTCCTGTGCCCGTCGTCCAGCATATGACATTCTTTCCCGTGGCGCCGCGATGAAAATCGATTTCGCCGTCATCTGCGATTACGCGATTCTCGACCAGTATGGCAAGCTCTCGGTAATGGGAATCTTCCAGCACATCTGGGTTGCTCAATTTCCAACAGTGCACCCCAGGCTTCATCTGGTATTGAGGCTCAGAGGAAGTCGGACTGAAATCGGCAAGCACGATGTCAGTATCCAGCTCACTGATCAGGACGGTATTGAGATCATCAGTGGCAATGGTTCAGTGGACCTTGCCGAACCACCTGCTGGAATTCTGGAGGTAGAGTCGGGAGCAGTGCTAGTGTTTGACGTTCCGTTCGCGCATGAAGGTCGTTACGAATTTGCTATCACGGTGGATGACGACATCTCCGCAACCGTCCCGGTAACAGTGTCGCTTGGCCCGAACTTACCTTCGTCCGGCATCAACCAATCCCTCAACTAACTCCACCGCCTCTGTTGCTCACAGTGACACACACACGAAAACTGATCCCGATCATTTGCCTCACTATGTGCGTCGCAGCTCTCTCCTACGACATTGCCGGTTATCCCCTATTGGATCCGGACGAAGGTCGCAACGCGGAGATAGCTCGTGAGATGGCTAGCACGAACAACTTCATCTTGCCTCACTTGAACGGTGTGCCATATGTAGACAAACCCGTGCTATACTTCGGCACTGTTGCGGCAGTCATGAAAGTGCTGGGTCCAACTGTCTTTGCAGCCAGATTGCCTTCCCTCCTGTTCACATTTCTGACACTTGGCGTAGTGTTCCTGTTCGGCCGGAAGGTGTTTGGAACACGGGCGGCATGGATCGCCACGATCGCGACGGCCGCTACACCATTTACCGTTGCGTACTCTCGCACGGTGATCTTCGACAGCATGCTCACGTTTCTCACCCTATTAGCCATCATGAGTTTTTTTATGGCCATCGAGAACTCTGCACGAGCCCCTGGCAAGTCGCTACGTGACACGGGGTCGGACTGGTGGATGAGTATGGCATGGACCGCGATGGCTATCGGAGTACTCACGAAGGGACCAATCGCTTTGGCCCTCCCCCTGATGATTGCGATACCATACGCAATACGCCGACGGGCGTTGCGATCGCTGGGCGATGTTCTCTCCATTCTTCTCTTCGTCGCGCTAGTCTCGCCGTGGGTGATTGCCGTATCACGCCATGTGCCGGATTTCCTGCACTACGTGGTAGTAACCGAAACCATCGGACGATTGACCACCGATGAACTGCACCGAACAGGCCCATTCTGGTACTTCTTGATTATCCTGCCTGCGGCCTCTCTACCCTGGTCGCTTGTCTTGCTCGCGGGGCTATGGCGTGGACGGCCATGGAGAAAAGCAGACGGTCGGATTGACGACCGTGTGATCTACCTCCTGCTTTGGATCGTCGTTCCCTTGATCTTCTTTTCATTTTCACAATCCAAGCGTCCTCAATATGTGCTCCCGCTAGTTCCCGCGGTCGGCCTTCTGCTGGGTTCTCTGTGGACTACTGTGCACGAACGTGCCTACGGCGCCCGCATTGCGGCTGTGATCGTCGGCGGAATGGGCGCCGCCCTTTTAGCTGCTCAGAAGACAATATCCGATCTAGTGCCGGTCGGACCCGCAATCGCCGCTGCAATACCGTCAGCCGCGATACTGATTGGAGCTTCCAGCATGGTTGCAGCAGTGATCGCCTACTTCTGGGACCGAGAACGCGAGGTGCTGCTGCTGGCGTTCTCGCTACCTATCCTTATCATCCCGCTCGTCAGCGGGACGATCATGGACGAGATCGGCGGTGAGCGATCGGCCGCGAAGATCGCTACGGCATTGGGACCTCGACTCTCACCAGATATACAAGTAGTAGGAGTACACGCTTTCCCACCGTCATTGCCTTTTTATCTCCAGCGGCCACTCATCCTTTCGACCGACGACGGCTCCGAACTGACAAGTAATTATGTCGTCCGACACCTCGACCGCTGGGCAGAATCCAGCGTGCTGCGGGGTTCCGATTGGTGGAGAGAAGCACTTATACGCTGTACGCAACCCCGTATCTTCGTGGTCAAAGGTGACGATGATGATGCCCGCCAGCTCCTCGCGCAGCAACTCGATCTGGTAATCGACACCGGCAAGTATGCGGTGTACGGTCCGTGCGGATTCTCCAATTTAGCCGCAGCCAAGTAGCGACATGTGCGGGATCTACGGAATGGTGTCGCCCAGCGGTTCTCCACTCGGATGCCCTCAGGTCCTCGATACCATGGGGGCCCTGCTCCGACACCGCGGGCCTGATGCACACGGCGTCGTTCAATGTATCCATGGCTCCATCGGCGCCGAGCGACTGCGTGTCATTGATCCGTCAACCGCCGGAGATCAACCGTTCATCGACCCGGCCGAACAAGTGTGGTTAGTGCTGAACGGCGCAATCTATAACGCCCAGGAGATTCGACGGCGGTACCGCGATTATCCGTTTCGGTCTGCCTCAGATGCCGAAAGCTTGATGCCGCTCTACCTGGATCGCGGTTGCACCGGTTTTGCGGACGTCGATGGGATGTTCGCGCTCGCGATCTACGATCTCAGAACCAGGAAGCTGCTACTTGCTCGCGATCGCTCAGGAGAAAAGCCCCTGTTCTATTCGCATGTAGGGGATGAGATATGGTTCGCCTCCGAGATGCAGGCCCTGCTCAAGCCAGTGAAACAGCAGCGCGAGCTAGATCACTATGCCCTAAGAGATTTCATAACGTTCGGATACGTCAGAGAACCTCGCACGATGTTCGCAGATATCAGTAAGGTCGAATCTGGAACTGCGATGCAGTTTTGTCGTGACGGAGTCCAAACTCAGCGGTACTGGAATCCCGATGTGATAGAAACTCAAGTGAATTCACCCCATGACGCAGTCCAGCAGCTGGATCATTTGATCCGTGAAGCCGTTGCCAAGCAACTCACCGCCGACGTTCCTATCGGCGTGTTGACGAGCGGCGGGGTAGATTCGTCTCTCCTCGCCGCTGTCGCCGCCCACACGGCTGGTGCCGATAAGATCTGCACTCTGAGCGTCGGATTCGACGATCGACCATTCGACGAGAGTGTATATGCCCGGCAGCTCTCCACCCTGCTGGGGACTCGGCATGTCGAGATTAGCGCCAGCGACGAGATGCTGCTCGATGCACTCCGAACGGTTACAACGGAGATGGCCGAGCCAATCTCCGATCCCGCAGTTCTCCCTACCCTTCTGCTGGCGAATGAAGCCAAGAAACACGTGACAGTGGTTCTGAGTGGCGAAGGGGCGGACGAACTGTTTGGTGGTTATCCGACATATCTCGGCCACCTGATGGCTCCGCACTACCAACACCTACCCAAGTTGATGCGCACGACGATAGATCAATTCGCTGCCTGGATTCCCCCCTCCCCTCAGCGTAAGGTATCCACCTCCCATCTATTCAAACGATTTGTCTCCGCCGCACGACTGCCGCTTGCAGAACGACACATTCAGTGGTTTGGAAGCCGACTCCATCCGCGTGAACTACTTATCGACAATTCCGAACTTGAAGTATGGACGAACGATTTCCCATCAACGGGCGATCCTCTGCGACGGGCCATGCTATTTGACTACCGCACCTACCTGCGCGACGATCTGCTTCCGAAAGTGGATCGGGCAACTATGCTTCGATCTGTCGAGGCACGCTCTCCTTATCTAGATGAGGCGGTGATTCGATTTGCGCTGGCACTGCAACCTTCGCTGAAGGTCCGGAGTATGACGACCAAGTGGCTATTGAAGCAGGTCGCCCGCAAGTGGCTGCCCCGTTCCATCGTGAACCGGCGCAAGCGAGGATTGAGTGTTCCGGTGTCCCAATGGATAAATAGCGGCCTGCGAGAAGAAGTAGACCGTCTCTTGGACCGGGAGCGGATTGCTGACCGGGGGCTGTTAGACGCGGGCCTGATACATCAACTTCTTTCACAGCACCGACGCGGCTCAGCTGACCACGGTCGGGCACTTTGGACAATCATCATCCTGGAGTATTGGTTCCAGCACTGGTTTGCGGAGGCATAATGATGACGCGTGATGAAGCTCTGGCCCTAATGCACGAATACACACCATCGGACGCGCTACGTAAACACATGTACTCAGTGGAAGCTGCCATGCACGCATACGCGGAGAAGTTCGGAGAAGATACCGCAGAGTGGGGTCTCGTGGGCCTACTGCATGACTTCGATTATGAGCGCTACCCCAACAAGGAGCATTCGGCCACTGAGGAGCACCCCGCATACGGAGTGGCTGTCTTGCGCGAACGCGGATTGCCTGAGCACATGTCCCAAGCGATCCTCGGACACGCGACCTACACTGGAGTCAAGCGTGAGACGATGCTGGCGAAAAGTCTGTTCGCGGTGGACGAGCTGTGTGGATTCTTGGTTGCATGCGTTCTGGTACGGCCGTCCAGAAGTTTCTCCGACCTCAAGGTGAAGAGCATCAAGAAGAAATTGAAAGACAAGGGCTTCGCTCGGGGCGTCAATCGCAACGAAGTCTACCAAGGCACAGAGGAGCTAGGCGTACTGCTCGATGAACATATTCAATTCGTTATTGACGCGCTGAAACCGATCGAGAGTGATCTCGGGCTTGGTCAGCCGGCCACGTAGGAATGACACCTCGGTCGGATCAACGCAATCGGTCTGTAGTGCGTAGGACTAGTATGACGGATGCCGAACTCGCAGCCCGAGCACAAGCCGGGGACCGAGAGGCGTTCGGTGAGTTGGTGCAGCGTTACGCCGGCCAAGCCCGCCGGGTGGCGAGGGCGGCCTTGGGAAACGAAGCCGATGCAGACGATGCCGCACAGGATGGTTTTCTAGCGGCGCTGCGCAATTTGGGGCGCTATGACCCCAAAAGACCTTTCGGCCCATGGCTGATGCGGATTGTCGCAAACGCAGCAACCGATAGGAGAAGAAGGCGGAAGGTCCGGGCCACGCAGGAGATACCTCCGCAGACTCCGTTCATGGGACCGGCAACTGACCGGGCAGCTCTACGCGGAGATTTTCGAGAAGCTCTCGAAAAGGCTCTGGCAGCGCTCCCGGAACGGCGTAGGCTGGCGGTAGTGTTGTTTGACGTTGAGGGATATTCGCACAAGGAGATCGGGGAGATTCTGAAAGCGCCAGTCGGAACCGTGCGGTCGGATGTGTTCCATGCCCGTCGCGCGCTGCGTACTGCACTTGGCAGATTCGAGGATTTGAAAGAGGAGATCATATGAAGGCGTCAGCGTTTGATCACCGACCAGATCGTGAGTTGGGTAAGGCTTTGAGAGCCATCCTGTCGGCAGAGGACGATGCAGCATTCTCCAGTCGAGTCGTGGACAGGGTAGTGGAGCTACGAGTACAAGTGCCTAGTAGTGGTGAGCCGTGGGAAATATTGAGCCGCTGGGCCGGACCCGGACTCGCTGCCGCCGCGTTAGGACTAGTGGCTGGTGCGGTTATTTGGGTTAGCGGTGTGGGGGTTGGGAACGACATCGCCGTGGTTAGCAATATCGCCCTTGGTGATCCGCTACAGCAGGTAGATGCGGCAGAGGTTCCGCCGGCTCTCCTGACAACGAATCAGATACCGGACGTGGATGCCTTTTTGGCCTTTTCACTCGAGAACCAATAATGCTGGATGATTTCCTAGCTATCGCAGTCGCAATAAAGGTGGTGAAGTAAATGCTCAATCGATCGAAGTTATGGGCGGTCCTCCTGCTGATCGCGGTATTCGTCGCCGGCATCGCCGTCGGTGGTGGAACCACCGCAGCATTGGGAGACAGCAAGACCATGACCGGAGAGGCCCGTGATGGCACCTCCGGTAGAGACCGTGAACACCGGAAGAGCTACAGCGAACGGCTACAAGACGAGTTGACCCTTTCAGCAAGCCAGCGTTCCTCGATCGACACGATCATTCAACGGCGTCAGGTCGAGATGCGTAACCTTTGGAAGGAAGTCGGTCCGCGCTTCGATACCCTGCGCAATGAAATTCGAGGCCAGGTCTTGGACGTCTTGGACGAGTCACAGCAAGAAAAATTTCGCGAACTCATCGCGAGTAGTGATAAGAACAGGGAGAAGAGAGAACGTGACCGTAAGAATCACCGAAAATAGCATTTGTAGATTAATAGCAGCGGCAGCTGCAACAATCGCAACCGCTACATCCCTCGGCGCACAGACGAGATCAGTCATGCTAGATGAAGCCATTGATATGGCAACCAGGATCCAGCCGGCCATGGTCCAGGCGCGCGGCCAGATCACGAACGCCAGAATGTCACGACTCCAGGCATACGGCAACTGGATGCCTTCACTGACTTTCAATTCCTCCACTAGCAAGAGTTCCTCGCAGCGCTTCGATGCGGCGACACAAAGGACCGTCTCGGGATCAGCCGTGTCGTATTCAAGCAGCCTCAACGCCTCGTTGACGCTTTTTGACGGATTCAGCCGGGCGGCACAGAATCGTGCGGCCAACGCCGATTACGACAATGCAGATGCGGCCTTCGTGAATCAGAGTTTCCAAATCATGTTGCAAACCAAACAGGTGTATTACAGTGCCTTGGCCGCTGACGAGTTGGTTCGAGTGGCCAACACCCGTATCGAGCGTTCTAGCGAGCAACTCAAGATCTCTAAGGACAAACTTGCAGCGGGAACGGCGACTCGTTCAGATACTCTGCGATCGCGCGTCGAACTCGCCAACGCCCAGCTCCAACTCGTGAATGCCGAGACACAACTTGCCACTGCAGAGGCCAACCTTGCGCGCCTCGTTGGCATAGATGGCTCTGTAGGAACCGTGAACGAGGACCGATTCGCAGAGCGCGTTGAACTGGATACGGCTATGCTTCGAGATGAGGCACTCAACAATTCACCCGAGATACACACAGCGAGAACGGCCTCCAGGGCCGCTCAGGCTCAGGTAGGAGTCTCGCGCTCCCAGTACTTTCCAACCATCTCGACCTCGTACCAAAGGTCCTGGGCAGGATCCGAGTTGAGTAACTTGCGTCCTAGTTGGTCACTGCGCTTGAGTGCCGCGTGGCCGATATTCAACGGATTCAGTAGAGAGTTGGCCCAAACTCGCAATGTGGTCGCCCGTGATGCTGCCCGCGCACAGGCGGCAGATGCAGTCCGCGGCGTTCATGCTCAATTGACGCAATACCTGACCGCCTTAACATCTGCACGCAAACGAATCGATATTGCTGAGGTAACCGAGGCTGCATCTGACGAGGACTTGAGAGTGCAGCGCGAGCGCTACCGAGTGGGAGCAGCTACAATCGTAGAGGTACTGGACTCGCAGATTAATCTCGATCAGGCAGAAGTCGATATCGTGCAGGCCCGATTCGATTACCTGGTTGCTAAAGCGCAGATCGAAGCGCTCATTGGGAGAGAACTATGACCGCCGCACAAGCAATGGGATTTCAAACCGGTGAGACGCCGGCAGAGGATGTGATCATCCTGACCCACAAACTCACAAGGGACTACATACTAGGCGCAGAGACGGTGCACGCATTGAGGCAGGTCGATCTCCAAATTCGGCGCAACGAGTTCACCGCCATCATGGGGCCCTCTGGGTCCGGCAAGTCAACATTGATGAACCTGATTGGATGCCTGGATACGCCAACCTCCGGTGAGTACTGGCTCAACGGCCAAAAGGTGAGTGAACTTAACGACGACCAACTGGCCCATATCAGAAATAAGGAAATCGGGTTCGTATTCCAGACGTTCAACTTGCTCCCGAGAGCGACGTCGTTACACAATGTCGAGCTGCCGCTCATCTATGCTGGAGTTTCGGCAAAGGAACGGCGCGAACTAGCAGAGATCGCCATGAAGAAGGTCGGACTCGCCGACCGGATGAAGCACAAGCCAACCGAACTCTCGGGCGGACAGCGCCAGCGGGTTGCAATAGCCCGTGCGCTAGTTAACCAGCCAAGCATCATTCTAGCTGACGAGCCGACCGGAAACTTGGACAGCGTGACTAGTGGGGAGATCATGAAGGTCCTCGAGGATCTGCATGATGCTGGCCAGACAATCATTCTGATTACGCACGAGCGTGACATCGCTGCCCATTCAGACCGGCAGATCCAACTGCGGGACGGGCAGATTGAGAACGATTTAACGACTGAGAGAACTGCATGAAAAAGATAGTATTAATTCTGGGAGTTCTTGCGATAGCCGGTGTCGGGTATGCCAGGTTCTATGAGCCCGTCGAAGAAACCGAGGCACCTGTATATCAGCTGATCCCAATCACCGAGCGCGATATCGTTGTTTCCGCGAATGCGGCGGGCGAAATCGAACCGATAAAGACGGTCGAGGTCAAGTCAAAGGCGTCTGGAGAGATATTCGAGATGCGCGTTGAGACCGGTGACCAGGTACAGGCGGGAGCGCTGCTGCTGAGGGTGGATCCCCGCATACCTCGGAATACACAGCGACAAGCTGAGGCCGACTTGGTCCTTGCGGAAGCACAGCTGGAGAATGCACAGTCACAGTTGCGACGCTCGGAGGAACTCCACAAGACACAGTCGATCACCGAGCAGGAGTGGGAGTCGGCAAAGCTCGCAGTAGCAAACGCAAATGCCGGATTGGTTCGGGCACAGCGTCAGCTCGAAGACGCCAAGATAGCCTACGAGGACACCGACGTCAGATCGCCGATCTCGGGCATAGTAATTCAGAAGAACGTCGAGGAGGGAACTGTTATCTCGTCGGCAACTGGCAACGTGAGTGGCGGTGCTGTGCTGCTCCAGATGGCCAACCTCGACACAGTACAGGTTCGCGCCATGGTAGACGAGACCGACGTAGGGAAAATCCAAGCCGGTCTGGAGGTGACAATTGTTGTTGATGCATACCCCAACCGGCCGTTCCAGGGGCGAGTCCTCAAGATCGAGCCACAGGCCACCGTTGAGCAAAACGTTACGATGTTCCCGGTTCTGGTACGGATCCCTAATTTCGATGGTTTGCTGCGGCCTGGCATGAACACCGAGGTCGACATTCACATAGGGTCACGCCAGGGCACCATAGCTGTACCGAATCCAGCGCTCCGCACCGAAAGGGACGTGGCATCGGCAGCCAACGTCCTCGGGTTGGACGTTGAGAGCGTTCGCCAGCAAATCGCCGACGCCAGACGCGCAGCAGATACTACTGGTGGAAGGGCCTCTCTTGGCGGCACGGCAGCCGATCACTCCAACGACGGAAGGACAATCACCACGCGTGACGGCCGCGAGGTCAAGCTCCCCGAAGGAGTGGACGCCAAACAAGCCGAAGAGCTGATGGCCAAGCTCGGCGGTGGCGGCGGGTTCCAGAATCTGAGTTCCGAGGAACGCACACTGGCGCGACAGATCTTCCAACGTGGCGGAGGTGGCGCACGTGGAGGCGGCGGTCGAGCGGGATCAGGCGGTGATCGTGGCTTTGGCGGGGGCAGTGGACAACCTGGTGGCGGCCGCGGTGGAGGCCGGCGCAGCTCTAACATCGACGAGAGTCTCTTCGGCGGCAGCTTCATCGTGTTTGTACTGCGCGATGGAGTTGTAGCGGCTGTGCCGATCCGAACCGGCCTAACCGATCTCGACTACTCCGAGGTCGTGTCCGGGCTCAGTGTCGGCGATACTGTTCTGGTGTTGCCTAGCGCAAGCTTGCTGGCAAGTCAACAACGATTCCAAGAACGAATCAACCGGATAACTGGTGGCGGATTGCCGGGCGTACAGCGCCGGTAGTGAGAACAGAGACTTTACGTAAGGGAAGGAACTATCATGCTCTTAGGTGAAATTATTGGGGTTGCGCTCGCTTCCATTCGGGCCAACAAGTTGCGCTCTCTTCTCACGATGCTGGGCATCGTGATCGGCGTAGGAGCCGTCATCACGATGGTAGCCTTGGGCAGCGGTGCACAGAAGGCGGTCCAAGACCAGATAGCGTCATTGGGCACCAATCTGCTACAAATTCGTGCAGGCCAGTCCATGAGACATGGAATAGCCAGCGCACAGCGGGTCAGCTTGACGACCGCTGACGCCGAGGCGCTCAGAGAGGCACGAGGTCTGACGGCGATAATTCCCGAACTGTCGCAGAGTCAACAGGTCAAGTTTGGCAACCAAAATATCAACGTGAGCATCAACGGGACAGTTTCCGCGTTTGTACCTGTCAACAACTATAAGATCCAATCCGGGCGTGTATTCACGACTGGAGATGGTAAAGCACGCAAACGCGTTGCTGTATTGGGATACGCTGTTCCCGATATGCTCGGCTCCAACGGCGCGGCGATGATCGGTCAAGACATCTCGATCCGCGGCATTCCCTTTGAGATCATCGGTGTGTTGCAGGAAAAGGGCTCTACCAATAGCTGGAATAACCCTGACGAGCAAATCCTGATACCACTAGAGACCGCACAGCATAGGATATTCGGGACCGACCGCGTGCGTGCAATAACGGTTCAAGTTGCGCACCCCGATTCCATAACGGTAGCGATGATCGAAATCGAGCGTGTTTTGAGGCGCGAGCACGCCGTCGCACCCGGTAGGGACAACGACTTCAACATCACCAACCGTGGGGAGTTCCTGGCTACGTTCGAGGAAACGACCCAGACGTTCACGTTCCTGTTGGGCGGCATCGCAGCCGTGAGCCTCCTTGTAGGGGGAATCGGAATCATGAACATCATGTTGGTTTCCGTTACCGAGCGCACACGCGAGATTGGAATACGCAAGGCACTCGGAGCCACGCGAAGCAACATCCTGCTTCAGTTCTTGGTTGAGGCACTCGTGCTCTGCATGATGGGTGGCACGGTCGGTATTATCGTGGGCTCTGGTGGGGCTGTGGCACTCTCCAAGTTGGCAAATTGGAACACGCTCGTGTCGCCACAGGCGGTAGTAGTGGCATTCATCTTCAGTGCGGTGATAGGAATTTTCTTTGGGCTCTGGCCTGCGCGGCGTGCAGCTATACTGGATCCGATCGAGGCGCTGCGGTATGAGTAATGTCCTGAATAGAACACGCCGAGAAGGAGCAGGGAATGTGATTGTAACATCGCATAAGGCTTGCACCGTCTTGAAACGTGTTGCGATAGCCATACTGCCCGGCTTGAGTGCCATCGTAATGCTGTCAGCTACCGCAGGGGGCAATCACCTTGCGGCACAGACGGCAGGCATTACCGGTAAATGGCGACTCAACGAGGCAATGAGTGACGACGCCCAGCAAAAAATGCAGGAAATGTTTCAGAGCGCCGGCGGTAGTCGAGGCGGACGACGCGGTGGGGGCGGTGGACAACGCGGTGGGGGTGGGGGTGGGTTCGGAGATGGAGACCAACAACGAACGAATCCCATGCGGGCCGCTATGAACGCTGCCAAGCTGTTGGATATTTCGCAAGACGATAATGTCCTCGAGATCGGCTACGGCGGCGATAGCGTGCGCACACTCCAGACCAACGGTCAAAAGATCACCTTCGGCGAAGGCCGCAGGAAGAGCGAAATCAAGTCGCAGTGGAAGGGCGAGAAGCTGGTGGTCGAGACCAAGATGGACGGCGGCACAAAGGTAACAGAGACCTATGAACTAAGAGATGAGGGGACGCGCCTCCAACTCAAGGTGCGAATCGAAAACCTCCGGTTCCCACGCCCACTAGAAATCAAGCGCATATACGAAAAGGTCACATACTAGCCGATCAGATTCCCCACGAGGATTCGACGGCACCTGATGGGGTGTCCTGACAGCGGGGACTTCGATACTTTCGGAGTCCCCGTACTATCTTATTCGACTGTGCCGCCAACTTGCGTTCGCGTACCCGCCTCTGTGTCCAATCTGGGCGCTGGTTTCGATTGTCTAGGCCTTGCCCTGGATATTCGACTCGATGCCCGAGTCGTGCCCGGCTCCGGACCCGCCGTATACACGGGGACGCTCAGTGAGTTGCAACAAGAGAGCGATCTCATACTGAAGGCGATGGGAACCGCAATGGTGGATAGCCACCATCTCGAAGCACACTCTGATATCCCGATAAGTCGCGGACTTGGCTCGTCCGCCAGTGCGACGGTAGCCGGACTAGCATTGGCGCGGGCGATGACCGGACAGTCAATGGATAACGAATCCTTGTTTGGTGTCGCACGGGACATAGAGGGACATCCCGACAACGTTGGACCGGCGGTATACGGAAATCTGTTCCTAGCAGCCGCACGGCCGACTAAACTTCAGTTACACGATTCATTGGGTGTCGCGCTGGCCATTCCGGAGCAGAGGCTCGACACTGCACATGCACGATCCATCCTACCGGAACGTCTCACTCGCGAGGACACTATCGCTCAAGCGGCCGCAGCGGCGGCACTGGTATTGGGACTCACAACGGGAGATGGAGATTTGATCAGCCAAGGCATGATCGACCGCATCGCAGTCCCCCTCAGAAAACAGCTCATCCCTGGATTGGAGAGTGCAGCGCAGGCAGCGACCAGCGTGGGGGCTTACGGAGTGACGATCTCCGGATCCGGATCTACGGTGGTAGCTGTGTGCGCCGCAGCTTCGGCCCAAGATGTCGCAACGGCAATGGCAGAGACTCTGACTAGCAAGGGTAATCTCGCCACTCCGATGGCACCGGCCGTGGCACAAGAAGGATTTGAGATGTTCTAGAAGGGGGAGAGGCGGCTATTCTTTTTCCAACCACTGCAGCAACCGTTCGATCTGCTGTCCATGAT
This sequence comes from Gemmatimonadota bacterium, assembly GCA_036679605.1. Classification (GTDB taxonomy): domain Bacteria; phylum Gemmatimonadota; class Gemmatimonadetes; order Gemmatimonadales; family GWC2-71-9; genus JAZDCZ01. The sequence continues at coordinate 198,920 of JAZDCZ010000419.1, forward strand.
GCTTGCAGTGTACGTAGTGAAATCTGACCCACTCCGGCAAATTGAGATCTCCCATGATCGGGTGCCGGAGAAACACTTCCAGCTTTCTTTCCTCCGGCCACTCTTCGAGAAGTGCACGCGTACGTTCCACCCCCATTCGGAAGCGCGCCGAGATCTCCTGACGATCTGATTCCTCGCTCGGCATAGTGTAATCCGGTGCCTCAATATTCTCAGGAAGCTTGCCGGGTCCCAGCAGCATATGCCGCACCACTGACTGCGCGGGCGTAGCCCTGCGCTCCATGCCGGCCTTCTCGGCCCGCATCTCGAATCCCGTCGCCACCAGATCGACCGATATCGCGAGGTGCTCGATAACCTTGGCCACGCTCCATTTTCCGTTAGGTGCACGGCGCCAGTCAGGGTCACCCAAATCGGCTACGGGATCGAGCACTATAGATTCTAGGCTGGAAAGTTGTCTTTGAACTTTCACTTTTCCACCCCCATCTCGTGGAACACCTGCGTAATATACATCGCTAGCTCAACCTACCTGACTATCATCGATGGCGTCGATGATCGAGCTAAACAACTTGGCCTTGTCTGTGAGTTCACCTGTCGCCGGATCGGACTTGATATACCATTGACACATCTCACCCATTGCCATGGCATCATCATCGGTCATGCCTACCAGAAACACGTCCCCGTCCTCCCGCGCGCCGTTGACCGCGTTGGTCAGATTCTGCGGCATCTCTGGAGTTTTCCGTAGAACCTCTACCATCGCACTCGTCATGCGGACCTCCACACGCAACCTCCCTATCGAGTCATCGCATTCCCTCTGCCGGCTTGAATTGTACCCACTACACACGGTTACCGGCAGTCGCGGGTACTTTGAGAATCGAGAGTCCCTCTGTGACATCTTGCAGAGTCGGAAGGCCGAACCCTTGCCGCTAGTTATCAAGCGACTGTGCAAACAGTCTGCACAGAGTCCAACGGAGGGCTTCGTATCCGAACTTGGCACATTAGAAACGTGCTGTCGCGTCCGTTAAGTCGCAAGGTTAGATTCTATGACATGAGCGACATCAACTGTGTACGATGCCAGAAAACAGGAGCGCAGCTTGCAGCGCCGCCATTGCCCAACGATCTCGGTAACAAGATCTATGACTCTATCTGCCAGCCTTGTTGGGACGAATGGCTCAAGCAGCAGACAGCGGTCATCAACCACTATGCATTGGATCTGCGCAACCCCGAAGCCCGGCAGATGCTGATGGAACAGACGGAGACCTTTCTGTTTGGCCAGCCAACAGCCTGACACCTCCAGCCGCCGCTCCATCAGTCTTGTTGTAAACGACGAGCGAACAGAAATCGCGTTCGCTCCACACAAGACATTGCTCGAACTCCTGCGTGAAGATTTGGAGCTAACAGGAACGAAGCACGGCTGCGAGCTGGGTGAGTGTGGAACGTGTACGGTGATTCTAAACGGACAACCCGTCCTCAGCTGTTTGGTTCTTGCACTCGCATGCGACGGCATGAGAGTGGACACAGTAGAGGGCATGGCGCAGGGCCCCACCCTGCATCCATTACAGGAAGCGTTCGCCGAGATGGGCGCTGCACAGTGCGGCTACTGCACTCCCGGCATTCTGCTCACCGCACAGACGCTGCTCGACGATAACCCATCGCCCGAACGTGATGAGATCAAAGACGCTCTCGCGGGCAACCTTTGTCGCTGTACCGGATACATCAAGATTTACGAGGCAGTCGAACTCGCCGCAGCGCGCATACGAGGTGAACCAGCCGAGCCGACTCACGAGTCCATGTATGGCAAAAGATAACGGAGACTCATTCCGCGTAATTGGCCGCGCACAACGCAAGGTCGACGCGACGGACAAGGTGATGGGTCGGACGATGTTCGTCGACGATCTTACGTTACCGCGAATGTTATTCGCTCGGTTGCTGCGCAGTCCGCATCCCCATGCGAAGATCTTGCAAATCGATACCTCCAGGGCAGAGAACCTGGACGGCGTGAGACGGGTGCTGATCGGCAAGGAGCTGCCGATTCCTTTCGGGATACTGCCAGTCAGTGAGGATGAACATGCGTTAGCACTGAACAAGGTTCGCTTCATTGGAGATCCCGTTGCAGCAGTAGCCGCTGTCACGGAAGAAATTGCTACTGCGGCATCGGAGTTGATCGATGTCGAATACGAGATTCTCGATCACATCGCCTCAGCACAGCAGGCGGTCAAGACTTCAGAACCATTGATCCATGAATACGGCGACAACGGTAACCTCCACAAGGTGGTCGACCTGGAGTTCGGCGACGTGGGCGAAGGATTCGCCGCCGCTGATCTGGTGCGCGAGGACATCTTCTTCTACGAGGGCAGCACCCACCTCTCGTTAGAACAGCACGCTGCGTTGGCAAATTGGTCTCCCGACGGAAAACTCACGCTGTGGAGTTCGACGCAGACACCGCACTACGTTCACCGCGCTCTCGCCAAGGTACTGGAACTACCGGCTGCCCGCATCAGAGTGATAGCATGTCCCAACGGCGGTGGCTTCGGCGGGAAGAGCGATCCGTTCAGTCATGAAATCGCCGTCGCCAAGCTCGCAATGCTGACGGGCAGGCCCGTCAAGGTCACACTCACCCGAGAAGAGGTCTTCTACTGTCATCGTGGCCGTCACCCAACCCTCATGTGGGTCAAGACCGGCGTTACAAACGATGGTGCCATCAAAGCGATGCACTTCAAGAGCTTGCTGGACGGCGGTGGCTATGGTTCATACGGTGTGGCAAGCACCTACTACACGGGTGCGTTGCAGACGGTTACCTACAACGTGGAGCGCTACAAATTTCAGGGAGCGCGGGCTTTCACCAACAAGCCGCCGTGTGGCCCCAAGCGCGGACACGGTACTCCGCAGCCACGTTTTGCGCTCGAGGTGCAGCTCGACAAGATCGCTGAGGATCTAGGACTCGATCCCGCCGAATTACGACTCAACCATCTTGTACCGCCGGACTCCCTAACGGCTAATTATCTGCGTGTAGGAACAATGGGGCTGGGCGCGTGCATTCGTAAGGTCACTGCCGCAGCCGGTTGGAAGAAGAAGTACGGCAAGCTTCCGCATGGCAGCGGAGTGGGGGTGGCGTGCTCCAGCTACATCTGCGGCGCCGGCCTACCGATCTACTGGAATAACATGTCGCAGTCCGGTGTACAGCTTAAACTCGACCGGAGTGGCGGAGTCACCGTGTTTTGTGGTTCCACAGATATCGGCCAGGGTTCCGATTCTGTCCTCGCATACATTGTCGCCGAAGTGTTGGGACTCGATCCCCAAGAACTTCAGATCGTAACAGCCGACACAGACCTCACACCGGTGGACCTCGGTAGTTACTCCAGTCGCGTCACATTGATGAGCGGCAACGCGGCACTCCAGGCGGCCGAGCGAGCGCGGGATATCTTGGCCGAACATGCAGCAGCAAAGCTGAATGTGCCCGTGTCCCGTTTGGTATTCGCGGACGGCCGCGTATTTGACGCACAGAACACCGAAACTGGTATGAGCTTCGCAGAATCGGTACAGTTCGCCGAAACCGCACAGGGCATTGTCGGTACGGTGGGATCATACAAACCTCCCAGGAGCACCGGTCGTTATCGTGGGGCGGGGGTAGGGCCATCACCGGCATATTCGTACAGTGCAGCCGTTGCAAGTGTAGAGGTAGATCCTACCAGCGGAATCTTCACGGTTCCTAAGATCTGGATCGCCCACGATATCGGACGCTGTATCAATCCGGCCGCGGTGATCGGACAAGTAGAGGGCGGTGTCTACATGGGATTGGGCGAAGCCTTGATGGAGGAGATGGCGTATCGCGGCAAACGCAAGGTCGTCCACAAGATCCCCAGCATGTTGGAATACAAGAGTCCTACTACGCTCGAGATGTGCGACGTCGAGACCTACTTGATCGAAGATCCCGATCCCAACGGACCGTTCGGTGCCAAGGAAGTGGGCCAGGGCCCCTTGTTACCGATTATGCCCGCCGTGGCAAACGCCGTATACGATGCAGTGGGCGTTCGCATAGACGAGGTGCCCATCACTCCCGAGAAAGTATTGCGCGCACTAGGACTCAAGGCAAAGGGTGAGGAAGCGCGCGTCGGTCCGAGAGCGTTTCCCGAGATCGCATGGCCTAGGCCCACGCGCGTCGTGCCGCCGTGGGAGGGTGGCGACGGCAAGGCAACAGAGGCGGCCGAGGAGCGGCAGAACTGATTCATGTTACGGTTACCTGAATTCACCTACTTCGAGCCCGAGACGATCGAGCAGGCATTACAAATGAAATCGGATGCGGGACCGAGCGGCATGTACGTAGCCGGCGGGACCGATCTATATCCGAACATGAAAAGAAGGCATCAGGAGCCCCGAACGGTCATCTCTTTGGGACGGATAGAGGGGTTGCGTCATGTTCGAGAATGGGGAGTAGGGAGTTCGGGAAACGGAAAGCAAAAAACGAAAAGCGCCGTCGGAGCGATGGTTACGCTCACCGAGCTTGCCTCCAATGCAGTCATCCGAAATAACTACCCAGTAGTAGCCCGGGCGGCGAAGCTGATAAGTACTCCGTTGCTTCGCAACATGGGAACATTGGGTGGGAACCTGTGTCTCGATACGCGTTGCAACTATTACAATCAGAGTTACGAGTGGCGCAAGGCGATCGACTTCTGTATGAAGAAAGACGGTGACATCTGTTGGGTGGCGCCCAAGAGCCCGCGATGTTGGGCCGTGCAATCGTCCGACATAGCTCCAATTGCCGTGGCACTCGGCGCGGAATTGTCGCTCGTCGGACCGAGTGGTGAGCGCGTGGTTTCAGCAGCCAAGTTTTACAAAGACGACGGCATCGAATATCTCACTAAGCGTTCCGACGAGATCTTGACCGAGATGCGCCTTCCAACCCCCAATGGCTGGAACGCCACCTATTGGAAATTGAGACGCAGAGGGTCATTTGACTTTCCGGTTTTGGGTGTGGCAGTTTGGATTGAGTGGCACGGCGACGTGGTGGCGGACGCCCGCATAGTGCTGGGTGCCGTGGCCAGCCATCCGCACGATTTGGCTGCTGCTGCACAACTCATTATTGGCACGCGGCTGGAGGATGGTGCCATTGCTGCCGCAGCGGCCGCCGCATTCAAGCCGTCAAAGCCGATGGACAACACCGACTTCGGGTTGGCGTGGCGCAAGGCAATGACGCGAAACTATGTAAACGGGGCGTTGAGGGAGTTAAGAGAAAAATAGGAAACCGCCGTGTCACAGATCCATCAAGAAATGACCTTTGAGGCCACACCCGGTCGAGTTTATCGGGCTCTGACAGACTCCCGTGAGTTCGCAACATTTACGGGGGTCGATGCCGAAATTAGCGCTGAAGAAGGCGGTGAGTTTTTGTGTTTTGGCACATTCGTGCTTGGACGCAACGTGCAGCTCGTCACTGACACACTGATCGTTCAGGCCTGGCGTGTTTTCAACTGGCCAGAGGGAGTTTACTCGATCGTTCGCATTGGACTAAGCGCCGAAGGCGGGCAAACGAAACTCGTTCTGGACCAAGATGGGGTTCCTGATGATGCCGTGAAACACGTTGACGGTGGTTGGGAGCACAAATACTGGGCACCGCTTCGTAAGTACCTCGAGTCCTGATGGCCAAACTTACGATAGAACTGAAAAAGAAAACGGACGGCGCAACCTCATTGAGCTGCAGGCGCTCCGATGGTTCTGTCACGTGGCAAAATTACAAGGGTCAACAAGGCCGGTTTTTTCCACTGCACGACCTCACTCACTATGCCGTGGAGACGGTCCTCGACCACCGCCAGGGGTTTTTTGGTCTGGTGGCCGACGGGTGGAACGTCACTGACTTCGGGGAGCCCTCGCCGAGAGGGCCGCTCCCGCCGGAAGCAATGACTACCGAACTGATCGTCGGCTTCCTGGACACCGAGCGCGCCTCTCGAGAACGATCGGCGGCGGCTGACTTCAACACATATATGGCCACATCCCATTCCCGGCACCAAATAGATGCTGTGTGCGAACTCAGCGACGATGACCTTGACAAGATTCGGGATGTTCGAAGCAAGTTGTTTGCTCGGTGGGCGGCCCTCGCCGACGGAGACACGATGAGTCTCGAGTTCTCGCGCGATGATGCACCAGGTTCGAGTGAGAAAGCTTGATATCAAGTTTGAAGTGCAACAATGAGGATTACGGTTCATAGCATACACAACGAGTACCGTCGCTACAAGCAACTTTGTTGCGGCCTTTTTCGCCGGGCAGTTTATTGGTGGAAGGCTGCGTACCATAAAAAAATAACACGGCGTTCACAGGGTCACGCTGAGGTGTTGCAAACATGCGCGTTCTCAAGAACCTTCGAGTTGCAGTCCTAATGGCTGGTGCATCTATGCCAGCCGGTGCTGCCGACGCACAAACGACCTACGATCTTTATTTCCTAGGCGGTCAGTCGAACATGGACGGCTACGGCTATGTGGCTGACCTGCCCAAGAATCTCCGCACAGAAAAAATCGGCGTGATGATCTTCCAAGGCAACCCCGCCCCCGACGACGGTCAGCCGGACGGCAGAGGAATCTGGGCCGCACTGAGGCCAGGACACGGCGTCGGGTTTTCTTCCGACGGATCGGCCAATACTTACTCGGATCGGTTCGGCGTAGAACTCACTTTTGCACAGCACCTGCGCCAATCGAGGCCTGGCACCAAGATTGCCCTCATCAAGTACTCTCGAGGCGGAACGTCGATCGATACCGCTGCTGCTGGGGAATATGGTTCATGGGAACCCGACTACAGAGACTTCCAAGGAATCAACCAATACGATCACTTCCTGGCGACAGTCAGATATGCCATGGCGGTCAAGGACATCAATGGGGACGGGACACCGGATCGACTCGTTCCCAAGGGGATCGTGTGGATGCAAGGGGAAAGCGACGCGGCCGTTACGGAGGACGTTGCTAGGCGATACCAGCACAACCTCACGCGATTGATTGACCTGATCCGGTCCACTCTCCGAGTGGAGGACCTTCCAGTTGTTATCGGTCGGATTTCCGACTCGGGCCGCGACTCAGATGGCAAGATGTGGGACCACGCTGACCTCGTTCGCGCCGCCCAAGCTAGCTTCGTCGAGCGCGACGGTGCTGCGGCTCTAGTGACCGCAACCGATAACTACGAGTATTCAGATCCTTGGCATTACGACAGCAAAGGCTACATAGATCTTGGTCGGCGGTTTGCGGATGCGATGATCCGGCTGACCCGAGGGCGTTGATAGCCGGCTGACAGGAACGTTACTTATTCCAATGGAAACAATCGGTGTCCGAGAGGCTCGCCGCCTTGCCCTGGCACTTGCAGGTCTGCTGAAACCCGAGTGGACCGGGCTTCCTACGAGTGCGAGGGGCTCGGAACTCAACAAACGCAAAGCAGCTCACCAGGTCATTCGGCACTTTGGGTATCTGCAGCTCGACACTGTTTCGATCGCTGGAGCGCGGAGCCACGCCATAGTCCTCCTTTCGCGTCTCAAGGGCATTGATCCGTCACTCGTAGAGGATCTGCTCCAGCCGGCTGAGCCATTGTTCGAGTACTGGGCGCACGAGGCGAGTTGGCTACCGATCGAACTGTATCCGGTATTCGACTTTCGGCGCAAGGCTTTCAAGCATCACCCTTGGTGGGGCGATGTAATCGGTAAGCATCCCAAGGTTGCTAAGAATCTTCGTCGACGCATTCGTGAAGAGGGACCACTGCGCTCAGTAGACATGGAGGGGCGTGGCAGCCGCGGGTGGTGGGATCTAAAAGCGGCGAAGCGGGTCGCGAGTGCACTTTGGTGCTCGGGAGAGCTTGCCATTCGAGAACGGCGCAACTTTCAGCGCACGTACGATCTCGCCGAGCGTGTGATTCCAGAACACTGGCTGCGTGGTCGTGTCTCGAAACTGGAGGCACTCGAACGGCTCCTTCTCTTGTCGCTGCAGGGACACGGGTGGGCCACCTCCAGCACTCTTCTCCAAACTTGGAGACTTCTCAAGAGAGACAAGATCAACACCGCGTTCAACAACCTCATCGATAGAGGGGAGATATTACCCTGTACGCTCATACTCGACGACCGCAGCAATAAAGCGGGCTGGATACGACCTCAGGATTTGGAATTCGCTGCCCGGTTGCAGCGCGTGCGGCCTCGCTCCGATACAGGAGTTCTTCTCTCTCCCTTCGACCCGATCCTCTGGGACCGCCGTCGCGTTCAGCAGCTCTTCGACTTTCATCAAGTTTTGGAGATTTTCAAACCGGCCGCGAAGCGTCTTTACGGTTACTATTGTCTGCCGGTGCTCGCTGGAGAGCGACTAATCTCTCGCTTTGACCTCAAGGCCGATCGAAAAAGCAAGAAATTGCACGTGCTCTCGCACCGATTCGAAGAAAAGAACGGTGTGCGTACAGCAACGTCCGAAGATCGCGAAGCAGCGCGAGCCGCCCTCGATCGCTACAGTTCCTCTGTTGGCTTGAAGCCCGTGGGTTGGAGAGTGAGGTAGCGACCATATGGTTGAACGCTTTAAACGTTGGCTCGAATATGAGAAGGATTCACACGAGAAGGTCCTGCGATCCCTTCAAACCGTGCCCGACCACAAACAATCGGAAATACCGTTCCAAAAGGCCGTCGATTTGTTTGCTCATCTGGTGGCTGCCCGACGGCTTTGGTTGTTCCGGCTAGACGTGTTCGATACGGCCCCCGACGATCTCTTCCCCGCAAACGTGCGACTCGAGTCGCTCGAATCGGCAGTTTCCGGCACACACATGGCCTGGAGTGATTATCTCGACAGCTTGAGCGAAGCCGAATTGGAACGCGACTTTGAGTACACGAGCTATGAGGGTGATCGATGCCGCAATACCATTGTCGATATCCTAACACAACTATTCGGTCACTCGTGGTATCACCGTGGCCAAATTGCATCGCTCTTGAGATCGATGGACTGTGAGCCGGCGATCACCGATTTTGTGTTCTGGAGCCGGCAGACTGTGACTGGGTGATGACGACTGTTCGAAGGAAATCGAGACGGCACATCCGGTTGATCCACTGCAACACCGCCGAGGCCGAAGATCGTGCTAGAAAACTGCGCGGCGCCGGCTACGACGTCACCTATGATGCACTCGAGGCGGGCTTCCTACGCGAACTTCGAGCGTGCCTGCCAAGCGCTGTGATCGTAGACCTCTCGAGACTGCCGTCACAAGGACGAGACGTAGCAATTGCAATAAGACACGCTAAGGCCTTGCGACATGTACCTCTTGTATTTGTGGGGGGGCATCCAGACAAGCTACCTGCGATAAAGAAACACTTGCCCGACGCAGTCTACACCAATTGGAGCAGCATTCGAACCGCACTCAAGAAAGCCATCGCGAGTCCAATCAGCGATCCCGTCGTGCCCAAGTCGGGCCTAGCGGGGTATTCAGGTACACCGCTGCCCAAGAAACTGGGTTTCAAGGCCAACTCGGTTGTTGTAATCCTTGGTGCTCCACCCAACTTCGAAAAAACTCTAGGCGAGCTGCCCTCAGGGGTGACACTGCGCAAACGAGCGAGTAGCAAGCGCGATCTCACGATCTGGTTTGTGAAATCGGGCACTCAACTCAGAAAGCGGATCGACCGCCTGGCCGGAGAGGTCCGAGACGGAGGACTTTGGATAGCATGGCCGAAGAAGGCTTCGGGAGTCTCAACTGATCTATCCGGTAATTCAGTTCGCAAGATAGGACTGGAATCAGGTCTGGTTGATTACAAGATCTGCGCTATCGACGACACCTGGTCGGGTCTCAAGTTTGCGCGTCGCAAGGCCGACCGTGGCTGAGCGGCAACGCCCATGTCACTTCGGGCGTCTTAGAATACCGGCGCCCCCAAGATCAAAGAGATCTACATCGGAGGAATCGTGGAGTATAGCCTAGATGATGCTCTTGCCGTCCTGGAGCGAACGCCAACTGTGATCTCTGCGATGCTCCATGAACTACCTGAGGGCTGGACATCCGGAAATGAGGGCGGGGAAAGTTGGAACCCCGTAGAGGTACTCGGTCACCTCATTCATGGCGAACGCGGAGACTGGGTGACTCGGGCGAGGACGATACTCGATAGCGGTGAGACTGAAACGTTTCATCCTTTCGACCGCTCCGCCCACCTGGAAGAATCGCGAACGACACCTCTGCAAGAACTTCTCGACAAGTTCACCCAACTGAGGTGCGAGAACATCGAAGAGGTGAAAGGCTGGAGCTTGACGGACGATGATCTCGATCGCCGGGGCAGACATCCGGATTTTGGTCCTGTCACGCTACGGGAGCTTTTCGCTACGTGGGTCGTACACGACTTGGGACACGTTGCACAAATCGCACGAGTTATGGCGAAGCAATACACGACAGAGGTTGGATCCTGGGCTGCCTACCTCCCTGTACTCGGCCGGTGATGTCAATCTGCCACACCGCTAGAGTCTTAGTCGTCGAACTGCTCAGTGTTGCTCTGATGGCATGCAGCGGCGATCGCCGCCCGGGAGTGATCGTGACCGACAGTGCAGGCGTGATGATCATCGAAAACCAAGAACCCATGTGGCAAGGCGAAGATTGGCGCATAGGAAACGACCCCGTACTCGAGATCGGTACCAGAGACAGCCCTTCTCATTATCAGTTTGACCGGATTGAACACGTTCTGCGGCTCGATGACGGCGTCATCGTGGTTGCAGATGGTGGCTCCGCGGAACTACGCTTCTTTGACTCGTCCGGACACTTCGTCACCTCCTCGGGTGGACGAGGAAACGCTCCGGGCGAGTACCAGATGATCGAATCGATCGGCGCAGGACCGGGTGACTCCATCTGGGTCTACGACTTTGGTGCTCGTCGCTTCACCGTGCTCACCTCCAACGGAATAGTCTCGAGAACGATGACCCTCGATGGTACTCTGTCCAACGTCGGAGCGGTCGGACGACTCGACGATGGCAGTTTCGTGGTACGGGAGTATTGGTCAAGTCGCAGACGCGACATGGAACTCGTGACCGGCCTTCGTCGCGACCCCGCAGCCATCGCGCGTTACTCTCCCGACGGCCTCACAATCGATACTATCGGACTCTTTCCCGGACGAGAGGTCTTCATCGGGAGCGAGAATGGCCGTGCAGTGATGAGCGCCCCCTTGTTTGCTCACAGCACCAGCGCGGCGGTAGCCAACAACACAGTGATTATTGGAGATCAGAACACTTTCCAGATCGGGCTCTACAGCTCCGATGGAGTCCTGACACGCCTAGTTCGCTTGCTCGATATCGATCTGCGCTTGACTGAACAAGACATAGCACAGCTGAAGCAACAACGTTTGGCCGCACAGCCACCCGCTACTCGTCCAAGCTTGAGCAACCACATGGACAGAATGGACGTTCCAGCAAACAGACCTGCATACCGGGAGATCGTCGTAGACGAACTAGGCAACCTTTGGGTCGAAGATTACCAACCCGAGCCACGCAAGTCTTCTCGTTGGACAATTGTCGCAAGTGACGGGCGCTTGCTAGGTACCATCGGAACACCGCCAACATTCAAACTTCTGGAGGTTGGAGACACGTGGGTTCTGGGAGTGGGCTTGGATGAGGTGGATGTCGAGTACGTTAGACTGTACAAGCTAGACAAGAGCACACTCGACTCCGAGGATCAAGACCAGCTTAGATGACACAAGCCGAGCAATTCTGCTGGAAAGACTGGACTCCCGATCGCTGACATGGACGGAACCTGACAAATTGAACCCCCAGGAAAGTGAGATCAGATCGCAGCAGGTTGGCAAGTTCGCGGCAATGATGAAAGTCGTTCTTGAACAGAATCAATTCTATCAGAACAAAATGAGCGCGGCGGGGTTCAGCAGCGGACAGATTCCGACCCTGGACTGCATCAGCGACATCCCGTACACGACGAAGCAAGACCTTGTTACGGATCAGGCGATCACGCCGCCGTTCGGCACGAACTTCACGTTCCCCATAGGTCAATACACGAGGATACATCAGACCTCCGGAACAACCGGTCGACCTATCTACTGGCTGGACACGCCCGACAGCTGGGACTGGTGGCTCAGATGTTGGATGGAGGTCTATGACGCCGCCGGTGTCACACCCGAAGATAGAATCTTCCTTGCGTTCTCGTTCGGCCCCTTCATTGGATTCTGGAGCGCCTTTGGCGCGGGTCAGAAAATCGGGGCTCTAATGATCTCGGGAGGTGGCCTGAGTTCCAAACAGCGCTTGGAAACCATGCATGAACTACAGGCGACCGTGTTGGTATGCACTCCCACTTACGCACTAAGACTCGCTGAGATCGCGCGCGACGACGGACTGTCGCTCGAAGACATTCCAATCCGGATTTCCATCCATGCTGGTGAGCCCGGCGCCAGCATTCCCAACGTCAAGGCTCGGATCGAATCCGCTTGGAGTGCTCCTTGCTTGGATCATGCCGGATCCACCGAGGTGGGTGCTTGGGGATACGGCTGTGGAATTGATAATCGCATGCACATCAACGAGCATGAGTTTTTTGTTGAAGTCATCGATCCTGAGACCCTCGGCTCGGCAACGGTGACCGACGGCGGAATCCAACGTGGTGAACTAGTTCTCACCAATCTCGGTAGAATCGGTAGCCCGCTCATCCGCTATCGCACCGGAGACTTGGTGGAAATGGTAAGGGATTCGTGCGAATGCGATCGCCATACTGCTTACTTGTTGGGAGCAGTACTTGGACGCGTCGACTCAATGATAATAGTCCGCGGTATCAACATTTTTCCAAGTGCGCTCGAGAACATCATTCGCGAATTCGAGGAAATTGTCGAGTTCGAGGTAGCGATTCAAGAGAAACTACAGATGGCCGACCTCTTGATTAAGGTTGAAATTTCTGCGCACGATCCACAGCAAATTGTCACAGCGCTTGCCGGCCGAGTCCACCAGAGACTAAATCTAAAGCCGAACGTCAAACTTGTGGACCCAATGAGTCTGCCGCGATACGAACTCAAGTCGCGGCGGTTCAGAATCGATTACTAGGAGCACCCAGATGCCCTTTCTCAAATCGCTCCCGGAAGACGGAGTTCTGCTCGACGTCTTCAAGAGTTTTCCAACTACAGCCTTGCCGCTAATACAATTCCACGAAGCATTGATGCGCGGACCATCGCAATTCTCCGTCGCTGAGCGGGAGTTGATAGCAGCGTATGTTTCAGGCCTGAATGCCTGCGACTACTGTCACGGAGTTCATACAGCTACAGCCGAAGCATTTGGAATCACAGAGGGTATCTTGTCAGATCTATTGAGTGATCTCGAATCCGCAGACATTGACCAGAAGCTCAAACCGGTGCTCCGATACGCAGAGAAGCTTACAAAGACTCCGAGCCGCGTTACACAGGATGATGCCGATGCTGTGGTCGCCGCCGGTTGGAGCGATCAAGCTCTGTACGAAGCAGTGTCGGTATGCGCATTATTCAATTTCATGAATCGACTGGTCGACGGACTCGGCATCAAGGCCGAGTCTGACTATTTCAAATTCGCTGCACAGCGACTTTCGGAGGGTGGATACGCAGCACTGGAGAAGCTCATCGAGAGTCAGTGACGGAGTGAGTAGCACCAAACCATACGGGAATCTGGGAGACAGACCATGAAGGTGAAACGAAATATCCTGATAGGAGTTTGCACCACACTAGCCCTCCAGTTCTCGGCGGGTAATGTATTGGCCCAAGACGACGGCGCATCTCGCTTCCAACTCGCCGACGTGTTCGAACTCGAATACGCCTCTGACCCACAGATCTCTCCCGATGGAAGCAAGGTAGTGTTCGTCCGCAATTTCATGGATATCATGACCGATCGAGGGCGATCAAACCTGTGGATCATCGATTCGGATGGTACCGGAGAGCGCCCCCTAACAACAGGTAACAAGAACTACTCATCACCCAGGTGGTCGCCCAACGGAACGCGCTTGCTATACGTCTCCAATGTAGATGGGGCGAGCCAGCTTTACGCCCGATGGATGGACGACGGGCAAACGGCGAAGCTCACCAACTTGACTGAGTCGCCTGCTGGACTCGCTTGGTCTCCGGACGGCAAGTGGATCGCCTTCTCCATGATGGTAACGCAACCGCAGCAGCCGTTCATCAACATGCCTCCCAAACCGGCCGGTGCGGAGTGGGCCGCCCCTGCAAAGGTCATTCAAAAACTGCAGTATCGGGCTGATGGTGCCGGGTATCTGGAAGATGGATTCAGACAGCTCTTCGTGTTACCCGCGGAAGGCGGCACACCACGTCAAATCACCGACGGCGAATTCAATCACGGCGGCAGACTCTCATGGACCCCAGACAGCAAGTCCTTGGTCTTCTCGGCAAATCGGCACGCCGATTGGCAGTATGATCCGATGAACTCGGAGATCTACGCTATCTCGGTGAATGACGCGGCCATCACCGAACTGACCAGCCGTCAGGGACCCGATGCTTCACCGACGGTTTCACCTGACGGCAGGCGAATCGCATATCTGGGATTCGATGACCGCCTCCAGGGCTATCAAGTAACTCATCTTTACGTGATGAACAGGGACGGCTCCGGAAGAATTGCCGTCGCCGAAGATTTTGACCGCGATGTGCAACAACCGAGATGGGACAGATCGGGCAGAGGTGTCTATTTCCAGTACGATGACGCGGGCGACACCAAGATTGGCTACATGACGTTGGATGGAAAAGTGACGACTCTGGTAGGCGACGTCGGAGGCCTCTCTCTCGGGCGGCCCTACTCGGGGGGTTCATTCTCCGTGACACGAGACGGCCGGTTCGCGTTCACCCACTCCCGCCCGGATCGTCCAGCAGATGTAGCCGTAGGACGCAGAGGAACGTCCGACATCAAGCGCATCACTGCGCTCAACGACGATCTCTTCGGCCATAAGGAATTGGGAAGAGTGGAAGAGATATGGTATGAATCGTCGTACGACAAGCGAAAGATCCAAGGCTGGATCGTAACACCTCCGGGATTCAGCTCGTCCCGCAAGTACCCCTTGCTACTGGAAATCCATGGCGGCCCGTTCGCCAACTACGGAGCCCGCTTCTCTACCGAGATACAACTCTATGCAGCCGCCGGCTACGTGGTGCTGTACACGAATCCACGCGGCAGTACCAGTTACGGTGAAGAGTTCGGCAACCTGATTCACCATGCGTATCCCGGTTACGACTACGACGACCTCATGTCAGGTGTAGATGCCGTTCTCGAGCGAGGCTACATCGACGAAGAAAACATGTTCGTTACAGGTGGAAGCGGTGGAGGAGTCTTGACCAGTTGGATAGTGGGAAAGACTGGCCGATTCAAGGCAGCGGTCGCAGCAAAGCCCGTCATCAATTGGTACAGTTGGGCATTGACCGCTGACTCATACAATTTCTTCTACAAGTATTGGTTTCCCGGCTTGCCTTGGGACGAGCCCGAGAACTACATGAAGCGCTCTCCGCTGACCTACGTGGGCAACGTCACGACACCGACAATGCTGCTGACTGGCGAAGTCGACTACCGAACACCCATCTCGGAGTCGGAACAGTTTTATCAAGCACTCAAGTTACGTAAGGTGGACGCGGCCCTGGTCCGGATCCCAGGAGCGTCACATGGCATCGCTTCCCGCCCTAGTAATCTGATTGCAAAGGTGGCCCACATACTGAAGTGGTTTGCGAAGTACCGGACCTCTACAACGTAGCTAGGGAACTCGTATCAGCCACGGACTGTTTGTACTGCATAGCCATCATATGCCGCAAACGGGGTTGATAGAGATGAACAGTCGGCTGGAACATGGAAGGTTGGTAACACTGAGAGGACAGACCCGCAAAGGTGCTGTCCTCTCAGTAATCGCACTGACGTTTGCACTGGCGTCGGAGGCGGCAGGTCAGGTAAATCCGACAACACCACCCCCAATAAGCGGTCACTCTCTCACGTTCGAAGATATATCTTCTGCCGACGTTCTTGCACGTGCGCACCTGATCCGTGATGAGATAGAACTCATTCGATTCGAGATGGGGAGACCGACCGCGGGACCATCTGAGTTCGACGTGCGTAATGCATCGCCCCGTGAAGTCATGTTTCAGGCTTTCACTCTGTTCTTGAAAGCGAGTGAACTTCAGTTCGAGCTGGCGGGTACCTCGCCAGTGCCGCTGCAGTTGGAGTTGCCGCAAGAGGTGAGGCAGTTACATGTGTGGAGGGTGCTGGAAGTCGCTTACCAGCGAATCCTCACCGTGCGGAGGGAACTCGACATATCCGACCCCGTTGTCGAGCGGAGGCAGCCGCCATCTGCTGCTCCGACTGATGTCTTTCTAGCTATTGCCCAGGCAAACCGCCAATTGGACCAGTTGCTCAGCGAGCGCCTGGCGCCACGGGATGTGTTCTATCAGGTAAAGCTGGCTTCAAATTATGCCGTCCGCCTCCTTCAGCAATTTCCGGGAGCCCGAGTGATCCCTCCAGCACCCATGTTCGAACGTGGCAAACGACCTGTCGACGTGTTCAACCTACTACTCGCTAACTACGAGAAACTTCAGGGGGTCGCCATGTACTCCAGGATCGAGACTTTGAGCCTGGAGGTGACTAATCACGATACAGAGTGGGCAGGTCAAAACGAGGTCTCGCCGAGCGAGGTATACAACATTGCCATATTACTCGTCTCGGAGCTTGCCTACCTACACGCGCAGCTCGACTATTCCGATGCTCCGACCCCTGCCCGTGATTCCGGGGTGAAGGTGCCTGCGCACGTATATCAGCAGGCCCGGATTCTCCAACTTCAGCTGCAGGAACTCGAAAAGTTGGTGCACAAGAACCCCGATTGGCTCGCCGGAAGACTGAACTAGGCGTGTAGCCTAACCGGAGAGCGCCTCCAGCTCATTCCGGGCGTCATCTAGTATCTGAACTACCCGCTCTCTCTTCTCAGGGTCTTCTCTGAGCCTCCAGGACATCTTGTAGGCCAGGGTGACGAGCTTGCCCACTCGCTTGGTCAACTCCGGCACAGGGTCGTTTAGAAGACCGTCGATCATCTCGTCGAGGCGATCGAAGATCTCGTCCACCGTGCTCTTGTGCTCGCTGAGAAACGCCCGGCCATCGTCGGTAATCGAATAGATCTTCTTTCCCTCCACCTTTTCACAGCTGACCAGGCCTTCGTCCTCAAGCCACTGGAGCGTGGGGTAGACCGACCCGGGTGACGGTTTGTAACAGCCGCGCGTGTGCTGTTCCAAGTCCTTCATCACCTCGTAGCCGTGCATCGGCTTGTCCCGGAGCAGCTTGAGGATGACATATTTCATGTCACCCGACTCGAACCAATGGCGCCGACTTCGGCGACGTGCACCCTGTCTCGCCCAAAAGAACCAGGGCTCGAACCCAAGATTCCATGGCTTATCTCTCATGATTCCCACCTCCTACTGACAATATTCGATATTACGCGTCGATATTACGTACGATATATCGTACGTAATATCTTACAAAAAGTCAACGGCTGGTAAGTGGTGGGTACAGCTAGTTAGTTAGCGAGGCTATGCGGCCACGGTCCTGCGGCATAGTAGGCAAATAGAAGGGCGGCACCCGCTAAGCCCAAAGTTTTCATGAAATGCGCCATCTCGTTCATCCGCTTGGCCGGATCGGTCTCGGTCCAGAAAGAATGGAGCGCCCAGGCCCCGGGAAAAAGCACCAGGAACAGCAGGCCGGCCCCTACGAAGCGTCGCCAGCCAAGCAGCACGAACACACCGCCGACGAGCAGCATGAGCCCTGTAACCAACGCAACGGGCTTGGGCCCGGGTACGGCCTTGCTCTCGAAGAATGCTGCTGTGACCCGCATCCCCAGCAGATGGCGCAGCCCAAAGAAAATGGCGAATGACGCAAATAGGATGCGCCCGGTCAGGTGCATCCAGACATACTCAGGCATCAGGATTCCCTCAGTTACCCAGACTCATGGGCCAGTAGAAGCCCGCGTGATAAACGATGAAAAGCGCGGCGCCAGCGAGCCCGAGAGTTTTCATGAAGTGAGCCATCTCGTTCTGCTTCGCCATTGGATCGGTCTCCTTCCAGAACGGATGCATCATGAAGGCGGTCGGTATGAGGAAAATCACCAGCAGCCCCGCACCGATGAAACGATGCCATCCCAACAGCACCGACAGTCCGCCGAGCACGATCATGAGGCCGGTCACCGGAACAGCAACCTTTGCTGCGGGTACTCCCCTGCTCTCGGCGAAGCCCGCCATCTCCTTCATGTTCATGAAGTGGCCCATGCCGCCCCCAATAAACATCATGCTGAATAGGATTCTGCCCATGAGGTGGATCCAGGGGTAAGCTTCTTCTGGCATTTTTTGCTCCCGTTTGCAAGAATCGCTGCATGATGCCGTAGCTTGAGCTAAATAGCAAGCGCCCTTGCGGTCAGACGCGGGAGAGAATACCGGATGGTCTTGGAAACTCGAGATGCTGCGGAGTACTGCTTGCGGCGCGCCCTTCTGGCGCGCCGCAATATGTTCCCTACTGTCGCCTCTCTCTGAAGAACGAGCCCCCTGACCTATTCCTGCGGCGGAAGGAACTGTCGCTCTCCGGCAGCTCGGCTGTGACCGTCATGCGGCTCTTCTTCCGCATGATAGTAAACGCGATCGTCTCACCAGCGTCGTAGGACCGGATCATTCGAAGCGCGTGAGCCGCGCTAGTCGGCTTTCGATCGCCGATGTTCAGAATGACGTCGCCGGTCTTCAGGTTGAGGGACGATTCCCTTGGAGCCCGGACGATCAGCAACCCCTCATCGGTTCCGAAATAGTCACCCAACTCTTCGTCCAGACTAACCAGTTCGATGTCGAGCCATTGCAGTGGCACGGACCCGAAAGGAAGTCCCCGCACGGAATATGGTTGCGGGCCTACTCGCACGCGCGGAGCTAATTCTTCGAGAAGTCGAAGACTCGGATCGCCTGAGAAGCTGAAAGAATAGGACTCGGATTCCAGTTTCCGCAGAATGACGTCGGCGTCGTGGTTCTCCGCGCCGCGGCGGTATTCCACGTGTAGAGTGTCACCTTCCTCGAGTTCGTTCTTGATCCGGACGAGCTTGTTTCCCGGCGATATGCTCCATCGATCGGCTCGCCCAAGAGTCTCTCCGTTCGCCTTGGTAATAACGTCTCCTGCCTCGAGGCCTGCTTCGTCGGCTGGCCCACCTTCGACCACGCTCTCCAAGCCTGCACCGACGGAGTCGTTGTCGTCATCGCTACTAGTACTCAAGTAGACACCCATCTGGATCCGGTTGCCGCCGACGAACGACAACGTGCGAAAGGCATCACCTGTTGAGACGAACAAGCGATTCCTATTCAGTTCATTGATTGCGGAGCGCAAACCGGATACGAGTCGCTCCATTTCCCGCCGCGCCTCCCTGCTGTCATCTTCACGCAGCAGTCGCAGAGCCTCTTCTAACTGTCCTCGGGCTTTATCGAGCTGCTGCTCCGCTCGCTCGCGTCTGGCCTCTTCACTGCTCTGCTGAGCGTAGGCCACACCACTACCTCCTACGGCCAACAGAAACAGGGAAGCAAGAACTGCTCTTGTCTTCACTTTCATTGTACACTCACTCCTTACTTGATCCGGCATTCCAGCCCGGACCTACTAGAATCCGACGTATGCTGCCCGTCGGACCTGTGTATTAATCAACGCATCCATCAACAACAGACGTTGACGGAACAAACCTGTGAGTTGTTCTCGGGATACAACCACCTGTCGAGCTGCCGAGAGGTGTGTATCAATCATGGTTATGCGATCTTCGAGATCGGCGATCGCAAGTGCCGTCATTCCATTCACGACTCGCCCATCCATTCGAACGTCATGAAGCACACTATCCAATTGTCGTGATTGGCTGGCCAGCATCTGCAACTCGGTAACCGAATTGGGAACCGCTGCCGTTCTATGCACAAAACCATTCACGCCAACCAGCAACGCAAATGACGCCGCAGCAGCCCAGCCGGCTCTGAGCCAACCAGCTCTGCGTCGCTCTTTTTGAATGGCACGACCAACCTCCGACCAACGATCCCGCGGTGCACTGATACTCGGTAGCGCCTTGAGCGCCGCAACCCGCTGGTGGATCCGGTCTAGCTCATCTCGGCATTCAGCGCATTCGTCCACATGAGTTCGAGCGCCCAACAAGCCGTCCCCATTTCGTACATCGAGTAGCTCTTGAATTGTACAATGTCTCAACATCACGCCTCCTCGCCGAGCATCGTTCTCAACCGCGCATGAGCACGCGAAAGTTGCGATTTCGAGAAACTCACTGTTTTCCCCATTAGCTCGGCTATCTCCTCGTGTGTGTAGCCCTCTACGTCGTGCAACCACACCACCGCCCTGCTCGTGTCCGACAGACACTTCAATGCGTCCTCCAGATCGAGCCGGAGGCCGGATTGTCCCTCCAGCGACCATCTCCCAGCAAACTCCTCGTGCAGTTCCTCAGTATTCCGGTACTTCTCATACCTCACACGCATCAGTGCTTTGCTGGCAGCTATGCGCTTGATCCATGATGTCATGCTCCCGGCCTGGTCACCACGGAATTTTTTTATGCTGCGGCAGACCTCCAGGAAAGTTTCCTGAAGCACATCTTCCGCATCTTCCGCGGTGCGGCATATTCTCCGAGCCATTGTGTAGACCAGACCCTGATAGCTCCGATACAAGCCTTCGAGAGCTGCAAGGTCGCCGGTCTTGGCCCGGCGAATCGCCATGTCGTCGACTGCAACCAAGGACATTTGCGTCATGCTCGTTAAGATAGATGCCTCGACCGAAAGAATAGTCGCAGTTATCGCGCTACTCTGACCGGCCGTTCGAAAGCTACATAACTATATGATAGACATACAGTTACGGTCGAATATTTGCAAGCATACGCGGGAAGTAGGCTCAATTTGAAGAGAACGGACGCAAGCGACCTTTGGCGTCACCACCTCCAGGATGAGGCCGACGCCGCGTTCCTATACCGAATTCTGGCTGACGCGGAACCCACCGACAAGAGGAGTGATCTGTACCGTCGTCTGGCCGATGTCGAGGACCGGCATTCAAAGCTCTGGTGCGAGGTTCTGGAACAACATGGCCATGAGGCGCCCGTGCCAGGTCCCTCGTTCAGAGCGAGGCTGCTCGCCAAGATAGCAACAATGTTCGGTCCCACTCTGCTGCTACCACTGCTGCTGAGAGAAGAAGGTCTCGAGGTTAAGGGATACCTCGACATGTACCGACAAAGTGAACCCGGCACTGCGCGCGACACCGCTCTCACCTTGGCAAAGGAATCAGCCGAACATGCGACGGCGCTGGGCCAGCTTTCAGATGCGGTGGGTGAGCCGTGGCACAGCACTGGGTCGGGTGGTTTTCTCCGCAACGTCATCTATGGGTTCAATGACGGGTTGACGGCTAACTTCGGCTTGGTTGCGGGTGTTATCGGAGCGGCGTTCGAGTCTCACATCGTGCTCGTGTCGGGCTTGGCAGGAATGATTGCGGATGCTCTATCGATGGGTTCCTCGGGATACTTGGCTGCGAAAACCGAACGCGAGGTTTATGCAAACGAGATCGCGATGGAGCGCGAAGAGATTCGGCTCATGCCCGAACTCGAGGAAGAGGAACTTGCACTGCTGTACGAGGCCAAGGGTGTCGAGACCCAGCGCGCCCACGAGATGGCACACGACATTATGCGAGACCCTGAGCGCGCGCTAGCCGAAAAGGTGCGCGAAGAACTCAAAATAGGTGATGCACACACTACACCTGTCAACGAAGGTCTCATTACCGGTATCGCTACTGCGGTTGGAGCGTTCATACCCTTCGCTCCGTTTCTCTTCATGGAGGGTCAGGCCGCAGCGCTCACTGCTTTCTTGCTTGCGATGACCTCGCACTTTGCCGTGGGTGCGGCAAGGAGTTTCTTCACCGGGCGCGGACTATTCAAGAGCGGCTTAGATATGTTTGTGGTCGGACTCGGCGTTGCCGTGGTGGGCTACCTGGTTGGTGACCTTGTCGCCAAGGCGTTGACCTGACTAGACCACGAGATTAACCAACCGGTCCTGAACGTAAATCGATTTTTTCACGTCGCGACCATCCAAGGACCGGCGCACCGCATCGTGCAGTCGATCCGAAGATTGGGTTCGCTTGGTACGGTCACTGGAAGCAGAAGCCGAACTCAGTAACAGTATATGTGTATTGGTCACTTGCCGTACTTTCACCATCGTTTACTTCAACCTTTATCTCGGGCACCGCGGCCATCATGGTCCTGTCGCTGTGCAGAACGGCGGGTAGTGCGACGGCGTTAACCAGTGGGATCCACCACTTTCCCGATAAAGAGAATGGTCCCCGAAATCCGCTCGCGCAGCACGAAGAGGAACGGCTGGTCGATGACGAACGGCGGCGGCTCACTGATCATGCCGAAGCTGACGGACGTCACCGCCGCCGCTTCCGTGCCCACCTCGTCCACCTTGACAAACGTCTTGTGTTGGACCGTACGGATGAAGAGCCCAGCGCCGGGAGTGATGTTGCTGAAGTCTGCCAGCGCTGCGTCGAATGCAATCCCCATCCCCAGCGCCGAGAGCACGTCGTTCATTGTGATCTTGTACTCGAACTGGAACTTGGGCATCACCACGATCTTGTTTGCGCTGTCGACCTCGAGCCCGGCGGTCCACGCCTGCCAGCGATCGCGATCGAACGCGGCGATCACTTCGTCTAGCGTGACAC
Organism: Gemmatimonadota bacterium; assembly: GCA_036679605.1. GTDB lineage: Bacteria > Gemmatimonadota > Gemmatimonadetes > Gemmatimonadales > GWC2-71-9 > JAZDCZ01. Next base: position 221,560 of record JAZDCZ010000419.1, read on the forward strand.
CCGCTGCTGGCACCGCCGCCACCATCGTGAACGCCCCACCGCCGTACGGCATCTCGATCACGTTCGCCAGTTGGTCGCCGCTGATCCGAACGGGTACCGGGTCCGCATGCGACATGGTGGGGACCGACCTCTCCGTGCCATCTCTTAACGTGAACGGCCGGTCGCTGGTGAGCGACTTGTCGAACTGGTTGGTCCAGTCACCCTTGAAGAACACGGCGTTGATCACGAACAGCATGGTTGAGCGATCGATGGGCCTCGGCGCGATCGAATCGATCCGTCCGTTGGTGTGATCCCTTACCCATCCATCGATAATGTCGGGCGCGTTGGGGGCGCCGAAATCCAGGGCCTCCACCTGAGCATCGAAAAAGGTGGTGGCCGCGTCCAAGAAGGTGGGGAGCACGGGGGCCTCGGGCCGATGCCATATGGAGTTGGCGAGATTGAACGTCACCCGGCGATCCAGATTGACCAACAGGTCGATCAAGCCGCGGTAGCCGTCATTGACCTGGTCGATGGCAAGCCCCTCGAATCCCAAGGTCTTGGCCATCGAGTCTCTCGTCGCTCCGGCGGCGCCATTGTACGTCATGCCGAGCGCCATGCTCACGCTCAACGGCGAGATAAAGAGGTTTTCGTCGGGATTGGCCTGGGCATCCACCGCGCGGAACAGACGCATGGCGAAGGAATTGTCGGACTCCACCAACGCCAGCTCCGCCGCGGTCAGCTCCCGGGGCAACACTTCGATGGGTCCCATGGGTCCTAAGGAGTTGCCACCACCACCGCAGGCAACGGCGAAACCGATGACGGGCACGAACGCGATACGTTTACAGACACGCTTCATGATTGGGTACCTCCGTTATCAAGACAATACACACAGTCACGTAGACCTGTCGCGGTTGGCCGGCTATGGTGGCGTCACGGCCCACAGCCCCGCGCGGGTCCCGACGAGCAGCCGACCGTGGGCCGCATCGACCGCCGTCGCCGTCCCCGTCGCGCCCAAGGCCCCCCGGGGCACGGCGAGCGAGTCCCAACTCGCGCCGCCATTCGTCGTCCGGTACCACCCCAGGTCCGTCAGTTCCCGGAAGGTGCCGTCGGGATTCTTTTCGAATTCAAGGAACACGGTGGCCGCATAGAGCACATCGTTGAGCTCGGCGAAACCCGCCACCGCACCACGCGGACCCGCGGCACAGTCCCACGAGCCCCTTGCACCCGCCTCGTCAGATTGCATCAGCCCTAACTCGGCCCCGAGGAACAGTCGGTCTGGCACGTTGGGGGCCAGGGCGAGTGCGTTGGTCGGCGTCTCGACGACCACGCTGTTGCATGTGGGAACTCCTGCGTCCCAGGTCTCGCCCCAGTCTGTGCTAAAAACGACAAACGGAACGAAGATGTTGCCCTGCCCCGCCACCCAGAGCAGGCCTGTGCGCGCCGGATCGATCAGGATGTCCACGTGCCACGCGCAAATGTTGAAGCTTCCGAACACGAACTGCCACGTCTCTCCGGCATCGAGCGAGCGCAGCACGCCGTGGCAGTTGCTCATGAACACCCGCTGCGCGTTGCCGGGGTCGACCTCCAGGTCGTCAACGAAGACGCGGTACGGGTTGCGGGACTCCGTCGCCAGCCCCCCGTCAAACGGCACCCACGACTCCCCCCGGTCGAAGCTGGCGAAGACCGCGGCGCTCGTTGTGTCTTCCTTGGAGCCGTTGCGAAACGTCACGCCCGCGAGGAGGCGCGGCGGGTCGGCCGGAACATAGAGCAGCGCCTTCGGGATGAGGTGGTTGTGCCAGGCTTGCGGACCCAGCGCCGTCCACCCGCCGTCCGACTCGAGCCGGAAGATCCCGTGGTCGTTCGTGCCCGCGAACAGTCCCCAGGGCGTTACGGCGACCTCGGCTATCCACTCCGACTCGAGCCCCAGCAACGTCCAGCAGCCGCTGTCGAGTTCCAGCGGGCATACCTGCGAAGAAGATAGGCTATCCGAGCAGGCGGCGAACATGCCCGCCACAGAAACGACGACGACGGAGCGAACCAGCCAATCCGCCACACGGCCGGAAATGTGTTGCCGTGCCATATGAGCGCTCCTTTGATGTTTAAGGATTACCGAAGCCTCACCCGCGACGGCCCGCCACCGTGCCGCCGGGGTCAACCGCCCGCACACGAACGCACCTCCTCTGTTTGAACTAACCCCATGCCCGATGGAAAGTTGCAGGGGTCCGGCGGCACCGCGGGCCGGTTCAGTTCAGACACGGCGGGGCCTGAGAGTTGACGGTAGCAGACAACTGATCGAACCCGTCGGCACCACCGCTATCCAACACGTTGAGCCTCAAGGTGTAACGCGACAGATCTCCCGTCCAGACGGTGACGTAACTGTCGCTCCCTATCGGAACGCCATTCCTGCCACTGATATGAGTACATTCCCGTGCCACCAGATACCGCCGAGTCATAGAAGCAGTATTCATCCGGTGGGACCATCGTGGAACCAAAGATCGTAACATTCAGGGAAGGGGGTGGCGGGGGGTCCGGGACGCCAACGGCGCGCGCCGCGTCGAGCACACCGTGGCCGAGGTAATCGTCCCGCCCGCCCGCGCCCAGACCATCCGCGGTGTTGAACAGCCGATCCACGATCTGCTGATTCGTCCAGGTTGGATTCTGCTCTCGAAGCAGGGCGGCCGCGCCCGAAACGTGCGGTGTCGCCATCGAGGTGCCGCACCAACCCGAGGTTTCGTCCTCGTAGCTGTTATTGCCGACCGTGCTCAGGGCCCAAAACGGCGCCGCAAGGTCCACGTAAACGCCCTTGTTCGAAGCGACCGTTTGGGATGGATCGTTTGGATATGTGCAGGGACTGCTGCCGGCGAAGCTGCCGTCGGTTTTCACTCCCGAGACGCCGATGACATTCGTGTACTCGGCAGGGTAAAAGTTGGTGGGAGATGACTGGGCGCTGCCCCTGTTTCCGGCTGCCGCCACGAGCACGACCCCGTCGCTCCACGCCTGGGCGACAGCATTCGCCATCCCGGCGTCGAAAACAGTACCCCCCAGGCTCATGCTCAGCACATCGAAAAAAACGCTCGCCTGGATACCAGAGATAATGTCAGTGGTGGGGCACCCGAACTGAATCGGTCCAGAAAAACAGGCGCCGTAAACGAAGACGTCGGAGGGCGCAACCCCGGGCGCGGCGCCTACCGCTCCGATGCTGTTGTTGCGCGCGGTGAAGATGCCTAGAACGTGGGAGCCGTGCCAGAACGGACCGTCATCGCAGCCGCCCTCGTTTCCCGCGCAATTGGCGAGTGGCACAAGCGGAAGGTCCTGGTGGCCCCGGTCGTGCCCGGTGTCGATGATCTGAATCTTGGCGGTGGCACCGGTCGCGCTGTCCCACGCCTCTGGGGCGCGCACGAGATCCATGCCCCATGGTATCGTCTGACCGTTCAGCGATGCCCTCCCGAACGCCTTGATAGGCGCCTCCACGCCCTGCACAGACAACCGCTGGAGCGGTTCGATATAGTCCACCAGCGGATGGTCGCGCAGAAGCGTAGCCGTCCCAGCCGGCAACAGAACGTGCGCAGCCCCCATGAACCAGTAGAACTCAATGACCGTGACGCCCCGCTGGGCCAGGACCGCAAGGGCAGCGTCGATCGTGCCCCGGGGAATCGCCTCGCGCCGCCCGGTCTCGAGCGCACGCGGTGAGGCCGGGGTTTTGAACGCGATCACGGCATGGCCGTCTTCCTCGGCGATCGCCTGCTCCAGTGCGACCGCACTGGTGTCCCAGGGGCGGGGCTCGGGTGGCAGGTCGATCGTGACGGCCGGGACATCCTGTACCTGAGCTGCTGGCATGCCGGAGAGTCGTGCCGCTACGTCGCTGTCCGCAATAGGCGGATTCGGCAGATCGGAACATGCCGTCAGTACACTGAGCGCCATGAGCGTGGCGCAGGCGGAACTCCTTACCATAGTACACCTCCTTGTGATGAAAGGCACCCGAATCGCCATAATGCTCGGTCAGATGGGCGACGACGATTCTCATGCCTAGCATACAGGGGTCCTGAACACGCCAAAGGTTACACGCCAAATACGATCACTTTTGCACACACGACTCAAGTTGTTGCTTTGCAGCAAGTTACGTGTCATGTTCGCGAACTCGAATAGCTCCTCGGCCACGGAACGGTCAGCTGAACGCCCGCTCGAGATCGAAGAGACCAGGAACCTGGCCGGCGGCTCACAATCGCACCGCGCACCATCAACTGGATCTTCGCATGTAACCTTTGCCGTGTTGAACGCCCCTGTACTGAAGACAGGTGGTTGACGAGAGGCACTCAACACGGAGGATTCCTCATGCAAGTTCCACTACGTAGACTGATACTTGTCGCTGGTGCCGCGGTCGCTCTGACGGCCATACCCTTGGCGGTCACAGAGTCTGAAAACCGGGTCTCGCTCGGTGTCAGTGACGCATGCGCTCAGGGTGGTTTCTGCTGTCGCCACGAACAGGGTTCGCTGTGCCCCAGTAGCATACCGGACGGGCAGCCCAAGGGTGACTACACGCCTTGTGGCTAGTTAGCTACACTGATCCGACGTTGAGTTCGGGTACGATAAAAGCTGAGTATCACCAATCGCATGGGGGCAGTTTTCATGCAATGTAGGTGCACTCTCCGCCGGGTCGGTCTCGCGTGGAGCCTTTCATTGTTAGCGCTGCTCACCCATGCGTGCGGCAGCGAGTCAACCAGCGGGCTACGGTACGGACCGGCTGAACTCGATCACGCGGCCGTTGGGGTCATTGATGTGAAGAGTAGGACCCTCTTCGAGTCGGACACCCTCGCGCTTCCCTCTGACATAGCGCTCGTAGGCGACAACGTGGTCGTCATAGACAATGCCAACGAACCCGCCCTATTCGTTGTAGACAGAACGAGTGGAGAACTGCTGCGTGCGATCGGGAGGCGTGGAGACGGCCCTGGCGAGTTCCGGCAGCCCTGGACTCTCGACGCTGTTTCGGGTAGCACATCGGAGGTGTGGGTCTACGACTTGGGATTGGGTAGGCTCACAAAGTTGGATGTAACCACCTCTGAGGACGCCGCAAGCAGCCGGATCGTTAACCTTGGGAGCAACGGCGCTACAACGGGTCCGATATGGACCGATGCCAACACGATCGTGAGCCTGGGACTCTTTGCGACCGGACGCCTGGCCGTGTTCAACGTGGACGGCGAGCGGACGGGCACCTTTGGAGTCGTCCCGCTCGGCCCGTCGACGGTCCCGGCAACGGTGAAGCAGCACGCCTATCAGGCAACACTGGTTCCACATCCCGAGCGACACCTAATGGCAGCGGTCACGAGACACGCCGGCCGCATCGAGTTATATCGGTCCGACGGCTCGACCGTCGCCATGCTCGACGGCCCGCTGCCCTTCGAGCCCCGCTACACCGTTGGTTCGAATGCGCGCGCAGCGGTGCTGCGAACCGGAGACGACCTGCGATTTGGTTATATCGACGGAGCGGGCTCTAACAAATACATCTTCGCACTGTTCTCCGGCAGGACACGGGAGGGATTCCCCGGGCGTGCAAACTTCGCTAGGTTCGTACACGTATTCGATTGGAAAGGAACCTTCCAGAAAGCGCTGCGCCTGGACCACGACGTGCTGAGCATCGCCATAGACAGGGGGTCAACGACTCTGTACGCCGTTACGCACGATCCGACACCGGCAATACTGAGCTACTCGTTATCCATGTTCGTACCGTAGGGTTTTCTGGGTACATGCAGCTCGTTTAGGAACCGTCGTCTGCCACATTCACAGCGGTAGGCGCGGTTAGAGCCTCGAGCACGCGCACGATTTCGTCCAAAGAGTTCTCGGACAGCCGTATGCGACTCGACTTGTCCAGCACCAGGTAAAGCGGTGTCTCCCACAGACCGAGCGCGTCGCGTGCCTTCCCATCCACATGAAAGACTCTCGGTGCGGACGGGTGCTCCTGAACGAAACGGTTGAGAGCTAGGGACTGTGACTCCGCCGTTAATATCAACACGCGAACGCCGCGCGGTTCATAACGGGCAGTGACTTGCTGTAAGCGCGGCAGTTCACTCAGACACGGGGCGCACAACCAGGACCAGAACGCCACGAGCGTAACTTGGCCACCCGTGAGTTCGTCAAGTCGATGACTGGCACCCGCCGAGTCGGTCAACTCCACACCACCACGCACAAAGGTGTTACTCGTGCCGCCGAGAACGCGCTCGTACATCTCGTCTCGTGCGACCCTTGTCAGCTCTGTCCATCGAGCGCCGTTCACGAGGCCGGTCGCCAGCGCCGCAAGCGAATCCCGGGCAGTAGTCGTGGTATTCGGGTCGACCGCCAGTCTGGCCAACATGCCAACCGCACCGGCCGTATCGGCAATGCCGAGCCTTACCTCGGCCGATACTCCAAAGACCTCCGTATCCCATCCGGTCGCCGCCGCCTGGTCCAGAGCGTCGAGACCGGCCTCGGTATCGCCCAACTGCACGAGCGCCCTACCTAGCGGTGCGAGGACTCGGCCACCCTCCGCCTCGTCGTAGCGCCGCTGCTCGCCGATGGTGCGAGTCAGAGGCCGTCTCCAACCGGCATCGGTGTCAGTGCGTGCCAGCTCATCACGCAGCCGCTCTACAGCGACCCTTCTCAATTCCGGCAGCTCGGCCAGTTGCTTCGCTACGGCAAGTGCCGCCCACGGTTTCAGCGCCACGCGGCGGTCGGCCCATCGCAGTATCGCGTCTGGGTCTCCCGCCCGCAGTGCCACAGAAAGTCCCATCCGAGGCAGTTGAAAGGAGACTGCGCCAACTTCTTGCCACAGACCCTCCAGTTCCCGCAGCGCTCCATCGCGATCGCTCCCATGCGCCGCGATGATCCGAAAGACACGTTGTTGCACTGCCTGAGGATGGCCCGGTGCTTCAGTTAGCAGCCGATCGCGCCAATAATCGACCCTCCCCGGATCTTGCTCTGCGATGAATCCCAGCCAGTATAGTCCCGCCAACGTGTCGCCGCTAAGCGAAATGTCATTGGCAAACCGGCTATGCAACTCCTCATAGCGCGCGCTCCAACGTCCGGAGAAATCGGTCATGCCGCGCGATCGGGATAAACTTTTCTCAAACCCCGCTAGTCGCGACCAGGCATCGGGATCGTCGGGATATACCTCGGTGGCCCGCCTCGCAGCTTCCAGACCTCCTTGCCAGTTTCGTCCGCTCAAATCGTTTTGTTGCTGCACCAACGCCCGATAATCCGGCTCGTCGCCATTGAAGACCAGAAGCTCCCACAACGCACCACGGTTGCTGTCAACGCGCGCACCCAGCGTATCCTCCACCGCGAATACCGCGTACACCACCGAGTCGGGAAGCTGAACGCTGCCCTCGAATCTCCTGCGTCCGACTTTCTCCAGTTGAGCCACCACAATCTGTCGGGCGCCGGGATCGTACTCCCGATCGGCAGCCGTCCTGTAGCGAGCGCGGAGTACCAGGCGAGCTTCGCCCGCGAGCATCGAGGTACTGCGGTACTCCACAGCAATCAGATCGCCGCGCTCGGGCTTCTCGGGTGTCAAGATCAACTCTCCCGACACCCGCTCGGCCCCCAAGTCCGGAAGCGAGCGAACCAGGAGAGCGCCTGCGCCCACCAGGGCAACCAGCGCGGCGGCTATCATGCCCAGTCGTTTGGGCAGCGCCGGAAACGGGTCGGACAGCGGCAAAATCACCCGCTCCCCGGCCGCGCGTCTCGCCAGCACGCGTTGCAGGATTGCGGCAGGCGGTTTCTGTGTTGGAATTGATCGGGCCTGCTCATCCAGAGCCTGAATCGATGCCACCGTGTTGCGGCACGGCAGGCAAGCGGCCAAATGCTCGGCTACCCGACTACGTCTCTTGGTGGATAATTCGCCGTCGACGAAACCATGCAGTTCTGAACGAGAGAGGTGTCTCATCACCACTAGTCTCCTATGATCCTTCGGAGCATGTCTTTGGCGCGGTACAGCCTGACCTTGGACGTTCCGGTGGTTATACCAACCATTCTTGCGATCTCCGAATGTGCATAGCCTCCGATCACCCTCATCACAAAGACAATACGCAGGGATTCCGGAAGATTCGCGATTGCTTCCTCGATCATCATGCGGTCCACGTGCCCCGGAGGCTCCTCTGCGGTTTCGCTCGGCGAGAGAACTTCCAGAGGAACCTCGGCTCGCCGCTTTGACGAGCGATTTCTCCGATACGCGGTTCTGAATGCCACCGTCTTGATCCACCCTTCCAGACTGCCATGTCCTTTGTATCCGTGCAAAGCCTCCGCCAGGTCCATGAACACATCTTGAACGACATCCATGGCGTCTTCGTGCGATTTCGTCAGTCGCACCGCTATACCAAAAACCATTGCTCCAAACCGCTCAAACAGCTCCGCGATGGCCTCCGGCTCGCCCGACCGCGCCCGGCTCAGGAAAGCGGGTGATTCGAACCGGTCGTTCGCGTCGGTCACCGACAGCGACGCCCCCATGGAGGCAACGCGGGCCCTATACTACAGGGGCCACGAAGGAGCAAAAGGTTACATGACGTCAATTTCATCGACCGGCTAGAATACGCATAAGTCCCCTGTCTTCAAGTCTTTAGCCGCATTGTACCGGCGATCGGCGATCGACAGAACCAACGCCATTTCGTATGCGACTATCAGATTGGGACAGGTTGAGATTTCCGGCTCCCTCTGGCGAGAAAACCGCTGGCTACTCTAGTACTAGACTACGAGATTAACCAACCGATCTTGCACGTAGATCGATTTTCTTACTTCCCGACCATCCAATGCCCGGAGCACCGCATCATCTTCCAAAGCGAACTCGAGCACCTGGTTCTCGGGTAGTCCACGTGTTACGTGAAGTCGAGACCTAACCTTACCGTTAACCTGAACCACCACCACCACATCCTCCGCATCGGCAAGCGCGGCGTCAGATACAGGCCATTTTGCGTCGAACACGCTGTCGTCATGCCCCAAGCGCTCCCAGGATTCCTCAGAGAAATGTGGAGCAAACGGTGCCAACATCACGATCAGCGGTTCCACCATATCGCGATCTACAGAAGCATCGGAATTGTCTTTCGCACCGCTAACGTCACGCAGCAAATTCAGGTATTCCATGAGGCCGGCGATCGCGGTGTTGTAGCGCAACTCCTCTGTTGCATCCGTCACCTTGCGGATCGTTTGATGCAATTTCTGTAGCGCTCGACCACTCTTCGCCTCGGGACGTGGCGAGGCCTGCGACACCAAGCCCCATACTTTGTCCAGAAAGCGACGCATTCCCGAAATTCCGTCGTCTCTGAAATCGCCGCCTTCCAAGTAGGGTCCGAGGAACATCAGGTACATCCGGAACGTGTCCGCTCCCCATTTCGACAGATAATCATCAGGGATGACGGTGTTGCCGCGGGATTTCGACATCTTGGCCCCATCCTTAACGATGGTTCCGTGGGCCCGAAATTTAGGGAATGGTTCTTCGAACGTTATGTGTCCGAGATCGTGCAGCGCCATCGTTATGAATCGCGAGTACATGAGATGGAGCACCGCGTGTTCGTTACCACCTATATACGATTGTACGGGCAGCCATTTTTTCGTCAACTCCGTGTCGAATGGCCGATCCCGAAATTCCGTCGACGGATACCGCAAGAAATACCAAGAGCTATCGAGAAACGTGTCCGAAACGTCGGTTTCGCGCGTGGCTTCTTCTCCACAACTAGGACACGGTACCTTGTACCACTCTTCGTGCCGCGCAAGTGGTGATTCGCCCGTCTCGTCGGGTTTGAAATCTTCGATCAACGGTAGCAGCACTGGAAGTTCTGAGTCGGGAACCGGTACCGTACCACATTCCTTGCAATAGATTACCGGAATGGGCGGTCCCCAGTAACGCTGCCGTGAGATGCACCAGTCGTGTAGCCTATACTGAATCTTAGCCTTGCCAAGTTGCTTTTCCTCCAGCCACTCGCTGACTGATTTCACGGCCTCGCTACATGCCATTCCATCGAACCGTCCACTATTCACGATCGTGCCGTCCCAGCCACTGAAGGGAAGGTCCGTGGGTTCCTTAGGCTCTACAACCTGCCTTATCTCCAGGCCAAAGCCCTTGGCAAATTCGTAGTCGCGTTCGTCATGTGCCGGCACTGCCATGATGGCGCCCGTTCCGTACTCCATTAGCACATAGTCCGCGATCCATATCGGAACGGATTCACCTGTCGCCGGATTCCTGGCGTACGTGCCCGTAAAAACCCCGGTCTTGATCTTGTCCCCAACCCTTCGCGACACCAGGTCTTTCTGTATTGCGCTTCGGCGGTATTCGTTGACTTCTCTCTGCTGCTCTGCCGCCGTCACCACGTCCACCATCGAATGCTCCGGTGCAAGAACTAGGTATGTAGCACCAAACACCGTATCCGGCCGAGTCGTATAGACCCGGATCGGCGTTCCGGATGGAGTCTCGAACACAAGTTCAGCACCTTCGGAGCGTCCAATCCAGTTCTGTTGCATCCTCCGGGTCGACTCGGACCAATCGAGCCTGCTGAGACTGTCTAGCAGGCGCTGCGCGTACTTGGTAATGGTGAAGAACCATTGATCGAGCATGCGCTGATGTACACGCGTTTCCAAATGACGCTCACAATATCCGTCAATCACCTGTTCGTTGGCCAGCACGGTTTTGCACTCCGGACACCAGTTGACCGGCGCTTTTTTCTTCACCGCCAAGCCGGCTTTGAAAAGCTGCAGAAAGATCCACTGTGTCCAGCAATAGTACTCGGGATCAGTGGTGGTCAGCTCATGGTCCCAGTCGAACATGAGACCCATTCGCTTCAACTGCTGCCGGAACCGTGAGATGTTGTCCGGTATCAGTTTGTTGGGGTGAGTGTTCACCTTCAGGGCGAAATTCTCCGAGTGAATCCCGAAGGCATCGAATCCTATCGGCTCGAACACATCCCACCCTTGAAGCCGCTTGAACCGGCCGTGGATGTCCACACCTACAAACGCAAAGACATTGCCAACGTGAAGTCCCTCCGCCGATGGGTAGGGAAACATCATGAGGTTGTAGTATGGCCGCTCGGCTTTACGTAGGTCTACCGAATGCGTGCGGTGCTCCTCCCACCGACCGCGCCATTTCTCCTCAACGGCCTGGGGGTCGTAGTCAGCTGTCAATTCTTCCCTATCGGACATAGTGCGCGAAATCTAGCACGGCTTGCTCCTCCAGGAAGGCTCACCTACTTTGCCCTACGAATGTCTGGCGGATCGATAGAACTCCGGAAGCGGGTCATTGTTGTTGGTGTCCCGATCGCCATCGTTGCAACCGTCCTCGGTGCATACATGACGAGCCGGGCTGTTGCGCGCGAGTTCGACAGGACTATTGAGACCAACTTGCTGGAGACCGCCGACCGGGCGGCGCGGACTGTAGAGGCATATATGACCGAGCGGCTCTCTGACATGAGAGACCTCGCAACATTGCCTGCAGTTATCGCAGCCACAGGGACAGGCGGGGACATGGCGGAACGACTCAGACTCGATCGGCTCACGACCACTGCGTTAGAAGAGCGTTTCGCAGAAACTTCGGGTCTTGTCCCCGACCCACGACTCCAGAGTTACTTCACACAGTTTGCCGATTCCGGTGATTTTTCTGAGATCACAGTGACGGAGAAACGTGGCTTCACCGTACTGCGTACGAATCCGGGCTCGCAGTTTGTGCGTTCAGGTGAGCAGTGGTGGGAACGGCTCATCGAAGCCGGCGACTACCAGAGTCCACCAACGTACGACCAATCATCGGGGCGCGTTCAACTCATCCTTGCCCGAGCCATCGCGGACCCCCAGTCGGGAGATCTGGTCGGGACCGTACAGTCGATACTCGATCTATCAGGGCTCACCAGGCTGCTTGGGGCAGATAGCAAGACGGTCGGCTCCAGTGTTCAGGTTGTTGACTCGTCGGGCAAGGTTGTGATCTCCACCGATGCGGCGGTAGCCTTTGGCTCAGTCATTCAGTCAACGGCGATCGTGAGCGACCAAATTCAAGTGGCTCGCACCGCTTCGGTAACTGGAATCGTCGTTTCCGCGCCAGTCGGCACGAATCCGTGGTCAGTCGTGGTAGAGAGACGTCGAGAGGTAGCACTGGCAGCGGCCAGATCAGTCCGTGATGCCATCTACCTGACAGCGGGTGCGGGTCTCATCGTCGCGATAATATTGATCGCCTGGCTCACAGACTGGCTATCCCGTCGAGTGACCAGGCCAATTCGCCTGGCGGGCATCGTGGCCGGGCGCGTGGCTGACGGAGATCTCTCGATTTCTCCCCAAGCAAGTGGCGCCGGCTCCGAAGAGGTGAACAAGCTACTAGAGTCCATCCACGAAATGGTCGGCGCTCTCCAGCGCTTGGTGGGAGAAATACGTTCATCGTCTCACGAGTCAGCCGCTATGGCTCAGCAGATTTCCGCTAGCACCGAGGAAATGTCTGCTTCGACTCAGCAAATGGCGGACACCTGCCAGGATTTGTCTGAGCAGGCCACTGTACAGGCAGACCTTGCGCGGCGCTCCGCCGACGACGCCAACCGAATCTTGAGCATCTCGAGTACTCTAGCGGATGGATCGAACGTCGCCGCCGAGCGTAGTACCGCGATCAATCGCACGGCTGATGAGCACCGAGAGCACCTCATCGAAGGAAGTGCAAAACTGGCTCAGTTGGCCAGTGACCTCGAGCGTGGTGCAGCCGATGCGGAGAAGCTTGCGGAGCTGTCGGAACACGTTCAACGGTTCGTGACTCAGGCCAAGGCAACGGCAGCTCAAACCAATATGTTGGCGTTGAATGCGGCCATCGAGGCTTCACGTGCATCGCACGGGGAGGAGCGGGGATTCGCGGTCGTGGCCGACGAGGTACGCAAGCTCGCCTCTCAGGCGGCACAAGCGGCGACTGACACATCCCAGATCGTTCACAAGGTACAAGGGACCGTTCAGGATATCCGCGAGCGACTGACGCGTCTCGCCGAGGCAAGCTCCGCTGTACGAGAAGTAGCCGAGGCTGCTGCTAGAGCCCTCGAGGAGGTGGCTGGAGCCACCGCGGAATCGAGTGCCTGGAGCGATGAGATCTCGCACGCGGCAGGCGACGTCAAGAAACTAGTGGAGGAGATTACTGGACGGCTCGAGTCGATCGCCTTGGGAACGGAATCCATCGTGGCGGCATCACAGCAAATCGCCGCATCGGCAGAAGAGCAAAGCGCATCCACTGAGGAAATCGCCGGCTCTGCAGCACAACTCGCCAGTGTTTCCGATCACCTCACACTAACCGTGAACTCGTTTCGCCTGTAGGACCAACATGGGGATCCCTCCCGCAGGACCTTACTGACCTCACCCAGACTGGTTGGCCGAACTAACTCAGATCCACCAGGCTCACGTCCAAGACATCGGCGTGCGCTTTCAGTTTCTCCATCACAGTTTGAGACGGTGCTCGATCTATCAAAATGGTCGCTAGCGCCTCGCCCTTCCCAACTTCGCTGCGCGACTTGTGATAGGTGGCAATATTGATCTTAGCTTCGCCCAACACTGTCCCTACACGCCCGATGACACCGGGAACGTCGCGATTCCACAACAATAAAATGAGTCCTTCCGGCACTATATCTACGGGGAACACACCGATACGAGTGATTCGGCTAGTTTGCTCGGAGAGCTGGGCCCCCCTTACCGTAACCTGCCCGTCCGTGGTCCCGAGTTCTACCCCTACAGCGGCTAACAGTCCCGGTTCCGGTGCGAAAACCCGACGTGTCATCGAGATGTTGTTCTGCTCCGCCAGCACCGCTGCGTTCACGATACTGACCGGACCGATTCCCAGTGCAATGAGCACACCTTCCATCGCCGCCAGCATTACGGCCTTGGGCGCACCATCTTCTTCACCACCGTATTGCACCTCGACAGATCGTATCGAACCAGCCGAGATCGATGCGGCTAGCCGCCCAAGCGCGCGCGCAAGCTCTAGTGTGGGCCGGGATCGTGACAGTGTCTCGCTCGAGATGCCTGGGACGTTGACCGCACCTCCGATCTCACCGGCTCGAAGCGCTTGGCGCACCGATTGGCAAATTTCTAGCGCCACTCGCTCTTGAGCCTCAGCCGTTGATGCGGCCAGATGGGGCGTAAGCAGCAGTTTGGACGACGACCGAAGGGGAGAATCCTCGGGTAGTGGCTCAGGATCGAAGACGTCGATCGCCGCGCCTGCCAGTTGATCCTTCTCCAATGCTTCCAGTAGTGCGGTGCCGTCCACTAGCCCACCCCGTGCCGTATTGACTATGACGGCAGTGGGCTTCATGAGGGCCAGACGCTCGGCATTAATGATGTGCCTGGTCTCGTCGGTCATTGGAAGATGGAGGGTCACTACGTCGGCCTCGCCCAGTGTCTCCTCCACCGAACCAGGCTCAATTTTGAGTTCGCGCATCAGTTCGTCCGATACGAACAGATCGTGTGCGATCACCTTCATCCCAAAGGCCTGCGCGATCTTCGCCACATGTTGGCCTATTCGCCCCATTCCGATGCACCCCAGCGTCTTGCCGCGAAGTTCGGTACCACCAAATCGCTTGCGCTCCCACTTCCCCTGCCACATGCTCTCAACCGCCCAGGGGATCCTCCGCAGCAATGCCAGCAACATGGCTATCGTATGCTCTGCCGCGCTTACCGTGTTCGCGCCCGGTGCATTTAGCACGGCTACTCCACGCCTGGTCGCCGCGGCGAGATCTATGTTATCGACACCAATGCCGGCACGCGCAATCACCATGAGAGCTGGGGCGGCTACCATCAGGTCCTCGGTTACCTGTGTATCCGATCTGACTATTAGTGCGTGGGCCCGCGTCATGGCATCCTTGAGTTGTTCGGGCCGCCCCACGGTCGAGATGACTTCGAATCCCGGCGTATCCCTCAGCAACTCCAGACCGCACTCGCTCAGTTTGTCTGCGACAACAACCACGCAACTCATGCTGCCACCTGTTCAATGTTGCCCAGCAATTCGACCACGCTCTCCACCGAGTGATCTCCCATATGACCGATGCGGATCGTCTGTTCCTTCAGTTCACCATAACCTGAGCCGACTACCCAACCCTTGCGCGCAAGCATTCTTGCCAAGTCGCGGCCGCTATGGCCTTCTGGGACGTTCAGGCACGATACCGTCCATGACCTTCTATCGACACGCGGCAGGTATGAGAACCCCAATTCCCCGCCCTGTCCGTCCACCCAGGTTTCTACCGCCCGGCGCATCGCGTCGTGGCGAGACCATCGTTCCTCCACACCGCCGGCGGCCTCGATGCGCTCCAGCTGTCGAGACAGGGCATAGAGAAGTGAGATAGCAGGGGTGTTCGTGGGTTGAAACTTCTCCGCTGCATCGGCATAGGCCACTAGGTCCAGATAAGCACCGCGGTCAGGCAGCGTTTTGGCCCGTTCGATCATCTTTTCGGATGCGGCGGCTAACGCAAGTCCCGGCGGTAGTGCTAACGCTTTCTGTGCTCCAGTGAGGACAAAATCGAGGGACCATTGGTCCGTCTCGACTGGGGATCCCGCCATCGAAGTTACCGCGTCGACGAGGAACACGACGTCATCAAACCCGCGCATCACCTCCGCAAGTTCCTCGAGCGGCGCCAAGGCACCAGTTGAGGTCTCGGAATGCACCAGCGTTACCGCATCGACGTCTGAGCGCTCGACTGCATCTTCGAGCATATCCGCTTCGAACGTGCATCCAAGGGGGACGTTCAGCCTAACCACCTCCTTGCCCGTGGCGGCTACAATTCCAGCAAACCGCTCGCCGAATGCACCTCCTACCAAGCTGAGAGCCCGGTGCCGCACACCCGATCGGACAGCCATTTCCATGAAACCAGTCGCCGCGCAGGTTCCAATCATGACAGGCCTCCGTGTGCGGAACAGCTTGCGGAGATGTGTGTCTGCTCGCTCCAACAGATCGACCATCTCCAAGCCACGGTGGGGAATCATGGGTCGCACCATTGATTCCAGCACCTCCGGATGGACTTCCGTAGGCCCAGGAAGAAAAAAACGCCCAAATTGAGGCGTGCTCAACTCACAGCAACTTTCTCTCTCGGTTCACCATTCATTTTGAGAGCGTCATCCGTTGTGATCACCTCTACTCCCAGCTTCATCCATTTGTCTAGCAGAGAGGCTGCCTTCTCCGCAACGATCGGCTTCGTGGCATCTCTGACCAGGTAAATCTGAGTTTCAGGATATCTGGTGAGCAGTCCTTCAATTACATACCTATTGCACACATCGAGCGCAACTCCGTAGACAACCACTGCCTCGGGGGCCAGCTCGTCCAACACATGATCGACGTTGGCGTTGCTGAACACATCCACAGAGTGCTTGTGGAAAACAATGTCTCCCTTGTGCGCCCGGATCGTCTCTCGTAGCGATACCGCGTCCAAAGGTTCTGGTTCGATGAGGAGAGATCCTGCGAGTTCTGTCTCGGGAATCTTTCTCTGGCCCGATGTACCGCGCATGCAGTGGGGCGGAAACGTCTCGCAGAAATCGGGCTCGGCTGATATCTCCGGATGCTGGGACAAGTGGTCGTCCGCACTCGCAATGATCCTTATGTCCCTAGCACGGGCGTGCTGGGTCAAGCGCGACAGATTCGGAATCAACTCCTGCGCTCCGGGGACATAGAGTTTGCCCTCGGCATGCATGAAGTCGACCTGCGTGTCCACATCCCAGAAAATCAAGCGAGCCATCAGTCCACGGACTCGAGTCTCTGATTGTCGGCGTATTGACGACCCACCTTCGCGCAGGGTTTCCCATCCACCATCACCACATCAGCCGTAAAGTCGAATTCCCCTCTGCCTCGAAACAGAGATGATCCAACGCCATAGGTATCTACGGGCACAGCTGCTTCCTCGAAGGTACGAATCTTCTCGACCGAGAATCCACCCGACACGATGATCTTAACTTGGCCAAACCCTTCTCTGTCGAGCGCATTGCGCACGTTCCAAACTAACTGGGGATTGACGCCGGTCGGATTGAAATTTCCCATGTCTGCGACTACTGACGAATCAACTACGGTGCTTGCTGTATCGAGGCGTACACCGTACAGTTTTGGCCCGAGTGCCTTCGCTATAGCCAAAGAAGTGCCAACAGAGTCGTTTTCGAAATCAACCAGGCACACCAGTCTCACGTGATCCGGCATGTGTTCGGCGAACCTCACAGACGCCAGCACACTGTCACCGCCATAAGCGGCAATGAGCCCGTGCGGAACCGTACCGACGCCCTCGCTGCCCCACCATGACGCCTGCGCATCGGTGGAAACACCGATGGCGCCCGCTATGTGCGCAGCGTAGCCGTCTCCCGTCTGAACCAACCAGTGATCATGCCGGGCCGGAAAAAACATGACGTCTTTCGGCCGCGCTGCGTCCACCACCCGGCGCGTGTTCGTGCCAACCCGAGTGCGGCGGGCGAGCACGCCGAGAAAGAGGGTCTCTAGGTGAGCAAAGACGTCGTACGGACCTTCGATCGTCATCACTGTCTCGTACGGTTCGATGTGTTCTCCGTCGTACAGGGCCCTGACTTCGAGATCGTCCCACTCGACCGAACAGAGCCTGAGTATTGCCACTGCCTCGTCGATCCCGCCCAGATAGGCGTCCGATCGCCCAAAGACCTGCATCAAGACGTGGGGGTGGTGATCGTCCGAGATCAGCACCTCTCTCGCGCGCACGAAGTATTTGTCGCTATAGTAACCTGATCGCATGCGATCGACGGGTAGATTGAAGATCGATGGGTCGAGCCGCTCTCTTCGCGGCATCTTAGTTGACCTCTTTACGGATTCTGTACCGTAAAGCACGCCGACTGAGCCACCGGACTCCCATCGCATCGTATAGGCCCACAAACAACCGATCCCACATGCCGTATTTGGTCTTGCCGCTTATGCGCGGGCGATGCACGACAGGCACTTCCAACACGCGGCCGCCCTGCAACCTGATCAGCGTAGGATAAAAGCGATGCATTCCGTTGAACCGGGGAATGGTTTTGAGGATGTCTCTCCGCATGGCCTTGAGCGAGCATCCCGTGTCTCGCACATTGTCGCGCGTAAGCCAGTTCCGGACCGAGTTGGCCACAGCACTCTGGACTCTCTTCCATCTCGAATCCGTGCGGCGGCTCCTAAACCCGACGACTGCTGCTAAGTTGGGATCTCGCCGTAACATGTCCACCATGCCCGGAATGTCGCAAGGGCTATTTTGACCGTCGGCATCCATCGTGACCATCAAGTCGCCGCTAGCCATCTGGAATCCCGCCGCGAAGGCCGCACTCTGGCCGGCATGGGTTTCCAGCGTTACGATGCGGAGAAAACAATATTGGGTTTCGAGCCGCTTCAACTCCTGGAGAGAGCCATCAGTTGACCCATCGTCCACTGCAACGACCTCATACTCACCGGGCTCCATCACCCCACTTAGCTCGCTCAAGAGGGGTGCTAGGCTATCCCTTTCGTTGAAGACCGGCAGTACTACAGAGACCATTGGCATGCGTCCCGGGTATCTGACGCGGGAACGTACGTAGTCCTCGTGGACGAATCAAGTTGACATTCGTGGGCATATTCTGGTTAATTCGCCGTGCTTTGCAGTTTGCTGACTATCTCGAGGAGGCGCTACAGTGACCGATTTCCTCTCGCGCGGCGAAATCGTGGAGTCGGCTTTTGGCTTCCATGTTAATGCCGGAGCTAGTTTGGGTTCGATAATCATACGGCAATCGGATGAGTGCTCCGGGTGAGAATAGCGCTCGGAATCGCCTGCGCCATTCTAATCTCCGTCGAATCGGCGGCGGCACAGTTCCCGAATTTGCCGAAGCTAGGCGAAAACTGGGTAGACGTGGCTTACCCTATCGTCTTCTACGAGCCTCGCAACGGGCTTGTGGCCGGGTTTTACTACGCCCAGATCCGGCCCCCGGGTTTCGACGACTTCGACGAACCATCACCACACCGCGCTTCGGTTTCTCTGCAGGGGAAAATAGCGACGTCGGGATCCAAGTCTATCAAGCTGAATGCGCAATTTCCGAATTTCTTCCGAGGGTGGAAGTTGGGCTTCACCCTTTCGGCTCTTCGGGACGCTCGGCGAAACTATTTTGGGATTGGAAATGGCACAAAATTCGACGGAGATCTAATAACCGATTCACAGCCTCGTTTCTTTCAATCCGACAACCGCCGTCTCTTCCTGCGCACCGAGGTCCAAAAACGCATACTTCCCTGGTTGCGGATTGTGAGCGGGTTCCACGCAGAGCGCTGGAGAATTGACACGCTCAAGGGGCCTAGCGTCCTTGGATCGGATGCGGCAGCCGGTATCGATCCCACGATCGGCCGCACCCAGGACGATGTCAGTGCCAGAATCGGAATCGTGATCGACCGCCGCGACGACGAACGCTCCCCGACACGTGGCTTCCTCATCGAAGGTATTGTCGGGGCGGCTGATTCAGGCGTGGCGGGTGATCTCAGCTACACCCGTGCCACCGTGTCTGTCTCAGGATATCGCATGGTCAGCGAACGAGTGTTGCTTGCAGCCAGGATAGTAGGACAGGGGATGAGTGGATCTGCTCCTATTGGCACCTACTACTTCGTCGAGGCCTCCGACAGGCCGCTGCAAGCACTAGGAGGCGGACAGTCCCACCGTGCTCTGTCCACTAACCGCTTCCTTGGAGAAGACAAGCTGTTCGCAAATATGGATATCCGCTATCTATGGATGGGAGAGCGCCACGTACTAACCGTAAGCCTTCTCGGATTCTTAGACGTAGGTCGTGTGTTCCACGACCCGGACGGCTTCCGTTTGACCATGAACGGGCTTCACGTTGGCGGTGGCGCAGGGCCCATCATTACGATCGGAAGAGCCGGCGTGATTGGATTCACTGTCGGCCAGGGCGCCGACGGGACCAAGATCGTGGTCCATTCGCAGTGGACTTTCTAAACAGTTCGACGAGCATGCACTCTTCTAAAGAATAACCAACACTTCCTTGAGAGTCGTGTTGCCCTTGTCCTTCGCATACCACCGACGCACGTACTTATATCGTTCATCCTTCGGCATGGTGTCCTTGTGGGCCATCACCCATTCCTGCAACTCGGTCGGCCGTGGACCCCAATGACCCAGTTCCTTAAAATCGCAATCGAGCACGATCACAATCGGAATCGACCTAGATCCATTCGTAAGGTATCGGTCCATTATTTCCGGGCGGTCATCTCGCTTTAGCAGCCGGACGTTCAGACAATGGGCCTCATCGCCCAACTTGGCCAAGATTGGTACGGTGTTGCTCGCGTCGCCACACCAGTCCTCGGCTATAACAAGGAATCGCCTGCCTATTCCTTTCTCGCACGCCTCGTCTAACGCCCACTGGGGTATCTGCGCCAGACGATACACTCCTTCCCAAAGGGATCGGTTTTCCTTTGCTTCCTCCAAGAACTGCGTATACGGAATGGCCTCACCCCACAGGTTCTCAAAGTCGAGTTCATTCTCAATCGCCATAGTTCTCCACTGGGCGCTCTTCAATCTCGATGCCCCGTTTCCCTAGTTCCGCCACATAGTCACGATACGGGGTCGCTTCGTACCCAGTTCGAACACCGTGTGCCGAGATCCGTCCATCCACCTGCATCTGCCCAGTAATGGACAGCGAGAACCCCGTGGTCCGCATCATTGCACTCATTTCGGTTTCCGCGTCGGCAAAGTCCAATAGCTCGAAGATTGCGGTAACCGGCACGGAGTCGGTCGTTCCTGTGACTACCACCTTGAGCGCGACTACATCCTCGGAGTCTGGATTTCTGAGCTTGGGGTCGGCGACAGCGATGAACACGTCTCGCGGCGACACTTCCAGGTCGTTGACGGTTACCGGTTCCACATCCAACAGACCTAGCTCACGGATCGCCCTCATTATCGTGGCGTGACCCGGATAGCGCAGTGTCTTGTACTCCATCGACTGCACTCCGCCCCAATCGTTCCAGGGCATAGTCGAGATGCCACCACCGGTATGAAACGCTTCAAGGGTGCCAAGTTCTTGAAACTCGACCGACTCTAAATCGGATAGGGCATCGACCTGAACCGGCTTCCCGTTCCTAACTACCCAGGACGGCGTCGTGTAGTAGTCCAGAGCACCTTCCAGCGAATACACGACCTTATAGTTGAGTGGTGGTTCCGGATGCCGCGGGAGACCTCCTACGAACATTTTCACCGAATCGACGTTTTCTACCCGCCGTATCCCCTCCGCTGCCAAGATGTTCACCATGCCCGGAGCGAGCCCACAATCCGGAACGATCGATAGGCCCTTAGCCCTGGCAGCCGCATCCAGGGTCTGTTGTTCTCGGACGATTTCCGTGTTGCCACCGAGATCACAGAAGTGGACCCCTGCCTCTACGGCCAGCCGAGCCAGTGGGTGGTTGAAATAATAGGGGATGGCGCTCATGACGGCATCATGTTCTCGCATGACTCTTGAGACAGCTGGTTCCTCTCGCACATCGAGGGTGATAAGACTGAGACGCTGATTGAGAAAAGGCAGCAGGGTCCGAGGCAGATCTATCGACTGCGCATCCGCAATCGTGACGCTGGCGTCGGTACACCTAAGTAGATCAAAGGCACAGGCCGTCCCTTGGAGCCCTGCACCTAACACTAGCATTCGCATTGAGTTACTCCATGTCTGCTATAACGTGCGGACGCGAAAGATAGACTGGCCCACGCCACGTTGGAATGGGGCAGTTGGCAAACCTGTCCAAACCGTATACCGTTGTGAGTGATGACTCACGTTGACGGTACCAGGAGATCAGGCCGGACGAAACGGGATCCCAAGGGGACCAGGGATCGACTGGTCCGCGCAGCGCTCGAACTCTTTACCTCCAAGGGATACCACGCCAGCACCACCCCACAGATCGCGGCCATGGCAGGAATTGCCGAAGGGACGATCTACCGTCATTTCCAAAGCAAAGAGCATTTGCTGAACGAGATCTACCGGGCAGCGGTTCGACTACTTGCCAAACCTCTCCAAGATGCTCCAGGAGAAGCAACCTGCGCGGAACGCCTAGCGAGAATTGCCCACGAGTGGTGCAGCCTGGCCAGCACTACGCCGGCTTTGGTGACCATTGTCTTCGGAGACGACGCGGCTCTTCATCTCGACTCAAAGAGTCGCGAGAGCTATTCGGAGCTGCGTAACGCGCTCGAAAAAATCGTGGCAGTAGGGAAGGGCTCTGGGGATGTGAGAGCCGGCTCTGTAGACGTATTGACTGATGTTTGGCTCGCGCTGGTGGTGCTTGGCCTCAAGCGTTCCGCGACACAAGACGACAGTTTTCATAGTGGTGCCGTGGAGCAGGTGCTCGATTGTGCCTGGTGGGCAATTCGGGAACGGTAGCGCTAGCGACCCTCGGAGATTCGTCCTACCTCAACGAGCCACGACCCCTCGGGATCGGCCACTACAGACCTAGGCCGCATAGCAACATTCAAGAAGGGTAGCTTCTAGACAAGTTTCGTTAATTGCTTAACGTACTGGCACCTTTGCCCGGAGATCGTACATGGCTGCACCCACAACTTCACCCCAGCGCGGTTCGTGGGGGAGTCACCTCGGATTCTTGATGGCTGCGGTTGGATCTGCCGTGGGCCTCGGCAACATGTGGCGCTTTTCATACGTGGCTGCCGAGGGCGGCGGAGCGACGTTTGTACTCCTGTATCTGGTGTTCGTGGCCGCCATCGGCATTCCTCTCATGACCTGCGAGCTGGTCGTGGGCCGGATGACTCAAGTATCCCCGGTCGAGGCCCTGAAGCGACTCGGCGGATCGGCGTGGACGCCTGTCGCATGGTTGTTCGTCTTCTGCGGCTTCGGGATCCTGTCTTACTACTCGGTCATCGCGGGCTGGACCATGCGTTTCGCCTTTGACGGAATCCGGGGTGCAATTCCCCAGGACACGGCGGCGTATTTCGGGGCGGTCGGAACCGGTGTACCCGCCGTTGTAGGGCTTGTCCTGTTCATGGCGATAACGATCGTAATCGTGCTCGGGGGTGTTAAGAAAGGCCTGGAACGGGCGGCTATCGTCCTCATGCCGATGCTATTCGTGCTGCTCGTAGGGCTCGCTATCTGGGCATCCACTCTTTCTGGTGGCGGAGCCGGCTACGCTTACTACTTGAAGCCACAGTTGAACGAACTTCTCGACCCGACGATAATCACGAGTGCCGCGGGCCAGGCCTTCTTTTCCTTGAGCCTCGGCATGGGCGCCCTCATGACATACGCGTCTTACATGCGCAACCAGCGGAATCTTGCCAAGGAGGCAGCGACGATCGCCATCGCCGATTTTGGGGTGGCGTTTGTGGCTGGTCTGATAGTCTTCCCCATCATCTTCCACTTCGACTTGGGTAACGCTGTAGGTCTGGGTGGGGCACTGCAGGACAACACGGTCGGTACCCTGTTCATCACGATTCCGCCCGCCCTACAAACTCTGGGTGACAAGGGCAACCTGATAGTAGGCGCATTTTTCGTGATGCTTTTCTTTGCCGCGTTAACCTCTTCCATCTCGCTCCTGGAGGTCGTAGTTGCCGCAATAATCGATGGATGGGGATGGACTCGCAGGAAGGCCACGCTCACTTTCGGAATCCTCATCACGTTAATGGGAATCCCGTCTGCCCTCAGTCTCAACTTCCTTGGAGCGACGGACAAGTTCGTCGGAACATTCCTCCTAATGTTCGGCGGGCTGCTGACGAGCTTGCTGGTCGGCTACAAGATTCTGCCCCAGGCGCAAGCAGAACTGAAAATAGGACTGGAAAACCCATTTGCACTGCGGGCCTTTACTGTTTTCGTGCGGTACGTTGCACCGCCAGTTCTGTTCGTTGTGCTGTTATTTGCGATTCCATCTGTGCTCGCCGCATTCGGGACGCTGTTCGGTGGATAATCGGCAATATCGGGGAGCTTGATTACGTAGCGGTCGCGTAGACCCCGTCCAAGGCGCTCTCTCCCGGCGGAAGATTTGTCGTGCGGCTGGCCAGTGCCTCTTCGGCTGCTCGATCGACCTGCGCAGCAATCTCGTCTTCGACTCTCTCTAGTTCCTCGGCCGGTATGCCGTCACCTTTCAGGTACTCCTCGTAGAGGCCGATCGGATCGCGGGCACCCCAATGTTTGAACTCCTCCGCAGGGATCACGTTCCGCGCTTCCTGTTCATCGTGTGTGGCGTGTCCGCCCATCCGGAAGGTCTCTGCGGTTAGAAACACAGGTCCCTCGCCACCCCTACATTTGTCGGCTGCCAGGGTTGTCGCCGCGTACGCATCCAATACGTTATTGCCGTCGAACTGCCACCCCGCAGCTCCATATGCTTCGTGCAGCGCCTCAAAGGTCTCGTCGAGGTGACTCACAGATACTCTAGTGCCCAAGGCGATCTGATTGTTCTGTATGATGAAGATGACAGGCAAGCGCTGGACCGCCGCAAAGTTGAACGCTTCATGGGTACCGCCGTGTTTCACCGATCCGTCGCCCACCCATGTAAGCGCTACACCTCTCTCGCCGCGCAACTTGAATGACAGCGCTATGCCTGAAGCGACCGGCGGCATGTTACCAATATTAGATATCGGCTGAAGAACTCGGTGGGAGATGTCGCCCACGTGTCCGTCCCGCCCCTTTGACGGCGAGTCAAATGTACCCAAGTAGCCGCGCAGCATATCTGCGATCGACATCCCCATTTCGCAACACGCACCTGCGTTGCGGATCATTGGCGCTACGACGTCTGTGCCGCGATCCAGCGCATGGACCGGCCCGATTGTCGTGGCTTCCTCGCCCGTACCAAGCCAGGCTTTGGAGATGACTCCCTGTCTGACCCACCTCTTGAGCGTAATGTCGTGCAGACGAGTGCGTAGCATACCGCTGTAGAGTTCCAGCTTGGCGTTACGGCTGAGCGACTCAACGATTGCAAACCGTTCGGGCTGGCTCGACAATGTTTCCTTGAAGTCGGTTACTAAAGTCGGGTCTGGTTCCCAACTCACATACTCCGCCGGATCTAAAACCGCTAGCCGTTTCATCGCTTTACAGGGTTCCTCTTGAGTGGTTCTCTGTCTAATATCCGACAATCGACACATGGGGAGCAAGTGCATGCTTCAGATTCATCCATCGCGTCACAAAAACCCGGCATGGTACACCGCTCTGGCAGCTGTGATTTGGTTTGGCCTGCAACCGAAAGTGGACCAATCATATCACATTCAAAGCGCAAACGACGCTGTTGCCGATTCGCTCATTTCGGTCTGGATTGACTCGGTTGGCGGAATGCAGACGTACGAGAATTTCATTTCCGCATCGTACACCGTGACCACCGTACTCTACGATACGGTTTCCGGACGGGAAAAGCGCAGTCGGCCGCGTTATGTGTGGATCAAGAAAGGCCCCTACGGCGAACAGAGCCGAGTGGAGCGGTGGGAATCGGGTGGCCTCATACAACAGGGGTTCAACGGTCGCGATCCCGCTTGGGCGGCAGAAGCGGGCACCATCCTTCCGGACACCGCAAAGGATTCGCGTGAGTCACTCTATGTAGCACGCGATCTGTTTTATTGGATTGGCCTGCCGTACAAATTGAGAGATCCCGGAGTTTTTCTCAATTACCTCGGCCTCAAGCGGCGTCCAGGCGCCGAGTTACGTGGCGGCGGTGTTCCAGCCGAACCTCACGACGGGCTCTACCATGCCGTCGGCGTCAGCTTCGGCGAAGGCGTTGGCGAGCATTCCGATGTGTTCGTCTACTACTTTGTGCCGGGACGTGGATTCCCCACTGAGGTTACATACGTCGAAGAGGGAAAAACCAGCTTGAATCGTGTACTTTGGGGTGAGACCAAGACGGTGGGCGATCTCAGCTATCCGTACGTGGTCGCTCGCACGACGATCACTGAGTCAGGTAAGCGCTCCAAAATACTCGTCATTTCCGACTTGGTGATCAATCCCACGATCTCTCAGGCGTCCAGCAACGCCTGACCCAACTCCAGTGCCGTAGAGTACCTATCCTTCGGCTCGGTTTCGAGTGACTTCATCAGCACCGCTTCGAGCTTCTCTGGGAAGTCAGGCCGGTACTTCCGGAGCTTTGTTGGTTTACCTCGGAGCCGCATGATCATCATCTCCTGCGGCGAGCGTCCTTCAAAAGGTAACCGAGTCGTAAACATCTCAAAGGCAACGATCCCCAAAGCGTACACGTCACTCCGCGCATCGATATCTTTGCCCCTGATCTGCTCGGGGCTCATGAACTCCGGTGTTCCAAGAATGATCCCGGTGGCCGTCAGCTTCGCAACGCCAGGTTCTGGTCTGTTCTGCTTGGCCAAGCCAAAATCCATGACGACAGGGATATCGTTACCGCCTTCAGTCGAAAACATGATGTTTTCCGGCTTGAGGTCGCGATGAATAATGTTGTGCTGATGAGCGTAGTGGAGGCCTGAGCATATTTGGACGAGGTACTCAATCCCAATATCAACGTCCATGGGGCCGACCTTCGCTTCACGATCCGAAAGGAGTTCGCCCCTTAGATACGGCATGACCAAGTAGATCAGACCATCTTCAGTCTCACCCAGCTGCAGGATGCGACAGATATTTGGGTGCTCGAGTCGCATCGCCAAACCGGCTTCTCGGCGTAATCGCTGCACTGAATTGGCGTCGCGGCTCAGCTTTGGACTCAGGACCTTCACGGCCAGCGATGCGCCGGTATGCATGTCCTTTGCTTCGTAGACGAATGACATTCCGCCCTCGCCCAACCGTCGCACCACCTTATAGCGGTGATCCAAAACCTCGTCCGTCAGTGATGCCGCCCGATCGAGTGTGGCACCGCCTCTAGGTACGATCTTACGAGCTATGGTCGCCGATTCGTTGGGTACCACCGATGGTTGCCCGCCGCTGCCGGCAACATCCACCAGCGGACTTCCGTCCTTGGGACAGAAACGGGCCTCACCCTCATACACGTTCTTGCATCTCGGACAACGCCGACTCATGGTCTTACCCTATTGCGCCCATCGTGCTTCGCACGATAGAGCGCCTCATCCGCAAGGGCGATCAATGTTTCGGGCGTGGACTCACTCTCACGATCTACACTGGCTACCCCGATAGAAACGGTCACTGTGAGTTCATCTCCGGTATCTGTGAACTCCGTGGTCGCCACGGCCTGTCGGACGCGCTCGGCAAAAATCAGCGCGCCCTCGGGTTCCGTATCCGGAAGCACGATCACGAATTCTTCTCCACCGTAACGAGCCGCCAAGTCAACAGAACGCGCCTCCGTGCGCAGTAGATCTCCAAGCTGTCGCAGAACACTGTCTCCGGCAAGGTGTCCCATCGTGTCATTGAATCTCTTGAAGCGATCTACATCGATCATTAGGATGCTCAGTTCGACATTGTACCTTCCAACGCGCTCGAGTTCCCGCTCGAGCTTCTCCATAAAAGCGCGGCGATTAAGACATCCCGTTAGTGCATCGATATTGGCGAGCCAACGGTATCGCTCGCGATCCGATTGGACCGTCTCCAACTGATACGCCTTCTCGATAGCGTTAACTGCTGTCTTGATGACCTCACCTGCAAACGATACGTCTGACCGTGTCAGGATCGGCCCTTCACCCAGGGTTCGCAGAAAGAAAATTCCCGACCTGGTACCCTGGAGAGAGAATGGAATCGCAATTGCAGACTTGGTCGGCACCTTGATACCCTCTCTACGCCACTTTTCGCGAACCTCGGCGTAAAGAGGATCGGTTTGTATGTCTGGGACCAACACCGGTTGATTTGTATCGAGCGCCTTCCTAATCTCCGGATAACCATCCAGATGTATCTCTAAGTTTCTGAGAGCGGGGTTATCGGACGCAACCACAATGAGTCCGACCTCATTCCCCGGCTGCGGGATCACCAACGAACACTTTGCGATCTTCAGGACATGCGCAACGCGGCGAGCTAAGATGTGATAGATCTCGTCAGGCTTGAGAGCGTCGGTGACCTCATGGAGGATATCGACCATCTCTCCCCGAATCGTCGCCTCTTCTCCTCTCGCCTTCGCCTCTGCAGCGCGCTCGCGCGCCTCCTGTCGGGCTTGTCTTAGCGCCTTGCCCGTTCTCAGGTGCGCATCTACACGCGCCAACAATTCTTTGACTCGGAAAGGCTTCGAAATAAAGTCGCACGCGCCCATCCCCAAGGACTTTACGGTCCCTTCCTCCGGGGCCATGGACGAAATCATGAGGACCGGCAAATCCTGCCACCGTGCGTCTCGCTTCACCTGCTCCAGCAGCTGCAAGCCGTCTACTCGGGGCATCATGATGTCCAGCATCAGGAGATCTGGGGAGATTTCCTCGAGCTGGCACAGCAATTCGCCACCTTCAGACACTGTGCTCACCTCGTAGCCCCGGTCTTTCAGAATCCACATGAGGGTGCTAAGAAGCGCCTCGTCGTCATCGGCGACTAGGATCTTGGCCTGTTCGACCTCGGTCATTGGCTGATCAGCGATCGAATCCCTCCAGTGCGGCGATTATCTCCGGGTCCGCATTGCCTCCGCTAACCACCAGCACAATCGGCCCCGTGGGCCGCAGAGCACTGGACCGAACGGCAGCCGTTGTGACGGCGCCTGAGGGCTCCGCCATCACCGCCTGTTCGGATCGCAACCATAAGGTCGCCTCGGCTATCGCCGCATCCGAGACGACAACGGAATCCACTCGTCCTCTGAGATGGTTGAAGGTAACTGTGCCAACAGAAAGAGGAAGTAAACCGTCGGCTATGCTCTCGCAAGTACTTAGACGCACTGGGCGCCCGGCCTCGACTGCAGCCTTGAACGCGGCGGCCGATTCGGGTTCAACCCCGGTTATTCGGACCTCGGGACGTAACGCGCTCACTGCCGTTGTGACTCCTGCCGCCAACCCGCCGCCGCCCACCGGCACCGCCACATGGGCCACTTCCGGAAGCTGCTCGACAATCTCGAGACCAACCGTAGCCTGGCCGGCTATCACATCCGGATGGTCGAACGGCGGCACGATGGCGAGCCCCTCCCGCTCAGCAATTTCCTTGCCCTTGAGCAATCGATCTTCCGACGTGGTTCCGGCGTACACCACCTCGCCTCCCCACCGCAACACGCCCTCAACTTTCAGAGCAGGAGCCGTCTCGGGCATGACAATGACGGCCCGAATACCCACCCGTTGTGCTGCATAGGCTACTGCCTGTCCGTGATTTCCGCTCGAATAGGTCAGCACGCCGTGAGCCCGACGCTCAGGTGACAAGCGGCTGACTGCCGTCCAGGCCCCACGTAGCTTAAACGCTCCGGTTGGATGCGTATTTTCTAGTTTGAGATATACGGGAAACCCGGTCAAATGCTCGAGACCGTCCGCCCGAACCAGTGGAGTGCGCTCGACCACTCCCCTCATACCGCGCGCGGCTTCGCGCACATCCTCGATGGAGACCCGTTCGTCCTCCATCAGTGGTAGAATGCTCTCGTCGTTACTGCTGACTCTCGGCCACTGGTTCAGCGCTGCTTTCTTCGTCCGACGGTGGCACCTCCGGTGCGTCTTCCTCAACCACGCGGGCCACGTCTACAACAGTGTCACCAGAATCGAGGTTCATTACCCTAACGCCTTGAGTGTTGCGTCCAATTATCCCGATACCCCGGACCGGAACACGGATGATTACGCCGTTGCGCGTTATCATCATCAATTCATCGTTGGGAACGACTTCCTTTAGCGCCACTATCCGTCCGGTCTTTTCTGTGCGCTTGAGGGTAATAATGCCCTTACCACCCCTCTTCTGTACCCGGTAGTCCGAAACCTGCGACCGCTTTCCCATACCCCTTTCACTTACTACCAGCAGTGTTGCTTCGCGCTTGACAACTACCATCTCGATCACCCAGTCGTCGCCAGCCAATTGAATGCCTCGCACACCGGCGGTCGTACGCCCCATCTCCCTGGCATCCTTCTCACTAAACCGGATGCTCATGCCTTCGCTCGTAGCCAACACTACGTCGTTCGTGCCGTCGGTAAGCTGGACGTCTATGAGGCGGTCACCCTCATCGATATTGATAGCGTTGATCCCGGTAGCACGCGGATGTCCATATGCAGACAGAACCGTCTTCTTGACCGTGCCGTTCGATGTGGCAAACATCAAATAGTGCAAGTCGCTGAACTCGCGCACCGCCACAAACGCAGCGATCCTTTCGTCCGGACGGATTCCCAATAGGTTGATTATCGGCTTCCCGCGGGCTGCCCTACCTCCTTGGGGAATGTCGTACACCTTGAGCCAATAGACCCGGCCGGATTCGGTAAACGTCAGCACGTAGTCGTGCGTCGAAGCAACGAAGAGGTGCTCTACCCAGTCGTCTTCCTTCGTGCCCATGCCGTTTAGACCTCGACCGCCGCGACGCTGGCGCCGGTAGGTCGTCACGGGAATTCGTTTGATGTATCCGGTATGTGAGATCGTGATCACCATATCCTCTTCGGCGATCAAGTCCTCGATTGCAAAATCACCCTCGTCTGCTATTATCTCGGTCTGCCTCTTGTCCCCGAACCGCTTTAGAATTTCGTCCAACTCGGATTTCAGAATCGCTAGACGCTTAGGCTTAGAAGCGAGTATCCCCTTGAGTTCCTTGATGAGGTTACGAAGCTCGGCCAACTCGGTCTCGATTTTGTCGGTTTCGAGAGCAGTGAGCCGCGCGAGCCTCATGTTGAGGATCGCTTCGCTCTGCAGTTCGCTGAGTTCAAACTCTTTCCTGAGGGCAGCATCCGCGGCAGGGACGTCCTTGGCCTTGCGAATGATTTCGATTACACGGTCGATGTTGTCGACCGCTATCTTGAGTCCCTCGAGAATGTGCTCTCGCGCCCGGGCATGGTCGAGATCGAACTGCGTACGTCGAGTGATCACTTCGAGCCTGTGGTCGACGAAGGGCTGCAACATCTCCTTGAGGTTCAGCACCTTCGGGACGCCATCGACCAAAGCGAGCATGATTGCCCCGAAGGTGGTTTGCATCTGCGTGCGCTTATAGAGTTGATTCAGCACCACGTTCGGATTGGCATCACGCTTCAACTCGATAACGACACGCATCCCGTCACGATCCGATTCGTCACGGAGATCCGAGATCATGGTGATCTTCTTGCTTCGCACAGTGTCGGCTATCTGCTCGAGCAGACGTGACTTATTGACTTGAAACGGGATTTCGGTCACCACTATCTGGAACCTGCCGGACGATTCCTTCTCTTCCACCTGGGCACGCGCTCGCATGATGATCCGACCGCGGCCGCTCTCGTAACACTCAGCTATGCCATCCCGGCCATAGATGAAACCACCGGTAGGAAAATCCGGACCCTTGATATGCTGATGGAGATCGCGCGTGCTGCACCCCGGTTCGTCGATCAGGTGCTTCAGAGCGGCCACAACTTCGCCCAGGTTGTGAGGCGGAATGTTTGTCGCCATTCCGACCGCAATGCCAGTAGATCCGTTGACCAGCAGATTGGGAAGTTTGCTCGGCAAAACAGTAGGTTCTTCGAGCCGGTCGTCGAAGTTCGGCGTGAACTCGACGGTGTTCTTATCGATGTCGTCCAGCATCGATACAGCGGTATGAGTGAGACGCACCTCAGTGTAGCGATACGCCGCAGCCCTATCTCCGTCTACGGAACCGAAGTTCCCCTGACCATCTACCAGCGGATATCGTAGTGAGAAAGTTTGGACCATCCGCACCATTGAGTCATACACTGCCATATCGCCGTGTGGGTGGTACTTGCCGAGTACGTCGCCAACAACGGTGGCGCTCTTCTTGTACGGCCTGCCGGGCTGGAGACCCAGCTCGTTCATGGCGTAGAGAATCCGGCGATGGACCGGCTTGAGACCGTCCCGCACGTCGGGGAGCGCGCGTTGGACGATCACACTCATCGAGTAATCGATGAAAGATTCTTTCAGCTCGTCTTCGATCAGCCGGCTGAGGATACGTTCGCGTTGATTGGGGCCTGTCATTTTATCCTGATCGGTATACAGAAAAGGGGCCGCTAGCGACCCCTTTGAAGGTCCTCAAAGTATACCGATTTCGGGACCGAAAATCAATCGGTGAAACTCGGGATAAACCATTCATTTACAGGCAGTTAGGATAGTGCCTCAAAGCGGCCAGTCAACGTCCCGGAACCGGGGCCAACAGGGTAGGCGAACCCCGTGGCTAGAAGGGTACCACCTTAAGCTTCTTGGCGCTCGTGCCCGGTTTACGAGTCGTGATGCTAACGACGCCGTCCGCAGCGCGCTCACCGTAGAGTTTGCGGGCCGCTTCACCTTTGATCACCTCGATGTGGTCGATGTCAAGCGCGTCGATGTCGATGGTGCCGGCACTCACGATCACGCCATCCACTACGTAGAGTGGCTGCTTTCTTCCCGTCCGATCATTCCTCAACACGATCGTGGTAGGCTGAAAATAGACCAGTGCGGTGTCTTGGACCAACCGCGCGTTTAACTCTGCCACATCACTTGTAGTCGGCGGTGTCGGCGCCTCGCACGCGAGGAATCCGGACGCGGCGGCAATTGCGAGCGCCCCTGCCACCCGTGACACGCGGCGACGTGGTTCTGAAATCATGATGTTTATTCTCCGTGAGAGGGACGATTGACGTTCCGTTAGCGCAAGAGCCGGCAGAGACCGGCGCCGCACACGGCGATGCATTTCTAGCAGCAGCAAACCATATTCGCGCGCGCCCACACCGCCCCGGATCATGCGCAGGTCGCAGTCGGCTTCCATGGCCAGTCTCAGGCGGGCCATTTGCCACCAGAGCGCCACGTTCCAGGGCATTAGCACCAGAGCCACTAATCCGAGCAACAGCAGCCACGGATCGCCCCCTCGAATGTGCTCGCGCTCATGGAGGGCAATGATACGCTGTACTCTCTTTTCCAATCCGAGTACCCAGTTCGGCAGAACCACGGTCGCCCTCGCGACACCGAAGACCGCGGGCCCGACATCGTCGGACACCAAGACAGACGTCCCCCCGACAGTACCGTGTTTCCACTCGTGGCGCTCCCGATTGAGTCGCCAAAATGACCAGAGCAACGAGAGCAGAAGAAGTGTCGAAGACAGAATCCAAACGAGGACCAGTGAACCATCCAAAGCCGCAAGTTTCGGCTGCGTCGACACGAGTGTCTCGAACGGGTTGGGCCAGGCAGGAAGAACGGAGAGTGATTGTGGATCAACTGGATCGGCAGGGACTTCAAGTGAACCCGCCCCAAGGGAGAACCAGCGCACGGCAGGCAAGCTCAGCGTTCCCAAGAGCGCGAATAACCAGACCAGCCGGGCCGGGTGCCCGAACGCGCGGAACAATTTCTCCACAAAGGTCGCAGTGATCGTCAGAAGGGCACCTATGGCAAGACCGTAAACCATCCAAACAGCGATCATCGGTCCACCTCACTTATCCGTTTGTCGAGCAATTCCCTAATCCGCACCAGTTCCTGCTCTGAAATGTTCTCGTCGGCCACGAGCCGCGAGATAAGCATCTCGCGCGATCCGCTGTAGATCTTGTCCAGCAACCGGTCGAGCGCACCTTCACCCACCTCGGAGGCCGCGATCAGGGGGTGGTAGCGAAACGCCTTGCCATGAGTCTCGTGTCTTACATGGCCCTTCGCTTCCAAGCCCCGGAGCACCGTCAGCACCGTGGTGTAAGCGAGGTCCTCACGCAATCCGCTGCGCACCTCGGCGACAGTGGCCGAGCCCAGTTGCCATACCACCGACATGACATCCAGCTCGCGGTTCGTCAGATGCACTGCCATGGCATACCACCTAAGGTATTGATTTGATGTCAGTTACGATACGCGGCGTGCGCCGCGCAACCCGCAACGCAGCTCACCAGCGATATACTAAGTACTTAGTACATCGTAGAAAGTTCCATCGATGTCAAGACTGAGGGATGGTCCGTCGCAAACGGTACATGACCAGGTACGGTTCGCCTCCGTCGTCATCGTAGGCTCCGAGGATGTGGTCCTGACCGATCTCATACACGCTCATGTATCGTGGCAAGGAAACATCCCCGACAACCTGACCGTCCGAGCGAATGGCGCGCAGCCGAGTCTCGGCGTCGCCCGCTAGCGAAAGCTGCACCCACAACAACCCCGAAGGATCGGCCAGCAATGACGCGTAGGGTGGCAAATACTCCGGCATCGGACGTTGCAGCATGATTTGCTTCAGAGCTTCGCGATCGGCTACGAGGCCCAGGCCCACCACTATTGCATCAACCGATCGCTCGAAGTGCTCCATAGTCGGCGGCCGCAACGCCACATCCACAGACAACACTGCCACATCATTTCCATCAATACTGTACGCATCGATGAACGCCGAGTCCTTGGTGCCGACATACAGGATGTCGTCGGTGACGGCAATACTGGTGACCTTGCCGAGCGGCCCGCCTTCGTAAGCCGGTACCTCTGCGAACTCTCGCGTGACCACGCCGCCTGCATCAGCCAGGAACATCCGGGCGCCATAGCGATCCCAGGCACTGCTCGTGTGCTGCGGTGTCTCGATGAACACGAGCGTACCTTGTCGCGAGCAACTGACAAGCCATGCAGGAGCAGATGACGGATCGACCGGCAGTCGATAGGTCCGCTGCACATCCCCTGTGGCTCCAACCACTGTCATCCGGGCCAGACGTGAGTCCCACACGTACACGGAATCCACCCCACACTGCCCCAACCACTCGATGTGCTCGAATTCTCCTGGTCCTCCGCCTTCCCTGCCGACGCTGTTGACCAGCCGGCCTTCATTGTCGACGAACCGAACAGCTTGGCCGAGGCCATCACCGATGACGACTGTCCCGTCAGACAAACGTGTTGCCCCTGACGCAGTCTCAAACACAATGTCCCCGTCAGAAGCCGTTCCGGCTATCACAAGGACCGGAATGGAATCGACCGTCAGGGTAGCTGCCTGCGTTGAGTCTTTTCCGGGTTGATCCGATCGACATGAGACACAGAGGAACAGAGTGAGGAAAAGTACAGCACGAACCATCGCTTCCTGCAGCGTCATCTCTCTATTCTCATCCGCACCACATACGATGGTCGCTGGCCAAGTGGCGCACTCAATTTCTGAACAGCCGATACATCTTCACCTGTGCGACGTCCAGGTCGGTGCGCCACGATCCTATCAGGTAGTCTTCCCCGATGTCAGTTATCCGCCCGCCCCTGGGCACCTCGACAACGCCGAGCATGCGGCCATCGGTGTCGAATACAGTCCAGTTTCCGCTCCTGTCCCCGCGGCCCAAGCTGTACTCGGCGACCCAGACGTTACCGAGCGCATCCACCTTTACGCTTCCGTAGGCTGGCATCGTCTCGGGAAACTCGAGATCATCCACATGACGCCTCGCCCATGCGGCGAACCTCGGATCATCCTCATCTATGAAATATTCCTTGAAGGCCTCGATGTCCCCTGCCGTGACAGGGCGATTCGGAACCGGCCGACGTATTATGCGCTCCAGAGCACCAGCCGAGTCGAAGATTTGGATCTCGTAGGTCTCACTTGATGCGTAGTACACGCGTTGCCCAAAGATGTTGGTCGATGCATCCCGACCAAACGCAGCGTCGCCCGACACGGATCGGCCCACGCCGGTACCATCGTCAGGAGACCGATCGATGCTCACATCGTCAGCGAAGAACACGCCGAGGGAATCCAGCACCTCGCCATCCGGCGAGAATCGCCGGTACACCTTGTCTATTCTCGCCAAGCTGAATCCTTCGGGCGCCAGTTGGAAGACGAACTGCATTCCGAGCATAGACCCGTCCGGGAACACACCCTCGGCGGTCGAACGGGACAAGGCAGACTCTCGCTCCAGCATCAAGGTCCTGCCGTACTCACCCGAAGCGGAGAAGACCAACACCCGATCCTGTCCCCAATCGTCAATCACCAGCGAATCCTTCACTGGCCAGACCCCACCGATGTTCTTGAACTCTCCTGGTCCGAATCCGTCGCGACCTACCGAGTAGAGATGTGTGCCTGAGGAGTCGAAGTACCTGAGTTCGTCGCTGCCACCATTCGCGATGAGCAAACGGCGATCCGGCAGGAGCAGGGCTGCTCGCACGCTATACAGCGAATACTCCTCCGGACCGTCCGCCGTGCCAATCGTTACGAGTGGTTCCTCGGACAGGTACCATCCTTCACCCTCGGCCCAGCTTGCCTGGTAACTCTCTACTATCGTTACGCCGGCGCTGTCACGAACCACCGACGACTTCGAAGTCTTGGTGGAACTAGAGCAAGCCACACTTGCCAAGAGAAAGAACAGTGTCGGTATGTACGCTCGGAATTTCATTAGGTCTCTTTCCCCCAATTCCCGAGAGCGACCACTTCCGAAAGGCCTAACCAATGGGTTGCGCGCGCCGGCAGCGTGGGGCGTCGAGAGCTTGAAGGAGAGTAACAATTTGTACCGCATGCATTACTGCGGCTCAATTACCACAACCTCTAAGAACCCGAACCTTTCTTCTTTTTCTTCTCGGGCCGCGGCGCTCGCCTGGTCCAAATCGCGACCGCCCCACACCCTAAGTCGTTGGTATTCAGGAACTCTCCGGGAGTTTCAGAGGGACCCCGGTACACCTCTATTGCCTCGATGTCGGACGGGAGTGCTAGCTCGTTTATTCCCCGCTCGGTAGGTACAAACTTAATGCCGTCGAGATAATAGGAAACGGGACAGTTAGCCTCCTTTCTCCCCCCACCGCCCATCCCCGATAAAGAGGTAATACGCATACGCTTCGGGGTCCTAGCCATTTCTACGGCATAACCCCCGTTAGCGACATGAATAATGCGAACGCCGGGTAGACCCCGCAGAATGTCAGTGATGCGGGTGGGAGTCCTTTCCTTCCACTCCTCCCTCGTCAAGAATAGTCCTAATCCAAGGCGCTTCCGCTCGTAGAATCCGCGCATCGGACCCGGCGCAAACCGTTCGGCTTCACCCTCTACGGAAAGCGTATCAAGCACGAGTGCGTCCTGAGGTAGTAGCACTGTCAATTCAACTTCGGTGCCCGCGGCAGGAACTTCGAACTCAGGTGTAACTGTCGGCGAGTACCCAACTCGGCGCACATGGAGCAGGAAACGCCCGGGCTCGGCGTGCAGCAGGAACCGTCCGTCGCTACCGGAAACCGCGCTCGCAACAGCACTCCCGTCAGCACCCATCAGCATAACGAACGCTCCATGGATCGCCGTCATTGTCGAATCGGCGCGAACCGTACCGCGAATTAGGGTCTGGGCCTGAAGGGTCGAATTTGTCGCAGGCAGGCTCAGGATAGAGAATGAGCACAGCATCGGGATCACAGGACGCATTATGCCTCCTTAGAGGGAAATGCTCGGTTACAGTATATCGCCGCAGATGGACAGTCTGGTTGCCTGTGTATTACAGAACTCTATCAATATCGTGACAGTCGCAAGCCCACGTGGTCGATGGCGCCGAGAATCAGGTGGCGGGGGCCAGCTCCGCCGTGGCCGGGGCCGCCACTCGACGACGCTCTGACTTGAGTTCGAAGATGAGATAAAGTGCCGGCGTCACGGTCAGCACAAAGAGCGTGGAACTCGCCATGCCGCCTATCAGCGCATAGCCCAGGGCATTCCAGATATTGGCATCGGCAAACTCGCTGAACATCACGAGCGGCAAGAGACCGAATATGGTGGTGCTGCTGGTCATGAGGATCGGTCTCACCCGCTCGAGCGTGCCACGTATCGTGGCTTCCGTGAGCGGCAACCCGTCGACTCGACGTAGTTGGTTCACGTGATCGATCAGCAAGATCGAATTGTTGACCACGATGCCGCCCATCATTATGACACCGATATACGCTTCTCTGGTGAAGCTGGCGTCGGTATAGAAGAAGATCAGAAACACACCCACCAATGCCATCGGGACGGTAAGCAGCACGCACAAGGGTTGTCGGTAGGATTCGAAGAGTGCGGCGGTTACCATGAACACGAGAAACAATGACACCGACAATACAGCCCAGATCTGTTGCTGTTCGGCACTCGACCAACGCCACTCGTCCTTGCCTTCGATCTTGTATCCGTCCGGAACTTGTGTAGCCGCAATCACGCTCGAGTGCACGCGATCGCCCAGCTTCTGGGGGCCACGAAACTCGTAGGCAACATTTCTCTGATATTGCTGATCCTCTCGCACGATACGATTGAGGACCTGTCGTTCCTCGATTCGGGCCACGTCACCCAACCGCACGCCCTCGCCGTCAGGAACTTGGAGTAACAGGTCTTCAAGGTCGCGAACATCCAAGTCTTCGTGACCGGCCAGCTTGATGTCGAATCGCATCTCCTCTCCGCCGACTCGTATCGGAGCGCCGGTCTGTTGACCGCTCACCGCGACCTGTACCTGACGGATAACATCCACTGCAGTCAGAGCGTAGAGACCCAGCCGTTGCCTGTCTATGAAGAGTGCAAACTCGGTTGCCTTATCGCGCTGATACCATCGGCCGGACGAATTGACGTCGACGTCACGCACTCTCGAAAACCGCTTGAGTTGCCGGCCAAGGTCTTCGGCTATCTCCCGCACTTTCTCATAGTTGTAGCCCAGTACCTTGATCGAGTAGTTCGGCGCCCCTCCACCACCGCCGTAAAACGACGGGCCGTAACCGTACACGCGGACTTCAGCACCTCCAAAGAGATAGCTATAGGCCACCAACTGTTCTTTGATTGCCACCGGCACCAATGTGTTCTCCAGCGAGTCGGGAAACGTGACTCGTATGCTCGCATACTGCGCAACCGCCTGGGTCACGAATCGTTCGGGCTCGGGCATGGTCTTGAGTTTCTCTTCGAAAAACTCCGTGAGTTCGTTGGTGCGGTCCAGCTCCGCGCCGCGCGGCAGCCTGATCTGTATCGCGATGTAGGTGTCGTTGCCCCCCCAGCGTCCCCACACGACACCACGGTTGACATACTTATTGAACAGGAAGAAGGTGGACCCGAAGATCAGTGCCGCTACGGCGACGGTCGCCCATGGTAGAACCGGCCAGCGCCGGCGGGACGTTAACCGCATGGTGAACCCGAGTATCGCAGCGTAGAACCTGACGTAGATGGGCGCCTGGCCTCCCTCCTCGGTGCCTGTGCCGCCGGCTGGCCGCTTCGCCTTCCCGAAAACCAGAGCCCGGCTCGCCAGTGCAGGAATGAACGTGAAGGCCACAAACAGGCTTGCCAGCAGACTCAAGCCAACGACAATCGCAAGCGGAATGTAAAAGACCCTCAGTTCACCCTGAAGATAGACAAACGGTATGAAGACGATGAGCGTGGTAAGTGTGGCGGCAAGAATCGGTAAGACGACCTGGCGGGCTCCCGCCTCTGCCGCTGCAACCTCAGTCTCTCCCTGCTGCCTCTTGCGGTAGATGTTCTCCAACACCACGATCGCATTATCTACGATCAGACCAAACCCCATTGCCAGACCCATCAGTGTCAGAACGTTGAGCGTCAGCCCGCCAAAGTAGATCAGATTGAGAGAAATCAACACGGAAAACGCGATAGTCGCAAAGACTATGGCCGCCGAACGGAGCGACCGAAGGAAGAGCAACAGTACTACGAAAATGACCGCCGCCGAGATGAGTGCACGGAGCCGGAGATCCTGCAGCTGAGCCTTGATATCCTTACTCTGGTCGTCATCCAAGATCAGCTGCACACCCGGTAAACGGGTGTTCTGCAATGTCGCCAGGTGTTCCTTCACTCTGTCGGCGACTCGCACCGTATTCACGCGGGCTTCCTTGAAGACCTCGAACGACACCGCGGGTTGGCCATCTATCCGGTAATACTGACGAGCTTCCTCAAACGTGTCGTGCACGGTGGCCACGTCTTCCACGCGTACCAGCCGACCTCTGTCAGTCAAGAGCGGCGTTCTCCGGATCTCGTCGGCCGATTCCGTGCGTTCGCGGATAGCGACAGTGCGAAGCGTGCCGCCGACTTCAACTACGCCGGCTTCGGCCACGAATTCCAGCTCCGTGATGCGCTGCCTCACCACGTAGGAACTGAGCCCTAGGGCGTTGATCTTGTTCTCATCGAGATCTATTGCAAGAACGCGGTCTCGTCCTCCGTACACCTCGACTCCCGACACTCCCTCGACTTGTGTAACCTCCGGCACCATGCGGTCGTCCACGTACTCGCGGAGAGCCTCCAGTGTATACGGTCCGGTCATGGTGTAACTGAGAAACGGCTTGGTTTGATCGCGAAATTCTCGAGGTGTGTACGGCTGGACTTGAGGTGCCCTCACTCCTGCCGGCAGTTCCTCCTCCAGTACCGCCAGGCGTTCCGACAGTTCGAGTCGCACAAAATCCATATCGGCATCACGCGCGAACTCTATTCTGATGGTCGATCGGGCCGACCCGGCATTGGGGTCTTCTTCACTGTACGATGTTATTTTTTCGACTCCCCGCACCTGTTGCACGGCGGCCTCGATGGGCGCGGTGACGAACGCCTCCAACGCCTCCGGCGAAGCACTGGCCCATTGTGTCGTAACCGTGAGTTGGGGCAGCTCGGTATCGGGCAGCAGCTCGATCGGAATGTTGCGCCACGCGGCAACGCCCAACAGCGCAACTGTCAGGTAGGCCATTGTTACGGCGACCGGACGTCGTATGGAGAGTCGAATCACGCTTCGCCTCGTCGTTGACTCGAGTAGGGTACCGACGCCACCGTCGACGGAACAGACGGTGACTTGTCTATCGAGGATAACCCGAAGGTGTCCCTAAGTTTCCCGCGTGCCTCGTCCAGCAGATCGTAGGCCACCGGAATAACTATGAGGGTCAAGGCCGTTGCACTCAGCAATCCACCGATCACAGCCACGGCTAGGGGCGCTCGCAAATCGGCGCCGCGCCCGATCCCCATGGCCATCGGCAACAGTCCGAACACGGTTGTCACGGTCGTCATGATTATTGGTCTTAGACGAACCCTACCCGCCTCTAGAATAGCCTGCCGCAATTCGAGACCCGACCTCCGCATCTGATTGATGAAATCGACCTTTACGATAGCATCGTTCACCACAATCCCTACCAAGATCACGAGTCCTATGAGGCTCATCGAATTGAGACCTTCGCCCGAGATCCACAACGCTACAGCCGCGCCTACAAGAGCGAGCGGTACGCTCAACAGTATCGTAAAGGGATGGACGAACGATTCGAACTGTGCCGCCAGGATCATGTATACGAGTATGAGAGCAAGCCCGAAAGCGAACGCCAGATCGCGGAAACTGCGGTCACGCTCTTCATTCTCCCCCCCGATATCAACTCGTACGTCGGCCGGCGGCGGAATCTGCACGAGTGTCGTACGGACGTCGGCTAGAGCTTCATCGAGATTCCCCGACGCTACGTCAGCAAACACAGTGACAGTACGATTCTGGTCGATCCGCCTGATCTCGGCGGGCCCGATCGCCTCTCGAGTCCTGACCAGTTGGCGCAGAGGAACTCCGCTCACATTGAGCAAATCGAGGGTCGCCAACGATCTCCTCTCACTCTCGGGCAACCGAATGATCACGGGAATTTTTTCGTCGAAATCGACGAAGTCATTCTCAGCTCTACTGCCACGCATATAGTCCCCAACAGTCTCAGCTATCGTGCGTGGTTCGATGCCAAACGCGGCAGCCCGTTCCCGGTCAATCTCCACTATCACTTCCGGCTGACCTTTCTCAGCTCCTAGCCGTACGTTATTGAGTGACCGCAGTGGTTGCAGTTGCTTTTCAACCTCGCTGGCGTAACTCCAGACTTCTTCCAGGTCATCACCACGGATCTGCACTGACAGGTCAGCCTCCCCTCCACCCAACAACCGGCCGAGTGCCGTTGCCGTACCGGTCTCGATCGTTAGAACTCCGGGGGGTATCCCTGCTAGCAGTGGCCTCATTCTATCCAGGGCACGGTCAGTCGAAGCACCCTCACGCATTCGAACGTCCAAGATGGCCGTATGCAACCCACGCTCTTCGTCCTCCACACCTGCCACCGCCTGCTGTCGCCCAACTCTTGTAAAGACTGCGCTTACCGCCGAATCGCCGCGGAATACTCGGTCGAGCCGTGCCGCCATGGCAGCCGTTTCCTCGAGTGCAGTACCGCGTGGCAAGTTGAGACGAGCTTGGAAGGCTCCTTGATCTACATCGGGAAGCACTCCACGGTCCAAAGTCCAACCAAGGGCAATGCCGAGCACTAACATTAGTACCGCGAAACCTACGACTCTCCCACGGTGCTCCAACGCCCGACCCAGCAGATCGTGATACCACCTTGCAAACGATTCAAAGACACGATCGAACAAATCGAGTAGCGGTCGAAAAAATGTGGCGACCGCGGAAGAAATCGCATGCCAGATGTAGCGTATCGTTCGCTTCAACATCGTCGATTTTCGCTCCGCCTCAAGACCCCAGCGCGCTGCCATCGTTGGGAGCAAGCTCAACGCGACTATGAGACTCGCAACAAGCGCAAAAGCGACCGCGAATGAAAGAGCGCCGAACAGTTGGCCGGCAACGCCCTGCACGTAGATGATCGGCCCAAACACGCTGATCGTCGTCAGCGTCGAAGCGGTAATGGCGCCCTGAACTTCCTCTGCACCACGGCTGGCAGCCTCGGTGCGTGATGCACCGAGTTCACCGTGCCGGAAAACGTTTTCCAATACTACAATTGAGTTGTCAACCAGCATTCCGACGCCAAGGGCCAGCCCACCCAGGCTCATGATGTTCAGTGAGACCCCTGCGACATCGAGCAACGCAAAACTCGCGATCACCGAGATCGGTATGGCAAGGGCAATGGCGACGGGATACCTCGCGTCTCGCAAGAACAGGAACAAGACCAGGAACGCAAGGAACCCACCGAAGACGAGCGCCTGCACCACATTGGAAATGGCATCGGTGATGAATCCCGCCTGACTCGTGGCGACGTCGACGTCTACCTCGGGATACTCCCGCCGGAGCTGCTCCAAGACATCTCCAACCCGTTCGGCCACACGTACCGTATTAGCGCCCGACTCCTTGAAGAGCAGCAGGCCCACGGCCTCTGTACCGTTGTACTGAGCGATAGACTCTCTATCCTTGAACCCGTCTTCAACGGTGGCTACATCTCGGAGTAGAACCAGGCTGCCTGTTCCTGTCGTATCTTTGGGACTCCGCCCCAGAGGAACGGTGGCAATCTCATCAACACTCTGGAACTCGCCGAGAGTACGCAACGCATACCTGTACCGTCCTCGACGGATGGCGCCGCCCGGAGCACTTTGGTTGGCGGCATCCAGCACCTGCGTTATGTCGGCGATCGTGAAGCCAAAGCTCTCGAGCACCCGTACATCCACATCGACATGAATCTCTCTCTCCAATCCTCCGGCCAGCGCCGCTTCGGCGACTCCGTCGATCTGTTCCAGCCGCCGCTTGAAGACCGACTCCGCGAGATCCTTGAGCGCGGCGAGATCATTCCCCCCGGCAACACTCACCGTCATGATCGGTTCCGAGTTCGGATCCGTTCTGAGCACTACCGGTCGCGCGCTGCGTTCCGGCAAATTGTCACGAAGATTATCCAGTTGCTCGCGGACGTTGAGGACAGCGAAATCCATATCGGTGCCCCAGGCGAACCGCAGCGTCACGAGCGACACGCCCTCTCGTGAGACACTCTCCACGCGCTCTACACCCGGCACGCGCGCCACTTGTCGTTCGATCTGCTCCGTCACGAAGCGCTCGACCTCGGCGGGGCCTACCTCGGGATAGGTGGTGTAAACAACGAGCCTGGGATAGGCAACGTCCGGCAGCAGGTCGATCGGCAACCTGAAAAACGAGATCAACCCAAGCATCCCGATCGCGAGGAACAACATGGTTACGGCGACCGGACGCTTAATGCAGCTACGAGGAAAGGACACGCTTCAGTCCACTCAGTTTACGGTCTGACGGACCGTTGCAGTAATTCCTCCAGCGCAGTCACGGCGTTCACCCAGTTCAGGCGCGTCGTTAGAGCATCGCGCTCGTCGCTGGCGGAGGTCGTAACGATCTGCTGAAG
This sequence comes from Gemmatimonadota bacterium, assembly GCA_036679605.1. Classification (GTDB taxonomy): domain Bacteria; phylum Gemmatimonadota; class Gemmatimonadetes; order Gemmatimonadales; family GWC2-71-9; genus JAZDCZ01. The sequence goes on from JAZDCZ010000419.1 coordinate 265,366, forward strand.
CTGAGTAAAGTCTATGGAGCCAAGCTGGTACTGCTGCTGCGCCATGCTGAGTCGCTGGCGTCCCAGTTCTGCTGAGCGGTCCGCCAGTTGCACCTGTCGATACGAGTTCTCTACATCTATGATGGCACTTCGCACCATGCGCTCTACCTGCAAGCGAAGAGCGCGCAGATCTTCATCAGCAGCTTGCTCGTTCGCGGATGCCTGCGCAATTGCCTGGGATGTCTGGAACCGCTGGAATATCGGAACGGAGACACTGAAGCCGAAGCTGAAGGCACGATCTCTCGGGTCCAATTCGAAAAGGCCACCGTAGCCGTTCTGCGAGAGCGATCGATTGAAGCTTGCGTTCGCACCGATGGTCGGCAATCTCTGACCGCGCGCAGCACCGGCGGCGTGGTCAGCTTGGCGGGCGCTTGCTATAGCTTGCCTGACCCCGGGGTTGTGCTGCAGCGCATAGGTCACCAATTCGTCGACAGCGAGTAGGCTGGGGTCGAACACCTCCGGCAGCTCGCCATCGGCCTCGAACGGCACTCCGCCCTCCAAACCAATCCCTTCCGCTAAGAGAAGGTGGTTCTTTCTTGCCGCTCCCCGGGCTGTTTCCAACGCGGCTTCCTGTCGCGATACACCCACCTGAGCCCCAAGCACATCCACCCGCGTCCGGCCGGCCACCCTGAA
>JAZDCZ010000420.1:0-29889 GCA_036679605.1 Gemmatimonadota bacterium
GAATAGTACCCACGACACCGCTATGCGGTACAGCGCCGGAGCCCGCGATCAGTTGCCGCCAAGCAACACCGGGCAAGGCCTCGCTGCTGATCAAAGACAAAACACCCGGGGCGGACGACAAGCGGGATCAGTTCAAGTGGAAGTGGACCAAGGAGGCGGCAGCCGATGTCGGCGCCTTCGACGACCCGGTCTTCTCGGCACCGGTCTACCGCGTGTGTCTATACGACAACGCCGGGTTGCTCAGCGAGATCGACCTCCCGCCGGGCCGAACCTGCAACGGCAAACCCTGCTGGAAATCGATCGGGCCGGCTATCTCGCCCAAGGGCTTCAACTACAAGAACAAGTCGGGCAACCCGAACGGACTCGTTTCCGCCAAACTGAAGGCTGGAGTCGCCGGCAAGGCCAAGCTTCAACTTGCTGCCAGGGGGGTCGAGTTCAGCACGCCGCCCTTGCCGCTGACCACGCCGGTGACGGCTCAGTTCTTGGTTAGCGACGGTGTCGGCCTCGAGTGCTGGCAGACCACGTTCACACAAGCAAAGAAGAATCAGGACGGAGTGTTCAAGGCCAAGGGCCCCTGATGGGTACTGCCGCCCGGCATGACATTCCGCAAATCGGTCGGCGGCGCTTCGCACTGCGCAGTCAGCAAAGCGCCCGGATCCAAGCTCCCTGTCGGAGTGACAGCGGAACGCCTCGGCGTTACGTTTCGCACACCCGTCGCAAGGGCGATTAGACACGACGGCGCCATCACAGGGTCAGGCTAACCTGGGGCACCAACACATTTGTCGCGCTAAGTCCCTGAATCCAGGACATTCTCCACGCCGTTAGCGTTGCCGTTCGAGTTTTCCTCGATCACACGACCGTGCACACGAGCGCCAACATCCGGTGGCATAAGGGTTGCACAGCTATTGGGCCTGACGGCCCTCTTGCCTCCAAACGTGAAAACGGAAGCCCAAGGCAAAAGCACAAGAGCACGCGACGATACTTGAGATGCGAAGCTTCGCATATAGACTTTTTTGGACCTCTCTCACGGTGCTGTTCTCGTGCAGCATCGGTACACTCAGTATCGCCGCAGAAATGAGCAGCGGTCATGATTTCACTTTAGGCGGCGCGAACACGACCGGCAGATGCGCAGTCTGCCACATGCAGACCTGGTCCGAGGTCGACGCATCTACGCAACTGCTCTGGCGCGACGGTCCGCGAACTGACCAACGGGTCTCCGCAGTCTCCGGCACGTACGGCTCCCACCCCTCTCGTCAATGGCAAGTCACGAAGAGTTGCGTGTCCTGTCACGACGGTTCGGTTGCCGCGCACAATGCCCCCGAGCTGGCCCGAGCCGACTCCTCGGGTTCATCGCAAACATTGGGCCCGATCTCTTCTCTTGGCACCACTCACCCTGTCGCGCTCGTATACGATAGTGAATTGGCCCGGCGCAATCCCGGCTTGGCCGATCCCGCGGTCACATCGAGCGGACTTGGCGGCACCATCGCCGAAGATCTCTTGATCGACTCACGTGTCGAGTGCTCCAGCTGTCATACCGTACATGATCGCGTCGGCGACGGCCGCTTCCTACGTATCGCCAACACGCGCGGGGAACTCTGCCTTACCTGTCACAAACTCTAGCGTTGGAACTGCCCCCGGTATCGGCCGCGAACGCGCCGATACACTCTTCGCCGGCTCGCCTATCTAATCGGAAACCCGCGTCGCCTTGACCCCCTTCCCGGAGAGCGAAACCCAGACAGACCGCTGGATGGAGAGCCCCCCGTATGCGCCTACACAGTCTTGCGCCCCCGGCTAGCTGCAGGACCGGGGATCGGTCCCAAATCTAGCTCTTCGCAACCCGCCTAGCCGGGGGAGTGCCTACGAGGCCATTAAGATGGCCACTCTTTATCTATGCAACATACTTGACCTCTGGGAATATAGCGTGGTAGACGACTTTGTCGAAGGGGGGTCGGCACAGGGAGGCGTGTCATGGAGAACATCAGCAGGAGCAGAACCATCTGGGTTGCCAGTACGATGGCGGCACTCACTTGGTTACTAGCAGTCTCGGACGCACGCGCCACGACATTGCTTCTCGAAAGCCTCGGTAATTTCCCGGACGCCGTGGAGGTTACGGCTCGCTTTGGCACCTTCGCCGGGCTGCAGATCAACGGCGACGAGATAAGCGCGACCGGCTTCCACTTTACGGTACGCAACACTTCGTTCGGCGACGGCGCTGCATCGTCCTTCGAGGCTGATCCTGATGGCGACTTCGCCGAGAACGACATCCTGACGGCGGCGGCGGCCGCAGCGATCTCCGCCCGACAGCCCTACGGTCTCTACATTTTCGGTGCTGGGCTGCCGCCCGGATCGGGCGCGGTTGTTTCGGCGCCGCCCGGGTTCAGCCTCAATATCCAGGGCGGAGAGGTAAACTTCGAGAAGGATCCGGGCAATCCCGACGGCTTTCTATTCGATAATGACGCCCCATCGATTCCATCCCAATTTACGAACCCACAGACAGGGGTCTTCGACTTCTTCATTTCGACCGTCAGTCTGAACCTGCTCGACAACCTGTTGGCCGAGGATGACGGGATGCCCGCCATCAACATCATGACATCGATGGCTTGGGTGGAAACGGGGTCGGTGCAGACGGTGTTCTCGGCGCCGGGTGCGCCATTCGATGGTGAAGAACTCCGCCCGCGTGGCGAGCTTATCGCCGCCGCGGTGTGTGGGAACGGCGTGCAGGACCCAGGTGAGGAGTGCGATACTCTGGACGACACCGCCTGTCCCGGCGCCTGCACTTTGAATTGCACTTGCGCGCCTACCCCGATGTGCGGTGACGGTATCGTCAACCAGGCGGGTGAGATCTGCGACGGCCTCGATGACGCTGCCTGTCCGGGCGCCTGCCAGGCTGACTGTAGTTGCCCCGCGTTGCCGACCTGCGGTGACGGCAGCGTCAACCAGGCGGGGGAGGTCTGCGACGGCGCCGATGATGCTGCGTGCCCGGGCGCCTGCAAGATCGATTGTACCTGTCCGGTAGGACCCTTCTGCGGCGACGGCAGCGTCAACCAGGCGGGGGAGGTCTGCGACGGCGCGGACGATGCTACCTGCCCTGGAACCTGCCAGGTGGACTGCACCTGTCCCGTCGGACCCGTTTGCGGAGATGGGTCGGTCAACCAGCCGGCTGAGGAATGTGACGGGGCCGACGACAGTGCGTGTCCAGGTCAATGTCTGCTCGACTGCACCTGTTCGATACCGCCCTTCTGCGGCGATGGTAGCGTCAACAAGGCCGGCGAGGCTTGCGACGGCGCCGATGATGCTGCGTGCCCGGGCGCCTGCCTAGCGGACTGCACCTGTCCCGCCGGCCCCCTGTGTGGAGACGGCTCGGTCAACCAAGCTGGAGAGGAGTGCGACGGCGCCGATGATGCTGCGTGCCCAGGTGCCTGCCAGGCGAACTGTACCTGCCCCATTGGACCATTCTGCGGCGACGGAACGATCAATCAGGCGGGCGAAACCTGCGACGGCGCCGATGATACTGCGTGTCCGGGCACTTGCCAGGCAGACTGCACTTGCCCCGTTGGTCCGTTCTGCGGCGACGGTGAGGTCAATCAGACGGGAGAGGAATGCGACGGCGCGGACGCCGACCTCTGCCAGAACCGTTTGTGTCTCGCCGATTGCACATGCGTTCCTCCGATCTTCAACGACCCGGCCAAGATCCGCTTTCGACGTGGTCACCAATTGCTCGATCGGTTCGACGGACACGGGCAACTAGTCACTTCGCACGACCCGGCCAAGATCGCGAGCGGATTGACAGTAAGACTGACCAACCCAAGCGGAGTCTTGTACGAGGGGGAGCTTGTCTCCGGCGACTGCAGGGTCAAAAATAAGGGCCGACGTTGTCGATTCCGCGACAAGGGAGCACGCAAGGGCGAGGGCATCCGGGATGGCCTCGGCGTTCTCAAGCTACGCTCGGTTCGTATCGGCTACACGTTCCGTTTCTCGGCCTTCGCGGACCTTTCTGCGGCGACGGATCCCGACATGACGATCAGCTTTCAGCTCGGAGACGAACTCTTTGCAACTCGAGGTTTGTGGAAACAGAAGAAGAACGGCTGGAATCTGAAGTTTTTCTCCCTCCAACAGTGAGAGCCGGTAGGTCAGGGTCTGCCAGCCGGAAACACGTGATGCCTTGCACCCGACATCGGCTGGGTGTCGGGATAGCTCAGCGGATTATGATCGACGTTGTGACAGGTGAGAAAACACTCGCCTCGCCCACGTCCCATAGAACGGAACTCCAATAAACCGCTCGACGAAGCGGTAATCACCTCTTCGCCCGCGCGTCCGAGCCGAAGGAAGTTGATCAAGGCACGATTCGATCTCGAACCGTGCGCATCGTGGCAAACCGCACAAGAAGTTTCTTCAGTTACAACGTGCTGAAAATGCGAAAACCCGCTGGCGTCCGCAAGCAATGAAGCCCGGTTGTGGCATCCGTAGCACAACCCATAGCTCTGGAATGCTTCCATACTCGGATCCACGATCTGATACAGTGCGCGCAGGATGGGCTCGAATGTCGACCCATGCGGGCCGCCGGTGTTAGCGGCCACTCCTCCCCCGGACCCGTGACAGTCGCTACACTTAATGATCGACGATGCTGTGTAGCCCGGTTCCAGCCCTTCGATCGCCTGGTTACGCCCCGCCGCTTCTATGGGGTGATACGACTCATTGTTGGTGGCCACCTCGAGCCGGGTATTGGATACATTGTCTTGTCGGGTCACGAACGCGTCAGCTTCGTCCTGTAACCCGTGGCACTTGTAACAAACCTCGTACTCCGCGTTGGCAACTGCACGAAGTACGCCCGATGAATCGATTCCACTAGCCGCGCCCACGCCCCCCCCACCGACCGCTTGTGCCGTAGCTATCTGCACCGAATGAGGATCATGACAGTCGTTGCATGTCACGTGTCGAGGCATGATGAGAGGATCTTCGTCAGGCTCGTGGACATCCTGCGATATCTCTATCGGATGTGTGCTGAACGCCCGGAATGCCTCTCCGACATCCGTTTTCGCCATGCCGCCGTCATGACAGGTCAAACAAGTACCGGCTTCGTCCGTTCCCGTGAGCAGCCATTCAGGATGAAGAGCAGCGTGGGAGCGGTGGCAGTTCGCGCAACCATTGTCCTCGACGGTCTGATAGTCGGTGTGCGGCCATGGGTTCGCACCGCTAGTGTGAACAGCCGACGAAGTTGCATGCACGGACCCACGCCAACCGCTGATCCTGTGACAAGACACGCAAAGTTTTGAACCTCGGTTGTCCATCACCAAGAAATGTTCGTTGTTATCAGTGTGAGCATCGTGGCACGAGGTACATTGCAACTGCTGAGTAGAATCGAGTTTGACCTCTTCGGGTAAGCTGGTCGGATCGGCCAATTCTTGGCGGCGAACGGATAGAGCCGTGTCATAGACGAAAGAGATCGGGTGATGACCCGAAAGATCAGTACCGAAAGTAGTGCGAGCCATCGGACTCAATCGGCTCCGGACGGTTGCGGGCAGAGATCGAGAATGCGACAACGCAAGAGTCCCGTCATGACACGATAAACACATTCGCGAAGCGCCGGTCGGCTGTTGCAGAGTCGCTTCGAGTGTCGAACTTTCGTAGAGTCGGTACATCGTTCCGCCGGCATTACGCGCCCATCTTGCGACCTTCGGCTCCTCCCGATGCGTTATATGGCAGTACACACATGTCCCGGGTCGCGCTGTGGCTTTCCGGACTCCCGCGGTGAACGAACTCCTACCCGCGACCGGAGCGAACTTACTGAAATCGTGGCGGGTTCCCTCGACTCGCGCCGACGCCGACGGAACGGTTAACACCGCGATCGCGACGGTAAGGAACGTCCTCCAGAACAAAGAACGGCAATGGACAGCGAAATCGATCAACCGTTCAGTTTCCGGCCAGGAATCGGAATACCTGGATCCGATGGTTATGAGAGTCGGCAACATAAATCGTGTCATCCCTGGCGATAGCCAATCCCGTCGGCAACCAGAACTCTCCAGGACCGACGCCGCGCTTTCCAAACGACAGCAGTAACTCCCCCGTCACGTCGAAGATCTGAACGGAATCGAACAAGGCATCCACTACGTATAGATTTCCGTTACTATCGCGTGCAATACCCTTCGGACGTGCGATATCGCCCGAAACATTTCCGGCACGACCGAAAGTCGATACGAACGTGCCGTCGCTCTTGAATACCTGCACGCGGAAATTGAGCGAATCTACGACGTGCACCAGTTCGCCGGGGTCCACGTATACGTGACTCGGCCAATTGAACTCTCCTTCGCCTAGTCCATGGGTGCCGAAGGTAAACAGAATTCGCCCCTCGAGGTCGTACACCACGACATGATGGCGAGCCGCGTCAACTACATAGAGCCGCCGCAGAGTTTCATCGATTGCCACTCCGCTGGGGCGGGCCAGTTCTCCTTGTCCCCACGTATCACGCAGACGGCCGTCACGCCCATAGAGGTATACGCGTCCGAGTGCGGAATCGGTCAAGTAGACGGTTCCCTCATTACCGATTGCGACCCCCACGGGCGAAACCAGCTCACCCGCGTCGCCTTCGGTTATTTTTTTATAGCGCCTCGCTTGACGGTCGACGAGAAACAGTGCCGCTTTTCCCGGGTCCGCTACCGCCAGAAGACTGCCGGCAGTCGCGATCGCCGTAGGCCGCACGAAAGCCTCGTCACTGCTGATACCCGCGATACGTCCAAGCAGGTCAAAGAATGATCTGCTCACGCCGAGATCGGCAGTGCCGTTGAACGCGGTCACGTAGGCGATCTTGGGCGGATATGGCGCCGCCGGCCAGAGGATTTCTTCTGCCGGAAGACGATCCTCCGGTATACGCTCGGGGTAGCGCGGACCCGCAGAGGAACATCCGCACGCCCACGCAAACATCAAGCAGGCGACAGTCGTGACGATCTGACCCTGTTTCATAGTGGCATCCTCAAAATAACCGTCTTACTATCTTCAAATCAAAATGGAACGCTGTCGACTCTCGGTCTCCGACCATCCGGCGGCTCACGCGAAAGTTCGGGACGATTTCGAGCTTCGCGAAATCCAAGCGTAAGCGCACCCCAGCGTCGATATGCTGTTCTTCGGGAGCCAACGAATCGTCGCGTTGGAGATAGGCCGCATAGTATTCGGTCTTCAGATAGCGTGTTGGTTGCCACCGTATCGACAACCTCCCCAGCAGTGTCGTAGTGTCGCGGTCGGGATCGGTGAACTGGAAGAACGACTGACTCAGATCGGCAGTAAAAAACAGCCGTCGCTTTGGGTGCATGGAAAACGACTGCCTGAAAATGGGAGATGTGTAACTCAAGCGGTCGGATCGGAAATCTCGATACTCGGCCGCTAACGTCATCGATCGTGCCGGCTGCGCCCACTTCAAACGAATTCCCGTGTTGAAATCTTTCATGTCGTTGAGAAAGCGATCGTCATCGCCCTCAACGAGATCTTGCTTCGTTTCGAAACGCTTCACGAAGATCAATAGCCAATCGTAGTCGAGTGCTAGATCGACGTCGAACCTCCTGGTAGTAAACTCGAAGGCATTCGAGGTGAGGAAACGGTAATCCACCAAGAGAGTCTGATTGTCCTGAAAGAGGCCGCCCGGCAACCGTTCCAGAGCCGTCGCATCGCCGACCTGGACAATGCGGTAATCCACTCCCTCATTGAAGATCGTCGTACCCGCTTGGTCCGTTACCCGGATGGTTCCGGGAACCACGAACGAATTGTCGAGAAAAATGAGCGCGAAGCCGGAAACCAGCCGTACTTCTCCGAACACGAAGAGCTGTCCAGCCGGGGATTCCTGTTGGTCCACACGGTAGGAATTGCGTATGCCCACCTGCAAGCGGCCGTTGCGTGGAATTCTCTTTTTGTATCTTAGCCCGCCGACACCTTCATAGCCCCTAATCGTACCGAAGTCGCCGTCGGTCTCGTTGGCCGTAGCCTGTAGTGAACTCGTCAAGCTGCTGTAAAGCTGATGTTGAATGCCCACCTTGGCGAGTTGTGTGATGGTCGCACTCCCGTCCTGATCCGTCTCGAGATAGGTATAGTCATACAGCGACGCGAACGAGTCCGTGTGGTCCATCCGTAGGTTGACGTCCGCTCTGCCCGTGCTCAGATCAAACCTCCCCTGTCGCGAAAAGTACCGCAGGCGGGTTCTGAGATCCTTTTCCAGGTACGGGCCGAAGAACAACCGGTAGCCGATCGCCCCGTCGTGGGCGTTGAAACTGAGACTCGTTACAACTTCATCTTCGACGTCCTGGAAACGATAGTCCAAGCTCAGCTCGCTGACTTCTCCAAGCCTCGTGCCGCTATAGGACAACTCGCTGCGGTTCTCCGCACGACGGAACACATCGGGTCCGAAACGCTGAACCTCGTCGAACTGCTCGCTCAGATAGCCGAGCACCGATCGCAGGCGGGGATCGTCGAGGTGCAGCCGAACACCGAGGGTCTGGGCTGTAATGTCCTTGGTCCCGGCGAATTGCTGCGACTGAACATCCTTGGTTCGACTGGCGGAAAGATCAAGAGAATACGGCTTACCCCCGAGGAACGTCGCGCTCGTGTCGTATCCGACCAACTCTCCCTCGGCATTCCCGGATTGTCCGACGGAATCAAAAGATTCCTGGAACATTCCGAACGTCGCTCCCAAGCGAAACGTCAACAGCCTAGGGTCCCACACCATTCCACGTGTTCTCACTCTCAATCTCTCGTCAAAGTGGACACGACTAAAGCTGCTCGAGGAACCTTGACTGCGAGACACGTCCTGTTTGTCCCACTGAAAACCCAACTGAAGTTCTCCGCGCCAGCCTCCTATCAAAAATATCGGACGCTTGCGTACACCAACGGGCACCAGCGGCGGAGCTCCCTGGTAAAGCGACAACGAAGCTTTCTCCGCGACTGGAACAAGAGGGGACGGCGCTTTTGCTGTGGTTTTCTCCGTATCGTCTTCTGCGACCGGAGGCTGGCCTTGCGCAGCGACACGCGCACCCGGGACAACCAGAACAGCCCCAAGCGCAAGCGTCGCGATAGTTTTTCCGCGATCCTTCCTCACTGCTGCACATGACACACGGGGCACTTGTCGAAGGTAACAGACCAGGCTGTCTCGGAGTTGTGGCAGGCGCCGCAGTACTGTCCCGCACTGATGGCATCCATGGTGATCTCGGGGCCCGTGATTTCCATCGGAAAGATTTTCGTATGGCACACCGCGCACTTGAACCGTATCCGGTGAAACCAGTGAGGAAACACGGCCGGAGGGATATCAGTGACGGTCTCTCTTGCTGGAAACTGAATGTCGGCCGGAGCGGCAACCGCTCGATGCACAGGCGTAGAGGCGAACATCACCACACACGCAGCCGCAAGCACTATCCACCGTATCGCCACTTTAACGGTCACCTCTTGCGAGATCGGTACGCGTCGGCGCCAGTGAGAGCACGTGGTAGACGATCGGCCAGGCAAGCTCGGGGTCGAGAACATCCCCGAACGAAGGCATTGGAGTGCCGTCGAGGCCCGTCATGATAGTGCGGTAAATATCTTTCAGGGAAGGGCCGCTCTTCAGAGACCTACCGCTGGCGAAGTTGGCCGGTCGGATCGGATATCCCCAGTTGTCGGCAAGTCCTTTCGCCGACGGCCCGTCCCCGCGCCCGAGTTCGCCGTGACAAGAGCTGCAACCGGCATCCTTGAACAACTGTGCCCCCTGGACCATCAGCTCCGGGGTAAGTGGCATCGGTTCCGGGATTTCAATCGCGTCGGTCGCCTCTTCCTCCTCGAACCGTGACGAGAACGTTTTCAAGTAATGAACCAATGCCCAACGCTCCTCGCGCGGCAACAAGGACCAGGGGGGCATCGACGTTCCCGGCACGCCTACAGTTATCGTGCGATAGATGTCCGCGTCGGTCGGGATCACTCCACCCGGCGTTGTGCGAAACTTGTAGGTTCCTTGGCGAAAGTCACGCGGTTTCGGATCGACATTTTCCGCAGCCATGCCCGCTCCGTCCCCTGCTTCTCCGTGGCACACGGCACACTGTTGAAAATACACCAAGGCTCCGAGTTCGAGTAGTTCCGCAGTAGCAGAGACGGGGTTCGCACGGGCTTCAGCGAGATCGGCCGCCACAGTCTCGACATCGGGCATGAATATGCCGGGCTCATTTTCAGGGTGTCCGCGACGTGACCGAGCACTCGCTTTGTCGCGCAACGAGACGACATGATACATGATCGGCCAGGCGTACTCTTCGCCCAAGACCTCCCCGAAATCGGGCATCGGCGTGCCGTTGAGTCCAGTCATCACGGTACGGTAGATCGACATGATGCCGGGCCCGCTCTTCAACGGCTTGTCACTGAGAAAGTCGGCCGGCCGAATCGAATAACCCCAGTCGTCGTGCAAACCCGATGCCGATTGCCCATTGCCATCGCCGGTATCCCCATGACATGCGCTGCAACCGGCGTCTTTCCAAAGCTGAGCACCCTGTTCGAGCAGCTCATCGGTCACCGCCACGGGCTCCGGAAAGTTGATCGGTTCAGCCGGTTCTTCCTCCTCGAATCTATCGGAGAACGACTTCACATAATGCACCAAGCCCCAACGATCCTCGTAGGAGAGTCGCGCCCAAGCTGGCATCGACGTGCCCGGCGCTCCCATGGTGATAGTTCGGAATATGTCGGCATCGAGCGGCAACGAACCACCCGGCGTCGTACGGAACTTGTACGTCCCTTGCCTAAAATCTCTCGGTTTCGGATCCAGGTAGGTCGCACCGGCTCCCACACCATCACCCTCCTCTCCGTGGCACATGACGCAGTACTGGGCGTACGCGACCTTGCCCTTTCTCAAGAGGCGCGTAGTCGCGGGCATGGGGTTGGTTCTCGCGCGCTCGATATCCACGTCGACGACATCGCCCCTCGGTGGTGCTCGTAGCCCGGTGTGGCACCGCACACAGTTGGCTCTGGGATCGAAAGCCACCTTGCCGTGACAACGGCCACAGTATTTGCCGGCGAAAACGTCTTCCATCTCGAACTCATTGGAACCGGCCTGCATCTTGAAAATTGAAGGATGGCAATTCGAACAGTCCAGCCACAGGGTGTGAGAGAAATGCGGAAAGGTAACCGTAAACGGCGATTCTGGATCCATGACGATATCCAATGGAAACGGCATCGGCGTGCGCAGATCCGGGTCGCGGAATCCGCGCGGTGCCACCGTCCCTGAACGTACCGCTTCCACCCAGTCGACCTCGCCGGTAATGTTCTTGGGAAGCATCGCGACTGCGTCGTCCCATGTATGCACGGTCTCGATCTCTGGAACCTCAGGCTCCGGTGGCAGCTCCTCTTCGGGCTGGTCAACCTGCTCGGGGCCTTTGCCGATTTTCCACGCGACCAAGCGTCGCGTACGCATCGGTTTGCGCTCCGGACGTTCGACTCCCGCAGGCGGAACGTCGTCAAAAATAGAGGTCAGAACACGATAGCGCAGTTGTGGATCACACCCGCTGAGAAAAGCGGTGCCCAATGCAAGTACGAGCGCGATTCCCCCCTTCGACACCCCCCGGCTTACCGAATGCCTTGGTCTAACCGTAGGCACGGGTAGTAGAAATACACCGTTTGTTAAGGGGAAATAGGGTTATCATCGCCTTGGTCCGGACGGTATTGCTCACCATTCATCGTTTCTCCGTGGCAGCTCAAGTAGCAGCGCCTCCGGAGAGTGGATGTATTGATCTCCCATTCCGGCTTGGCCCGTCCGCCTATGGGTAATATATCCGGCGAGAAGTTGATAAGATGGGTATGGGTCCCCTCTGGAGGCGTTTCCGAGGTCACGCCGTCAATATTGTATTGCGTATTGCTCGCCGTAACATTGCTGTGGATGTTGAAGTGGCAATTCTTGCAGACAGCTCTCGACTTGTCGATTTTGTCGAGAAGATGGCGCCAGTGCAGATTGTCCCTCCCGTCGATATCGTCGTAGAAATTCGTTGCGGCGCCGTCTTTCCATTCACGCGCCCTGACCAACTTGTTCACGTTATGGCATAAGAAACAGAGTTCGAAATTATTGGCGTCCCAATTGCTCGGTCCCAGCAGACCCGTCCAATAGTTGCCGCGTCGAATCGTACCGTTGACCGAGCCGTGTGGACCCTTAGTATTACTCGATGAATTCGACGCCGGACCTTGCGCATCAGCGGTCGCGTCGCTGTTATGACAATCGGTACACTTGACGGTCGAAGTAGTCGACAACCCCCCCTGGAGCTGCGCAGCTAGATTAGCCGATTGGTTTCTGCCCGCAGCCGTCACCGGGTGAAACGCACTATTGACCGGCTGGAAATCCAGACGCTTATTGGTCGTGTCGGGCCGAGTCGCATTGTAGGTGTCGCCGTGACAACTGAAACATAGCTCGTACTCGACGATGTCGACGGGATTGGCGGTGCCCGGTCCAATGGGCACGCCGTTCAGATCGATACCGTCCACGCCCTTGTGCTTGTCGGCGGCGGTTGCCTTATGCGGGTTATGACAATTCACGCACTCGACCGAACGGCCCGGGGTCTGCTCTGAATCCTTCACCGGATGATGGAAGATGACCGCACCGTTGGTCCCCTTGTTGAAGTCGCCGCGAATGTCCGATCCTGCGGGGGTGCCGTCGTGACAAGTAAAACAAAGATCCTCGGCATCATCAGGATCCGTACCGTCGCTGGTCGTATCGTAACGCTCCACCCAGAATCGATCATAATCCTCCGGCGGGTTTTGATCGTCGGGCCACCCGTGCGGCCAGTGACAATTGACGCACAGACCTTGTTTATCCGGGCTGTGTGCGGGAAACGTCGAGCCATATTGTCCGCCGGGCCATAGCAGGCCAGTGGTCGTATTGAGATGCGAAGCGGTGTCGCGGTCGCCGATCGTGTGGCAGTTATAACAAAGATCGCCGATCGAAAGATTGAGAAGGTAGCCGTCACCGGCTCCCCCGTTAGCACCGCCGGAATCGGTAAAGTGAGGATTGTGGCAAGTCGTACATTCGACAAGTCCTTGCGACAAGGGAAGATCGGCCGGTTGCTGGAAGAATCCGCTGCTCGGAACCGAGACACCGACAGGGTGTGAGCCCTGTCCTAAGGCCTGCACGTTGCGGACACTGTGGCAGACATGACACATTTGATTAACATCGTTGTCGGCGCGTTGGTAATGTCTGCCCCATCCTGTTCCCGATCCTCCGTACGCAGGTGCGGCCGGGTCGAACGGTGTTTTCTCTTGCGAGTGTTGATTGTGACAACTCGAGCAGACCACCTTGTCATCCATGATGCGTAGTGCCATTGATCGTTCGAAAGGATCGTTGGGATCGGGCAGGCGTAGGTCCGTTCGTACCGCAAGCGTCCAGCTATCGTTGAGCACAAAAGACGGCGCCGTATCACCGTCGTCAAAGGTCAGTGTCAATCCCTCACCGATCGCAACGTCGACACCCGTGAGTGCCGATCCGTTGTTGCCGGCTCCATCGTCCCATGAGAAAAAAGCCGCGCCAACATCACCCGCTTGGGCGATCGTGATCGCATAGCTTTTTTCGATCCGTCCCGTGAAAGCACCACCTGAGACCACCAAGCCCGGCGACGTGTTGCTCAGCGCGGCTTTTACATGACCGGACGGGCCTGAATCGAAACGGTGGGATGTCCCCGTCACTCCCGGGAAGGCCTGGTCGCTGTCGGCAAACGGCCGGTTCGAGGCCAAACCGGTCGGATTGTGGCAACTCATGCAAAGATTCGGGTTGCCGGCCACTTTCGTAATGGTTCCGCCCGGTGCGTTGTGAACCATATGACAGCCGATCGTGCAGTTGATCCCGTTGACCTCGTTGTGGGGCGGGTCGAGAGCGGCGGCGAGAGCCGGGACGAGCATAGCCGCCAGAGCAACGATCCACGACAGCGATGTTGGTCTTCGTCTCATCTGTCTGTCTATGGGGCGCCGCAGCTCGACTGCCGAGCCTCGATCGCCGCCGCACGCTGAGCCTCCCAGGTAATCAAGCCGAGTCGCCGACCCTGGCGCGCCCTGCGCCATACACACTTGGAGTAACGAGATTGTTTCTTCCATGCGAGGCCCGGCGCCGGGCCTCGACACGGGCACAAGCGATCCACGCATCCGCGGACATCCGCGAGATTGGTCAGCGTCGATTCAGGGCAAAGTCCGCCGCACCCCGACTGCTTGGCGGCTTGCACACGGGCGCGGCGCTCGGACCACGACATCAGGTTATCTTTCATGAACTCGTGGGTCTTACGGCGAATACACGTGACATACTTTGCGTGTCGCAGCCAAGATTCCCGCTCACCGGGACCCGCGCAGGGGCATAGTTGATAGACGACACATCCCTCTGCATCAGTGGTCTTCCCGGGCAGAGTGGAGTCACACGCATCGGCCTCGTCGCAGACCCCGTCACCATCGGCGTCGCCGGCATCGACGATCTCGACCCGAGATTCTGCCTCGAAAATCTTGCCGGATAGAGAGCCGGAGACACGCAACACGCCATCGACAGCGCCAGGATCTGCCAAGTTATCGAGAAGCAGCTCTCTGTCGAACTCGAGACGAAGTTCCGGGATCGAGTCTCGGTCGGTATCTTCAACCACGGCGGTTACTGAGTTCGGCGGCACGCCGTTGGCCGTGATCGTATTCATATCGACCGCGTCCAAAGGATAGCCGGGGATCTCCACCCAGGCTACGACCGTAGCGTCCGTACATCCGCGCACCACAGGAGTCGGTGAACTTCGAACTTCCGCAGGGAGGACGATTTCCGGATCACTGAAACTATCGATACCGAATACTTCCAGCCTCGCGTTGTTGGCCGCCGCTATGAACAGCCGATTCGAACTGTCAATCACGAGATCGACTGGAACCCTGGTCTCGCCGGGCTTCGCACCAAAGGCGGCAATGAATCCGAGCGAGTCGCCGTCGCGCTCGAGCACCTGCACCCTTCCATCGAAGGCGTCGGCAACAAAAATGCGCCCGCGAGCATCGACCCACACCCCTTGGGGAAAATTGAATCTGCCCGCCGTACTGCCTCGCCGGCCGAAGCAATAGATGAAGTTCCCGTTAGGATCGAAAACCTGAACGCGCGAGTTGAGTTGGTCGGTTACGAAGACCTCTGCCGTAGGGCTGTTGACGAATATGCCCGCTGGAAAGTCGAATGCACCGTCCACGGTCCCCAGCCCGCCGAAACTGAAAAGGCTACGGCCGTCGCTGTCGTAGACTTTCACTCTATGCGCTTTGCTGTCGGTCACATAGACCCGACCGCTGCTCAAATCGATGCCGATATCGTTAGGCAAGAGGAACTCGCCGACCCCTGCACCCAGCATGAACAGCTGCTGCCAATCGGAATCGAAAACCGTGATCGTGCCGGTGATTCCGTCACCCGCGTAGACCCGCCCCTGTCCATCGACGGCCAGGCTGATCACATAGCCGAGCCCCGACTTCCGTGACAACACACGGCCGTCGGGCGCACGAACGAAAATCTCGCCCTTGATCGGGTCGGCCGCATAGATATTGCCGGTCGAATCCGTCGCCAATCGCGCCGGTACGGCAAACGAATTCCGGTAGCTGCGCAGGAACGTGACGGTCGGAGGTGTCGCACTGGATACACCCCCTTGCACGCAGGACGCCAAGAGCGGCGAGGGGAACAGAAGCAGGACAAGAAAGAACAGCGCTGCCGTTATCCACCGAGTCGGCTCGGCGACGTGTTTACCTACCGAGGTGCGCTCGATCCACGGCGGCAGCCTATGCAGTTTCTCATTCTGCATCGGCCTCATCCTCGGGCAGCTCTATGAAACTGTCTTCGGCCGTCGTATTGATCAGTTGATAAATATCGAGGCGGTTATTCAGGTAATCGGCGACATAGATCCTGTCGTCGTCGTCGATCGTCAGCCCGGTCGGATTACGAAGCAATCCGGGGAAAGCGCCACGTCCCCCGAAGTACAAGAGGACCGTCCCCTCTTGGTTGAAGATCTGAACATTCGACCAGCCCGAATCGACAACATAGATATTGCCGAACGAGTCGAGCGCCACACCTTTGGGCTTGTCGAACATGCCGAAGCCGTTACCACGCTCGCCGATCTGACGAACGAAGGTCCCGTCGGGTTCGAAAATGCATACCCGGCTGTTGACCGTATCCGTGACGTAAAGCCTCCCCTCGTCGCCGATCGCGAGATAGGTGGGAAACATAAGATAACCGTCTCCTGTGCCCTTGCCCTTGCCGATGTTGCGCAGGAAATGTCCTTCTTCGTCGAAAACCTTCACGTAGTGATTCGACGATTTCTGGTGTGAGCCGTCGACGACGTAAATCACTCCACGTTCCTCGTCGACTTCGATATCCGTCGGTCGTTCCAGAGACGGATCGGTGAACTGTCGCACAATACGGCCGCTGCGATCAAAGACGCTTATGATCTTCGTTTCTTGTTCGACAACGTAGAGATTTTCTTGGTCGTCCAGCGCGATACCGAAGGGATACGACCAGGTTCTCTGTTCGCCTCCTATTTGTATCATCTCCTTGCTGTCGCGGTTCAATAGATAAACGCTTTGAGTTCCGAAATCCGAGACGTAGATACGCCCCCCATCCTCGGACACAGCAATATCCATCGGCTGCACGAGATGATCGGCGGGAGGCTTGTCGCCCGTCAGGAACGCACTCACAGTATCAGCGAAAGTGGTCTCTCGGCCGAGATCGCGTTCACTCGCGAGCGCCGTCAGGAACTTGATCCTCGGCTCGAGCGGAGGTTCCGGCCACACCGGTTGGACAATGCGCGAAGCCTCCGTCGACTGGTTCGACTGCGTGACGCTACAAGCGCCGACCATGCCGGCGATGACAACGGGCAGGAGTAGTCCTGAGGCGATACGTACTCTCAATCTCATCATCACCATATAACCATTCTAGCGGCAACGGCCCACTCGAACCCGAATTTCGCCGTTGCGATGCTACTTGCTCAACACGAATGTCACGGCCGCTTCACCTCCCGAGGACACCGACACCTTCTGCGTCTTTTTCCCCAGCGTTTCGTGCCAGACCTTGAGTTCATAGTCTCCCGCAGGCACGTCCTCGAGCTTGAAGGCGCCTTTTTCGTCGGTAACGGCATAATATGGATGCTCGCGGACAACGATATAGCCTTTCATCCATCCGTGCGCGTCGCAGGCCACTTTGACGAACTCGGGAGAGGCAAACTTCCGTTTCATCTTCTTTTTGAAACCCGGCTGCGCGACATTGAAGGCGCGGTTCGTCTTACTGTATGAATGTAGGTTATGCAGAATTCCGTCACTGTTGAGCACCTCCATCTCGGTATCCGGTGTGGCCAGCACGACATGGGGATCGAAGTGACAACCGTTCTGATCCAGCGTTACCGTCTCGGCCGGCCAGGCCTTTCCTTTGCCGATAGCCGCCAAGTACACGACCGCATTCTGAACACCGCCGTCAGCGCCAACAATCAGTTCTTCGGAAAGTTTGGACTCCTTACCGCAGACTTCTTTGTCCCTGTCTATATTGATCGCCGCTCTTGCTGGTGCTGTTCCCGAAAACTTTACTACACCGGC
The DNA here is from genome assembly GCA_036679605.1 of Gemmatimonadota bacterium. Classification (GTDB taxonomy): domain Bacteria; phylum Gemmatimonadota; class Gemmatimonadetes; order Gemmatimonadales; family GWC2-71-9; genus JAZDCZ01. Next base: position 17,539 of record JAZDCZ010000420.1, read on the forward strand.
AACCACACCTCCGCCGCTTACCTCTCCGGCCTCGTACGCCCCTACCGCCGCCGGCATAAGCATCGAAATGAACAGTCCTGACAGAACTATTATAAAGCCAAAACGCATGATTACTTCCTCCTGGTCTCTTTCCTGTGTATCTAAATCAAAAACGTGAGGGAGCCAGAGCATTTGCACGCCCCGGCTCCCCCTTTGCAGTCTTGTTGCACGCCATCGCGGTATGTCCCTAAGAGGAGTCGAACCTCTGTTTCCGCGCCGAGCAAGGAGTGTTAAGGAATCTGATTCGCACACATTGCCTTGCGTTCACCCCCGGACGCGGCGTCCTGGGCCACTAGACGATAGGGACTGTATTCTCGCGATAGACTACGACTTACGCTCAGTATCGATCCGCAAGCCCGTCGAAAATATCGACTACACTCGACCTCCTTTGAGAAGCCGCCGCCCCTTGGAGAGGGGCGGCGGGTCACGGAACTCGAAACTACCCGTTGCGTCTGCGCGACCACTTACTTGTCGTGACACTTCAGGCACAGATAACCGGAGGGGCCGCTCGAGTTGCCCGTTAGAGTTCCGCGCAGGAAGTAAGAGTCCTGCACCGTCGAACTGTTGTGCGGGTCATGACACGAGGAGCACTCGATACCGGCGTTGCCTTCCTGTGCTCCGGCCAGGGCGCTGCCCGCACCGGAATCGACGAAGAGCCGAATGCCGTTGACGCGAGGGTCGGGCACCCACTCCATGACGACGTCCGCTCCTGTGGTTATGCCGTTGTAGGTCTCACCGCTGGTGTTATTGAACGGGAACGGCACACCCACCGGATGGTTACCGCTCAGGTTACCCCCTTGACCGACCGTGATCGGCTGGTCGAGATGGGTTTCCGGATTTAGAGGCGTAGTCGGCGCAACCTTGTCGAACCAAGCTACATCGCCGATAGCGACGCTACCGTCGTGGCAAGACAGACAGTTACGTGTCGGCCCTATCCACGTCTGCAGGTTCGATGGCAGGTCCGTGCCGCCCATCGTCGTTGTCTCATCCCAAGTATAAGCCTGGGAGGCCATGGTGTGGTTCCACAGCAAGCGTGTACTGATCGCGCGGTGAGGCGTGTGGCAGAATGTACACAGCCCGACGGCGACCGGGGCCGCGCCCCCCGTGGATGTCCCGTCGGTGAAGTCGTGTGGACTGCCGGCCAATCCGCCTTGGGCCAAGCTGGACGCGGGCATGATCATGATCAACACCATGGCAACGGCCACCGACATCGCAGCTAGGGCCGCTGTCCGTGGCCGCAACAGGTTATTGCTCTCGTCTTCGATTTGATTGAGTTCGATCTTGTATGTTCGCTTCATGGCTTGCCCCCCCCCATCGGAGCGACCGTAAATCGTAATTCACTGACTAGTGACTTACACAGAGCAAAAGGGCTGCCAGCTCGGCGGAGCCCCCACGGCAAGCTCCCAATACCGGCTAACTAGCTAATTAATAGTATGGTTTACCGATCCACGCGTGCTCGACGAATGTCGATAAACCCAGCGGGCCGTCCCAGCCCTGAGACAATTGCGACCGCAGGGCAAACTAAGAACTGGAGGTATCTAATTAAAAAGATTCGGGAATCATCCCCGTCCTAGGCTTGTCACGCGAACGAGACGGCTGTCACCGGATTCTCTGTGGTGAAACCGCTCGGGGACAGTCTCCTGCAGCCGCCAGCGTCGGGTTCGGGCGAAGGCATGAATCGCAAAGCGGCGTTTCAAGTGCGGAAGTCTTCGGGGGTCAGAGCGTGCTTCTTCAGCAAACGGTAGAAGGTGCCGCGCGGAAGCTGTGCATGCTTCGCAGCCAAAGAGACATCACCTTCGAATCTTCGTAGTAAATCGGTCAGATAGTCGCGCTCGAACCTGTCCCTACACTCGGAACGAAGTCGGAAAAAGCCCTCCCGAACGGACGCCTTGCCGGCCCGGATCATAACGCACCCGTCTACGGGAACCCGCCGCCCCTTGATAGGGAGGGGCGGCGGGTCAACGAACTCGAAACTGCCCGTTGCGTCTGCGCAATCACTTGTCGTGACACTTCAGGCACAGATAACCGGAGGGGCCGCTCGAGTTGCCCGTTAGAGTTCCGCGCAGGAAGTAAGAGTCCTGCACCGTCGAACTGTTGTGGGGGTCATGACACGAGGAACACTCGATACCGGCGTTGCCTTCCTGTGCTCCGGCCAGGGCGCTGCCAGCACCGGAATCGACGAAGAGCCGAATGCCGTTGATGCGAGGATCGGGCACCCACTCCATGACGACGTCGGCTCCTGTGGTTATGCCGTTGTAGGTCTCACCGCTGGTGTTATTGAATGGGAACGGCACACCCACCGGATGGTTACCGCTCAGGTTACCCCCTTGACCGACCGTAATATCCTCGTCGACATGCTTTGCCGGGTTTAGAGGCGTAACCGGTACGACCTTGTCGAACCAAGCTACATCGCCGATGGCAACGCTGCCGTCATGGCAAGACAAACAGTTACGTGTCGGTCCTATCCACGTCTGCAGATTCGATGGTAGGTCCGTGCCGCCCATCGTCGTTGCTTCATCCCAAGTATAAGCCTGAGAGGCCAAGGTATGGTTCCACAGCAAGCGCGTACTGAACGCGCGGTGAGGCGTGTGGCAGAATGTACAAAGGCCGACGGCGACCGGGGCTGGCCCCATCTCTGTTCCGTCGGTGAAGTCGTGCGGACTGCCGGCCAATCCGCCTTGGGCCAAGCTGGCCGCGGGCATGACCATGATCAACACCATGGCAACGGCCACCGACATCGCGGCTAGGGCCGCTGTCCGTGGCCGCAAAAGGTTATTGCTCTCGTCTTCGATTTGATTGAGTTCGATTTTGTATGTTCGCTTCATGATTTCTCGGAGCGTCTGTAATTCGCTGGTTTCTGCCCCTCACAAAGCAAAAGGTCTGCCAGCCCGGCGGAGCCCTGAGGGCAAGCCCCCCAATATCGGCTAACTAGCTAATTAATAGTATGTTTTACCGGTCCGACCGTGCTCGACGGATGTCGATCAACCCCGTGAGCGGTCCTAACCCTGAGACAGTTGCTACCGCGGGGGCAGGTCCTCAATGGGGTACTTTACTGAAAAGACTTGGGAATTGTCTCTACTCCGAGCTTGTCACGCGGACGAGTTCCGACTTGTCACACGGACGAGACGACGATCAGCGGAAGTCTTCGGGAGTCAAGACATGCTTCTTGAGCAAACGGTAGAAGGTACCGCGTGGAAGTTGGGCGTGTTTCGCAGCCGAAGAGACATCACCTTCGAATCTTCGCAGCAAATCGGTGAAGTACTCGCGCTCGAAGCTATCCATACGCTCGGAGCGAAGTTGGAAGAAACCCTCGGGAGCGGAGGCCTCGCCGGCCTTTACCACAACTTCGTCGGGCAAGTCGTCGACCGAGATTTGGTCGTCGCGGGCCAGCACGAGGGTACGCTTGACGACGTTCTGCAGCTCGCGAACGTTCCCCGCCCAAGGCGCACGTGACAGAACATCCAAACACTCCGCGTCGATACGGGGTTCACTCCGCCCCATTTCCTGCGCGTAGCGCTCCACAAAATGAGTCACCAACAAGGGAATGTCGCTTCGCCGTTCGCGCAACGGCGGTACTTCCAGGTGAACTACGTTTACACGGTAGTATAGGTCCTCCCGGAAACTCCCGGCACGCATCGCAGCCATCAGATCTGTCCGGGTCGCAACCAGCACACGTATGTCGACTTTGATCTCCTTTTTTCCTCCCACGCGCCGGAAAGTCCTCTCTTGCAAAGCGCGCAGGAGCTTCGCCTGTAGCGACACCGGAAGCTCGGCGACCTCGTCTAGAAAGAATGTCCCACCATCAGCGAATTCCAGCAGTCCGATCATTTGCGTGTCGGCCCCGGTGAACGCGCCTTTTTCGTGACCGAAGAACTGGCTTTCCATCAAGTTTTCCGGGATTGCTGCACAATCCACGGGCACAAATCGAGCACCGCTTCGTCGACTCCGTTTATGTATGCTTCTCGCCACCAACTCCTTGCCCACTCCCGTCTCTCCCGTTATGAGCACGTCGGCTTCGGTATCGGCGACTCGATTGATGGTATCGAATATCTCCTTCATCGGCGCACTAGAGCCGATGATCTCATCGAATCGATAGTCGCGTTCTACTTGTCGCTGAAGCAGGCTGTGTTCTACACGTAACCGCTTCTCATCGAGAAGCCTTTCGGCGATAGCCTGTAACTCATCGGGCTGAAACGGCTTGATCACATAATCTGCCGCGCCGACCTTCAGCGCTTCGACCGCCGTGTCGACCGTCGGAAACGCCGTAAAGACGAGTACGCTGAGATTCGGTTCGGCTTCCTTCGCCAGGCGCAAAAGTTCGATGCCGTTCATGCCGGGCAATCGGATATCGGTGATCAAGAGGTCGAAGCTCTCCGCCGAGATACGTTCGGCCGCTTCGCGCCCGTCCGTCTCGGTCACGACCTCGACCGATGGGATCTTGCGAAGAATATCGCGACAAACTTCAAGAATGCCGACCTCATCGTCGACTACCAAGACGCGACGTTCAGCCATCTACCGAGCCGCCCTCGTCGGCGCCAAGCACCAAACGCAACTTGACCCGGAAAGCCGTGCCGCGACCCGGTTCGCTCTCGATATCTATCTCGCCGCCGTGGCTCGTGACGATGCCCAAGCAGATCGCCAAGCCCAACCCGGTGCCACGCTGTTCCCCCTTGGTCGTGAAAAACGGTTCGAATATACGACTGCGCACTTCATCCGGAATACCTACTCCGGAGTCCTCGACTATGATCGCCAGGCAGCGTTGACCGTTCGAGAGGCGCTCGCCCGCAGTACTTATCGACACCGTTAACGAGCCGCCGTTGGGTAGTGCGTCGAGCGAGTTCAGAAATAGGTTCAAAAATACCTGCTCCATTTCGTCGGCGTTCGCCTCCACAAGCGGTACCCTTTCGTCGATGTTGTCGACGATCCGTACCTCCATCTTCTTGGCTCGTTCCGACAACATTGCGAGGGAACGTCGGATAGAAATCGAGACGTCTACGGGCCCACAAACGCCCGTAGAAGGCCGACTGTAGGATAACAATCCTCCCGCGATTGCCGCAACCCGGTCGGAAAGCCGAATGAATTTGGCTATCTCATCCGCACACTTGTCTGACATTTCGCCGCGATGGTCGGAGAGCAACAAACGGGATTTGGCCCCAATAATTGTTATAGGGTTGTTGACCTCGTGGGCCACATGGCCGGCGAGCTCACCGACCGCGCTCAGACGGCCCGCTCTGAGCATCTGCGCTTCGGCTTCTTTTTGCTGGGTAACGTCCTGTGCCAGCTGGACGACTCCGCGCATCGCTCCGTCGTCATCGACGAGAGGAGCCGTAGTCAGGCGAGCTATGTGTTCTCGCTGAAACATCAAGTTCGTCGATTCGGAAGCAATGGCGTCCGCCGGCAACGCACACTCGGTGATTCTCACCATTTTGTCATCGCGTGTGCTCTGAGACGGCGCCGTGTGGCCACCGTTGTCAACGACCGATGTCGGCCCCGGACAACCGTCGTCGCTCACGACCGGGCCTTTTTCATGAAACCACTGTTCCCATAGCCGGTTCACCCAGCGCGGCTTCAACTGCATGTCTAATACACGCAGGCCGGCACCGGTCGTTTCGAGAGCTTGCTCTAGAAGCCGGTGTTCCGCCCGCGCTTGGTATACGGCATCTTCCAACTGATTCTCGTACGACCGCGCGCGTCGAGCCAAAGTAGTCACAAGATAGGCTACGATAAACAGCTCGCCGATTTCAACTGTAGTTTCACGCACTACTTCGAGAGAGTCCCAATCGGTGCCGGATACCGGCCCGAAAGCTAACGGCCCGAGTTGAAAACCCAACGGATGGAGAACCCCCGCCCATTCGCCCCAGGTAACCAGCGACAACAAGACCGCGGCAACTATCGCTACCGCGTAACATTGTCGTGGCGAAAGCAATACGCCAGCCAAAATTACATGGAGAATGTACAACTCCGAAAACGGATTGCCGAGATAACCGGAAAAACTCAGAAGGATCGTAAGAATGGTAAGATCGCCATAGACCTGAAGCGGCAATAGCCTCTTTATCCAGATGCGTCTTGTTACCAAGAAGGAAACGACCAAGTTGAAAGCCGCCAGAACCGCGACGGTCGCGAGCAAGGGGATGAAAACCGTGTCGGGCAAAACCTCCAGGATCTTCACCGCAAAGACCGTAAGAACGCCCGCTCCCGCTACGGCGATCCACCGCAAAGCAATGAACCAGCGGGCATACGTCGTTAGTCGATCGTCACCCTCGGCGTACTGAAGCGCCCGCCAAGGCGTCGCGGCGGCCTTCTCGTCGAAGCGCGGTGTAGAGAATTCCCGGTTCACAGTGATGGGTTCAGTTCCCTTTACGACGATAGCGGATCTCGGACAAGCCGTTTCTCACGGGCCGCCGCGTACCGCACGAGCCTGAACTGCTGCTTCCTTAGCAACAAGTCCCACACCCCCGTTAGCGAAAAAGACGCTCCAGGCCAGGCTCGCATCCGAAGCGCTTGTGGAGGCCGATAGGTAAGCGGCGGCGTTTATGGCCGGACCGAAGATGGGGTCTATACAAGGGCCTACCCCGCCACCGCAAGCACCCCTGCTAAGGTCCACGATCGATTCGAGTTCGGCCGGTTCTCCGCTTTGCGATCCGCAACAACCGGCGCTGGTCGGCAGCCGCCAGTCACAGCGGCCTGCATAACATCCGCCCGGGGTCGAAGGATCGTTGAGGCCGACCACGAACACGGTGAAGGCGGTTCCATCGGCGGCACTTCCCACGGGACCGCCTGCGCTCCACGTAAAGGTCGTGTCTTTATCGGTCAGGCCGCCCAGGTCGTCTGTTTTTTGCCATTCCAGACCGGTTTGATGGTCAATGACCGTCCCCCGCCCTGTACTTTCTAAACGCGCGATCGAGCAGGCGGCGGTATCAAAAAGACAAGCCGGGCCACAGGCCAAGCCGATCCCGAACTGTCCTTGGTCCTCACAAACCTGTCCGCCCAGATCGCCGAAGTCGCAGTCCTCGCCGGCATCTATCACACCGTTGCCACAGCCGGGGCCGGCCGATGCCGGACACATCAAAGTGATCTGTTGGCCGACCGCGCGACGCAAAACCAGCAACGCATCCGTGGTGTTGATCGCTCCGCTGCCATCGTGGTCGCCGCAAAGTTGGAGTTGCGCAAAGGCAGGAGCGGACGTCAGCCCCGCGAGCATGATTACTACCAGCATTCGCATATCCATACCCATGATCCCGCCAGTATAGCGGTGCATGCACCTCCGAGGCTGCAAACCGCGCGGAAAAGTGCACAAATGACAACGTGGAGCCGGGTCGGCCAAGTCTAGCACACGTTCCGAAGCCGACAGAAAACCCGGCGCGGCACCGCCAAAGAACCAACCACTTCTTGTGATTTGCGATCCTATCTGCTCGACTGAGTATCGAGTCTTTGACGTAGAGACGGGGGAATTCAAGTGCTTAAACGAGTCTCAGTGATCATGCTTTTTGTTCTCATCGCCGGAATCGGTGGTGGCGGTATTGGCTTCTGGATAGGGCGATCCGCAGATGATGCGAGGTCTGTCTCCGACAATTCGGCGCCAACAACACAAGAGAAGCCGCCGGGGCAGGTCGGTGAAAATGTGATCGAGCGAGCGTTGACGCGACCGGTAACCGAGAGTGTACAGTCACGGCTGCCCTCTCCGCACGCGCCTCACTTCGCGAACATGCAGCGCTTCGACATAGGTCGACGTAATGTGAAAGCTTTAGTTGCCGACGGACCGATCATATGGGCCGGCACGTCAGAAGGAATCGTCAGGCACGATACCATCACCGGCAAGCACCAGATCTTCAACAACGAGAACTCCGGCTTGCTCAGTCACAGCATCTTTTTTCTCGGTAACATCGACGGCCAAATGTGGGCCGGAACCTACGGCGGAGGTTTGTACATATTAGGCGACGAGACTTGGAAGAATTATAACATGGCGCAAGGATTGGCCGACGCGTTCGTGTACGGCGTTGCCAAGACTTCCAACGGCGACACCTGGATCGCAACATGGTCGGGTGCCAACCGCGTCATCGGCGGAAGGCTCGATGATCCCTCAGCATGGGAAACCTACACAGTCGAGAACACGAACGGCGGTCTTCCCAACGATTGGGTATACAGCGTACAGGCTGATCGGGACGGCGATCTGTGGTTCGCCACCGAAGGTGGCCTCTCGCATTACAACGGCGAGACCTGGAAGCATTGGAATCACGATAACGGCTTGGGCGCCCCCTACGAGAAGGTCAAGGATCAGTTGCTCAAAACCGTCGGTAGTGACCAACAGTCGAAGCATCATAACTGGCAGAAGGCGAAACGAGGATCCGAGGAAGTCGATGTCGCTTACAACGCCAATTACATAGTCGCAATGTATGTGGATTCGCGCGGACGGGTTCTGTGCGGCACGTGGGGCGGGGGGCTCTCCATACTTGAAAACGGAGAGTTCAAGCGCACCTACACCGCCGGAGAAGGACTCGCGGGAAACTACGTGTCCATGATTACCGAGTCAGCCGACGGTACGATCTGGGTGGGCACGAGTCAGGGATTATCCAAGGTAATCGGCGGTACGTTCGACGACGGCTTCGTCAACTACGACACGAGCGACGGCCTCTTCAGTAATTACGTTTTTTCGATGGCGTTCGCACAGGACGGCTCCCCCTGGGTGGGGGGTTTCGGCGGAGTCGTCCATTACGCCAACGGGCTGAACTGAACGCCGCACTCCCTCCGTACAGCGAAAGGCCTTCAAGTTAAAATCAAGCTCAATCCGGGGCACGCGCCCCGGAGACGGAACTCCACGTCAGAACAGATGCCTCGCCTCGGTTGTCTGTCTTATGCAAGTGGCATGACACGCAAGATATTTCGAATACCCGCTTTCCCCACTCTTGATCGGGAGACAGCTCGTCCTCGCTCCCTTCGTGGAAGAAGTATGCGATCGACGATGTATACTTGCGTTGAAAATCAGACCACCCGTTGTTCGGGGAATGGTAACGGATGTTGCCGGCTTTCTCATCGACGAACGCATACCGTATGAATGCGACCACGCTTGCGATCTCGTGGTCGTTCAGGATAGTCGCAAAAGGCTGCATCGCCGTGCCGGGCCGGCCGTTTTTGACGGCATCCATCATCGTCGAAGTGCTGAGAGTGCGCATTCGCTTCGCATCGGTAAAACTTCGCGGCTTTGGCTTGAGGGTCGCTCCGGCCTGAGTCCGCGCATCGCCACCATAACCGTGGCACATATAGCAACGGTAGTTATACACCCCGCGACCCACCAAGATGTCCGGTTTTTTCGTCTCCTCAGGGATGTCGAGTTTCATGAAATTTGAACGGATATAGGCGATCACAGCGTCTATCTGTTTCTTGTTCAGTTGTTCATCGAAGGGCTGCATCGCGGTCTTCGGGCGACCGTCGCGGGTTGTGTTGATCATATCTTCGCGGGTGAGATATCGTATGACATCTGTATCCGTGAAGTCTCGCGGCGGAGGGTTGAGGGCTTTTGCTGCAAATGATTGCCCATCGCCACGTTCTCCGTGACACACCGAACAGGTAACACGGTAAATCTCTTCGCCGTCAATCGTTCCCTTGGAAACGATGCCTATGTCGGCATTTTTCTTAGTCGCAGCCTGCGTGCTCGCGGCACACAACACCAACAAGCCCGTCACCGCCAGACGGCGTATCTTGCTCATGTTCGGCCGTTTTGGGATTTGCAACTACCGCCATACACGCTGCACACGCGCGTAGAACACTTGATCGAGGCCTTATTCCACGGTCACTTCCGCATTTTCGACGATCACATCGTAGTTGTAACCGAAACCGAAATCCCGTGAAGTCAACAACACACCCCGAACGAGGATGGTATCGCCGACTCTTACGCTCACACTGGTGGTAACAGTCAAGTCGGAGTTACTTCCGGCGCTCGCGGTACCGTCCTGCAAATGGATCCAATTTGTCCCCATTATATTCGAGCTGAACTTCACGACCTTACCACGAATCAAAATCTCTTTGCCGGTGAGTTTTGCTTTGTCGTCAAAGATCCTCGCGACGGTAACGCCGCCTTCCACTTTCTCTATGCCCGAGAGGTCCAATCCGGTAGCGCCGCCGGGTCGAGGTGTGAGTTGCCCCAGTGTCGCGAACAACCCATGGCTGCGGGCACCCTCGACATCTACAAAAGCGACGAAGTAAATACGCTCGAAAACCCGGTCAAGGCCCTTGCTGTAGTAATCCCGCATAAGAGCCCCCACCGGAATCTTCACCTGGTCGCCAATGGAGAGTTTGGTTTGCGGAGCGGCAACCCAGATCTTCTCCGTGCCGTTGTCGACGTTCAAGTAGGTATAGTTCCCCACATCGGCGAGTTCCACGACTTCGCCACTCGTGGTCCACGTGACGTCCCCTTGCGCTCGACCCTCCGACCCTCCCGAGGAATCGGTAGCTTGCTCGTGCTGCGCAAAAACCGGACATACAACTGTAAGCGCACAGACCGCCATAGCCACACGTAGTATGCTGATGTTTTTCATCATCGCTTTGCCTCCTCCCTACTGCTCCATCTAGAGCACAGCAAAGTAGAAAGGCAGCGACACTACCTTTTGTAGTCCCAGGCCTCAACTACCACCGGGACCGCGAGTCTATGAGGGCCGACTCCGGACGCTGGTTACGCACAAGCCTGATAGCGAAAGCAAAGAAGTAGGGCCCGAATAAAGAAGGATCTGGGCGAGAACTGGAAAGTCCTCGCCCAGATCACTGGGATCTATCCGCCAACGATCACCAAGATCGTCTCACGGAAGAGTGGTCGTCGTCGGCGTAAGCGGCAAGCACGATTCCACACAACCGGCCGCTGCCTCCCAACAAAGTTGCTGGTCCCCGAAGCGTTGGGCCCTGCAGCTTTTCTTGCACTCTCTGGCGCTAAGCTCCGGAGCACAGTCGAGCCGGCACTGTTTCTCGCCGGATTTCGAGCCGGCCAGGCACGTTCTTAGGTCACCGTTACACTGGTCCATGCACACGCGATCCACCGGCCCGAAACAAATACTGCGGCAGGTCTGGCGGCCGGCGTCGCATGCGTCTTTGGCTAGATCGCGGGCGTCTTTGCCCGCGTCACGGCAGGTTTTTCGAGTGTCGTTGCAACTGTCGTGGCATTCGACGCAGCCCGCCTCGCAGTCGTCACGAATCGCGTCGCAGCCCTGTTGGCAGTCCGACGGGTCCGGGTCGCTCTGGCAGTTCGCGCGACATACATCGCGATCGACGTTACATGCGTCGCGACACGGATCTTTGCCCGCGTCGCAATCGGTTCTGCAGGTCTCACGGTCGGCGTCACAACCCGCACGGGAAATGTCGCGCACGGCCTTGGCGGCGTGCTTACACGCCTTACGTACAAGGCTGCAACTGCTGTGGCAGGTATGTGCCTGCGCGGACGGCGCAGCCACGAGGAACAACCCGAGCATGGCCACGAAGGCCACGCCGGTCGCTTTGGTGAAAAGAATTGGGATTACTTGGCGATTCATAAGTCAATACCTCCGATCCGTTCCTATAAATTGGGGGTGTTTGTTCCCTCTTAGCAAGGGGATGCTTGCATGCCCCATGCCCCCCTCATGGGGGGAAACGCTCTGTCTTTTCACAGACTTCGTGCAACAACCGTGCCGATTCCGCGCCGGCGTTGTCAACTGCGGCCGGCAACCCTTTATGAACGGTAGGTCGTGCGAAACGCCCTGCCACCGTGCGCGCTTTCGCCCGCTCCGGGGCAGTTCGCCCAGGCCACGCGCGGGACAAGCAAAGCGGGACGAAGTTCGAATTTGACCTCAGACACGTGGCCAGCCAGGTTGAGCGACGCATGGCCCGTATTGCCCAACCCGAGGTTAACGTCGGTGACTCTACGGCGGCCGGCCGTGAACTCGCCGTCGACGATGCATTGCTCGAAGAGGTCCGGCATGACCGCAGGCCACGCTTTCGAACCTGGACATGTCCCGTCTACACAGTCGTCTTGGGCCGTTCCGGCAAGGTCGCAACCGAAGTCGATCTGCCGTTGTGCCGCAAACAGGGGATCGCGATCGTCCAACGCCCAAGCGGCGGCGGAGCGGTGCTCATAGGACCAGGCACACTGCAATGGACCTTTGCTTTACCGCATACGCTTTCGCCGCTTTTGGAAACTATTTCAGGCGCCAAGCGTTTCTGTAACCGCATGTTGCTCGAATCCCTGACCGAAAGCCTGTTGCCCTCGCGCGGGCCACAGTCGTCCTGTGATCGAACACTCCACGACGAGCCCGGTGGCGACCTAGTTCTCGGCGACCGTAAAGTCGGCGGTAT
>JAZDCZ010000421.1:0-2937 GCA_036679605.1 Gemmatimonadota bacterium
GCAGGGAAAGCTACGCCCGCATGTGTGTGCGAAGTTGCCTCTGGAGCGGGCGGGTGAGGCCTTGCGAATGGTGCTCGACCGCAAGGCCAAAGGTAAGGTGATCCTCACTACGGGTCGAGACTGAGGGCCTGCGACCTCGATCGAGTTCTGAAATGGGGCACTTCTGCGCATGGTTGCGAACGCTCTCCTGGGGTCTGGTGGTCGCCTCGCTGTTGCTTCGCGGTGGTGAACTGTCTTTGGCGCCATCCGTTTTGTGCCGCGGCTGCAACGTGATTCTCCTCTCTATGGACACCCTACGGGCCGACCATGTGGGCGCATATGGCTACGGGCAGCCTACTACTCCGAATATCGATCGTCTCGCCGAGACCTCTGTGCTCTTTGAGAATGCCATCAGTCAGTCGTCATGGACACGACCGGCCCATCTCTCGATGCTCACGGGCTTGTATCCGGCCGAACACGGGGTCTTGCAGGTCAGCGATCGCGTTGGCCCGCCTCCGCAGTTGCCCACCTTAGCCTCGGTCCTTAGCGCGCACGGTTACGTTTCGGCCGCCTTCACCGGTGGACGGAATATGTCGGCTCGTTTTGGTTTCGACCACGGCTTTGGGCTGTATAAGACGGTTGGCCGAAACTTGATCAGCAAGCAATCGCTGCTCGACAAATGGCTGGCGGAGCATCGGACGCAGCGTTTTTTCGTTTTCCTGCACGGCTTCGACCCTCACCGGCCTTATCACTCGCGCGAGGTTGACCGTGCCGCCCTCGGACTTGGCCCGCGACGTCCGCACGGTTGGAAGAACCTTTGTGCTCGGGGACAGCGGCCCAAAGGTCCGGTGACGGTGATCGGCGAATACGATGCAGCGATACACCAGGGCGACCGTGCTGTGGGCCGGGTATTGGCGACACTGGATCGTCTTGGACTCAAAGATCGCACGATCGTGATCGTGACCTCAGACCACGGCGAGGAGTTTTTGGAGCATGGAAGCTGTTTCCACCTGCGCACCCTGTATCGCGAGGTGCTCCACGTTCCTCTCATCGTGCATGTGCCCGGGGTCGAGCGTCTTCGTATCAGCGGCGTGGTTGCCGCCTCGGTGGCCATTGGTCCGACGACGTTGGAAATGGTCGGCATCCCCGGCCGGCCGCTTCCGGGGCCTTCTCTGGCGCCGGTGATCACCGGACGAAAGGCCCCTAGCGGTTACGCGGTCAGCGAGACCAAAACCCGGCTGCGTAGGGAGCCGTTTTTGTCAGGCCATGTGCGTTCTATCACTACCGACCGGGACAAGCTGATCGACTGGATAGACCGTGGACGGCGAGAGTATTTCGAACTTGGCGCTGACCCCTTGGAGCAACATTCCCTGGACCAGCACCCGCGCGCCATAGGTCTGCACGAGCGCCTCGATCGGTGGGTCGATCAGCATCACCGTTTACTCGAGAGGCCTTTGCCTATAACGGTGCCCGCCCGGCTTGACCGGAGGTTGCGGGTCCTGGGGTACGTCGATTGAACCGCCGATGGCGAAGCCCCCCCTAACTCCGCATTGGGCCAGAATAGTAGCTTAGCGTAAGTGTTGAGCTGTGCCTTCTCTTAGGCTGTGAGGTCGTCGACGAATTGACCCTCATCGGCAATAAAGCGACGCAAAGTTATATTAAAGCAAAGCGGAGTTCAGGGCAGACGAGCAGGGGGCCCTTGTTATGTTGCCGCTCCCCGGCGATTTGTTGTCATCATCAAGGTTGTCGGGAGCAAGAAAACTATGCGAACAAGATTTCCTAAATGCGGTAAGTGCAAGAGTCCGATCGACCCCAACAAGGATAAGTTCCGCGTGACCAATCTAGAGGAGGCGAAATACGGACGAACCCCTCTTTACGCTCACGAGGTCTGCCCGTCTCACATGGCCGAATCGGAGCCCGGTTTAGAAGAAGCCTTGGCCGGCATCGCCATTGGCGGCCCCAACGTGGTAGTGCCCGGTAGAGGAGAAATCAAACTTCACTGAGGCTTATCGGCTGTTCCTCACGACAGAACCGACGGACCGTTGTCGCGTGCCCGACCCGGTCCGAGCCTCGACCGCCAGCCTCGACCGGCGGTCAGAACATTCCGCCGGTCGACCCTCCTTTTTTGTTGGTCTTATCATCACGGCCCGGAATGTAAGGGCCCGTGATCATGTCTTTGTAGCCCTTGCCGGGGCCGACCATCGGATAGACGTGTTCGTGCAGGTCGATCATGACCTCGAGAAACGCGGGCCCGTCAAAGGCCACGAATTCCTCTAGTGTGCCTCGGACCTCCTTGGATTCGGAGATTCGTTTTGCGAACCGGAAACCGTCGGCCTCACAGGCTTTGACGAAGTCCTTCTTGTGTAGGGTCTTGTCGGTTCCCGAATAACGGTTTTCGTAGAACAGGTCCTGCCATTGACGGACCATTCCGTCGCCTCGGTTGTTGAGAAGGAGGACTTTGACCGGCACGTCATAGTTGGTGAGCGTTTCAAGTTCGCCGAGATTCATCCGTATCGAACCGTCGCCATCGACGTCGACGACGAGATTGTCGGGGTTAGCGAGCTGCGCACCGATAGCCGCGGGGAGCCCGAAGCCCATTGTTCCCATGCTACCCGAAGTCAAAAAAGTTCTTGGCTCGGCAAAATCAAGGTACTGCGCCGCCCACATTTGGTGCTGGCCCACACCCGTAGTGACGATCGCTTGACCCTTGGTGATCTCGTTGAGCTGCTCGAGAACGTAACCGGCCTGCACGGTCTTGGCTTTGTGGTTGTAGTCGAGCGCATGCTTTTCTTTGAGAGCGATCACGTGCGAACGCCATGGGCTAAAGTCTTTCTTGAAATTCGTGCCGGCTCTGACGATTTGGGGCAGAGCTTGCTTGATGTCGCACACGAAAGACCAATCGACGGTTTTGACCTTCTCGATCTCAGACGCGTCGATGTCGATGTGGGCTATCTTTGC
>JAZDCZ010000422.1:0-17707 GCA_036679605.1 Gemmatimonadota bacterium
TGCTGAGCTGATCCAACGATCGGCCTATTACCAGCAGCGCAACGAAGCATCCTACCAAAGCCGCCGCCGATCAGCCCATCGAATGGATTCTTCGTAGCGCTGTCATACTAGGAATCTGGATAAGTTCTCCTCAGATGTTGCATCCATCCGGTGAACACGGCCTGCGATCGCTGCAATCCTGGGCCCAGAGTAATTCCCTTGGAGGGCCGTTTGCGGGTTTGCAGCGAACAGGATTCGATAAGAATAAGGGCTTTTCTGGCTGATTCCCCTAACAATGCCTACGAATAGGCGTTCGCATTTGTCCTCCGTTCCAAGTTCTTTTATCCAGTGTTTGAATATCTCCATACCTGCCACGGCGTCGGCGAATAGAAGCGCCATGATTGGTGGTTGCGTTTTCTCTTCCGGACATAGAAACACTGTACCGTGCCACTCCGCTTTGTCCCACAAGGCGTCACGAATGAGAGACACCGTCTCTACATCCGTGTGTTTCATCCGAGCAAGATCAAAAACCCCTGGCGGGGGATCCTCCTTGCTTAAGCTGCCCTCAACGCGTTGATGCGTAGCCGGCGTCTCACCACTGCGCGCAGCCTCATACCACGCCAACGACCGTGTTAATGGATAACACGTTGCTGTCGCATCTAACCACTCGGATATGGCGATCCGTGGATTATTCCCCAGGACGCCGCCAGCCGTAATGAAACTACAGCAGAAATGTAGTGCACGGTCGAGTGCGTTGTCATCCCCGAACAGCTTTCTTGCAGTATCCTCAACGTCCTTGAACACAAAGACCCGTGGCAGCAACTCGACAAAATCACGCGCCAACTGCTTCTTAAGCATCTTTTGTTCAGCAAATGTAAGGTGATTGGGGTCAAAGGTCGGGCAAAGTATTTCCCAATGCGGCCGGCCATGACGGTCTGTAAACTCTGACTTCCATTCGATGCCGGTATAGGGTGATAGCCGAACTTCGCACGACAATTCTGGTTCCTTGGCCATGATGCCGTCAGCTAGGCCGGTTGACATCAACCCTTCTAGTGCGGCCAATAATGATTCTGCGACCGCCAGGCACACCACGTCATTCTGACAGACAACCGATACTGCGCATCCCAGAATGCGAGACTCAAAGGTAACAGTGCGTTCATCGCAGTACGACGGTTGGCTTGGAAGATCTTTTCCTGCCGGTTGAGCGCGCCACTGAAGGAAATATTTTTCAATTGCCACGTCGCCTTTGGCTACCTCTTGGAGATCCTCCTTGACTCCGGTATCTGGCCCCAGTGCGTAACGCAGTGCGAGCGACGAGCCGTGAAGTCGGTAGCGATCGAGAACGTCAGGGAGCTTCTCTAACCACTTGAGTTGCCAAACATCCGTTCGAAGAAGCAGCAATCCGAGGATGGCATCAAATGCCGATTCGCCGGGGGCAAGCTGTTCTTGATCGTAGCCCTTTTCAGCCAGCGCGGCGCGCACAGCTAGATCAATCTCATGCCATGCCAACACGAAGGGCACTCGGCCCAACCGTAGCTCGACCCATTTCAACTTGTTGAAGCACCTACCTTGCAGGGCGGTGACATTCTCGTATGTCCAAAATTCCTGAACTGCAATTGATGCGGCCGCCAGGAGCGTTCCCCGTGCCGCCCAAAGCAAGTCGACTTGCTCGTAGCAGCAAGCGCAAAGGTATAGGGCACGAATAATGTCTTGCCGACTCTCGTGTTTGTAAAGTCGTACCATAGCCCGGCCCAGCGTACGGATTGCCTCGGCTGGCTCGCCCATATCGTGCTGTTGGGCCGCTCGTCGAAGCAGAAGCCTGGCTGTGCTAACCTCTTGCTCACGCTGCGACGTTACCGAGATGAGGATTTCAAAAAGCTGCTGATACTCGGGCAGGTTGCCCAGATGCTCCCCCAAGTGCATCAGGTAATCCGCTATGGCCTGCATAGGAAAACCAATAAATGCACTACAGTTCTTTATGAGACCGGCGTATTCTGCAAGTACTCCATGAATGTCCTCAGGCTCTGAGGTCACAAGGCGGATGCTGAGGAGAAGGGCTTGAGCGTTATGCGAGGCGCTGGGTCGGTCTTCCTGATCAATCAGGTGACTAACAACGCGTATCAGAGCTTGCGTTCTTTCTCCCAACACCACCTCCTTCTCATTGAGATGGCCCGCTCTAACAAGTGAGAAAAGGACAAACCAAAGATTGGTACGCAGCTCCATCTCAAATGGATTCGTGCTGTCCGCGGTGTGCTTCTCCAGTTCCATGTAATACCGAACAAAGTGCTCGTAGTCCTCTTGCCAGAATGCAGCGGTCCAGGCCCGGTGATACGAGAGTTGATTGCGCTGATGTTGCGTGCCACACTTCGCACCAATGGTTTCGGCCCGGTCGAAGCGACCCATTATTTCGTCGACGTGACGCTCTAGGCTCCTCGCGATCAAGGCCGACTCAATGGCATCATCCATGAGTTGTGGACCAAATCGTTGCTCCTTGCATGCCGCCGTAACTAGATCATCTATTTCTTTCAAATCCTGTTCACGTTGAAGGTCGAGCGGTCCTCGTCGAATTAGTGTTCGCGCCACGCCGTGGATTCCAAGGTGCTCCGTGGCCAGCTCTTGTAGTCCGAGGCCGAAGGTTTTGTCGAGAATCCAGGATCTGTCGAGAATGACGACACCAAACCCGTGCTGAGCACTCAGTTCATCTTGAAGCTCGCCGCGGGTCTTCGATCGGATGAATTGGTTGCTTAGAAAGAAGGCCTTACGGTAATCACGATTTGTATCGGCGATCTTCTGGATGTCCGAACGTAGCTTATCTCGCCAGACTCGCTTTGCGCTGAATGCGAACGCCCACCGTTCTGTGTGGGCACCACCGGAATTGCCAACGTACCATGCCAGCGCGAGATCATTCGCTACCGGGTAGGTTTCGGTGTCGACCTTTGCATCGCCCCCGCCCATTGGACCCGTCTGGGGGACTAGATTTGGGCAGATCGTATGCTCCGCAAGCTTGCGGGCGAAGGTCTCAAACTGGGCCTCCTGATTTCGATTCGTGAGCGTGTCGAGATGGTATTCAAGAAGAGAGCGGTCCAACTCTGCGACCTGCTCAACGACGCTGTCAGAGAAACGTTCAGGGTGGCGTGCTTGGAGGAATTCACGAGGTGAGAAACGCCCAGTTTCCATGATCGCCCGATTATCGCGGAATCGATCTGCGGCACAAATGGCTGTTGGACGGTCCGAGAGCAACCGGGGTGTTAACAAACTTGCCCTGTTGAGCGCGAGAGGGAGAGAGTTCGAGAGTTTTCGTCGAGGTGGCGGTGGCAACCCGTACGGTTGCCTTCGGGGCGACGTTGGAGCTGTTCGAAACCGAGGGCGCAGCCGGTATTGGTGGTGCGCGTAAAGGGTTTGTTCGTCGCGAGTTACGGCAAATCCACGGACGACTTGAAACGACTCCGACCTGCAAACAAGAAAGGCCCGCGTTGCTCGAACGCGGGCCGGATCTCCCCGAAGGCAACCGTTTCGAAGATTGGCTGGCGGTTGAGAGGATCGGCGGCAGGGGCAAGACAGGTAAACGGCCCGATTCTCGCGCAGCGGAGGCCTCGCCGGCAGAAACGCCGCCATGGGCGCACCGCCGCTCTGTTGGTCACGAACAATCCAGCAGTGGTCCGCTGGAGAACCTCTCCTGCTCATGCCGCCATGCATGCCCGCGACGCAGACATCCGCCTGTCCTGTACTGAAGGCCGCGGTCATCGGTTACATCGTAGGATGCGGCAGTTGTCACGTGCCGCTATGGATCGGATACCTGCTGAAACCATGCAAAATCAAGCAGATCAACGTCGTCGTCCAGGGCCATATCGAAGACGATAAGGCATTTGGCTGCCGTCGTTGACGGAGGATTCGGTGGTTCGTTCGGGCCGGCTTGGCAATCCACGAACTCTCGGAAGTCGTTTAGATTTACCTCCCCATCGCCGTCGAAGTCGCCCGGCACCGGTGTAACCGTGAATGTGGAGACCGGCTGGGTGGGCCGGTTGCCGTCGAGGAAGGCGCGATTCGTGTGGAAGATCCAGCCGACATTTGCATCAAGGCCATACACGCTGAACACTGCGTCTCCGGGAAGGGCATCGAACGCGTATTCGACGGTCACGGATGCTCCCAGCGGCGCGAGATTGACGCCGGTCAGGGCGTACAGCGTCACCATCCCGGTCCCGAACGCGTGGCTGATCGCGTCATCCGACGGCGACGTTGCCGAGTAGTAACCCGAAGGTCTTCCACTGTCGTAGGTCGGCTGATTGTAATGGCCGAAATCATCAGACGTGTCGAACTCGTACGGCGCTGCGCCGTGGAGCCCGAGCGACATTTCGAAGCCATCCGGCAGTTCGTCGGCGTCGATGGCCACTAGGATCAGCAGATCGGTAAACGTTCGAGCGTCGCCGATGTTCTTGACGGCAAAGCTGCCGGTAAGCGCTGTGGCGACGAGATGGCCTGTATCAAGTCCCCCGTACGAAAACTGCAGAGAATTCATTCCCCGCGCGCTGTCGTCCGATCGGGCTTGGTCAAAGCCAACCTCGTAATCGCCGGCGTTGACCGTGTGCATGAGAATGCGAACTTGGGGAGGTCCGATGTAAATCCACGAATCGTCAACCAGCGCTTCCCAAGGCTCGAACGCGGGTTGGGCGAAGCTGAGTGGTACGACCAGCAGAAATCCCAGTAGTGCTACAAACGTGCTGCGCAGTATTCTCATGAAGTTACTCACTCTGTTGTCTCATCCGCAGGGCTAACTTAATGCGTTACGTCGTTGCACCGTCGCAAACGAGAACCGAGTATTCCGCCGATCAGGCCGGCAAATAATCCGAAGAGCGCGTAGGACATCAGATTGCCCCACTCGCCCGCCGCCCACCAGAGGGCATGCGGTTTGAGCGACATCGGAGAGGCCAGACGTTTGACAAAGCACACAGTGTTGGCCAGCGCCCCGGCGCTGCCGAGCAGGACGATGAGCCACGGCGCCGCCAGCGCGCGCCGCTCGGCGAAACCGATCACCGCGTCGAGCACCACTCCGGCAACGCCGATGAGCGCCAGATGTCCCGGCCCGCCGGCAATCTGACCGCCGGTCGCCAAGGAAGCGCACGCGGCTGCGAGCGCGCCCACGGTGGCGCCTCCCGGCGCGCCCAAACGCATCCGCGCAACGATCACCGGAACCATCCAGAGCAGGGCACGATGACCGGACAGCCCCAGGTGGAGGCGAAGGTGCGGCAGGAGCAGGCCGGCGCACACGCCCACCGCGGCGCTCCCCAGGAGCATGCGCACCTGCTCGGCGTCAAATAGCCTATTCGTGCGGTCGGCTACGTTTTCGATCAACGGGGAGCCATACATGATCGCCTTCACTCCATTCCACGGGAAAAACCGGCTTGCCGTGCATCAGTCGTGGACGTACCCAATCAAACGTTTCATATCGATCGTCCGGTGCCAGCCGATGCCGGGATGGTTCGTGTGCAAGCGAAATCCCAAGATCGGCGAATGCTTGCCGGTCAACCCGCCCGTGTAGCGTGCGCAAGCCCGGCAATTCGATGAATCGTCCGTCTTCCCCGGCGCGGCGCTGTCCGACCGAACCCAATGCTCCGATTACCCCCTGCCCACGTCCGCTGGGCGGCTCCGCCGAATGCGCGGGGGCCACGCCCAAAGCGCGCAGCTTGACTCCGGGGGACACGCCCACCCGCAATGCCTCGTCGATCGTCAGCACGCGTTGTGCTACCAGACACCCGAAGTCCTCGATTGCCGTCGTTACGTCTGCGACCACTGAGATACAGACACCTGGATCGGAGCCGGCCGCGGACCGTTCCCTGACGAAGTCGAACGCAAAGTCGACCACGCCGATTCCTTCCGGGGACGTCACGGCGATGCAGGCGCCACTGTTGTGTGAGGTGTACGGAATGCGCGGGTCCAGTAGAAACTGGTGCCGCGTAACGCCCAGTGGCTGCAAGTTGCGCCGCGCGCACTCCGTGCTGAGTTCACGAGCGAGGTGCCCAGTCCCGCGACTGGTCGGGTTGTCCGTGTCGTCAATGCCGATCAGGATGACGCACATACGCTTCTGACTACCTGAAATCGCGGCGCGGGCTGCGTTGGATCCTTTGTACCGCGCCGTCCAGCGTGAAGTAGTTGATGCCTTTCTTGAACGTCCGATGCGCGGTGCGCTGCCCGCTGAACCACGCATCGCTGATGACCCAAGTTTGCGAGCTCATCTGGTCGCGCAGGACGCGCGGCCAGGCGACCTCCCACCGCAAAAACGTGCAGACATCACGATTGGTCGTGGCCGCACGGCAGGAGTAATAGAAATAGCTGATCTGCCCCGCGTTAAAATTATCCGCGGTGAAGCGCAGGTCGGGCCGGCGGATCGAAGGGCAGTAATAGCTGCGCGGATCGTCGACGTTACTGCTCTCGCCCAGCAGATCGACCAGTTCGCCGTGCGGATTGTCGAGCTTCTCGTCCACGGGCAGGTACGATGCGTTCGTCCCGGCGTAGAGCAATGTGCCAATGCCGACGGTGCGCAGACGGGAACCACACACGGTCATCCAGGTTTGCTCGCGGGCCCCCCCAAGTGCCGGCAGCAGCAGCGAAATCAGCAACGCCAAAAGCGCAATGACCACCAGAAGCTCCACGAGGGTGAAGCCACTCCGTTGCCTGCGCGCGCTGGTGCGCGGCAGCGCAAATGCCGGATTGGGTTTGTCGTTACGCAAGGGAGCTCATCCTCCCATGAGGCTGAACGTGGTTGTCAGGTTGCGCTGGCCCGCCCAGGGCTTGTGATCAATCGCGCGCATGAGCGCGTCCGTGGCGCCAAACTCGCGAACGCTGAATCCCTCGTCGCTGAACAGGCAGGGACGTACCACGCCGTCACTGCTGAGCCGCAAACGACTGCACCGGGGACAATCGCCCCCGGCCCCGCCGATCACCGGCCAGAATTCACCGGTTGCGAGATTCATACGGCGGATGAAGCGCACGATGAGTCCGTGCTCCCGCGCGAAGTCCGCCACGTTCTGCGCGTCCGGCTCATTGCACGATGATTCGATCACGCAGTTCAGCTTGATGCACTTGAAACCGGCTGCCTGCGCCGCCCGGATGCCGGTCAGGACGTGTTGCACGTTGCCGCCTCGGGATTTGGCGCGGTAGCGTGCGGCGTCGATGGCGTCCAGGCTGATGTTGAGCCGCTGCAACCCCGCCTCGGCGAGCGGCGACGCCAGCGCTTCGAGCATCGTGCCATTGGTCGTCATGGAAAGATCGGTCATGCCTGGGATGCGCGCCAGCATGCCGACGAGTTCGACAACGTGCGCGCGTACCAACGGTTCGCCACCGGTCAGTCTGATCTTCTTGGCGCCCAACGAAATGGCAGACCGCGCGACTTCGGTGATCTCTTCGAATGTGAGCAGATTCTCCTGCGGAATAAGCGGCACCCCGCGTTCCGGCATGCAGTAGCGGCACCGGAGGTTACAGCGGTCGGTCACCGAGATGCGCAGGTAGTCGATTGTGCGCCCCCAGGGATCGTGCATCTAAATCCACTCCTGACAAAACTGCACCACTTCCAGCTCCGCGCCGGCGCTGAGTGACGTGGTCCCGCGTGGAATGACCAGGAATCCGTCTGCGTGCAGCAGTGCTGTCAAATCGGCGGAGCCGCGGTAGGCCACGGTTGCAGCCCAACCGTCCCGCGAGATCCGACAGGGAACGAACTCCGTTCGGTCACCCGATTCTCTTGAGAAGCCGGTGGTCAGACGAAACCTAGATCGTTCCCGCGCGCCGGTGCTACCGCTCAAACGCGCCGCCGCGCGCAGGACGAACAGATCAAAAGTCAGGTAAGCTGCCACGGGATTGCCCGGAAGGCCGAACACGAGAGCGCCATCACCCGTGGCGAACGTCGTTGGCTTGCCCGGCTTCAGCGCCAGGCGCGAAAACTGTATCTGCAATCCGCAAGCGACCATCGCTTCGGGGACGAGATCAAAATCGCCGACCGAAACACCGCCGGTGAGTACGACGATGTCGGCTTCGCGCCGCGCATGCTGTAGGGCCGCGACGATCGCTGAAAGCTCATCTGGAACGCGCACCGCGCTGAACAATTCCAAGCCGCGCTCGCGCGCCAGCTCTGAAATCAGCGGGCCGTTGGTGTTTATGATCCTGCCTGGACGCAACTCCGCGACGGAATCCACGATCTCATGGCCAGTCGAGATAATCGCTAGCCGCACGCGCCGCGTTACCTCTACCTCGGACACGCCGCACCCAATCAGGCACGCCATTTCCAAGGGCCCCAGTCGGCTTCCGGCTGGCAGGATAGTTTTTCCCTGCGCGACGTTTTCGCCGCGCCGGCGGATGTTGGTCGCTGCAGGTGCGTCCCGAAATTGTACGCGCCCGTCTTGCTCGAAGGCGTGCTCAACCATGACCACCCGCGCTGTGCCGCGAGGAATCGGAGCGCCGGTCATGACTTTGACGACGTGGCCCGGTGCTAGTGCGGCGCCCTCGCGCTCGCCTGCCGTCGTCGTGTCCGCAAGGATGTACGCCGCGTGTTCGTCGTCTGCGCGGACCGCGTATCCGTCTACGGCCGCATTGTCGAACGGGGGCAGGTCGAGTTGGGATTTCTCATCGGATGCGAGGATGCGGCCACCCGCGTGTCGCACGGGTACGGTTTCGCTGGGCATTCGCCAGCCCGCTACGCTGCGGTCCACGGCTTCCAGAGCTTCCTCGAGCGACAGCAGGGCGGAGCGCTGACCGGATCCGGAACCTCGGCTCACTGAATCGTGCCGGTTGGCGTTCTGCCCGATAGCGGTCTGCTGTTCCGATGGCGGTTGGGGATCTTGGGGACGATCAGAGACCGCGTGTCGCCCCTGCAGCAGGTCGTCGCAAACCCGAAGAGCGATATGTTCCGAAAGGCACATCGTGCCCTCCAAGAAAGCTGCATCCGCTCTCCGACCGCAGTGCCAAACTGTGTTTGGCGGCTTAAACGTCGCCCAGAATGGGCTACAGCTACCATATAAGGATTCCGGTAGTGCTTTGCAAGGGTTTTTGTGAAATAATTCACAAAATGTCATTCGGACGATATACTAGTACTGAGCACCGAGGTCTAGCTCGGTCTTCTTGCCCCGATCGTGGCACGGATTCGACCGGCGAAATTGGGGAGGCCGATCATGGGCAGGACCCATCCCGGCCCGCGAACAGGCCAGCCGTTAACACTCAATGATGCGTCAAATGAGCAGTGGGAGGGCCGCCTGCGTCTGTGGATCAGCGTGGGCGGACGCAACGCGCTCGGTCCAGGTAAGGTCCGCCTTCTCGACGCCATCGATGCCACCCGGTCTTTGGCGGCCGCCGCCAAGAGGCTTGGCATGAGTTATCGCTTGGCGTGGAAGCACCTCCGGCTCATGGAAGAATGGACGCACATGGCCGTGGTTGAACCGCGACGCGGTGGGCGCGACGGCGGGGGAACCGTCCTCACCCCGGAAGGACGCGCACTGCTTGCCGCTTATCACGCGTTTCGCAGCGACATGGACGCGCACATGCGCTCCTCATTCAACCGCCGGTTCGCGGTTTGGTCTTCCCAACCACGCCCCGATACGAGCACTGCGGGACCGCCTGCTGATGAAACGGGCGGTGCCGGTTTCGGATCGTGACGCTCGCGACAACCCGCCGAGTACGTAGGGCTCAGACCTTCGCGTGGGTTAACGCCGCGCCCATGCGCCCCAGCATTCCCTGATCTGACTGCTGCGACGTTGTATCGACCGGCCAAGTGAACAGCGGGCATAACAAAGGAAACGTCTGCCGCAGGCGCGCAGCCTCCTGGACTCCGCATCCGTCGGGATCGCTCGTATGAATCACAAGGTCGGTCACCTGGTGTAATACTGCCGCCGTGGCAGGCTTCATTTCACGAATCGGCGGGCGCGTGACCAGCATGACGACCGCCGGCTGCATCAGCAGCGCGGCGCTCGAGCTCTCGACGACGATCGCCACCTCCTTGGGAAAACGATCAAGGGCGGCCTGCAGCCCGTCCGTAATGTCGCGGCCCCGATGCCGGAGTCGTTCCACGTGGAGGGCGCCCGCGGCCAGATACAAGGCGGTGTCCTTGCCCGGCCGGACAAGCTCTTCAGGGTTCTCGAAGTGGTAATCGGTTGCGGTGTCCGCGTCCGCGGCGCCCTCACCAACAGGATGCTCGTAGGCCGGGCTAATCTTCAAACAACCGAATCCGCCCAGTTGTTTGAGCAGGTAGATTACGAACGCGGTCTTTCCGGAACCCGAGTGGGGACCCACTACGGAAACGATGGTGCGACCGGCGCCTGGCCGGCTACGCATCGTTCGCCGCCACACGTTGGTATCCGGTATAGACATTGAGGCGCTGGCCTCGAAGAAACCCAACGAGGGTCAACCCGAAACGACGCGCCCACTGTACGCCCATCGCAGTTGGCGCGGACGACGACGCCAGCACGGGCACGCCGTGTGCGATGGCCTTGCCCACGATCTCGGCCGAAAGCCGGCCGGTCGTGAGGGCGATGCGCTGCGAGAGATCCATGCGGCATTGCAGGGCCTTACCGGCGACCTTGTCGAACGCGTTGTGCCGGCCCACGTCCTCCGCAAACAGCAAGACTTGATCGAGGCTCGCGATTCCGCAGGCATGTACCCCTCCCGTCTCGCGATAAAGCTTGCTCTGCCGGCTGAACGCGCGGCCCAGGTCGGTCAACTGGGAAGCGCGGACTACAAGCGGACTGTCGAGCGGCTGGCATTCCGCGAGCAGCGAAGTGTCCCGCGCCGTTCCGCCACCACCACAGCCGGTTCCGAAAGTCCATCTTTGATGAATGCTATCGACCGCGTCATCGTCGAAGACTCCCGTGCAGACAACCCGTCCGGCGGCGGCGTCAAAGCGCACATCGGGAAGTATCCGGCGCGTCCGCCACAATCCCTCGGAAACGAGAAACCCCAGCGCCAGCGCCTCGACATCCTCGGGCAAGGCAAGCATGGCGAGTAAGGGCACGCCGTTGAGCACCAACTCGATGCGCCGTTCCTTGACCACGGTGTCGTACAGCGCTTCGTGCTGCCCGGAACGGGAGAAGCGGCGGATGGGCCAGGTGGTGGTCCGCTCCGTGTCGCCGGCGGGCGCCGTCGTCGTCGGGAGTGCCTCAGTCTGTTGTCCGTCTGGCATGTCCTGCTCGCGACCGCATGTTTGTGGCAGCGCTGGGGAGTTGCCATCGAGTATACCGAGCGCGCCGTCGCACACCAACCGTCGCGGCCGGCAATTATCGATGGAGTAGCGCGCACCGACCGGCCCGCATTCAGCCGCACTTTATCGCAGCTTTGATTGCAGCATCCGCTGATTGGGAAAAACAACGTTTACCAGTGGGCGCCGCCGTCGTCGCGGGGGCAAAGCGATATGCTTGGCAAAACACAACGGAACTCCTTATGCAGCAGCTACTTACAACGATTATTGGCTTGACGTTAAAGCCCTAGTAGGCGATACTTAGAACGGCCGGTCAGGGATCACACGCGCAGTGCGGATCAGGAGCGCGCTCCGTGGTCGACGCCAACCCATCACCGGCGACACCCAATCGTAGGTTCCGTGCAAACACCGACACTGCATCCCGCTCCCGGTTAAGCGGTGCCAGTTTCATGTCACTCCGTGATGATTTCCCTGAAACAGCTCGACGGTCGCAGCCGCAGGGGTCACTTCTTGTCGAGATAGGAGGCGACGATGCTCGTCACACGTAGAGATTTTCTCAGGGTCACTGCGGCATCCGCCGGAGTGGCCGCCATCGGCATGGGCTTCGGGTTCGCCCCCGTTGAAGCGCATGCGGCAAGACTCCGCAAGAATCTCCAGGAGGCCACGCGCACCACGACGATATGTCCGTTCTGTGCTGTGGGCTGCGGGTTTGTCGTCCATGCCTCCGGTGGCAAGGTCATCAACATCGAAGGTGACTCAGACCACCCGATCAACGAGGGGACGGCCTGCTCGAAGGGTTCCTCCATCTTTCAGATGGCGAACAACGACAATCGGCTCACGAACGTGCGCTATCGGGCGCCGTTCGCTACCGAATGGACGGAGATGGGCATGGGCGATGCCATCTCCATGATTGCCCAGCGCATCCAGGCGACGCGGGACGCGACGTTCGAGACGGTCAATGCCGGCGGAGCCACGGTCAACCGCACGCTCGGTATCGGATCGCTCGGCAGCGCCGCGATGGACAACGAGGAATGTTGGCTATACCAGAAGTTCTTGAGGGCGCTCGGCCTGGTGTATATTGAACACCAGGCCAGGAACTGACACTCTGCCACTGTCGCCAGTCTGGCGACCGGATTCGGCAGAGGGGCCATGACCAACCACTGGATCGACATCAAGAACAGCGATGTCATCCTGATCATGGGCTCGAACGCGGCTGAGAATCATCCCATCTCCTTCCGTTGGGTCACCGAAGCCCGCGTCAACAACAACGCCACGCTGATCAGCGTCGATCCCCGCTTCACCCGTACCTCCAGTCGGGCAGATATCTACGCCCCGCTGCGGAGCGGGACGGATATCGCGTTTCTCGGCGGCATGCTGAACTACATCCTCGAGAACGACCTGATCCACACCGAGTACGTCGTGGAATACACCAACGCGGCGTATCTCGTCGACGAGGACTTCAGCTTTGATCCCGCCACGGGTCTGTTCAGCGGCTATGACGCGACCAACCGGAAGTACGACACCACCTCGTGGAACTTCCAAACCGACGCGACCGGCGTCATCCTGCGGGACAAGACGCTCGAGGATCCGCGCTGCGTCTATCAGATCCTCAAGGAACACTACCGGCGCTACACGCTCGCGAAGGTCTCGAGCATCACCGGCACGCCGCAGGACAAGCTGCTCGAGGTCTATAAGGTTTACGTCGAGCGGTCGTACCAGCCCGGGACCTCCGGAACCATCATGTATGCCATGGGCTGGACGCAACACACCGTGGGCGCCCAGAACATCCGGACGATGTCCATGATCCAGCTCTTGCTGGGCAACATCGGCGTGGCGGGCGGCGGCGTCAACGCCTTGCGCGGTGAATCCAACGTGCAGGGTTCGACGGACCATTGTCTGCTCTTCCACATCCTGCCGGGATACCTCAAGACGCCGGAGGAGCAGTACCCGACGCTGGCGGACTACAACGGGAAATGGGCACCGACGGCCCGACCGACCCCGCCGGGCGAACCGTTGAGCGCCAACTGGTGGGGCAACTATCCCAAGTACATCACCAGTTACCTGAAGAGCATGTACGGCGACGCCGCGACCGCGGCCAATGACTTCGGGTATGGGTGGCTGCCCAAGCGCGATGCCGGCGGGAACTACGCGTGGCAGCCGATGTTTGACGCCATGTACAACGGGACCGTCAAGGGCTTCTTCGCCTGGGGTCAGAATCCCGCCAACAGCAGCGCCAACGCCAACAAGGTTCGCCAGGCATTGGCCAAGCTCGATTGGCTGGTGACCGTCAACATTTACCCGACCGAGACCGCCGAGTTCTGGCGTGGCCCGGATATGGATCCCGCCTCCGTCGGTACTGAGGTGTTCCAGTTACCCTGTGCCTCTTCTGTCGAGAAGGAGGGCAGCATCACGAACTCGGGTCGCTGGGCGCAATGGCGCTTCAAGGCGATTGAACCGCCGGGCGACGCAATGCCTGATTCCGAGATCATGGACCAGTTGTACACCGCAGTGAAGGCGCTCTACGACGCCGGCGGCGTGTTCCCCGATCCCATTCAGAATCTCAAGTGGGATTACTTCACCGGCGCAGAATTGCCTGCGCGCTTAATCGCCAAGGAGATCAACGGGTACTTCCTCGAGGACTATGAGGAAGCGGACGGCACGCTGCGTCAGGCGGGCGACTTGGTGCCCAGCTTTTCCAAGCTGCGCGATGACGGCAAAACTTCGTCGGGCAACTGGCTGTACTGCAACTCGTATACCGATCACGACTTTAACGTGGGCAACAAGATGGCGCGCCGCATCGCCGAGACCACCGGGATCGGTTTGAACCCAGAGTGGTCCTGGTGTTGGCCGGTCAATCGACGCATCGTCTACAACCGGGCAAGCGTGGACCTCACCGGTCAACCTTACGATGCAGCCACGCCGGTCATCTCGTGGGACGGCGAGAAGTGGGTGGGCGACGTGCCCGACGGTGGCTGGCCGCCCATGGATCAGGGCGAGGCGTCCAGGCTACCCTTCATCATGCAGCCGGATGGCGTGGGCAAAGCATTCGCCAACGTTACGGGCGCGTCCACCAACGACGGTCCTGTTCCCGAGCACTACGAACCGTTCGAGTCGCCGTTGGCCGCCAACCCGATGGGCCACACGAGTCGCGTCAATCCCGTCGCGTTTGTTCCGCCCGCGGCAGAGATGAATCCGCTGGCGGAACCGGGCGGTGCCGACTTTCCTATCGTGGCCACCAGCTATCGCATGGTGGAGCACTGGCAAACGGGCGTGATGAGTCGATGGGCACCCTGGCTCAACGAGTTGCAACCGGAAATGTGGGTCGAGATGTCCGAGGAGCTCGCCGCGGAGAAAAGCATCGCCAATGGCGATCGCGTCCG
Source organism: Gemmatimonadota bacterium (assembly GCA_036679605.1). Lineage (GTDB taxonomy): Bacteria > Gemmatimonadota > Gemmatimonadetes > Gemmatimonadales > GWC2-71-9 > JAZDCZ01. The sequence goes on from JAZDCZ010000422.1 coordinate 14,530, forward strand.
CGTACGGAGCATCCGCGGTGAAATCAAAGCCGTGGCTATCGTCACGAAACGGTTCAAGCCCTTCAACATTCAGGGCCAAACCGTTCATGAGGTCGGCCTGCCCTGGTGCTACGGGTGGGCGGCTCCGGTTCGTGATCCCGCCCGGGTCAGCAACGCCAATCTGCTCACGCCGAACGTGGGCGATCCCAATACGCGTATCCCGGAAAGCAAGGCATTCATGGTCGACGTGGTGAAGGAGGCATAAGCGATGGCCAGCGGAAAGTCTTTCCTGATCGACACGACCAAGTGCTTCGCTTGCCGCTCCTGCCAAGTGGCGTGCAAGCAATGGAACGAACTCTCAGCCGAGGCGGAAGTCCCCATCAATCGCGGCAGCTATGAGAATCCGCCGGATCTGTCCCACACCCAGTGGGTGCTGATCCATTTCAAGGAGTCCGACCGTCCGGACGGATCCTTCGCATGGAACTTCGTGCGCAACTCGTGCCGGCACTGTATCGATGCGCCCTGCCGGCAGGCAGCAGACAACAAGGACGCGATCCTCGTTGACGAGGAAACCGGCGCGGTCCTCTTCCAAGAGGAAACCAAAAACGAGAACTTCGAGAGTATCCGCCGAAGTTGCCCGTTCAACATCCCGCGCCGCGATCCCGCCACGGGACAGATGTTCAAGTGCGTCATGTGCGAAGATCGGGTGCGCGATGGGGAATTGCCAGCCTGTGCCAAGGCCTGCCCGAGCGACGCCATTGTCTTCGGCGAGCGCGACGAGATCCTCGCCCAGGCGGATGCGCGCGTGGCGGTGCTGCAGGATGAATTCCCGCAGGCGCGCATTCTGGACCGCAGGGACGTGCGACTGCTCATCCTGCTGGCGGATCCGGCTGAGGCGTACACGCTGCGCGCGGGCTCCTAGGCAACTTGGTTCGAGAATGCATCATGGACTGTTCCACGTGTTCGACCGTGACCCCGGCACCCACCGCCGACCAGCTCCGGCGGCGCGCCAAGACCATCATCCAGGCGCGCCCCGGGTACGGTGAGATGGTGACCTTCTACCTGCCGGTCTTCTGCCGGCAGGTCGAATGGCGCGACCGGGTCATCGCCCATCCGGAACAGGTCGACGAAACCGACCTGCGCTCGACCCTGAGCGAGGGCACGCCGCTGGCCCAACGATTTGACCCGGGCATCGCCGTTCAAAGCATGCTGGATCTCTGGACGGAAATGAAGGCGCTCTTTCGCGCGGGCAACAAGGTGCTTGCACACGCGGTTGAATGGATCGAGACCGCCGAAGCAAGCGGCGCGTTCCTGCCCGCCCCTTGGTTGCTCGAACAGCGTCCGGAGCGCAGCGCCCTGGTCGCGGAGGCGAGCTACGTCATCGGTATCGAAGAAACGATTATGGCGACACTGGGCCGTGCAGTGACCCTGCCGCATTGGTCATGCGTGGCCCGAGCTTGGGTGGTGAACGGCCTGCTGAAACACTGGCGCCGTTGCGCCTGTCCGGTGTGTGGCGGTCCGCCGGGACTCGTAGAGACGCGCGGGGATGGCAGCGCCCGGGACGGCGTCACTGCAGCGGTTCGGCGTTACCACCACTGTTCATTCTGCGGTACCCGTTGGGCGGTCCCGTCCATGGCGTGCCCGTCCTGTGGTTCGACCCGGAAGGGCGACGCGCGGTACCTCTTCACACGCGAGGAGCCCGAGCTGCGCATCGATTATTGCGCGTCGTGCCACCGCTACAGCAAGACCGTCGACGGCGACAAAATACCCGGGCCGGTACACGTGGGATTGGAAATGCTGACGACAGCCCATCTGGATGTCATGGCGCGGGACAAAGACTTGCAGCCATTGGAGATACCCAATACCGACTGATTCTTCTGGAGATATGCGTGATGAGCAAAAGACCCTGCCGCGGCGAGTGGTGCGCAATGTTGGCCTTGGCCTGCCTGTGCGCTGTGATGATGCTGGCTTCCGGATGTCCCGCAACCACCCCGCAATGCACGACCGATGCCGACTGCGACGTAGGCCAGGTCTGCAACGATTCCGGCGTTTGCGAGGCCGGTACGGGAACTACATGCACCGCCGATGCTGACTGTAACGACGGTCTCTTTTGCAACGGCACCGAGACCTGCGTGGAGACGGCCTGTCAGGCTGGGTCCGCACCCTGTCTTGCAGGACAGACCTGCGACGAAGAAGGCGAGGTCTGCGTGGGTGAGGAGTCTCCGTTTGAAACCAATGTTTTTCTCGATGAATTCGACAGGGTCCACGGTCTGCACCGCACGGCATTTCCGACGTGTACCGTCTGCCACCACGACGAACCGGTCAGCGCGGGCTTCGGGCGATGTAGCGAGTGCCACAGCCTCGACCCGGCTGAGTTGAACAGCTACAAGGACATCGCCCACGATCAGAATGAAAGTGGTGACGGGTGCCGCATGTGCCACGACGACGAGCGGAACGACGACGACACGTGGAACTGCAGTTTCTGCCACACGTTGTTATCCGAGTTGTAGCCGTCGAGAATCGACGGAGGTGCAGCCGGCGCGCGGCATGCATCATAATCGCCGTTATCGCTCGTTTGGGCCCTCATGCCGACAGTGAGCACAAAAATGGTCGTGCGGACGCACGATTGGTCATGCCGGCCTTTGACGAAGAGGCTGCGTGAAGCTTGGTTAGTCATCCAAACGGGCCCACCGGCTTGCGGTCCCGTCACACAATCCCATTGTAAATCTGGGCAACGTAGGTTATCCGGGTTGACCGCCGGACATAAAACCCGGAAGTCAAGCCGATGGCCGATGGAGCCGTCCAGCTCGGGGATCAATGGCGATCATACCCGCAAACAGCGATGAGACAATCACTTATGATTTCGGCGATCCGGGCTTGGTGTCACTTTGGGGAAGCTCCGAACTCGGTGAACTAGTGGAGGCTTGGCCGGCGCCAGGGTTGCTGTGCTCACGATGATGCGCGCCTGCGGCGACGGCCCCAGGCCCCGACCAACCCGAGACCTAGCCCGGAGTCCATGAACGGCTAGAATCGGCCACGAACTGCCGGAACGAATTCTGGCCGGTGCGCGCCGTGAGTTGATCAGTAGTATGACAGCGCTACGAAGAATCCATTCGATGGGCTGATCGGCGGCGGCTTTGGTAGGATGCTTCGTTGCGCTGCTGGTAATAGGCCGATCGTTGGATCAGCTCAGCATACG
>JAZDCZ010000423.1:0-3023 GCA_036679605.1 Gemmatimonadota bacterium
CAGAAGCGGATTGACCATGGCCCGGACTCCATTCCGGAACTTGCGGATTCCTCCATGAATCCGCCCTCACATGATCGTAGGCAGCGAAGATCACCAAATGTGCGGGAGAACCGTTTTCATTCGCCCACTGACATCACGCACGAACTGGCAGGTGGCCAACTCGAAGATCTGTTTTCGCTTCACCGACGGGTTGAACGCGAAGTCGAAGTCTTCGAGGGTCTTGGGTTCGCGGAAGGCTGCGACTTTGATCCGGCGATTCATCCGCCGCTCGGCACGGATGGTCAACTCATCCTGAAGGATCAGTTCCAGGAACTCGGTGTGGTTGAGTCCGTTGCCCGCGGCTTCCTGCAAACGCACGTCCAGCGTTTGCGCCATCCCGGACAACCGAAGCCTCTTCAATGCCGTCTGCAATGTGTCATTCATACGCACTTCTCCTTGCCAAACGCCGTGTGGACCAAGTCACCGTAATCAGTCATCGATCTGATGATGGGATGTTCCTGAAGGAACTCGAATTGCTCTTGCCGGTTGCCTCCGCGCTTGAGCAGCTCGCGGATGGTGCGCAGGCGGTAAGCGCCATGCGTCGAAGCGATCGCGCAGGCCTCTTCGATGGCTTCACTCTGGTGGCGATGAGCCAGGTTGAGCAGACCCATCAACACGCGAACACCTGCAATACCTCGCTGGTGGATCATCTGCTCCGCCCATCGACTCGTGGCTGTGCCGATCAAGCTCGTCTTGTTCAGCAGATAGGCTGCTCCCTTCTCCACGCCGCTGCGTTTGCGTGGGTGGATGTGCCGGTCTTGCGTACTGAACCGCCCCGGTTCACGTTTGATATGGAAGGCGATCTGTTCCATCCGCTGGTTGAAGACGCGAACGACCCGGCTGTCCCAACGTGCCCAGACCCGGCGGCTCAGGTACTCGGGTGGAACCGAGTAATACGCCCTGTCTACTTCGACGTGCCCGTCGCGGTTGACCTTCCGCTGAGCCTCATGGAAAAAGGGGTAGCGCTCGACGGGCAGCGACAACAACGCCGACTTCTCCCGCTCGAAGGCTTTCTTCACCTGCTGACGGGTGGTGCCGTGGATGCGCGTGTCCGCGACCGTGGTCTCCCATCGCAAAAGATGCTCGTTCTGCTCATTCAGGCTACTGAATCTTCTTCCTTTCAAGGCGTTGTCTTGCACGTAGTCCACGCCGCGCTCGACCTTGCCTTTGTGACGCGGCATACGCGGCTTGGTGGGCAGGATGACCGTGTCGTAGTGGGCGCAGAACGATTGGATCTTGGGATTCAACTCGGGGTCGAACCAGTCAGCCTTGATGACCGCGGCTTTGAGGTTGTCGATGACCAGCGTCTTGGGTACGCCGCCGAAATGGTGGAAGGCGTTTTCAATGCAGCGGATGAAGTCGTCGGTGGTTTGGCGCAGGACGGCTTCGCTGTAGGCCTTGCGTGAATGGCTCAGCACGATGCGAAAGACGTGCGTGCGGCGGCGCCTGCCGTCTGCACTGACAATCGGTGCCCCGGTGCCGAAGTCGATCTGAGCCTCTTCGCCCGGCTCGCACTCCATCCGTCGGAAGGGTAGCGGGCAGCCGTCGCCCAGCCGTTGTACAAACCGCCGGACACTGTGGTACTTGGCCTCGAAGCCATACTCGCCCACCAGATCCTGGTGAATTCGTTTGGCAGTCAGCCCGAGTTCGAGCTTGGCTTTGATGACCTCGCGATACGGTTCACACTCGCTGGTCTGGTTGGCGGGACGGGAGTTCGACGGCACTTCCGCCACGCCGTCGGCCACCGTCATTCCATCGGTCGCCATCACTTCGGTCGGGCGGGCGGAGTGGAGTCCCCAGGCCACGGAGCGCAGCCCGCCCGGCTCGTCCGGTGATTCGATCTCCAGCCCCGTCGCCCCGGGAGGCGCCTCGGTGGCTGGTTTTGAATCGGCGGCAGCCCCGAACGTCGCATGATCCGCCGCCCAAGCCCCGGGCGTTGTGTAATTCGCTTCGCCTGACCCGGGAGGCGCCCCGGCTGGTTTTGGCCCCTCGCGAGCCAGGCGCACGTACCGCGCCACCGTTCCCCGGTCGATGCCCAGGGCCGCAGCGATTCGCCGCTGGGACCATCCGCGTTCCAAAAGTACGTAAATCGAATGCACCACGCCCACTTTGAGCCGGTTCGCCATCAAAGACCTCCTCCAGCGGACCATCCGCTGAAAGCGATCTACGGCGAGCCATCGGCTCCTCAAAGTGGCGGGGTTTCAGGCGCCTCCGAGTGGCTGGCTTTGGGGGTTCTCCCGCAATCTCGGTGAAACCTCCCCCCAGGTTCACACGGCCGCTTGCGGTACACCTTCGAAAGCGCTCAGGGAGGGTGATTCGACGGCCCAACGATACGGCGGATCACGGGAGAACCGCTTTGGGCGCCTCCTGACAGGCAATTGCCGACGTTGGGCCGAAAGCGTACCGACAGCATTGATGATCAGGCTCTCGTGGCCCCTGTAAGCACGGTCTGGTACGATCAACGATGAGGAGGCTCGGTGACGTTACTGAGCAGACGCGCTTTGGGAAATATCAGTTCAAGCAAGGAGAAACGGATATGGGTGATAAGGGTAAAAAAGATAAAGGCAAGAAGGAACAGCAGAAGAAGGCCCAGCTCAGTCCGAAGGACAAACGAAAGAAGAAAAGAGAAAAGAAGGACAAATAAGTGCCCAGTGCCGTCCGGTGACCTTTGCATCCTCTCAGCGGGTTGCTGGTGTTCGACGACGAGTTGCCGAAACAACGGGCAGCCGCCAGGGGTTGTGGTCGTCCCCGGATTCTCCTCGGATACGCTGCTGGCAGTGGCGCGGATGGTCACCCATGTTCGCGGCGCTGCGCGACAACGATCCAGTTGCTGTCCTCTCTGTTGAGCAGCGGGTTGAAGAACGGCCGTTTGTGAACCGCCACATCCGCAAACGCGGCATGCATGCAGCCGATCAGGTCCGTCTGCGGGGGGTCGGCTGACCACAGCGCAAACACCCCGCCGGGGTGCAGCCGCCGAACCACCG
>JAZDCZ010000424.1:0-4076 GCA_036679605.1 Gemmatimonadota bacterium
AGGTAACCGGTCACAGAAGGACGGGTTGACGTTTTCGGCGCGGTCGGGTCGCCTATAACTGCCTGCCGACCAGCCCGAAGCACCATCTACATCGATCCTTCAGCCTCGCCTCGACTCAGCCCACCAACGAAGCGTACCCAGGCGCCAGCCTCCTCGACCCCTGTGGGAAGCTCCCACTATATACTGAGTTTCGCGAGCCAAGCAGTCGACCGGAAGTCACAGACAGCGTTGGAGTCGCAGGCAGGGGAGATACGAGGCGATGACGAAGGCGAAGTGCGGGACGCTCTCACTATTGACACCCGACGAGCAGGTGACGGTGCTGAAGCAGATACTAAAGCGTCACCCCGAGTTTTGTGTTGAAGCGGAGGCACTCGCCACAAACTTGCTCGATGACATCTCGGTAGAGGCCACTTCAGAGGAAGTCAGCTTTCGGATCAGCAGGATCGGTATTGAAGAACTGGATGCTCGAAGCGGTAGACAGTTATACGGAGGCTATGTCGAGCCAACCGAGGCAGCGTGGGAGCTTCTCGAAGAGGCCATCGCTGACATCAGGGAAGAGATGGGGCGGAGAGTGAGGGCGGTGATGGAGGCCGTGGCTGTGAAGATCTGCCAAGGCATAGTCGTTGGACTCTACGACGTGAGGACCACCGGCAGCGACGACGCGCTCGGCTGGGCACCGGACTTTCCACAGGGTGCTGCGACGTCCACCGTGTCCATGCTGGTCAAGCTCTTTCCCGCGGATGAGAGGCGAGCCGCTGGAAGGCGGATCATCGCCGGCATTGAGCGGAAAGTTGATGATTGGGTCGAGATGCTCGAATGGGTTGTGGACCAGACAGTAGCGAAGTCGTCGGTGAAGAGTGGCGTCAGAAAACGAAGGTGAGCCATGGATGAAGCCAAACTCATCGAGAAATTGCGCAAAATCGAGGCGCTCTTCTCCGGTGCCACTACCGAAGGTGAAAAGGTCGCTGCCGAGCGAGCCAGGCTGCGCATCCTTGAACGGCTTGCTGCCGTGGAGAGAGAGGACCCCCCGGTCGAGTACAGGTTCTCGATGGTCGACATGTGGTCGCGCAAGGTATTCGTCGCCTTGCTTCGCCGGTACGGGATCAAACCCTATCGCTACTGGCGTCAACGGTACACTACGGTGATGGCGATGGTCTCGAAGACGTTCGTCGATGAGACGTTGTGGCCAGAGTTCCAGGAGATCTCGGAAACTCTGCGGACGTACCTCTCTGAGGTGACTGAGAGGGTCGTCTCACAAGTAATCCACCAGGACAGCTCAGAGGCCGAGGTGATCGAGAGGCCGAGGCAGCTCACTTCCGCCGTCGGAACAGCCGATGCGAGCTCTGCGCCGGCTAGCTCCGTTGAGCCTCAGCGGGATTCAGAGCGAGACGAGAACGCCGCAAAGTCGAAGACCGGCGGCAAGCACGGTGGTAGATCAGCGAAGCGTTCGAAGCGTTCGCGAAAGAAAGGGAAGAAGCGCGGGCGCCGCTGAGACTCGGTAAAATATCGCCACGTCCTAGAAGAAAACCCGACCCGATGATGAGGACTCGATGAACAGCCAACTGAGGAAAGCTATGCGGTGGCGTCAAGCTGCCAGTGGAAGCAGGCCGTTGATGTGTTCCGCGCCAAACAGCTCGGCCCAGTTGTGCGGCAGGAGCTCGTCAATGCGGTGCGCGGGGTGTTCACCGACCCGCATGATGACATCGGCAAAGTAGGCCGTCGGCTCCACCCCGTGAAGCTCACAGGTTTTTGCCAGCGAGCAGAGGATGGCAAGCGCCTGGGCTCCTTCATCGTGACCGGCGAACAGGCAGTTCTTCCTGATGATGGCAATCAGCCTGATATTGTTTTCCGACCAGTTATTGTCCAATGGCACGAGCTCGTCGTCCAGGAATCGGATCAATGACTCCCATTGGTTCAAAGCGTACCTGACGGCCTTTGAAAAACCGGATTTCGGAGGCGCTCGACCGTCATTTAGGTCGAGCCACTTCTTCATCTTTTCGACGATCGGTTTACTTCGAAACTGTCGTAGGGCGAGATGCTGCTTGGTTCCAACAACACCCAACTCGATGGCATCATCCTCAACGACGTACAGTTCGTGGACAAGCTCTAGGAACTCGTTGGCTACCGGGGCGTTTTTTCGACAATCGAAGAATTTTCGCCTCGCATGACTGAGGCATCCGCACCGTAGCCAGCCCTCCTCGTCTCCGACCAAACCGTCGTAGAACGTCGCGGCGTCGACGACCAACTTTTTCCCTTTGCCATCGCCCAGTAGCTCACGCGCAGTCTGCTGATTGCGCTTTGGAGTGAACCAGTACGCTACGAACAGCCCAGCCAGAAACACCCAAACATAGCCGGTGCGTGTTTTGACTGGAGCCTGGATTTTGAGCGTGGTCTCATCGGCCTGAGCTATGGCTGACTGCCGGATGAGCTCCAGCAACCGTTGGTGGATCGGCCTGAGCTCACTCGCAACGCGGATGACCAGCTTGGACATCGTGTTTCGCGCCAGCGGTATCCCGAGCCGCGCGAAGCGCTTCTGCTGTCTGTAGTACGGCAAGGCGTCCAGACACTTGTCTACAATAATACGGCTGAGCAGCTGCGGGCCAAAACCGCATCGCTCAAAGGGGCGTTCGGGTCCCGGCGCTTTGACGATCGAACCGGGATGGCCGCACATGCAGATTCGGGCTTTACGATGGTAGACTCGGCGAACGATCCGGCCAGGAATCCACTCGTAAATAACGCTCTCTTCCGGCTGACCCAGATCCTTGAACTGAGCGGCCTCACCACATTGCGGACAGACCTCGGTCTCAGGAGGCACATCGCTCTCAATATGCTCCTCAGGAAGAGCCTTTCGAGCTTCCTCGTTCTGCTTCTGAGTCTTGGCGGTCTTCTTGCGGCGGCCTCGACGCCCCTTCTTTCGCTGGATTTTAGCGCTAGTCGAGGGCATCTTCTCTGACTTCTGTCCCAGAAGGGCGCGTTCGAGCACATCAATGCGCTCGAGAGCCGTCTGGAGCTGAGCTCGCAGGGCGGCGTTCTCCTCCTCCAGTTCGGCATTGCGCTTCAGCGCCTCTTTGAGGGTCATCGACATCAAAGATCGTAAGATCATTTTTGGCGCCGGTTGTCGATCCCCTTGGTGCAGTTTTTTTCACTGCAGCGGCCGAGGAGGAATCCATCTCTGAGGCATCCGCACTCGACGCCAATCGATACCTTCGAGCAGCATCGAAAGCTGTGAGGCCTCCAGGGCAACAACATGAGCATCATTGCCGATCTTCGGTAGATGAAAACGACCGCGCTCTAACCGCTTGCAGTGCAGCACAAATCCACCGCGGTCCCACCACAAAAGTTTGACCCTGTCCCCTCTTCGGTTCACGAAGACGTAGATGTGCCCACTGAACACATCCTTTTTCCACTCGTTTGCGACGATTGCCGAGAGGCCGTCGAAACCTTTTCGGAGGTCAACGAAGCGCGAGGCCAGGTACACTCGCACTGAGGGCGGAAGGCTCAGCATCGGGTTCCTCCCTCGAGTGCCACCACCAGCTCGCCAAGGTAGGGTGGCGGTACGTTAGTGTCGAAGCGTAGCGAGATGCCGCTCGGAAGCGCCATCTCAACCTGGCCCACGAATTGCGAGTAGCCTTCCCCTGCGACGATCGCCGAGCTGTTGCCTGCTGACTGTGTACCTCCAGCCGTCGGCAAGGCTACCTCGACCAATCGAAGCTCCTGGGGCTCCTCCTGGACTTCCCGCCGTTCTCGCCGAAGCTTGTACAACCACGACTCGAATGTACCGGGATGTAGCCCTCGCTTCTGGGAAAACTCCTTCTTCGACACCGTCGGGTTCTGCTCGAACTCGGCCACTACGTTGGTCCAAAACCTCCGACTCCGACTCTTCGATTTCCTCATTGTCTCCTCCAGCGAAATTGAAAATCTGCTGGAGCACTCTGGGTAGGAGCTCAGCTCAGCACAACCCCGTCCTTCCGTGACCGGTTACACCGTACCGCGCATGAGTCCTCTCGAGCAGTAGCCCACGCCAAAGTGCTTCAAGGTCTCAACCTCCAGCTTCCGGTCATCGGTGAGATGGGGGT
>JAZDCZ010000425.1:0-2340 GCA_036679605.1 Gemmatimonadota bacterium
AATCAATGTAGACTTCATTTGGCTCCTCCTTCCACGGGTAACCCGGGACGTAAGGTGACTTTGGCACTATGATGCCGATAAAGTCACGGGAGGAGTCCATCCCATCAGCTCCGCCGGAAGTACCGTCAGCTAAGCCGCTTCTATCTCTACCCGGTATTTCAACCCGGCCGCATCGAGTTCGCTCTGGACCGCCAGTCGCACCAGTACCGGCTCCGGATAACCAAGAACACGAGCCCACCTCGCCGCACGCTCTGGGCTGACTGTCTTGCGGCCTTTCTCTACATCACACAGGTGCGATTTTGAGACGCCGAGTTTTTCTGCACATGCTTCCTGCGACAGTTCGTCGCAGGCCCGAATCGACTTGATCGCCCGCGCAAAGCTAAGCGGCCCACCCGAGAGCTTCTCCAGGAGTTTCATTGTCTCGCTTTTCTTTTCCTTCGGCTTGCGCATGAGACCTCCTTTAATAACGATGCTTGCTAACTTCCTCGATTGAAACGAATTCGATCGTGCTTCGCTTGATCTCATATATAGCTCGATAGCTTAGACTCAGCCGAATCGAACGCTGCCCAGATCGCTTACCCTTCAGGGCTTCATCGTGGTAGCCGCGAACGCTACGACCTGCTTCTAGTCCGTCTAACTCCACCGCCGCGACCCCGATCATGAGATTGCCCACAATGTGATTGGGCGCCCTGCGAAGCGGCTTTTCAGCCCGCCTCGTGATCTCTTACTCTGTCCTTGCTAGGCGGGGCGGACCATATATGGCAGTACCCAAAGCCACCTACGCGGCGATCACTCGTGCGACTTCCTTATGCGTCGCTCCCAGCGAAAATAGCGATTTCAGAATCAGCTCTATCGACACCGAGGAATCCCCGGCTTCCATCTTCGCCACTCGCGACTGAAGTTTTTTACGTGTTCTCCTTTCGCGCAAATATCGTGCGAGACGAAGCTTGAGTTCAACCATCTTCGTTTCTTCTTCGGATAATCCGAGAAAGTCAGTAGTAGAACCAACACGCCAACCCGCGGATTCAAGACGCTTCTGCTTCTCTTTCTTCATAAACAGCTCCCAAATACCGCCCGACACTCGACTAAGCCGAACGGTATGCCTTCAATCTCGCTCGGCAGGCGTCGATACTTCCTTTTGGCGTCTTGGCACTCTTCTTGTCGAATACTGCCAAGATGACAATTGCATCGTCGTCAACGAAGTACACAATGCGCCACGTTGAGTTCCGGTCTGGAATTCTCAGTTCGTGGCATCGCCTTCCAACACTAGGCATGGGCCGCGACTGCGGCATCGAAAGTCGTTGCCCATGCTGCAACAGCCGCAAGAGAACACCCGCCTCTTGCCGAGCGTTCTTCGATAGAGGCGGTGTCTTTACCTCCCCGCTCAACCACACGAGCGGTTTGTCGCGCCTCGACACATACAGAGTATGTCGTATTCGACATACTCTGTCAACCTGGAATTTTCCGGCTACTTGCCTCGTCCACCATGAAACTGTCGAGTAGTTCGGTCAGTCGGCGCATAGGCCGACCGGCAGACACGGATTCCCAGATAATTCCCTGTTATTCTATACCTCATCGTGGCATAGTGACTCGGACGTCCCTGTATTTATTAGTATTTCTCGGCGTTGTTGCATAATGCAACCCCGGGTGAGTAGTGCGTCCTCTATCGGCGAGTCTAGATCCGTACCGACGGCGTGAGCTGGTTGGGCGCAGATCGCGGACACTCCGATCTGCCATCGACTCTACAGCCGCGGTCGGCTCGGACCCACGTGCTATAGCGCGACGCCGAGATCCGAAGGATTCTAAGCACGGCGCCGGCCGGCAGAACATTGCGAGTCCGCTCGGCGGCACGTAACACGTCGGCGCGTCTTGCCGAATCCGAGATAGGATTCTTATCGAACCGAAAGCCCGACACGCGAAGAACCGACAACAGCAGTCCTACGACAGCATTCGAGCCACGAACGCGGCGGCGTAACTTCAGGACCTCGACCTGCAGATCGAGCTCTTTCATTTCCAGAAGATCCAATGTCACCACCGTCGGCTCATCGCTGCGAAGCCAGCCGGCAGCCGTGGGACCCGGGACACCTAAATCGGTGGCAATGCCGATATCGCTGCTATGGCGAACCAGCTGGCGGAGCCTAGAAGCTTCCCGACGTGGCTCGTACTGAACCCAGATATTCAGCTATGACGAGTACTCGGACACCTTTTGCCCATCTTCGCTTGGAATTTGCTCGGCGGAATTTTCCGCTCCATTGGCGTATCGTCTCAAAGGAGACCACGATTCCCCGCTTTGCCAGGAGACCTTCTACATCGCGGAAGCTTAGGGAGAATCGATAATAC
>JAZDCZ010000426.1:0-7332 GCA_036679605.1 Gemmatimonadota bacterium
AAGAAGAAACCAGATCCAGAGAAGAACACTCAGACCCAAGAACAAAAAGAATCAGATCCCGGAACAAGAAGAACAAAAAGCCATCTTTACGCGCCTTTCAACCGCCATTGACACCAGGTTGCGTGGGTTCGCTCATGCACGGCACCATACACTTAGGCTGGGCACTGGACTCTGGCAACCGCTGGATGATCATCGAAGGCCTGGCTTACATGGCGTTTTCGTATGTGTCCTGCCAGCCGGAAAAGACTTTCCCCGCAGACCCCAACCCGCATGCTGATAAGTCCGCGCTGGACTCATTAATCCGCATCGCGGAAACATGGGAGACCGACCGGGAAGAACTCTGCGCTTGGCTCGAGACGACATTCAAGGCCGAAAAATACAGCGAAGCCGCCGGTTTTCACCCCGAACTCAGCGTGACCGGGACGCAGTACCAGGTCGCCAAAGTACTCGCGGAGGGACACCCGCTGATCCATGCAACACCGGCCTGGATAGAGAGCGAGGACATGGCCACGATTTGGAAGCAACTGTATGACGCTCTCTCTCTGCTCTACATGACCGAGCCAGGGGATTTCATCGTCCTCCACCTGATCACATCGCTGTACGGAATGGAACAGATCGCCAAGCAGCTACCCATCGATGAGCAGAAACGCGCCATCAAATGCTATTGGACTGCGATGCTCGGGGTCCTCTTCTCACGTGGGGAGATGCCGAGCAAGGCAAGACTTGCGGCTCTCCACGAAAAGTACAAAGATGCTGTCGATGGTGACGGGAGCGTAAGGGAAGGACAGGACTGGGAGCAGATTATCAGCCAAGCCATCAACGAAGAGGAGGAGCACAACCCCAAGTTGGTGTATGTGCAGAACTTGATGTGGAAGAGATTTGGCCGTCGATCCGTTTTCCGCGTCACTGCGGGTTACTTCACCACGACTCCAAAAATATCCAAACTCGAAACTGGGGCCATCGTAGGGGCTGACCGCCCATGCTGACTTGCTTGCACGTCATCACTGCTGCGATGCAGTTCCTGATGATAGTATGAAATATACATGTTTATTGCTCAGGGCGCAGCGATCCCACCCGATGCTCGGTCAGTTGTGAATCGCTTCCAACCCGACGAATACCACCAATGCTGTACAATGGCGATTGAGTTCAACAGAACAGGACGGAGGACGAACATGAGCAACCAAGAGGACATCAGTGCCGGCCCGGAAGAACGAGAAGGCAACCGCACGCCCATGAACGTCTTCGATACCATCAGGACGAGACGATCTGTCAAACACTACGACCCCGACCACAAGCTGACCGAACAGAAGCTACGCACCATGCTTTCTGCGGCCGCGTTGGCACCGTCATCATTCAATATCCAGAACAGACACTTCGTGGCGGTCGTGGACCAGAAGCTCAAGAATCGGCTTCACGCGGCCGCCTGGGAACAGGAACAGGTGCGAGACGCATCTGTTGTCGTTGTATTGACAGGTGATCTGAAGGCCCACGGCAGAACCGAACGCTTCCTTCGCGACGCTCCTGAATCAGTGCGCGAACAGCTCGAGCCAATGATTGGGTAGTTCTACGAAGGCAATGACAGGCTTCTACGCGACGAGGCTTGCCGCTCTGTTGGTTTGGCGGCCATGAACCTCATGCTTTCTGCACGGGAGCTGGGCTACGACTCGTGCCCTATGATTGGATTCGACCCCGTGAAGGTGTCGGAGGTGCTTGGCTTCCAGTACAGTGATATGGAAAATGCAGAAAATGTGGACTTTTTGCCTTGACACTCTACCAACTAGTAGGTAGATTAGGTGTCATGGACAGAAAAGAGCAGATTCTCGAGATCGCCACAGAACTGGTGCAGACACGCGGGTACAGCGCGTTCAGCTACAAGGACCTCTCCGACCGGCTGGGGATCACCAAGGCGAGCATTCATCACCACTTCTCCAGCAAACAAGACCTGGGGAAGGCTGTGGCGGAGAAATACAGCGCCGATGTCAGGGCCACCTTGGCCAAGGCGAAGCGAGAATCCGACGAACCTTGGGTTCAACTCGAGGGCTACGTGCAGCTCGTAGTCGACATCCTCAAGACGCACGACCGAATCTGCGCCGCCGGCTCCGTGCAGTCCGAGATCAACGTTGTTCCCGAAGCGATGGGCAAATCGATGTGCTCTCTGGCGCAGTACGTGGTTGGTTGGATCAGCACGGTAATCAAGAACGGACGGGATCTTGGCGTGATGGACTTCCCCGGCACACCGGACAACCATGGCGCGATGATCTTCTCCGCCGCGCAGGGCGCCATGCAGTACGGGCGCGCCAACGGTGAGAAGAAGGCGCGCCAGATCATGAAGCAGATCAAGGAGAGTTTGAAACCCAGGAGTTGATTTTTTTTTGACCGCATACCTACCTACTAGTAGGTAGCAAAGGAGAAAGAAACCATGAGAGCAGCCGTGATACGAGAGTTTGGTAACACGGACATTCGGGTCGAGGACGTCGCCACCCCCAAGCCGAGACCCGGCAACGTGCTGATCAAGATCCTGGCCGCGGGCGTCAACCGCCTCGACCACTACATCCGCGACGGGTCGATCAGCCAGGATATTCCCCTCCCGCATGTGCTGGGAGCCGATGCCGCCGGCGAGGTGGCCGGCCTCGGAGATGGAGTCACGGGCTTCGAGATCGGCGAACGTGTGATCCCGGCACCCGGCTTTCCCCAAGAGGAGTCCGACTTCGACGTGCGCCCGGTGGTCACCGCGCCGAGCTTCGTCTTGCCGGGCCTCGGTCGTTGGGGCACGTATGCGCAGTACATGGAAGTGCCAGCGCCGTTCGTCGTGAAGGACGATACCGGTTTGTCGCCCGAGGAAACGGCGACCTTGCCGGTGGCCTTGGGCACGGCAGTGCGTGCCCTCGGGGATGTCGGTGAGGTCAAAGCTGGCGACAAGATCTTGATCCAGGCCGGGGCCTCCGGCTCGGGCAGCATGCAGATCCAGGTGGCCAAGGTCCTCGGCGCGGAGGTCGCCACCACGATTCGATCGGAGGAGAAGCGAGCCTTCGTCGCGTCGGCGGGAGCCGACCTGATCATCAACACGCGGGAACAGGATCTCGTTGCCGCGGTGCGCGATTGGACTGGCGGCCAGGGCGCGGACGTCGTGATTGACAATCTGGGAGGCGACGTCCTCGGGCAGAGTATCGAGGCAGCGAGGCCTCTCGGTGTGATCGTTGCCTTCGGATTTGCAGCCGGACCGCAGGTGTCCTTCGACGTGCGGACCCTGTTCTTCACTCAGAAGCAACTGCGTGGGTCGATGGCGAGCGATCCGGAGCACCTCGCGTGGGGCCTGGAGCAGGTCCGCGCGGGACGCATCCGTCCATTGCTCGATCGAACCATGTCCCTGGACCAGGCGACCGAAGCGCTTCAGCTGGTCGCGACGAACCAGGTGAAGGGCAACGTCGTGCTACTGCCCTGGCAGGACTGAGCATTTCAGAAACCCCCAACTGACAAAACAAGGAGAGCACAAATGGAAGCCTCACAGAAGCAGAGCAAAAGAACGTTGTCCACCTTTACGGTCCACAACGCAGAGAGCGCCCCCGAAGCCTCGCGGCCATTCCTCGAACGTGCACAGAAGCAGTTCGGCATGGTGCCGAACCTGATCGGTCTGCTCTCGGAATCCCCGGTCGCTGTCGAAACCTACCAGACGCTCGCCTCGCTCTTCTCGAGAACGAGCTTCACGCCAACCGAGCGCAACCTCGTCTGGCTCACCATCATCTATGAGAACGACTGCAGCTACTGCATGGCGGCTCACACGGCCATCGCCAAGAGCGAGAAGGTCGACGAAGAGATCATCGCCGCGCTTCGCACGGGTGAGGCGCTCCAGGACGCGCGCCTCGAGGCGCTACGCAAGTTCACGGGTTCCGTCGTCGTGAACCGAGGATGGGTAGGCGACGGCGAACTCGAGGCTTTCCTCGCTGCCGGTTTCACCCAACAGAACGTGTTCGAGGTTCTTGTCGGCGTCGCCCACAAAGTGCTCTCGAATTACGCGAACCACATCGCCAAGACACCGGTCGACCCACCGTTCGAAAAGTTCGCCTGGAAGAAGGGGCAAGCGTGAGTGTCATGAAGACCGTGAGCAAGATCGTTCGCTTCCACGAGTTGGGCGACGCCGACGTCCTGAAGATCGAGGACCTTCCCTTGAAGGAGTCCAAGCCGGACGAGGTCCGCATCGCGGTTGGTGCGCCTTCGGCATGTCCGTCGAGGACAAGTTCCCGGTAGATCCGCAGAGTTTCACAGACATCCGACATAGACCGAGTGGTAAATCAAAAAATCAAAAGGAGAAAAGGCAATGGGCAAGTTCAACAACAAAGTTGCAGTCGTCACCGGAGGAAGCAGTGGAATCGGGTTGGCCACCGCCCAGCGGTTCATCGCAGACGGTGCCCAGGTCGTTATTACCGGCCGCAACAACGAAGCACTGGATGCCGCCGTCGCCGAACTCGGTGACCGGGCTACGGGCATCCGAGGTGATGTTGCGAACCTCGAAAACTTGGACCGCTTGTTCACTCAGGTACAGAAGCAGTTCGGCCGTGTGGACGTGCTCTTTGCAAACGCGGGTATCGCACCGTTTGTTCCGTTCGAGGCGGTGACGGAAGAGCACTTTGACAGTTTATTCAACATCAACGTGCGAGGCCTCTTCTTCACGGTTCAGAAGGCCCTGCCGCTCCTCTCGGAAGGTGCGTCGGTCATTCTCAACGCCTCCGTGGTTGCTCAGTCTGGGCTACCGAACACGAGCATTTATTCGGCAACGAAAGCGGCGGTTCGTTCTCTTGGCCGCACGCTTGCGGCGGAACTCTCGCCTCGCGGCATCCGTGTCAACGTCGTCAGTCCGGGGCTTATCGAAACTCCGCTCGTGGGCAAACTCGGTCTGAGCCAAGACGAAGTCGATGCGTTCGCGGAGCAGGTTGTCCAACAGACTCCGCTCGGTCGCCCGGGCAAGCCCGAGGAAATAGCCGCGACCGTGGCGTTTCTCGCCTCCGACGAAGCGAGCTACTTCACCGGAGCCGACCTCGTCGCTGACGGCGGAATGATTCAGGTCTAAATGCGAAAGAACCTAGTGAGGAGTGAGACCCATGACTAATGCACCTACAAACGTGAGCGAGTATGACTTGATCGCCAAGGTCATCCAGCACTACATCGATGGCGCCAAGTCCGGCAGAGGCGACGATATGAAACCTGCCTTCCACAAGGACGCGACGATCTTCGGTTATGCCGGTGCCGACCTATTCGGCGGCCCCATCCAGCAGCTGTTTGACTGGAGTGACGGGAACGGTCCAGCGAAGGAGCTCAAAGCCCGTATCGCCAACATCGATCTCGTCGACACGGTCGCCACCGTACGGCTCGAGCTCGACAACTGGTCTGGTTCCCGGTACACCGACTTGTTCACGATGCTGAAAGTCGACGGCCAGTGGAAAATCATGAGCAAGGTGTTCCATCTGCACCCTGAGGGAGTAGCGAGCTAAGCGGATAGCTGAAAAGGGTGTCTCGAGATCACGTGACCCCTCGTCACGAAAATCCTGTGAATCGCGGAGGAAGAAAATGATCGTCCAACACAGCCCGCTCCCCACCCCGACTCTGTTCGACCCGATTCGGCTGGGTCCCTATGTTCTGCCGCACCGCATCTTCATGGCTCCGTTGACCCGGGGCCGGGCCGACGCCGATGGGACGCCGACCGACATCATGGCCGTGTACTATGGGCAGCGCGCATCGGCTGCCTTGATCGTCTCGGAAGCGACGGCGATCTCCCCGCAAGGGGTGGGTTGGCACAATGCCCCCGGCATCTTCACACCGCGACACGTGCAGGCTTGGAGACCCGTCACCGACGCCGTTCACCGCGCCAGCGGCCGCATCTTCTTGCAGCTGTGGCACACCGGCCGTGTGTCGCATCCGGACTTCCTCGCTGGCGCCCGGCCAGTCGCGCCGTCCGCCGTTCCCGTTGCGGGCCAGATCCGGACACCAGCTGGCAGCAAGCGGTTTGTTACGCCGCGTGCCCTCGAGATCGACGAGCTGCCCGGCATCGCCGAAGACTATGCCCGAGCCGCCCGCCGCGCTATCCACGCCGGCTTCGACGGCGTGGAGATCCACGCCGCCAACGGCTACCTGCTCGATCAGTTCATTCGCGACAGTTCGAATCGGCGCCGGGACGAATTCGGCGGTTCGATCGAAGGCCGGTGGCGCTTCCCGCTCCAAGTCACGCAAGCGGTCATCGACGAGATCGGCGCGTCGCGCACGGGCGTCCGCGTTTCACCGACCGTCTCGTTCAACGGCATGCACGATAGCGATCCCGTGGCCACCTTTACGTACGGCGCAAGAGAGCTCAACGGACGCGGCATCGCCTACCTGCACGTGGTCGAGGGGCCGCCAGGACACCCGTTCGGTTCCGATGGTCCGAGCGTGCATCCGCACATCCGCGCCGCCTTCGACCACATCCTGATCCTGAACGGGGGTTTCGACGCGGTCACGGGCCATGAGGCCCTGGCCAGCGGCGCGACCGATGCCATCGCCTACGGCGTTCCGTTCATCGCGAACCCGGATCTTCCGACGCGCTTCCGCACCGGAGCGAAGCTCAACGTGCCGGATCGGGATGCGTTCTACACGCCCGGTTCGCGGGGGTACACGGACTATCCGTTCCTGGGCCGGAGGAGGCGCAGCCGGTCAGGATTCATCGTTACCGCGGCTCATTGCGTCGAGCAAGGGAACGGACATGATTGTGCACCCGTACCGTGCAACAATTGCAACGAACCGATCATCAAGCAGTCGACCGAGAGTAGAAGTTGAGGAGACCGTCAAGCTTTTCCCGCTTTTCGATCTTGCCCGTAGTGGCCGAAAACTCGAACGTAAGCCTGAGCCAGAGTTTCACGGGCTAGGCCGCTCGGGACACAATCCCAAGAATGAAGAACCAAGTGCCTTCTCGATCCATCACTGGTGTCGATGGCGGGCTATGGCGGAATTCGTGCCCAACCCCTCTCCCTGCTCATAAATTCAATGAGGCCAACGCGGACGTGTTTTCGGGAGGCAGTGCGTCCAGCGAAGGCTGGCATGTTCAGTGGGAGTTAATCCCATCGGGGCAAGAGTCAGAAGCCCCGTAGCTTGGATCACACTGGTGGAGGAAACGAATCTGGTGAAGCTGATCGACAAGCCATCCACGGGATCGTGAGCGAGTCACCGGGCCGCAACGAGAGTGAACCCCAACGGTGCAAAAAACGATCGGGATGGACAGCGCGAAGGAAGAAACAAGAAACCCTGCCGGGGGTAGCGTAGGGCCTGCGCGCCAGGCGGATGGAGGATAGGGGGGAGCGCCGCTTGATC
>JAZDCZ010000427.1:0-84652 GCA_036679605.1 Gemmatimonadota bacterium
GGTATATAGATAACCTGGTTTGTAACTTCCTCCGGGTTTTGTTCGGGTTTCGGTCAGTGCGCCGCTAGATTCACCGTCAAAAAACTCTGTTCAGCCTGGTTACTCGGCGCCAAACCTAGATTCAAACCTAGGTAAGTCTGGGTTTGGGCTGGATTTTGACTAGATTCTGGTTGGATCGCTGCCAATTACTTCAGCTGAACTGGAAGACAAGTGACACTTCCCCGCCTCTCGGTTCAACGTCTGAGCGGCGCCGAACCATTCCATTTGGCTGGTGAGTCATCAGTGGGGTCGGTTCTTGATTTTTGGCAATGGGCCTGTTCTGATCTCGTCACCAACACCTTCCGTGGCTGGTTGGCTGAATACATCGTAACTCGGGCGCTAGACGTTCCAGATGGGGTGCGCCATGATTGGCTGCCGTACGATCTGACAGACGAGAACGGAATTAAGATTGAAGTAAAGACATCCGGTTACGTGCAAAGTTGGCATCAAGCAAAGCTGTCAACCCCTCGCTTTGATATTGCTCGTAAGCGAGGGTGGGACCCCGACACAGATACACTGACAGAAGTACCGGAGCGACATTCCGACGTTTACGTTTTCTGTCTCCTCAAGCACCGCGAGCAGGCTACTCTCGATCCGCTTGATCTGGGTCAGTGGGAATTCTATGTGCTCTCGACGCACCTGATCAACCAGGAGTTGGGCAGCCAGAAGTCACTCGGCGTCATTACGCTAAGGAATCTAGGTGCCGTGCCTGTCGGGTTTCAGGAGATCCGATCCGCAGTAGTGCAGGCCGCCGAACACGCTTAATGTGATCGAGCCATCTGACAAGACTTGTGGTGTCCGTTCGCTCGACCTAGATCCCGCTGATATCAGGCGTTGGTACCTTTCAACCTTGCGGGAGAACGGATGCGACTTTCTCGGCGTAGATCTTGGCCCAGTCTAGCCACCTCCTGCAGAGTCGCGATCTCCAACTCGGCGGGTAAGTAAGCTCGGCCTGCCTGCTCAGCTGCAATCACGTAGTCACGAATCTGCTGGCTTTGACCCACTGCTCCTGCGCCCGTGCTACCCTTGCCAACCCTTGCCAGGGTGTTATGGTTGTGGTCGTCAAACGGCAAGCCTGATGTGTCGCTTGGCAACATCCTGTTTAGTGCTCGCCGTCACGTCGCCCTAGCTGCGGAGGTTGCAGATGCGTGTTCGGCCTGTTTTATCGTTTTGTCTTACCTTCGTCTCTGCCCTCGTCATTGCATCTTGTGGTTCGGACTCTGGACCAAATGCCCCATCTGGTACCAAAGATCCGACCGGCCCTGCTGCGGCTTCGATCCAGGTCACATCGCAACCTGCGGGAGCCGCAGCCGGTCAAGCGTTTACAACACAGCCTGTGCTTGAAGTGCGGGATGCGAACGGAGCCATCGTTGGCGTTGACAATGTCACGGTGGTGACCGCTGCCATCGCATCTGGGGGTGGAACGCTACAAGGCACGACGACTGCGACCGCAGTTGGTGGTGTCGTGGCGTTTTCGGACCTTGGCGTCGGCGGAATCGCTGGCGAGCGGACACTGGCCTTCTCGGCACAGGGTCTTGCCGAGGTCACATCTGCGCCTTTCCCCCTCACACCTGGACCAGCAGCCCAGGCGATACTTGAAGACGGTAACGATCAACAAGGCGGAAGAGGTGAACTGCTTGGCAAACTGCTTGTCATTGGCGTATCTGACGACTTTGGGAATGGCGTTCCTGACGTGGCGGTGGAGTGGTCCATTACTGGCGATGGCACCGTAAGCCCCGTTCAGCCTTTGACCGACAGCACTGGCCAGGCTAGTGCACAATGGGTGATGGGTTCTTCTTTGGGAATTGACACCGCGACAGCTGCGGTTGTTGGCACCCTCTTACCACCGGTCGTGTTTGTCACGAGGGTCGTTCGCGTGTGGGTGTTACTAAACCCCACTCTCTCACCATCGGCCCGCGAAGCGCCATTGATGGCTTACGCGACATCTCGCGATGTCACCGTTCTTTTTGGTGGCCTTACCCAGGCGGAAGGTCCGACAAACGCCGAAACGTGGGAATTTGATGGAACCGACTGGCGCCAGATCGTGACGGTCACTTCCCCACCAGCTCTGAATCAGACCATGGGCGCGATGGTGTACGACTCTGCGCGAGGGCGGGTGGTCGTTTTTGCCACTGAGAATCCCACGAAGACATTGTGGGAGTTCGATGGTACGGACTGGACCGCAATGTCGTACGCGGGAGGACTGTTTCCAAGTCGCTGCTGCACCCGCGCCACGTTCGATGCCAAGCGA
The DNA here is from genome assembly GCA_036679605.1 of Gemmatimonadota bacterium. Lineage (GTDB taxonomy): Bacteria > Gemmatimonadota > Gemmatimonadetes > Gemmatimonadales > GWC2-71-9 > JAZDCZ01. The sequence continues at coordinate 2,291 of JAZDCZ010000427.1, forward strand.
AACAAGACTGTGATCTTTGGGGGCTTTCGCGTTGGTTTCATGAACGACACGTGGGAGTTCGACGGGACCGGGTGGATCGAGATTGTTACATCACCTACTAGTACTCCATCCGTTCGGAGGGAAGTCAGTATGGCTTACGATGCTGAACGTCAGCAGACAGTTGTAGTTGGTGGATGGGACGGCGTGCAGAACCTTAACGACGCTTGGCAGTATGACGGTCTCAGCTGGGTTAGTATTACAAGGCCCTCAGCCTTCCCTTCTAGTTCAGAGACGGGACTCGTGTTTGACCCAGCAGCTCGAACGCTGCTCTTTGCCCTGGGCAGCCAGACCTGGGAGTGGGACGGCTCCTCGTGGACCTTATTGGGAGCGGGTGTAACACCTTCGTTTAATGGCCACTTCGGAATCGCATTCGACGTGGCGAGAGATCAGGTGGTTGTCTTCGGCAACAATCCGTTCAGCAGCCAGACTTGGATCTACCGATAGGTAGGACATGACTGAAACGAAACGGTACCGGGATCACTGTGCTCGCGTTCGCTTTCTGGTCTCAGGGAGGAAGTACGAGAGCGGCTTATGGTAGACCTTCGCCAGATCTTCCAGTTCGATGACATCCACGCGGCGCTCCCCTGACTCACATTTCGAGACAAACGACTGGGGCTTGCCGAGTGCCTTCGCAGCCTCCGACTGCGTGAGCTTCGTTTCGAGGCGCGCAGCCTTGAGGCGTCGTAGGAATTGCTTGTAGCGAGTAGTATGGAGAGATTTCATGCGGCCAGTCATCGAAGCCAGTCCGCGGGAAGCCTGCCTAGCCTGGCCGGATAACCCAAATTGGGATATGTTCAGAGAGCTGTCCGAAACAGGCTGGACAAACAAGTGACGGGTTTTTTGCGGAGAGAGGATTCGGAATACGTGTGGACGCTGAGGGATCCACCTGTGTCACGGGGGATCGCATACTTTAGGTTTCAAGTTTTGATCGCGTTTTCGGGTGCTGTCGGGCTGCTCGCGTCCGTTTCCTGCGGCGGCGGTGGCGGCGACTCGACTGCTCCTCCCAAGACACCTCAGCCCAAGCCCGTGACTCGCGTCGAGATCTCACCAAGTGCAGATACGCTCACCGCGGTCGGCGCAACCCTTCAGTTTCAGGCTGTAGCCAAGGCCGCAGATGGCAGTACGATATCCGGCAAGACATTCGCTTGGAGTTCCACCAATACGAGCGTTGTTACCGTCAATCCGTCAACGGGTCTTGCATTGGCGAGTGGAAACGGAGTCACGACCATTCGGGCCATCGTTGACGGAGTCCAGGGATCCGCATCGCTTACCGTCAATCAAGTGGGATCTGCGCTAGTCATCCGCACGCAGCCCAGTGGAGCTGGTGCCGGAGCGACGTTCACAACTCAGCCGCAATTGGAGGTACGCGATGCACGCGGTAACATCGCGGAAAACGATAGCACTACTGTAGTGACCGCTACGATCGCGTCGGGTGGGGGAACTCTGATGGGCAGCACATCGGCTGCAGCTGTCGGCGGCGTGGTTGGTTACACGGACCTTGCGATTGGTGGTACCGCTGGGAACAAAACACTTACCTTCACCGCCCAAGGCATCGCGGGAGTAACGTCGGCATCCTTCACTCTGGCACCGGGTCCCGCTGTCCAAATGGCTCTCGATGCTGGAGATGCACAGACTGGACTCGCTGGCACGATCCTACCCGTGTCTATGTCGGTGCAGGTTGTCGATGCCTTCGGTAACGCAGTATCAGCCCAAGGCGTAGATTGGAACACCACCGCTGGGTCAGGTACCCTATCGGTGACAACGACAACGACAAACGCATTTGGTATTGCCGGTGTGACCTACACGCTTGGCAGGTTTGCGGGTCAAGAGACTGTGGAGGCGACGGCGTCGGGGCTCAACGGCTCGCCGATCATATTTAATGTCACTGCCACACCCAATGGAACGATCAGGGGTGTCGTCACCGTCGCAAGTGCCTTCCTTGCCCCCTCGGCTGCTATGGCAACCGGTGAGGCTACAAAATCATCGTCCGCAATATCCATAGCGGGCGCGCCGGTTCGGCCCTCTACAGTCAGACAGAACCTAGGGTCTTTCCAGCAGCCACGAAGTCAACAGCCGCAGCGCCCGGCTCCTGAGTATGTACCCAACGAGCTGATTGTTACCTTCCGCCCGGGTCCTGTGGGTGCACCACGGGCTGGTACCGGACTCATGTCCACAGCCAACGCGCAAGCAGTATCCAGCGGCATTCGCACTTCCCTGGCACCTTACGTGGCGTCGAGCACTATGGCGGTTACCGGCGTGTCGCCCGCGATCCGAGCGGCTAGGATAGTAGTGCCTAGCTCAGCATCCCTCGACGCCGTTGCCACAATGCTGCGAAATGATCCCACTGTGGAGACTGTCGAGCGCAATGCGATTGTGCGACTAGACGCGACTTCCGGTAAGAATACGCTGGCACCGCCACTTCCCACCCTGCCGAATGATCCACTATACCCGTGGCAGGCTTGGAATTATGAGATGATAGATGCACCTAAGGCATGGAGTATTACTACGGGGAATGCCGGAGTGTTGGTTGCTGTTGTTGATGCCGGGATCAGATTTGACCATACCGGAATCGCCGCAAACCTTGCTAATGACGGCTACGACTTTGTATCTACCGGCACACTGCAAATTTGCGGTGGAGGAACGATAGACCGGTCGGGGGATGGAGACGGCTTTGATTCTGATCCGACCAACCCCCTGGATGTCAATTTCGATGGAAGCCTGAACTGCGTGACCACTACGCAAGCATCGGGGAACCATGGTTTGCATGTGGCAGGAACTATCGGCGCAGTCGGGAATGACGCCGCCGGAGGGTCCGGGGTCTCCTGGAGCGTCCGCATTCGTCCTGTGCGTGTTCTCGACATCACCGGCGCCGGAAACAATTTCGACATTGCTCAGGGAATCTTGTACGCAGCAGGTCTTGTGGTAGACGACGGATTTGGGAACATGATACAGGCGCCGTCAGGGGCTCCCATCATCAACATGAGTCTCGGTGGTCCGGTCAACTCAACAATGTGGCAGAGTGCTGTGACAAGCGCAACTGCTGCGGGGTCGCTAATCATCGCTGCTGCTGGTAACGATGGTAATTCCGACCCTCAGTATCCAGCAGCATATTCGGAAACGGTGTCTGTATCTTCGGTCGGACCTGATGCACTGATTTCGTCGTTCTCAAGCTTTGGATCGACTATCGATATCGCTGCACCTGGCGGCGACTTGGTTGACGGTGACGCGACCTTTGGTATCTTGTCCACAGCGTGGAACTACGTTACTGGCACACCGATTTGGGATGCAGCAGTATGGAACGGGACATCCATGGCGGCACCTCACGTATCCGGTGTTGCCGCTCTCTTGCTAGCCCAGGATCCAACACTCACTGCGACACAGCTCCGTTCTCGCCTCCTTAACTTCGCCGTTGACGTGGGAGCGCCCGGACGCGACGATTTATATGGCAATGGAATTGTCAATGCACGCAACAGTTTGACACAGACACTTTCACCACCAATGGATCTGCATGTTGTGCTGGTGGATGCAACGTCTGGCGCAGCCGTGCAAACGCTGATGGCGGCGCCCGACGGGTCATATGCCTTTGATGAGTTGGCGGACGGTGGCTATTACATGTATGCGGGCCAAGATGACAACGGCGATGGTCTGGTTGGGATATTCGAGCGCCGCTGGGGTGCGTTCGGCGGTTCAGCGACACCGACCCAGGTGACTATCAACGGCGCCGGAACCTCAAACGCCGATTTCTCCGTCGGGTTTCCGATTGAAGCGGAACCGAATAATCTGTTTGCGGACGCCGACGTGCTACAGCTAGGTGGATATTTGTTTGGTGTCATTGCAGATATCAATACGCCAGATGTGTCGCGAGTGGAGATTCCGGTGGCCGGAACCTATACGTTCGAAACCGCTGCACCTGCTGGCGCGTGTCTATTTGCACTAGGCGAGGACACGGTCCTCCAGCTCTACGATGGAACCGGTGTGCTACTTGTGGAGAATGACAACGTAGATGCTGCTAGCAACAATTTCTGTTCTCGCATCACGCGTTCGCTAACTGCGGGAAGCTACTTTGTAGCTGTTTGGGGCAGGCAGGGATCTCCCAGAAGATACCAAGTTCGAGCTAGGTCTGGACAATGAACTGGCAACGTACACCGTTGGCTGCCCTGACCTTCCTTTCCGCCTTACTCATTCTGGTAGGGTGTGCCCGAAGTAGAGGTGACTCCGAAATCGATTCGTCGGCCCCGTCGCTGGATAGCCTGCGGGCAGTTGTACTCAATTTGATTGACCAACCCAGCTGCACCAGCCCAGAGGTATGTCGGACAATTGCGTTTGGGAGCAAGCCATGTGGCGGGTCTTGGTCGTACGTCGCTTACTCCACGCAGGTCACTGACTCAGTTAGGCTCTCCGAAGTTGTTGCGGCGTTCAATGATCGTGAGAAAAGCCTGAACCAGGAGCTGGGGCGTGCCTCTGACTGCCGCATGGTAACCAGACCCCAAGTGATTTGTCAGACAGGAAAGTGTGTGACCGAGCAGTAAGAACCCAAGCGTAATCCAACGAGTAGACTGATCTCGCACCTCAGGGTCGGGTCACCTATCCTTTCTGAAGACTCTCCAACACACCCCACCACCTCGCGTGCGGCGCAGCAGCACCTGAGCGAATGCGCCCGCAGTACGCTCGTGAAAGACCGGTAGCCTGCGCAAGTTCGGCCAGTGTGAAGCCCTGGAGCCTGGGGAGGATCTGCTCTGGGAAGACGGTGGGATCCTGTTGCACCGTTCCTCGGTGATAGCATTCCCAATCTCGGATCGCGTCATGCTGCTCGGTTACTCTCCTTGATCGCTTGGCAGTCGTAGCCGACTCCTCAGTGGTCTTCGCCTTGCCCCCACGAATCCGGCTTCTTCCCCGGCTCCGATTGCGACCTGAAAGCGGAGTAGGTAACGGCTTGTACGACACGGCCCGGCGGGGCTTCGCTGTCAGTAAGGTTTGCGCAACGCTCTCCACTACTGGAGCAACAGCCCTCGACCATTTCACAGCGGTTAGCATCAACGGCTGTGTTACCGGTGGCATGACTCGACAGACGCCTTGACGGTTCTCGAAGAAGTCGGCCTTATGGAATGACCGTGTCTGTAGGATTGAGAGCAGGTGGAAGTCCACTGCCGGTCTAACCGGTTCCATTAGATCACAGGCCAATGAGTCGCGATAACGCTTGTCTGCGTGGAATAGGCCAAGTTCTGGATTGAGCCCCATGACCATAGTAGCGATACGCGTCTCCGCTTCTAGGATGGCGTAGAGATAGTTGAGCATAGCGTTGGCGGGATTCGCTGCCCCACGGGGAGACCTAGTGTGTGGCGACGTGCGCGATCTGAAGTTGAGCCAATGATCGGGGACGCGTTTTGCTTCCCGTTTTCCGAAGCCAACGCCAACTGGCTCCCAGGCCCGCCAATACGCCTTTGCGGCATCGGCCTCATAGTGACGCAAGTGCTCAAACGAGTCGCTGCGCTGTAAGAGTGCCAGGGCAGACTTGATCCGGCCACGAGCTTCCTTTGGCTCTGGCAACCGGCGCAGGACCTTGAGCTGACCCTGCAGCTTCTCGCTAACCAACCGGCGTGCGATGGACAGCGCCTGGCCATTTTCAGCAGCCAGCACCTGACCACGGGCCACTCTCGGATCTCCAACCGCAGTTGGTCCGGTTGCGGCAACCAGGTTCCCGTCAGCGTCAATTTGGACGAAAGCGGCGTTCACATCACGCAGCCAACGAAGCGCTTCGAGTGTGATCGTACCGGCATGTCCCAGAACCACAACACGCTTGATCTTGCTTATTCGGGAAAACCCTCCTCGACGACGTTCGTCGGCAACTCCGTCTTCGACGACAAGGTGCCCCCGGCGAACAGCGATCTGGATACCGTAGCCGCTCAGCACAAGTACGCCGTTCTTAGTTCGCATTCCGCCGCCTTGATCGCTGGTCTCGCTTGCCACGCCGCCGCTTCTTTGCTGCAGGCTTCTTCTTTCTACTACTGGCCTCGTGCTGAGCCCTGGCAACACGATCGACCATGGACTGTTCCGGCTTCCCCCAGATCTTATCCTTGTCCTTGAAGTCGGCTATAGCCTTCTGAGAGGTTGGGCTGACGCATCGGAATGCGAACCACAGGAGGAATATCTCTCGCGGTACGAGTGACTGCTCGATACCAGGGAAAAGTCCAGAATGCCGGTACAAGGTCTGGCTCTCATCCCTCAAAAGACATAGCATCCGGGGAGGTGCATCCTCAAGCGCTTTCTGGATCAGCGGTAGGTTCAATTCGCTCGAAAGCAGTTCAAGTGCATCAGGCACTGCGGAGACCGCGTCCAACGCGCTGCCATCCCTACGGCTGATGCCCAACTGAGCGTCAATTGCGTCACGCACGATCTTCCAATCCTGTTCATCGTAGGTCCCATGTTGATCGAACTCTCCCAAAAGCACCTGGTAGGCTAGGGCCGCAACTGTCTCAACTCTCGCTTTGCCGACACGTCTTCGGATACGACCGAATTCCGGTGGCACCCGGCCACGAGTGAGGGCGGAAATCGGATTCTCCTCCTCAGCATCATCATCAAATGCTTCAAGTCCACTGCGTAGGTGATCCTTCCACTTGGTCAACTCCTTCATCAAGGACTCCCGCGCTACCTCCACCACCGGAAACCCGCAGCAGAAAAGACACCAGCCGATGCTGTCTAAGTCACGGGGGAAGATTTCGAGTAGCAGAGCGATGGCATAGGCCTGCGGAAATGCCAGAATAGGGAACACCGATTCAGATCCCTTTCCACGCCCCTTGGAGCGACTTCGGGGGGACGGGATGAGGCTCCGCTTGTACCACCTGTCGAGCTGGTCACTGGTCACCGTGACGCCATGACGCCCCAAGCGGACGATCAGCTCCGATCGGACAATCTCAGTCGGCAGCATCGGAAGGCTCCTTTGGACAAGGGCGTCTAGCCATGCACGAACGATGACCTCGAATCGCTAGAGTTAATGTCAGACAAGAGAGCAAGCTGCATGCCATATGGCACTTGGGTTAGCCCTTAAATCTAACCATAAGAGCGAATACCCGGAAGGAGGTTTCTATGACTATGTACTTGACTGCAGCCGACGCGGCACGGGTGCTGGATGTGACGCCTGCCGCCATACGCCTCATGCATAGGAGGGGCGAACTCACTTCCGCCGCTCAAACAGAAGGAGGGATCCGGCTCTTTCGGCGTGTCTCGGTGGAGAGGCTCGCGAAAAAGCGAGCGAAACATAAGGCGAATCAACCTGCTGCCTAGCGTACTGTGGCCAGTCGCGGTGGATCCCAGTCTCGCCCTGCTCGGTCGAGGCGTTCAACTCGGAGCCTGTCCGAACGGGAGGAACTGGCGAGAGGGCGTGCGTTCGAAGCCTTGAACATGATGCGCAACCGCGGCTGGTCCCTGACCCACGCGGCAACCGAAGCCCTGACGACGCCGCAGACGGTTCAGAGGTATGTAATGTCAGCACTGCGGCGTTTGGAAACGGGAAGGTATCGGCCGAAATCTGGGGATCACATGGTGAGGTCAATGAACTTCCAAACAAAAGATGGCGTGATCGTCCTACCTATTCGTGGATCGCGTAATAGATCGGCAGTCGCCATCCATGCCAACGCGATGAAGACGTTTGCGAACACCGGACGCACCGACGCATTGCGACCGTTTCGCGGCAGGTCGATTCGGGCAGCCGGCAAGACATACCCGTTTCTCACGGATTTAGGATCGCTTCGCCGAGTGCTGGACGCCCAAGACGTCGCGTATGAGGAGGTCTACGCGCTAACGCAGTAATTGAAGGAGGCTGTAATGTCATCACCTAATGTTGCTTCAATCGTTCGCGCCGCTCGCCGACAACGGCGCATCGGCCCCGATGAGAAATGCCTGCTTTGCGTCTACGCCAATCCTGTCGCGCTCTCACGCGTAAACCGAACCCTGCTGGACGAGCATCACGTTTCAGGAATTGCAAATTCGGAGGATCTTACCGTCGTGTTGTGTCGTAACTGCCACGCCGAAGTGACTGAAGATTTGAGACAGGGGGGAGTATCGATGAAACCGCCTACGACAATCATTGATCGTGCCATTCAGTTGTTGAAGGGGCTTCAGACCTTTTGGCCAAAGGTGAACAGCGCTATCGGCGACGTCGTCTTGTGGCTGGAGGGCTTCGCAAAAGGGCTCGATCGGGATTATCCGGCATGGCGCGACATGCCCGAGGCAGCAGGCTGGTCAGTAGGATCAGTAGAAGATGAAGATGAGCATCGATGATCTGCAGGTCGCGGTGCGGGTGTACACGAGGCAGCGCACCGACAAGCCACTGAAGAGTCGCGGGCAACAGAAGCGGAAGAAGCCGACTGAGGCTGTAAGCCACTCCGAAGAAGCGCACAGCGCTCCATGGCCCGCGGTAGTCCTGATCCTCGACTTCGAGACAACCACGGATCCAACCCAACGAATGACCTTCGGTAGTTACCGAATCGGCAAATTCCACGGGCTGCGTCTTCGTGTCGTTGAAGAAGGTCTCGTGCATGCGGACGATCTCCTTGAAACTGACCCGCAAGGGCTGGCACTGCTCACCGCCTATTCTACCTCCCATAAGGCCGAGGTCGCCGGTAGGCGGGTCAAAAAACTACACCTGTACTCCCGTCGTGAGTTCATGGAGAAAGTCTTCTGGCCTATCGCCTACGATGCCGAGTCGCTGGTGGTCGGCTTTAACCTACCGTTCGATATTTCACGTCTAGCAACTGACGTTGGTGATGCGCGGATTCCCTTTCGCGGCGGATTCTCATTTCAGATGTCAGAGTACTTCGACGAGGAGAGTGACAGCTACAAGGAGAACCGGAATCGCCCACGCGTGTGCGTGCGACACCTGGATCCCAGGCGCTCGTTCAAAGGGTTTACCCGGCCCGCCAAAGTTCGTGGGGACGACCCAGGTTTTGTTGTTCGACCAGAGGCTCACCCCAACAAGGGAGGATTTCGCGGGCACCTGATCGATCTGCGGACACTGGCCTTTGCTCTTACCAATACCAGCCATTCACTCGAATCGGCTTGTAAAGCATTTGGAATGGAACACGGTAAAGGTGAAGCCGAAACACACGGTCACATAACGCCTGAGTATATCGCTTACAACAGACAAGATGTGCGCGCCACGACTGAACTGCTTGTTAAGCTCAGGCAGGAATTCGATCTCCATCCCATCAGCCTCGACCCCTGCCATGCGTTCTCTCCCGCGAGCGTGGGGAAAGCCTATTTCAAGGCCGCGGGAATTGAACCCCTCAGACATAAATATCTCAACATCACATCGGAGCATTACGGCATCGCCATGACATCCTATTACGGTGGCCGGGCTGAAGCCAGAATACGGCTACAACCGGTACCGGTGGTTTATGGTGATTTTCTCGCGATGTATCCCACAGTCAACTGCCTGATGAACATGTCGAAAATGTTGACAGCCGAACGAATAGGGGTTGTGAGCGCAACCGATTACGTGCGGCGACTACTCCGGAAGGTGTCGATCGACCAGTGCTTTGATCCTAACTTCTGGCTGAAGTTGCGGTTCTTCGCGCTTGTCAAACCGCGTGGTGATATCCTGCCCGTCAGAGCTAAGTACAGTCCCGACAACGATTCTTTCACCATCGGCGTCAACCCAGTGACCTCTGAGGACACACCTTTGTGGTATGCTGGTCCGGACCTGGTGGCTTCAACTCTGCTGTCGGGGCGGCCACCGGAGATTGTTGAGGCCTTCCGTTTGGTACCAAGAGGGCTTCAAGAGGGACTGAAGCCGATGCGGTTGGGCGGCCAAGTGTGCATAGACCCACGGAAAGACGATGTCTTTCAGAAGGTGATAGAATCGCGTAAGGCCGTGGCCCGCGACAACTCATTGCCAAAACGCGAGCGCGAGCGGCTCGACCGCTTTATCAAAGTTTTCGCTAACAGCATTAGCTACGGCGTGTACGCCGAATTCAATAGGGAAGAGGCCAAAGCACGTGAGAAGTTCGCCGTAGAAGCGTACGGCTTGGACGGCGGATTTACCGTCAGAAAACCCAGGCTTGAAAAACCAGGTGTGTATTGCTTTCCACCTTATGCCTCACTCATCACGTCTGGTGCCCGTCTGATGCTCGCCCTTCTAGAAGCCACAGTCACCAGGGCCGGTGGCACGTACGCGTTCTGTGATACCGACTCGATGGCGATCGTGGCCACCAAGACTGGCGGCCTTCTGGCTTGCCCCAATGGCAATCGTACGCTTGGCGACGGCACACCGGCGGTACAAGCGCTGTCGTGGAAGCAAGTGGACGCGATAATCGAGCGATTCAAAGCGTTGAATCCATATGATCACAGTGTGATTTCCGGATCCGTCTTGGAGATAGAGCGAGAAAACTTTGACGACGACGGTAGGCGATGCCAACTGCACGTGTTCGTTATTTCAGCGAAGCGCTATGCGCTGTTCAATCTTGCGGCGGATGGAACCATAAAGATTTGCAAGCATTCGGAGCACGGGCTCGGACACCTCTTAAACCCAATCGACCTCGCACGTGAGTCACGGGATTGGATTCAAGAGGTCTGGCTTGAGATCATCACGTCCACACTGAACGGTACTTCGCCATCCTTTCCAAGCTGGGCATCACGGCCTGCAGTATCCCGTCTTTCGATCACGTCGCCACACCTATATAGACCGTTTCACCGAACCGGGTCAAAGCTCAAATACGCAGACCGGATCAAGCCGATGAATTTCGTGTTGAGTGTGACAGTTGCGCCATTCGGTCACCCACCAGGAGTCGATCCCAAACGATTTCATTTGATCGGCCCCTACACAACCGACCCGCGAAAGATCCGCAGGCAGTTTTGGTTCGATATTCACACCGGGGAGCGCTTCGGAATTACCACAGGACATCCAGGGGGATCGCTAGTGCGGGTTCAGTCGTACAACGATATCCTGGTGAAATATTGTACGCACCCCGAGTCGAAGAGTGCAGATGCTACAAGAAAAGCATGCACTCGTTCTACCAAGGGCCTCCTCTACCGACGGAGCGTCGTCGTCAACGAAGTCGTCTATATCGGTAAGGAAGCAAACCGGATCGAGGAAGTGGAGCACGGTACCGTGCACGATTGGGAGGAGGTTCGTGAAAGATACTCCGATCCCAAGCGGGGTATTTGGGTAACGCATGTCTTCCCGATCCTGCGAACACTTGAGGAAAAGGTGCTTGCTAAGAGAATCGGGGTGACTGCACGTACAATGCGGTCGTACAGAAGCGGCACATCACGACCCCGGATGAAGACCTTCAAGTCGGCTGCGCTAGTAGCAGTCGAGCGTGCACGTCACATCGTGGGCAGCGCTGAATTCGCTGTGGAGCTGCGACGTCGTGCGGAGAGGTTGCTTGCTACTGATCTAGCCAGATCGATCGAGATTCCGGAGGTCCAGGCTCAAACACAGGATTCCCAGAGGAGGGTGGCATGTATACGCCTTTGCTGAGTACCGGCGAAGCGGCCAAGTTAGCAGGACTGTCTGAAGACCATATACGCCGGTTGGCCAACCGTAACATTATCGATTGCACGCGTACGCCTGGCGGTCACCGGCGGTTCCGCGAAGATGTAGTGTTAGACTACGTCGAGAACCGCCCTCGCAGACAGCCACGTGTACGACATCCTAAACCGCAACCACGTAACGAACGCCAGGACATAGACGCCGCAGTTGAGTTTCTGAGTCAGCTCGACTATCCAGATGAAGAGGAATGGGTTGAACCGGAGCCAGCTCGACCGGCGCCGCAACCTCGGGCTTCGGTTGTCCCGCAGGTGCAAGAACCGGCTATACCCTTCGGCAGTCCATCTCCCTTCGACGATGTGGATGAGCGAACCGCTGAGGAAGAGACTCGGAAGGCCGAGGAACAAGCCCAGAAGGTACGTGAGGAAAGCGCCCGTATTCGGAACCTCAAGCTCGGAGCGATGGCGTGCATACCCTACGATGTTCCCAGCGTCTGGCGATCCAAGGTGATAACATCACTCGAACAGAAGGTGACGAGCGAGCGTGTTTCGTCTTGGTTACCGCACCACGAGCAGGCCAACCAAGCCACGAGCGTCGTTGAGGAAACACTGCAGCCCTACCGTGAGGAGAAGAAGCGGGAGAAGGAACAACAGCGAATCGAGCTAGAGCACAAGCGAGCTGAAGCCGAGCGGGAGAAGCGCAAGGAAAAGGAACGAAAGAAGTCCGAGAGGCGTAGGGAAGAAGAACGAGAGAAGTCCGAGCAGCGCAAGCAGCAGCTAGTTGATCATGGTATGAAGTACGCGGGGGACGAAACCTGGGGTTGGGACTACAGTTCCAAGACTGATGCCAAGCGCGAGGTGGAGGCCGTTCTCAAACGCGACGTGGAGCAGGATTGGACCGAGCACGAGGTAGAAAACTTGGTGGACGATGTGTTGGCGGACTGGGATCCGAATGACAACGATGGGGACGAGTGGTGACTCTCCGCTTTAAGACAGGGGCCGATCACACCACATTCTAGCTTCTTGGCCTGATACCTGCGGCAATCACGCTGAACGCAAGACTCTGCTTTATAGCAGTCAAATGTCCTCGCCACGTTTGCGACGGCGCAGCCGGGCTGCCCCGATACCGAATAGGCCACTACCCAGTAGCACCATAGTAATGGGCTCGGGTACAACTGTGGTCGGAGGAGTCTCACGAGTAAGATCGGCGTTACTGCAACAACTGACGCGCTGATCGACTGTCTTGCCGTTCAACACCCCTATCTGCGTCCGCAGGTCCGACGGAAAGGCTGTTACCTCAAACGAGAACACGACTGTTCCATAAAGCGCCGTCTGGACAGGCATGAATGTCTGTTGATCTGCAAGGCATTGTGGATCGCTTTGGCAACGAGAATCAAAGATCGCGTTAAATGGCCCTGGGTCGTCCGCTCCGCCAATGAAGGCAAGTCTTGAAATATTTACATCAAGGAGGAATAGATCTGTGACGTCGACTCCTCCAATTGTCGCAGATGCAGTGCCCGGCAAGAAAGTAGCGCTCGTGACACCGTTAAACCCAACGTTTTGAATTGCTGCCCACGGAAGACCAATGGATTCAAAGCTTGTGTTGGTAACCCTAGCCGTCACGGCCCACCGATCTCCGAGGAAAATTGCTTCAACGGCAATACTAGCGCATGTCCGTATTGAACCGGATGAACATCCAGAGAAGGTCTGGGCTGAGACCAAATTCGGTACAAATAGCAGAGACAGAGATAGCGGGTAGACAAGACGCAGCATCATAGGTCGCCTACTACAAATCGCGGCTGTCATATCTGACCACTTGATGACACGCATGTTGCCCCGCATAGGACGCTCCAAGGCAGAAAGACGGCTTCCATTGCTGTACTACAACCTGTTGAGCACTTGAAGACGGCGAGTACAAATGACTCGGACAACTACGCCATTAGAAGCAAGAATTATACCGAAATGTGACGTGGGTCACAATTTCTGAGGTGGTGCAATCTGTTGCCAGGTAACGGCTTAAGGTCTCGCTGGCGCTGCTTGGCAGGGCCAGGTTACTGCTTGCGTCGTGCTGGCCCCACAGACTGTCGATGCGCGGTGTTGCATCCTCTGTGGTTGAGCGACTCCACTTGGCAAAATCGGTACATCGGATTGCGCAAGGAATGATCGAAGAAGTTGAGCGGCAGTTGGCAAAAGTCCGGAAAACGCCTAATGTTGAGACGGCTGGTGGGGTCGGACGTGAAGCCTAGCGGATCACAAGAAGAGTTTGGCAATGATGTGTCAGGCTTCACCGTTGACCCTCGTTTACTTGAAGCAACCACTGGCGAAGTTGGTCTCCATTCTTGAGTTCTAGGCGGTTCGGAACAAGAGCCTGAAACTCTTCGCTCGTATAGATACCGGGTTGGAAGTCGGACGTTGTAGTGATGAGGCCCTTTGATGCGTTAAGGTCCCTGGACAGTACTCCCATCATGCTGCGAACGTCGTCGTGGGTGACAAGGTGACCATGAGAATAGGCTTTGCACTGCTCCAAGAAGCGAATCGCACCGAACCCAGGTTTTGCTACGATAACGTCCCGACCGCCATCGCCGCTTCGAGGCGTAAGTTCTACTTGCCACTCACCACTCTTGCTGTATGTTGCAGCGATGAATTCCTCGAACTTTCTAGGGTGCTTTACGAACTGGAAAAGAAATTCCGGGTCACGGTCAATCTCCAACATAATTTCCAACCATACGTCTGTAACACCGACAATGAGCTGACCCTCGGCCGTCTTGTCTCCAACTACTGTGATTGTGGCCTGGATGAGCACCTCTGCACTCGCTTTCTTCCGTCGTGAAGCTAGGATGATTCTCCTACGCCTCCAGTGAAAGGTCATTGCATCATCCCAAACCGACTGCGGCACTCTGGAATTCACCCGCTTTTTCGTACACGCGGTTAAGCTAGGTTTCGCGGTTTTCGAACGCTATTGGGCTGAGCCCTCCGGTGTGCGAGTGGCGTCGAATCGGATTATAGAATTTCTCAATGTAGTCGTCGATATCTGTTGTAGCATCCTGTCTGTTCCAGTATTTGCGTCGGTTGATCCGTTCTTTTTTCAGGCTGCTGAAGAAGCTTTCCATGGCGGCGTTGTCATAGCAGTCTCCACGTCTGCTCATGCTTGATACGGCCTGGGCCTTTGCGAGCCTCTGCTGGTACTCGTAGCAGGCATACTGACTGCCTTGATCCGAGTGGTGTACGAGTCCCGATAACGGCTTCCTGAGTCGTAGCGCCTTCTCAAGGGCCGTAAGCGGCAACCAGCGATCGATGCGCGATGCGGTATTCCAGCCCACAATGCGCCGTGAGTAAAGATCCATCAAAGCGGCCAGGTAGAGCCAGCCTTCCTCGGTTGCGATGTAGGTGATATCCGCTGCCCAGGCCCTGTTGGGCTCGGCCACTTGGAAGCGGCGCTCCAAAAGGTTCGGGGTAACTGGGTAGTCATGCTCTGAGCTTTGCGCCGGTCTGCGCCGACGCTTTTGTACTGCGGTGATACCAGCACCCCGCATCAGTCGAGCGACCCGCTTCTCGCTTACTGTATAACCGAGAGCTCGCAGGTCCTTCACAATGCGGGGACTGCCGTAAACACGCTTGCTCTCTTCGTAGCTGGCTCTGATCTCCAGCAACAGCCTGCGATCGGTCTTCGCTCGCTCACTGGGCTTGCGGGAACGCCACTCGTAATAACCGCTGCGGGACACCGACAACGCCGAGCACAACCAGCTTGCCGGTCCCAACTCACAACTGGACTTCACCAATCCGTACTTCACTGCTGGCCTCGGGCGAAATACCCCGACACTTTTTTTAAAAACGCATTCTCCGTCCGAAGACGGGCATTCTCTCGCCGCAGCTCCTCCAATTCCTTCTCCCCGTCCTTCAGGTTCCCGTGGCCCGGAAATGACTGAGTCGGATCCTCGCTGAATTCCTTCTTCCAACGACGAAGCATCTCAGAACTCAGCCTGAGCTCCCTCGCAATCTCACTCGTTGAACGATCACCATTTAGGACCATCCGCACCGCTTCAATCTTAAACTCGCGGCTGAACTTCCTCCGCTGTTTGCCTGATGACATACACACCTCCAGCTGACAACAGTGCCAGTTTATCTAGGTGTACGTCAAATCGGGGGACTTCCACTCGCAGTGATCCGTCTAACCAAAGTGGCCCCAAAGGGCCAGCCTCAGAGGGGTCTATAGGGTCACCAGGCGGTTGTTGGTTGGTGTAGATGCTGCGAAGCTGCTCGAAGTCTTGCTGCAATTCGGAAGACATGCAGGTAAGCATGCCAAATATTTCGGTTGTTCCGGTCAAGATCGATCTTGCGTCATCTCTTGCTAAGCCAAAGGCAGTTGATGCCGCCAGATACGCCAGCGAGGATACCGGTTGTTGACCGAACGTGATCCTAGCTACCCGGGAGCGGTCAAAGTTATCACCACGAGAAAAAGCTTCGGCCTGCTTGAGCAATTGCTCCACATCTTGGTGAGTGGACTGATCCTGAATGCGGTACAACTCGGGTTCGAGCCGCCTCACAATACGGGCTATGTAGCAAACGAGCCCACGCAGTGGGAGCTGACCCAGGTCGTCGCAGGAAGGAATGCTTGCCATACTGGAGGGTTTCTCAAATAGGTGGATGTTTGCTTGGCCCTAGCCATTTTTCCGTCTAGGTCGCCTCTGCCCGCGCTGGCAAAGTAATCACACAACCACCCAACTTCAGCAAAATCTAGCCCAAACCCAGACTTACCTAGGTTTGAATCTAGATTTGGCGCCGAGTAACCAGGCTGAACAGAGTTTTTTGACGGTGAATCTAGCGGCGCACTGACCGAAACCCGAACAAAACCCGGAGGAAGTTACAAACCAGGTTATCTATATACCTTACGCGTTTACGCAAATCCGGCCTATCGCGGTGTCACAGGTGAGGTCAGCCCTCTACAAACGGCCCCACTGGACAGTCAGTCGGCCGTCGCTCATTCCACGCTAGTATCAGACGTTTCCTGTTGCGACCGTGCCAAGCACGAATCTTTCGGTAATACCTCTGGAGCCCACCGGCAATCTGTTCGCAGTTCTTGATTGTGAAGTCCGCGGTCAGAACCTTGGCGCTCCCGCTAAAGTTCCTACATTGATCGAGGAAATATTCAGCAAAACCCAAGGTGATATTGGACAGACCGACGCCGCAAGACTCCCCAAATCTGGCGCATTTGCAGCGGCAACACAAAGAGCGCTACCTGCAATCGTTGTGCTAGTTGTTGTGTTGTTACTGTTTATGTTTGTTTTGAAACGGAGGTAGGAAACGATGGCAAGGCCAAAGGTTCAAAGACGCCGTAAAAGAAAGCTACCTCGGCGTAACAAGAAAGGGCGATTTGTAAAAGGTAAGGCGCGTAGTCGGCAAAAAAAGCGCCGTAATCCTCGGCGTTAGTTTGATCGTGTGTCGATTCGTTTTACTTCTCACAGTCTTACTGCCGGGGCAGCTGATCTCGGCATTCGAACATTATCAGGGGGGCAACGCATCGTAGTCGGGAGCGGGGCCAAAGGGCAGGTCATCCTAGGCTCATTCTGGATCAGAATGCGACTTATGAGCTTGGCTTGAACCGAAGTTCACCCCGGGTTGTCATCAGTTTCTATTCCCTATGGGTTCATCATTGGCCGTCTGAAGCCTAGGGTTAGGCTGTGCTTATACTGACCCCGTTCGGGTTCGACTCAATAAGTGCCAATGCCTGATCAATTGTGTGCGCGGTCACGATGCCAGTGTTGTCACTAGTCTTCGCCTTGCCCTTCTGAATTCTGCTTCTACCACGGGATCGATTTCGACCTGAAAGCGGAGTCGGTAACGGCTTGTACGAGACCGTCCGACGAGGGTTCGCTGTCGCCAATGTCTGGGCAACGCGCTCGACGACTAGTGCAATAGATCTCGACCATTTCGCATGATTGTTGCCCCTCGCGGGCTAAGCAGCCGTCAACAAAGGCTACCTCCTCACCGGCCCGAGATAGTTGTCCAACCAGGCCAGAGTCTCCTTGATAAACTCGGTTCTAGGTGGGATGTGGTCGGTGTCGTAGAAAATTAGCCGCTTGTCTTCCGCCGGGGTTCCGAGAAGGTCGAACATGGGCTTGACCTGCCCCTCGATGTCCACAAGGTTGTCGTGCTTGCCGTTCAACATCAGGGTCGGCGTCCTGACCCGGGTCACATAGTTGAGGCCACGGATCTCGGGCCTTCCGCGCCCCTTCCCAAAGCTCCCCGCCACCAGGACACTGGCGCCGAGGCGGTCCTCCACCGCCGGAATGTAGGCCCCGAGCGCCCCTCCCCAGCTTATGCCGTAATAGGCGAGCCTCCCGCCGTCGATATCCGGACGCGTCTCCAGGTAATCGATGCTTCGCCTGAAATCCTTGATCAACTGGACCATGTACTCGATTTGGGCATAAGACCCACGAGGGATGGCTGCCAGAGCCGGACTTCCGCGCTCGAAGGTCCCCTTGTAGACGGGATAGAGGACGGCCCGGCCGTTCCTCACCAGGAACGAGAGGAACATGGGGAACTCGTAGTAGCTCTCCAGGTCTTGGCTCGATGCCATCTGCCTGGAAGCGCCTCCGGGGAAGTAGATGACCGTCTGGAAGGGAGGAGCCGCGTTGGCGGGGAGGAAGAGGTAGGCCAGGACTCGCTCGCCGCCGTAGGCGGCGTCGAAGGAGACTTTCTCCCGGATCCACCCTCCCGGGCTTTCCAGCCGGTACTCCACGCGGGAGTTTAGATCCGTCGCGTCGTAGGAGAACTGCTCCCTGTAGACCTCGAAGACGGCATCGGAAACCGGCTGCTCCGTGCGGAAGTCGTGGGGCTCACCGAGACGTTGGAAACCGAACGCCGCATCGGGCACCGTCCCGGGGTCGGGATAGACAGCCAACCGGAACCCGTTCCTGGCAGAACGATCCATGGGTCGCGCCTGCCGACGAGTGCCAAACTCGTAGGCATTGTCGTTCCAGGCGCCGCCTCGGATGACCCTTCCTACCGGGGTCTCGTTCCAGCACCACTCCCTCACGTTCCCCGCCAGGTCGTAGGCCCCATAAGCCGTGATGCCCAGGAGGCTTCCCACCGGAACCGGAGCTTGGCCCCCGAAGTTGGTGAATGGAGCCAGAAGGCCGAAGCCTCCGAGTTGGGGGTACTGAATCATAGGGGTGAAGGCTCCTCGTGCCACGTTCCAATGGACGGCTGAGGGAAGGGTCATCCCGGCGTACTCGGCATACGCCGCCGCTTCGTACCAGCTCACTCCGGAAACCGGATGCTCGTCCTGTCCCTGTGGATAGTCTCCTCCCATCCAAGTGGAGGGACCTGGTTGGTCAGACGGATCCACAAATTCCTTCATCGCAGCGTCCCAGGAGATCTCCCGTCCGTCCCTCACGAACGGATGCTTCCAGTACTCCCTGGTCCTGTACCCGCCGGCGTCTACGAACTCCTTATACTCCCGGTTATTGACCTCGTACCGGCCGATGAAGAAGTCACCCAGGGTCCCGACGGCGGTTTCCGTGGCCTGCACCCGCACCATCCCCGGCGGAGCGCTCCCCTCTTCGTCCAGCGTTCGGACGAGATCGTAGGAGGACACACTGTCTGGCTTGCCCGCCGCATTTCCCATGTCCCAGCTGGATGCGGCGGCCAGGACGGTCTCGTACCCTTCCTTCTCGAGCTTCCACCGGAAGATCCCAATTGGCACCCGGACTTTTTCGAGGGGTGAGGTCCCCATGTAGGTCCACTCCGCTTCGGGATGTTCGTACTCCTTCACATAAACACTGGCTCCGGGGGGGTCTGTTATTACGTCTATCTTCAGGGCGACTTGGGAAAACAGATCTGCCAACTCCGGGTCGTCGCCGAGGATCGCTTCGGCCCGCTCGGCGAGACGATACGGCGCGACGAGGTTTCGCCACACGTCGTTCTCGCCGATGAGCCGCTCGATCTCGGGAATGGCTACTTCCCTGGCCCAGCGCACCTCCGCCTGGCGATTGAAGAACCAAACGGAAAACCAGGCCAAAGCGATAAACGCCAACACCGTGGGCAGTGCCACGACCGGGCGACGAAGCTGTCGCCATAACGCACCAAGATTGAAAACGCCGGAGACCTCTGCGGCAGGGTGCCGAATGCCGTCGATCTCGGCGAGCAACTCAGTGGCGGTCTGGTATCTCTCGGCCGGTTGCTTCGCTAAACATCGCAGAATCAACTGAGCAAGGTCCTCGGAAATGTCCTCGTTGACCTCCCGCGGATTCTGTGGTGCATCAACCTGATGCTGCATAGCGACTGCAAGAGGAGTGGGACCTTCAAACGGTGGCCGACCCGTAGTCATCTCAAACAGGAGGCAGCCCAACGCATAGATGTCCGACCGCCCATCGATGGCACCACCCTCAATCTGTTCCGGGCTCATGTACGTCGGCGTGCCTAATGACAGTCCAGCTTCGGTGAGTCGATCACCATGTGCTGCCGTTACAGCCAGCGCGATACCGAAATCAGCCACCACCGCATGACCTTCGCGCAATAAGATGTTCTCGGGTTTGATATCCCTATGGATCAAGTCATGCCGATGTGCCGAGCCGAGCGCGTCGGCTACCTCGCTCGCGAGGTCGAGGGCGTCATCGATGGGTAGGCGCGTTTCGCGGTTCAGGCGGCCTCTAAGTGATTCACCCTCCACATAGGGCATGACATAGTAGAGGATGGCGGTAGTTTGTTCTTCCACGCAGCCCGAGTCCAGAAGTGGCAGGATGTGCGCGTGATTGAGGTTGGCGGTGATTCTTATCTCGCGGAGGAAACGCTCGGCGCCAATCGCGGCAGCGAGTTCGGGCCGCAATACTTTGACCGCGACCTCGCGATCGTGCTTTACGTCATGGGCAAGGTAAACGGTAGCCATGCCACCTTCACCCAAGTGGCGTTCGATCCGATAGCGGTCGGCTATGGCGGTCTTAAGGCGCTCCAACAGGTCAGCCATGCGACAAGCTCCCCCGTGGTCCCTAGACTAAGCTACGCTTCGCTGGAGGGGCTGTCGAGTGCCCGGTTGATGTGAGAGAGATGGAGATTCGCCGTGGTCGTGATCTCGGTCATCACTCCGTGAACCGGACCGTCACCGATGTCCTGATTGCTATTTTTTTGACTTGATTCGTCAGAAATATATTATATATTTACTGACATAAAAGGAGCCATCTAACCATGTATTCTATTCCAAATAAGGTACTTAGCAGAATTCGCAGAAACGGCCGTGGTTGGGTTTTCTCTGCCAAGGATTTCCTCGATCTAGGAAGTAGGGCAGCAGTCGACCAGGCTTTGTCACGGCTATCAAGGGTTGGTAGCGTCCGCAGGTTGCGGCGGGGGCTGTACGATTTCCCCCGTCAGAGCCGGCGTCTGGGAGTACTTTTGCCCGCGTCAGACGCAGTAGCTAGAGCAATCGCCGTCAAGACGAACAGTAAAATCCAACCTTCTGGTGCTTTGGCTGCCAACTTGCTTGGTGTCTCTACACAAGTTCCAGCAAGGCCGGTTTTCCTAACCGACGGTCCGAGCAAGAAAGTGAAGATTGGAAGTCGAACATTCGTGTTGCGACATCGCGACCCCCGCTACCTAAAGGTCGACGGTGCTGCTGGTTTGGCACTCCGGACCATTAAGTATCTAGGTAAGAACGGTGTAGACGATGGAGTCATTCAAAAGCTGCGTAGTACTCTCTCCCGTCAGGACAGAGCCAAGTTGCAACAGAGTGTTATTCACTTCCCTAGCTGGATGGCGCCGGTAGTTGGAAGAATCACACAACACGCACCAGCTTAACGAAGAAATTCGTGGATCAACTAGCGCAAGCTAAATCGGGGGAGCGGGCGGAGCTATTCCAAGAAACCGCCGCGCGGATGGGAATCTCTTCTCTTCTCGTGGAGAAGGACTTTTGGATCTGTTGGATCCTGAAAGCAGTCTTCGAGTTGGAAAACCAACCTGGCTTGATATTCAAAGGCGGTACATCACTTTCAAAGGTCTTTGGGTTGATTGACCGCCTTTCTGAGGACGTTGACCTCGCCTTCGACCGCGCGGACTTGGGTTTTGGAGGGGACAAAGATCCAGAACAAGCGCCGAGTAGGAAAAAAGCCAACAGGCTGATAGACGAGCTGAAAGCCGCCTGTACCCATCACATCACAGACAAGTTCCTCCCAGCCCTGAGAAAGCGGCTTCAAGATTCTCTTTCCCCCGGATGGGAACTCCGACAGGACCATTCCGAGCCACAGACTCTGAACTTCGCTTATCCCCAGGATCTTGAGCTTCAAGAGACATCCTACATCGCCCGGGAAGTGCGTCTGGAACTTGGAGCAAGATCAGACCACTGGCCTTCATGTGCAGGATCGGTACGGCCGTATGTGGCCGAGCATTTCCCAGGGGCGCTCAGAGTGTCAACAACTACAGTCAACACACTTGAGGCGCGGAGAACATTCTGGGAGAAAGCGACGCTACTGCACGCGATGTACCACCGTCCAGAACCAGAGAAGTACGTGTCTCGACAGTCCCGCCACTACTACGACCTGGCACGCCTAGCAGCATCCCGTACCCGGAACGAGGCCTTGGGCGATCTGTCTTTGTTGGAGCGAGTGATCCTGCACAAGACCAAGTACTTCCCAAGTGGGTGGTCAAACTACGACTCAGCCAGGCCCGGGTCACTACGGCTCGTTCCAGGTGATCCACTCGCGAGGCTGCTTCGACGTGACTACGAATCGATGGAAGAGATGTTCATGAATCCTCCCCCATCGTTCGCAGAGCTAATCACAACGCTTAGGGTATTAGAGGACGAGATCAACCAATCGGTAGCGCCTGATTAGTCGATTGCCGATCACAGGTGGCCACGTGAACATGCCCCGTGAGGGCGCTTCTGATCTTTTCCTCGGCTCGCTTGACTTTGCCGTCGACGCCGAGGAAGATCGCCTGCATGCTCGTTAGATCGGGCCCCTCCGAGTGACGCGCGTCAACCCGCGCCAGGCCTTCATCGTTCCTTCCCAGACACAGGAGAGTTCGCGCTCAATCGTATACTCTTCGGCCAGGGCGTCCCGCAAACGCGTCAGTTCATCGCTCACATCGCCCCAAAATATCAGTCGGCGCCATTTTCGCGAGCCGTTACACTCACTGGATCATCAGCTCAGTCTCAAGTGGGCCCGCCTTCTTCCTTCTCGCGATAGGGCTGGAGGTACCACCCCGCACTTCAGAAAACGGTTGACCCTCCAATATATAGTCATTATGATCTATATGACTATATTGGGAGTCCGCGTGATGTCTAAAAAGAGCATGTCGGTCGCTGAGGCGAAAGCAACCTTCTCCGCATGTGTGCGGCGCGCCGAGGTCGGTCGGTCGCTACTCATCACTCGGCACGGCAAGGCCGTCGCTGCTCTGGTTAGACCCGAGGACTTAGAGCAGATCGAAAGGATGCGGGCCGCTGGTCCGGAGGGTGGGCTTGCAAATCTGGTGGGCGGTTGGGAGGGATCAGACGAGCTGGTCGACGTGCTCAATGACTCGCGTCGATCCGCTGCTAGAGATGTCCCTGACCTGGGCTAACCGGCGGTGGCCTACCTCTTTGACACCGACGCAGTTTCAGAAGTATTGCGGTCCCAACCAAGTTTTCACTACGTGGAGTGGCTACGGACCATTCCACGCGACGAGCAATTCACTAGCGCTGTCGTTGTCGGCGAACTGTATAAGGGAGCGTTCCGTTCGATAGACAGTGAGCGCCATCTCGCCAACATTGAGCAGCGAGTTCTCCCTGCTGTAATCGTTCTTCCCTACCACGTGGCCACGGCGCGCGTCTTCGGAGAAATTCGGGCCCGGCTCAAAGAATCCGGCAACATTCTTCCGGACGCCGATCTCCAGATCGCGGCCACGGCACTATGTCACAACCTGGAGTTGGTGACGGGGAATGTCAGACACTTCAAACGGATTTCGGAGCTGAAGATCAATCCTATTCTCGAGCGGTCCCGCCGGTCGCGCTAATTCGCTGGTCGGAAATTCGGTCACGCTCAGTGGATCATCAACTCCAGTCTTGAGTGCGCCTCCCTGACAGCCAGCTCAACTTCTTCCGGTGTCTCGCCACGAGCAAAGATGAAACCCGGATAGCGCGATTCCTCGGGCAGCGGCACGAGCCGCTGTCCCCGGTGGGCGGTGATGATCACGTCGGTTACGAGCGACACGCCGAGTGCTTCCTCCACGCCGCGGACTTCCTGGAGCACCCCGGCCCTAGGAACAGGGATCATCATGACCGCCGCGGCCTGCTCCTCGCGCACATCAACTTCGCGGCAGACTCCCAGCGCACGTGCCAACAGCAGCTGCTCCAGCGAAACCGACCCGTCCGGACCGAATCGCAATATCTGACCACACTTCCCGCCGATCGGCCGCGCCGCCAGTTCGATCAGCCACGCTCCGGCATCGTTGTGCCTCAGCTCCACATGAACCGGACCTCGCTCCAGACCCACCGCGCGTGCGGCGTTCGCCGCGCAATTTACGAGATCCCGCTGAATGTCACTGTCGAACCGCGATGGCGTTACGTATATGGTCTCCTCGAAAAACGGTCCTTCCAACGGATCGGGCTTGTCGAACAACGCGAGCACTTGCAGTTCACCGTCTTTCAACGAGCCTTCCAGAGCAAACTCCGAACCCGGCACGTAGTCTTCAACCAGCACAGTGCCGGCCGTTGCGTTTGCGACATCCGGCTGACGCAAGATCGCACGCAGCCGCGCGAAGGCTCGAGTGAACTCCCCCGGCCCGTTGGCCCGCATCACTCCCCTACTGGCGGACAATGCTACGGGTTTGATGACACAGGGATATTTGACATGCTTTGATAGCACGCGTTCGTCGTCGTCCACGCTGTGAGCGGCAAAATTCGGAACTGGAACACCCGCAGTAGATAACACCGACCGCTGACGGTACTTGTCGCCGGCGGCTTCCACCGCTTCCACAGGGTTGTGCTCCAGCTTCAATGCCTGGCTTGCGTGCGCCGCCAGAACCGCCGTCAGGTCATCCACGCCGAAGATCGCCGTAACGGGATGCTCGTCGGCGAACTTCACTACCTGACAGGTCGCACGTTCCGGGTCGCCGAAGTCGAGCGTGAGTAGCCGGTCGGGCTGTGAGCTGGAGAAGGTGCTGTCGTGCTCGGATGCGACGGTCAAATCAACGTCGAGCCTACGTGCAGCCTCGACGAACGCCTCTGCCCTGTAGGTGGTTGTGGGAAGGATGAGGAGAAGACGGGGTCTACCGCCACCTGGCGGCATCGAGCTACTTGGTTCCCGCTGCTATGTAGGGGTTGGTGCCCGCAGAGTGATCGGTTATGTCCTCTATGCCCTTTACAGCCGGAACGAGCCGCTTGAGCGACTCTTCGATACCCTGCCGCAATGTGACCGTCGCCATGCCGCAACCCTGACAGCCGCCCATCATTCGCACGATGATGGTGGCGTCCTGAACGTCAATAAGCTCGATCTTGCCGCCGTGCTGGGCAACGGCCGGATTGATCTCCGACTCGAACAGTGCGTCTACTTGCTCGAAGATCGTGTCGTCGTCTGGAGCGGCTTGCTTCAGATCCGTCATAGTCGAAATCTAACCGGTCGCGGCTCGCGCCCCCACCCCAAGCACTTCCGCGGTCTTCTCCAACACCATCTTCAGAGCGTCCCGCTCCACAACCAGTGGCGGCGCAAACCGGATGACTTGCTCATGCGTCTCTTTCGCCAGGATACCCCGCTCCTGCAAGCCCTCACAGAATGGCCGTGCCGGACCGCTGGAATCTTTGATCACTACTCCGATCATGAGCCCTTTGCCACGCACTTCGGCTACGTGAGGCGAGTCGATGTTTCTGAGTTCGTCCATGAACCACTCACCGAGTTCACACGCCCGCTGAGGAAGGTGCTCATCGATCAAGACCTTCAAGGCCGCCCGCGCGATCGCCGCACCGAGTGGATTTCCGCCGAACGTGGATCCGTGATCTCCGGGGGCAAAAACGTCCATCACTTCTTCGTCCGCCAGCATCGCCGAGACGGGATAGACACCGCCGGCCAGGGCCTTGCCGACGATTAGGACGTCGGGACGCACATCCTCCCACTCGCAGCAAAACATCTTGCCGGTGCGACCCAACCCCGTCTGAATCTCATCGGCCACAAGTAACACACAGTTCGACTTGCAGACTTCAGCCGCGTCGCGAAGATAGCCGTCCGGCGGTACGACCACACCGCCTTCTCCCTGCAGCGGCTCGACCAAGAACGCAGCGGTGTTTGGAGTTATGGCCGAGGCCAGTGCATCGACGTCACCGTAGGGGATCAGCACAAACCCTGGAGTGAGCGGCCCGAAGCCTTCACGGTATGCCTCTTCGCTCGAGAACGAGATAACGGTCGTGGTGCGCCCGTGGAAATTGTTGTTGCACACGATGATCTCGGCCTGATTGTCGGGGATTCCCTTGACCCGGTAACCCCAACGGCGAACCGCTTTGATTGCGGTCTCGACCGCCTCGGCACCGGTGTTCATCGGCAGTGCCTTCTGATAGCCGGCCAGCTCGCACAATTCCCGCAGGAACGCACCCATCTGATCGTTGTGGAATGCCCGCGAAGTCAGCGTGAGTCGATCGAGCTGTTGCTTGGCTGCCTTGACGATGGCGGGGTGCCTGTGACCCTGGTTGACCGCGGAGTACGCCGCCAGGCAATCGAGATAGCGGTTTCCTTCCACATCCCAAACCCATGCCCCCTGCCCTCGCTCCAGCACGACGGAGAGGGGATGGTAGTTGTTGGCGCCGTACTTCTCAGCTTCGGACAGGTAATCGGCTGCCTCTGACATGTCTTCACGCTCGCAGAAAATGAATGATGTTATTCGGCTGCGGACCCGGACGGCCGGCGGAACTTACCCCAAGACTTGCGCCGCCCCGTCATGTGGTTTGGTTTCAGGTCTGGTAGGCACAGCCCCTCACTCAACGTACCAGTACGAC
This sequence comes from Gemmatimonadota bacterium, assembly GCA_036679605.1. GTDB lineage: Bacteria > Gemmatimonadota > Gemmatimonadetes > Gemmatimonadales > GWC2-71-9 > JAZDCZ01. The sequence continues at coordinate 28,761 of JAZDCZ010000427.1, forward strand.
GGCTCTTAGTAAACTACGCTCACACTTTTCTCTTCAGGGAGATACGAAAATGACGGGCTTCTCTTTCGCGTCCAAGATCGGCGCAATCACGGCGCTATCGCTGCTGGGCTGGAGTAGTGCGATGGCACAGGTCGAGGTTTCACAGCTCAGCGCGATGAAGGCCCGCAGCATCGGCCCGGCCGGCATGAGCGGACGGATCAGCGCTATCGAGGGTGTGGCCAACAATCCGAACATCATCTACGTGGGGGCCGCTACCGGAGGTCTCTGGAAATCGACCACTGGCGGCGTCAAGTGGGAGCCGATCATGGACGATCTACGGACGGCCAGCATCGGTGCAATCGCGGTGTTTCAGTCTGCTCCGGATATCGTTTGGGTCGGGACCGGCGAGCGCAACAGACGGAACAGCGCAGGCGTTGGCACAGGTATCTACAAGAGCATGGACGGCGGGCACACCTGGACACATGCCGGGCTCGATGGAACCGAGGCCGTCGATGCCATCATCCTCCACCCCACCGACCCCAACGTGGCGTACGTGGGAGCACTGGGCCCCTCGTGGGGCGACGGGACCGAACGTGGAGTTTTCAAGACCACCGACGGCGGCAAGACGTGGAACAAGATCCTCTACGTCAACGAGTCTACCGGTGCCGGCGACCTCGTGATGGACCCCTCCAATCCCAACAAGCTCATTGCAGGCATGTGGCAGTTCCGTCGTTGGCCTTGGTTTTTCAAATCCGGCGGTCCGGGCAGCGGACTCTACATCACACACGATGCCGGCGAGACCTGGAAGCAACTGACACACGAAGACGGACTGCCCGAAGGAGAACTCGGTAGAACCGGCCTCGCCTTCGCGAGAAACAACTCAGACGTGGTTTACGCTCTGGTCGAGGCTAAGAAGAGCGTGCTGTTACGCTCATCCGACGGCGGCCGTTCTTGGAAGACCGTGAACAAAACCGACGGTATCGCGCCGCGGCCATTCTACTATGGACAGCTCAGAGTCGATCCGGAAAACGAGAATCGAGTCTACAATGTCGAGTCGGTAATCCGTCTGAGTGAAGACGGCGGCAAGACGTTTGAGACTCTGCTTCCGTTCGCCCGCGTTCACGTCGATCACCACGCTTTCTGGATCAATCCCAACGACGGACAAACGCTCATTACGGGCAACGACGGCGGCGTCTATATCTCGCGGGATCGCGGACAAGGCTGGCGATTCGTCGAGAACCTACCGCTGGCCCAGTTCTATCACATCAACGTAGACATGGATACACCGTTCAACGTCTACGGCGGACTGCAGGACAACGGGTCATGGATGGGGCCGAGTTCGGTGTGGGAGAATGGCGGGATCCGCTTCTATCATTGGCGCGAGGTGGCATTCGGTGATGGGTTTGCTACACTGAGCGCGCCGGAGAACCCGCGCTATGCATACGCAATGTCGCAGGGCGGGAATCTTTCCCGCTACGACAAGAACACCGGCGAGAACAAATCGATCAAGCCCGTGCACCCGGACGGAGTTGCGTTGCGGTTCAACTGGAACGCGGGAATCGCGATCGATCCGTTCGACAACTCGATCTACTACGGCAGCCAATTCCTCCATAAGTCACCTGATATGGGCGATTCGTGGACAATCATCAGCCCGGACTTGACGACCAACGATCCCGAGAAGCAGAAACAGCAGGAGAGCGGAGGTCTCACCTTCGACGTGACCGCGGCAGAGAACTTCACGACCATAATTGCGATCGCGCCCAGCCCAGTGGAGCGAGGAGTCGTTTGGGTTGGAACCGACGATGGCAATGTGCAGCTGACCCGGGACGGCGGCGGCAATTGGGAGAACGTAGTCGGTCGAATCAAGGGTGCGCCCCGGGGAATGTGGGTGCCGCACATCGAAGCATCGAAGTACGAGGGTGGCACCGCGTTTGTGGTCTTCGACGACCACCGTAGGAGCAACCGTGAGCCATATGTCTTCAAGACGACCGACTATGGACGCTCGTGGAAGAATCTCGCAACCAGTGCAGTAGAGGGATTCATTCATACCGTCGAACAAGATCCGGTGAATCCGAATCTGCTCTATCTGGGTACGGAGTTCGGCATGTACGTCTCGCTGAATGCGGGTGAGGACTGGATGCTCTGGACCCACGGCGTACCGCGCGTACCGGTCCGCGGTCTCATGGTGCACCCACGCGACCACGATCTGGTTATCGGAACTCACGGACGGGCAGCCTACGTGCTGGACGACGTGAGACCACTGCGTGCGTTGGCCTCGAATCCCGAGATTACTCAAGCACCGGTGCATCTGTTTGCGATTCCAAGCGCCATTCAGTATCAGGTCGCGCAGGTGGACGGTATGCGATTCCTGGGCGATTCAAAATTCGTGGGTCCGAACAGGCCCTACGGTGCACTGCTTTCCTACTATGTGAATACCGACAAGGACAGCGTCGAGGTCGAGGTCGAAGTTTCGAATGTGGGCGGCGAAGAGATCAGAACGTTCAAGCGCTGGGCCAAGACCGGACTCAATCGCACCAGTTGGAATCTCCGAGCTGACGCCATTCAGAGCAGCGAACCGCCGAGCGGTGGCGGCGGCCCGTTCGGATTCGGCGCAGTAGGACCGTGGGTCTTGGCGGGAACTTACAACGTCACCGTCGCGATAGGCGACGACGAATCGTCGCAGCCTGTTGAGGTGAAATTCGACCCCCGCTACAACATCTCGCTGGCCGATCGGCAGGCCAAGATCAGCGCGACAGTGCGGGCCGGCCAACGAAGGGCCGTCGCAGCCGAGGCAATGACTCGATTGAGAAATGCAAAAAAATCAGTCTCGGATGTGCTGTCGCGACTCGACAAAAAGGACAGCACTCAGAACCCTCTGCGAGAGTCCGGCGACGAACTGACCAAGAAGCTCGATGAGTTGCTGGAGGAGTTCACAGGACCGCAGAACATCCAGGGAATCGTTTTCCGGCAGGACATGGTCATGGCAATGATCGGCATCGCGGCCGGGAGTCTCGGATCGTCCTGGGACGCGCCAACCGAGGGCCAGATGCTTCAGTTGGAACAGGCTGAGTCAAGACTCAGCGAAGCACTCGACCAAGTAAACCAGGTATTCCAGCAAGACCTAGCCGATTTCCGCACCGCCGCGGCGGCGATGAACATCGACCTCATCAAGGGCCAGGAAGCGTTGTCGATCGATTGGAGGGCCGAGAAGGGTGGCCCTACTTAGCTAACCTGACTCCCGCAAACTGCCAGCGCGCATATGGCGGGAAGAAGTTGCGATAGGTCGACCGGATGTGGGAGCGGGGCGTAGCGCATGAACCGCCGCGCAGCACCATCTGACCCGACGCGAACTTGGCGTTGTACTCGCCCAGTGCGCCCTCCGGCTGTCGGTATCCCGGGTAGCATGAATAGGCGCTCGAAGTCCACTCCCACACATCACCGAACATCTGTGACGAAGTAGCACTGGGAGCCGGATGGAAACGTTCCGACTCCACGAAGTTCCCCGTGATCTCGCAATCCTCGGCCACGACTTCCCACTCTGCCTCGGTGGGTAGTCGCGCGCCGGCCCAGCGAGCGTAAGCATCTGCCTCGTAGTAACTGATGTGGCACATGGGTTCGGTGGCATCCACTGCTTGCAGACCGCTCAATGTATACGTCACCCACTCTCTGTCCTGTTCGGTCCAGTAGATCGGTGCTCGCCACCCGTGCTCTCTGACGGTGCTCCACCCGTCGGACAGCCAGAACTCCGGCCGCGTGTACCCGCCGGCATCGATAAATTCCAAATATTCACCACAGGTGATCGGACGCGAAGCCATCTCGAACGGTTCCAGATATACACGGTGGCGGGGTTGCTCGTTGTCGTAGGCAAACGTGTCACCTTCGAATCCGATCTCTACGAGTCCGCCCTCATGTTTCAACCAGCTAATGGGCGGGATCGTCGACTCGGGTAGCTGCTTCGCCTCCCTGTACACAGGGTGCAGTGGGTTGTGAGACAGCAGGTGCTTAAGATCCGTAAGAATGAGTTCTTGGTGTTGTTGCTCGTGATTCAGTCCCATCATGATCGTCGTAATCGAAAGAGATCGACGCGATTCTTCGTCCTCCAGCAATGCCAGCATGTGGCGATCCACGTGCTCGCGGTAGCGCATTACCTCCTCGACCGTCGGACGGGTCAACATCCCTCGCTGGGGCCGAGGAAACTGGTCACCCAACGTGTGGTAGTAGGAGTTGAACAGATATTGGAACGTGTCATCGACCGACTTGTAGTCGCTGACCAGCCGACGCAACACGAGCGTTTCAAAAAACCAACTCGTGTGCGCAAGGTGCCACCGAGTCGGGCTGGCGTCGGTCATCGATTGCACTACGTAGTCCTCGATCGCCAGCGGCTCACAAAGCCGTTCCGTCGCGCTTCGTATCTGTCGGTATTTTTCCGCTAGTTGGGCAACACTGACGTCGGCTACTGTCTCGGTGCTAGTCATTCTGCTTCCCGTTGCAAGAGCAACACTGCAAACATCTCGTTCTCATCAGTATACACCCGCTTAGTGCTGAGTCCGAAGTGCGAGAGATACTCGGTCATGTTACTCAGTACGAACTTCCGGCTGATCTCGGTCATCACGGTCTCACCTGCGGGTATGGTAATCGTGTGATCTACGGGAGCTATAAGAACATCCTGCCGGGTCAGGAACCGAATGGAAATCTCAATACGTTGCCACTCAGCGTTGTATGTCGCCACATGTTCGATCTGGCCCAGGTCCACATCGGCACCAAGCTCGCGGTTGACTCGACGAAACATGTTCCTGGTAAATTCCGCCGTCACTCCGGCGGCATCGTTGTAGGCCGCTTCCAGGACGCTCGGGTCCTTCACCAAATCAATTCCTAATAGAAAGAAATCACCTTCGGCAAGGTTTTCCGACACGCGCGTCCAGAAATCGAGTGACTCATCGCGATTTAAATTGCCAATCGTGCTCCCCAGGAAAACCACCATCGTGGGTGAGTAGTCCCTAAATTTGGGGAAAGCAGACGCGTAAGTCCCCACGATCCCCGAAACCTCAACCTCAGGATGAGCCTTATCGATCCGCTCCACCGCGTCGCCGAGCGCCGCATGGCTAACATCCACTGGCACGTAGCGGATCGTACCGGCCGCTGCGGTGTACGCTGCAAACAAGTGTCCGGTCTTCACCGAGCTGCCCGACCCCAGCTCGATCAGCGTCACCGGTCCCGTAACCGACCTTATGTCATGGGCGCAACGATCCAGAATGGAGGCCTCCGTACGAGTCAGATAGTACTCCGGCTGTTCGCAGATCAGATCGAAGAGGTCGCTGCCCTTGGCATCGTACAGGTAACGGCAGGGGAGCCAGCGCGGCGTGTCACTCAGTCCGGTGGCAACAGCTCGTGCAAACTCCAGCAGCTCGTCGGAAGGCTCCTCGTAAGCCGTCAATCTCGAGGGGGAAGGATCTGGGGGAAGCATGCTATCGCGTAGTCAGTTTGGACGATAATGAGGAATGGTTCCCCTGAAACTAGGAAGTGGTACCAAGGGCTGCAAGTTTGCAACCTTTATAGCTAAGTATCGCAACTATTTGTTGGTGGGAGGCATCTAAGCTGATGGAGATTGCGAATTCTGCCTCCCCTTGCCGTCTCAGACTGACTTGAGAATTAAATGAACCGAACCACTGTAGCACAGTGCATAGCGATAGCAGCCCTGAGCCCTATGTTTTCCCCTGGGGTGGAAGCTCAGGCCGAGCCCAGTGACTCATCTCGTACCGAGACGTTGAAGGTTTTCCTGGACTGCCAGACCAGGTGCGATTTCGATCACTTCCGGCGCGAGATCACCTTCGTCGACTATATGCGAGACCGCCAGGACGCGCAGGTACATGTGCTTGTCACGGACCAGGACACCGGCGCCGGCGGACGAGAATTCACCTTCAATTTCATCGGGCTGGGTGAGTTCGAGGACCTGCAGGACACCCTAAAGTACGCATCCAGTCCCGTCGATACCGACGAGGAAGAGCGCGAAGGCCAGACGCAGACGCTCAAGATCGGCCTCATGCGTTACGTGGTGGGTACACCGATCGCCGACCGGCTTTCGATCAGCTATCAGGCGCCGGCCGGCACGCGGGAGCAACAGACAAGCCCGACAGACGATCCGTGGAACCTCTGGGTGTTCCGCGCGGGTGTGGGAGGCAATATCAATGGTGAGGAAACCAGCAGGTCTTTCAGAGTTAATGGCTCGTTTCGGGCCAGCCGCGTCACTGAAGACTGGAAATTCTTGTTTCGCTCCAATGGGAGCTTCAGGGAGAATCGGTTCGATCTCGAGGACGGCAGTGAATTCGTCAGTACGTCGCGCAACTTCAGCTTCTCGCAAACTCTGGTGCGGAGCCTGGGGGATCATTGGTCAGCCGGCGGCCGTGCCGCCGCCAGCGCGTCGACCTTCGTCAATCAGGATCTGGCAGTTCGGGTGGCGCCGGCAATCGAGTACGATCTGTATCCCTACAGCGAGTCGACCCGGAGGCAGCTCACGGCTCTATATACTGTGGGCGTGGTCGCATTCGACTTTGAAGAGATAACTCTCTTTAACAAGACATCCGAATTTAGACTCGAGCAGCGATTGGAGCTTGCTGCAGAGGTAGTCCAGCCCTGGGGCAGCATAGATGGTTCCCTGATCGGCACCAACTTTCTGGACGACTTCGCGCTTCACCGCATCGATTTCTTCACGGGACTCGAAATTCGGATTACGAGAGGTCTCAACTTCAATATTTTCGGCCAGATATCACGAATCAAGAACCAAATTTTCCTGTCCGGGGCCGATATCTCAGATCAGGACCGACTGATTCGCCGCCGGCAACTGGGGACCGAGTTTAGATATTTCCTGAACGTCAACTTCAGCTATACATTTGGGTCGATCTTCAACAACATAGTGAATCCTAGATTCGATAATTTCTAAACAGAGAGAGATACATGCATTTGGCCGGCGTACTTACCATCCTAGCGGTCACGGGCACACCGCAGCAGGACGTCCTCGAGTACGAGATATCTTTCGCCAACGCCGTGCACCATGAGGCTGAAATATCGGTCACGTTCCACGACGTAGCGCCCGGGCCACTGGAAACCCGCATGAGCCGGTCATCGCCCGGACGCTACGCTCTGCACGAGTTTGCCAAGAATGTGTACGGGTTCGAAGCCTTTGACGGAAAAGGCCAGCCACTGGAGGTTACACGACCCGATCCACACCAGTGGGATGTCGCCGGCCACGACGGAACAGTTCGCATCACCTATACGCTATTCGCCGACAGATCTGACGGCACGTATTCGGGAATCGACCAAACACACGCTCATCTCAATATGCCGGCGACGTTTCTCTGGGCCCGCGGCATGGACCATCGACCGATAGCTATCAACTTCACCGTTCCGGACGGCTCAGCTTGGAAGATTGCAACCCAACTACCGCCAACCAACAACCCCAGCGAGTTCACCGCGCCCGACCTGCAATATTTCATGGACAGCCCCACGGAACTGAGTGATTTCACGCTCCGAACATGGCCCGTCGAGTCAAACGGCCAGCGATACACCATACGGATGGCCGTGCACCACGATGGCTCAGAGGCAGACGTTGACAGTTATGTAGAGATGGTGAAGAAGGTCGTGAGGCAGGAGGCTGCGGTTTTCGGCGAGTACCCGCACTACGACCACGGTACGTACACGTTTATCGCCGACTACCTCCCGTATGTTTCCGGTGACGGCATGGAGCACAGGAACTCAACCATCCTAGCGAGCACCAGTTCACTCCGTACCAACGCGCGCGGGCTGCTCGGCACTGTCTCGCACGAGTATTTCCATGCCTGGAATATGGAGCGCATTCGGTCCAAAGGCGTCGAGCCGTTCGACTTCGAACGCGCCAACATGTCGGACGGTCTCTGGTTCGGAGAGGGGTTCACCAGCTACTACACGAGTCTGTTAATACGCCGCGCCGGCCTCATGTCCGACGCCGACTACGCCCGCAGCATATCGCGCGGTCTAACGACGGTGATCAACTCGCCCGCCCGCAACTTCTTTGGGCCCGCCGAAATGAGCATGCAAGCACCGTTCGTGGACGCCGCAAGGTCTAACGAACCAACGAATCGGACAAACACCTTCATCTCCTATTACACGTGGGGGTCGGTAGTGGGATTGGGATTGGATCTCACACTACGACAGAGATTCGACGTGACGCTCGACGACTATATGAGAGCGGTGTGGCAGAAGCACGGCAAGCCGGGGATCCCGTACACGTTAGACAATTTGCAGAAGGTCTTGGCCGAAGTAAGCAGGGACTCTGGTTTTGCCCAGAGTTTTTTCGATCGATATGTTGACCGATCGGACGTCCTCCCGTACGAGGAACTGCTAGCTCAGGCCGGTTTCCTACTTCGCCAGGTGAACCCGGGCAAGCCGGTTATCGGGTACGCACGACTGCGCGCCGGCGACCATGGGGTCACAATTGGATCAGGTACCATCATCGGAAGCCCACTTTATGTCGCCGGTCTCGAGCGTGGCGACCGCATCACATCGGTCGACGGTAAGGCCTTGTCGAGAGTCAAGGATCTTTCTGACATTCTTTCTGGTCACAAGCCGGGAGACAGCGTGGATATCGAGTTCGAGTCCCGCGGCGGCCGTATGCACGAGGCGCTGGTCTTGCAAGAAGACAACCGCCTCGATGTCGTGACCTATGAAGGGGCTGGATTGGATCTCACCGATGTCATGAGACGGTTTCGGCAAGACTGGTTGGGGCCCAAGCCGTAGGGAGCAGCAGAGGTAGGGCGACGGTCGTGCCAAACGAACCACCAGTGTATATCTTGATGGCCCCCACGAATAACGGAGGATCTCATGCGAAGGCTTGCATTCGCGGCAATGGTGTCGGCTCTCTTGACCACCACACTATCCACCTTGGAAGCACAACACCGATCGGCCGCCGAAGTTATTGCAGCGGCCGTCAGCCCGCTTCCCAAACCCCTCAGGGATGGGGCAACAGTAATGCAGTTTCACGCGGACGGCACGCTCACTCAGATCCGGAACGGCACTGGCCAGATGATCTGCCTGAGTGATGATCCGAGGGCAGAAGGATTTCACCCTGCGTGTTACCACCGCGATCTCGAACCGTTCATGGCCCGGGGTCGAGAACTCAGGGCAGAGGGCAAGAACGGGGACGAATCCCGCGCTATTCGATTCGAGGAGATCAAGGCCGGGAAGCTAGCCATGCCCGAGCGAGCCATGGCCCTCTATTCCCTCACAGGTCCGGCGGGAAGTTTCAACAGCGAAACAGGCGAGGCGCCAGGGGCACGTGGTCTCCATGTAGTCTACGTTCCCTACTCCACGGAAGAGACGCTTGGTATATCGACGGCCCCGGCGCGTTACAGACCGTGGCTCATGCACCCCGGGACGCCTGGCGCGCACATCATGATCTCCATTCCTCCTGCGGCATCTCGGAATAGATAGGAAAGGCAGTTGCACGGTAACGACGGTGGGCCTGGTGAGCCGCGACTCGGCGTAGGAACCATAGTATTTGCCGTCCCAACGCACCGGCTATATACTCTGTCCTCACACCGTCAATCGGGAGCCTAACCAATGCTGCGCGTCGTCACGCTGTACACCCTTGGTTTGTTAATCGCATCCCCTCTAGCGGCACAGAGTAGTACGAAACTGCGCGAGAGGGTATCCGACCTCTTTAGGTTCGGCAACTGCGATGGCCTGCTATGCCTGGACGGCTCGATAAACGCCGGCACGGGCCATGGCGACCACTACCTTCCCGCTTTCGCGTCCGGCAATGCGGCAATCATCTCGTTCATTACGGGTGCTATCGGAAAGAGCGTTTCGAACACGCCGCTGGGTGCTACCAGCAGCGGCGCCACATTCAGCTTCGTGGGCGGTCTGCCGGTCCGCACATCGACGTCGGCCGGACCGATCTTCGCGGAACGGGCACAAACGCTGGGTCGTGGCAAGTTCTTCGTGGGAGCCAACGTGTCCGGAGCGCACTTCACGACTCTCAACGGAGTTCCCGCCGACAACCTGTCACTCAACTTTGTGCATGAAGACGTCGATAACGCCGGCACGCTCGGCGATCCGGAATTCGAGAACGACGTTGTCGAAGTTACGATGGGCCTCGACATAGATGTTCTGGTGAGTTCCCTCTTCATGACCTACGGTCTAACCGATTTCATCGACATCGGTGTCGCAGTACCGTTCGTCAGGACCTCGCTCAAGGGAAGCAGCGAAGCGCAGATCTTGCCGTTTGGCTCTACCGCACTGCATTTTTTTGGGGGGTCGATCGCCAATCCGGTTCTTCGGGCCGCCTCATCGATCGATGCCTCGGCAACCGGGATCGGTGATGTGGCGGGGCGTATCAAGATCAATCTGGGACAGTCGCCGAAATTTGGCGCTGCGCTGCTGGGTGACATCAGGCTGCCTACCGGCGACGAGGATGACCTACTGGGTGCTGGAGACGCATCCGGCAGAGCGCTGGCGGTCGTATCGGCTCAGTTCGGCACGTTCTCGCCTCATCTAAATGCAGGATACTTGGTCCGAGCCGCGGACGAGGAAAACGACGCTGCATTGGCCACGGTGGGGTTTGACAACCTCCTGACGCCCTGGGCAACACTCGCGTTTGACGTTCTCACCGAGTGGCAGATAGGCGACGACAAGATCACTTTGCCCGGGCCGATAACGTTTGACACTCCTTTCCCCAGGAAAATACAGTCGACTCCCATCGTGGCGCGGCGTGCGAACGTAGTCAACGCCTCGGTCGGCATGAAGTTCACGGTCCGCGGAGGAACCGTGTTGGTCACCAACGCGATCTTTCCGCTAACCGAAACCGGCCTTCAGCCGGACGTGGTGTGGACGGCAGGGTTGGAATACAACTTTTAGCGCACTGTCCCAGAGGTTGGTTGCATATCGGCACGCACCCGTGGTTCCCTCCGGGCGCTCCCGGACCGCGGACTCGACGCCCGCACCGACCGGGTGATCGGCGCTAGGGCGGTGGGCGGCGCCGAGACCGCCGGCCCTAACGCGCCCTTCGTGATCCCGGATGCGTGCCGTCTATTTACAGGAACTTCGGGGACGGAACAGTACCGACTAGGGTCAGTATTAGTTGCTGCTCGCCCCCTGGTTGATCCAGTTGCGCACGATGTCGCGCAGGAGCGTGGACAGCGTGCCCGTGAGTGGCATAACGATCCCACATCCGGCCGGCTGAGTGTTGTCCATCTTCTGCATCAGGAAACTGCCGTTCGCGTTCGAGGCCACCACCAGCGTACCACAGCTGGCCGCATTGAGAGACGGTGGCTGACCCACCAGGCCCGCCGTGGTGTTGAACGTGCTGTGGCACTGCAGACAGGTCGCCCCGAAGGTCAAACCGAACAAGAACTGCACGTTGTAGGAAAACGACGTTGCGACATCGACCGCTTGGGATGTGGCCGAGGTGAGATCTGGTGCACTGAATTGGAGTCGGTGACTTCCCGTGCCTAGCGTATCACCAGCGGCCTGGGGACCGCGAATCAATAGATCGGTGAACGTCGCCTGGCCGTTTACCGGTAGCACAGTCGTCGTTCCAATCAGGACACCGTTGCCGCTAAAGACACTTGCCGTTACGGGATCCGTCGCGGCAAACACGCGGGTCCCGGCAGTGTCACGGATCTCTACCACAGGCTGTGTCGAAAGGGCCACGTTGGCCGTTGCACCCGCGGGTTGAGTAACGACCACCAGTTGGCCGGGGTTGCCGGTCGGCGGCGCGCTCACGGCGAAGGTCACGGCAACCGGCTGGGGGCTGTTGCCGGCCGCCGCAGATCGCACCGAGACGGTGGCGCCGTACGATCCGGGTAGCAGAGTACCGGTCGAGACCTGGATGACCAGATCCGTAGGAGCACTGTCGGAAGCCAAAGCGGCCTGGAGCCAACCCTGAGCGGGTCCGCCGTATGCAATGGGGTCGACCGTAAGACCGTTCAGAACTCCGGGGCCTGAGTTGCTTACGGTCACCGTCTGAGACGGTGGATCGGCACCACCTGCGAAAGCGCTGATCAGTACAGTATCGGGAGTGAGCGCGATGGCGGGGGGAGCCACCACCACGGTGGCTGACCCGCTTGCTCCCTCTATCACGGCCGTCACCTTGGCGGTTCCCAAGCTCAACGCCTGTACCACTCCCCCGCTACTAATGGTGGCCACCTGCAGTGGGTCAGTAGTCCAGGAAGGGGGCCCACCGGCGACCGCGGCCACGCTCACATCTAGAGCGACCGCACTGAACGAACCGGTCTCACCAACTGCAATCAATATCGTGTCCGGAAAGACCCGAACGGCAACTATCTCTCCCGGTCCGATCGTGGGACTGTCGCCGAAGCAAGACAGCATCGAGGTCGTGGTGACACCATACAGCAAGAGCAACCACGGACGGCTTCGCAGTGCATGCATTATCTAGCGGTCCCCAACTTCAGTTGCGGGTTTCGGTGATGCGCCAGCCGCTCGGGCCGCGCCGCAGAGTCATGTGAAATGTGACGGGAGCAGTCTCGTTCCTACCGGACGCGGTGTTACGGAACCTGTAGGTCCCACTCAAGCCCACCTGCGCCTCATCTCCGTTAATCGCAAGGTCGCTGATTTCCAGCGCCACTCTTAGATCTTTCATGATTTCAAAAGAGTTCCTGAGGTCGCTCTCCTGCTTCGATGTGATGCCCGGGTGGATTCGCTTCACCCGCTCCATGTCATGCAACTCCAATGCACGCCCGTACAGTTGTATCACGTCCGAAATCGCTTGGCGATCGTTCACCGGGTCGGGTGTCGCCACGGTCTCCGCATTAACCATGACGGTCGCAGAGGCGATCTTCCCATCGATTTCAGCCGTAATGCTGGTCGTGCCGGCGGCGTGTGCTATCACGAGTCCGTCGGTCACGGTCGCGACATGGGCGTTGCTACTGGCCCATTTCACACTTCGTCCCGAAATCTGCGTATTGCGCGCGCTAAGGCCACTCGCCGACAACCGCACGGTTTGGCCGACCGGCATCGGGGCCGGATTCGACGGCACAATAGATACGAAAACCACCGGCTCGGGGAGTATCTCCACATTCCACGTGGCCGACTTTCCCTCGCTGGTGGCCGTGACTCTCACGGTGCCGGCCGAAACACCTGTCAATATTCCGGTTCCTGCGTCTATTCGCCCCACATTGGGATCGCTGGATCTCCACACCACACGCCTGTCCGGAAGCGGATTTCTCCCGTTATCTCTGGTTACGGCACGCAGCTGCGCCGTCGCTCCCACCACCACCGAAGGAGGAGGATTGAAGACATTGATGGACGCCACCGCAGCCCTGGTGGTAGTTGGCTCGGACGGCCTGCTCACCACCGCGGGCCGAGCCACCACCACCTCGGTGGTTGCCGACCGACCACCGCTGCTTGCTGTTATGATGCTGGTACCAGGTGCACGGGCGAATAACAACCCGGCGGTCGAGACCGTTGCCACAGAGGTATCGCTCGAGGTCCACAGCAGACTCACTCCGGTGACTGCAGCGTTCGCCCCATCCAACGCCGTCGCACTCAGCTGCGCAGAGGATCCGACGCTGAGTGCACCCCGGACGGGCGACAGTTGTAAGCGCACGACGCCGGTAGGCGCGGCGACTTGAGTCGGCGACGAGTTGGCCGGAACGGGATCCGGCTTATTCTGCCACGGCGCGAGCCAAACAACCGATGCGGCAGCGGCAGCCACGACCACTCCACCTACAATCAATCCCGTTCGCCGCTTTTGCGGCGGGACCGCACCTTCTACGGAAGTGCGCGGAGCCGACGCCATCTTCACCGTCGCTGCCTCAGCGTGCGATATCGATCTCCCACCTACATCAGCGGGCCCTCCCACCGGTATCGGGCTGCGAGGCGTACTGATCCGCTTCAAGATCTCCTCGTTCGTACCCGCCTTTGCGAGGTCGATCATCTGGGTCCTCACCGGATGATCGAAGGACAGCGAGGCTTCCCCACCCAAGTTGGCTACGGCCTCTTCCATGGAGGGCCATCTATCTTCTGGTTTCTTCGCCAGCATTCGCAGTACCGTGGCGGGGAAAGGCTCTGGACAGTCGCCCCTTATCTCCGTCACTTCCGGCGGCGGCTCATTACAATGCAGGTACATGATTGTCATCACCGTTTCGGCATCGAACAGCGGCTTCCCCGTCAACATCTCGTACGCCACCACGCCGAGTGAGTACTGGTCCGACGCACCCGTGATTTTCCCCGCCATACACTGCTCGGGGCTCATGTAAGTCGGCGTTCCGATTGTCGCACCGGTCATCGTCAAGCCCTGCTGGTCGGCAACCTTGGCGATGCCGAAGTCGGTCAACACCGGCATTCCCTCGACATCGATCATGATATTGGCCGGCTTTATATCACGATGCACGACCCCGTTCCTGTGGCCGTACCCGAGGGCTTCACCCATCTTGCCGAGAATCGTTTGTACCATTGGTATGGGAAGAGGCCCAACTTCTTTGATAATCGAATCCAGCGGCCGCCCTTCGACGAACTTCATAACAAAGAACAGGAGTCCTTTGGTCTCCCGCACCGCATAGATGGGAATGATGTGGGGATGGCTGAGCGAGGCAGCCGTACGCGCCTCCAATTTGAACCGTTCGATCATTCCCTCGCCCTCCAACAGCGCCGGGGACATGACCTTGATAGCCACTTTGCGATCCAGTTGGATATCGTGTGCGAGGAAAACCGTGGCCATGCCACCCTGGCCCAGCTCGGCGAGGATCTCGTAGTCGCCGAGCGTCGCATCTCGCAAAGCGTCCATGACGGTACGCTGGAACACGGCGGTGGCATCTCCGCCCGCCTGCATCTGCTCGGTCCCCAACGGGGTTTGCGGACCTGATACGTCATTCCCACATTGCTTGCAAAACCGCGAGTCGGGTTCGATCGCCGCCCCACAACGCGTGCAGGTTACGCCAGTAGCCATTACCGGGAGAGACTCAAAAGTGACAATTCAATACTCAACGGCCAAGGAAAACTGCGATATTGGCTTCTCACCACTACGCTAAGATAATCGCTGAACGTCGACTCGGCCAATATCCCGAAGCTGCGCGCGTCGGAGCGCCGCGCCTCGTGCACTGGTCGCGGCTCTAAGAGATACACAATACCTTGAGGTACAAAGTCAACAGTTCGAGTCAGCTCTGCGTAGTTCACATTGACTCCCGTTTTGAGCGATCTTGCAACTCAAGCCACGCAAGCCCCTGAACAATGAGCGGAACATGAAGAACCCACTCCTGTCCGGCAGTTCTCCAATGCTGGTCGCGGTGTGCGCTGCTGCCGCGGCACTCGGCGCACCTTCGAGCGCCCTGGCACAACAAGACACATGGGCACTGACCAACGTCAGAGTCATCACCGTTTCTGGCAACCCGATTGCAAACGGGACCGTGATCGTGCGCAACGGCCTCATAGTCGAGGTTGGAGCGTCGGTGACGATTCCACCCGATGCCCGAGTGTTGGATCTCGAAGGCAAGACAGTTTACCCGGGCCTAATAGATGCTGCCTCAGGCGCTGCTCTGCGGCGGCCACAGCAGCGCCGTCAGACGGGCGGATTCGGCGGCGGGTTTGGCGGACAGCGCGATACTTCACGGTACCAGGGGCTGGACCCCGATCGCGTGATAGGGGATGAACTGCGCCCCGACGATCCATCGGTCGCGGCCTGGCGTAAGGTGGGGGTTACCACGGCACTCGTAGCACCCAACCGCGGCGCCTACCGCGGTCAGAGCGCGCTGATAAATCTCCGGGGCGACGCGCCGGGCGAGATGGTCATACGCTCGCCGGTTGCACTTCACATGGGATTCGAAGGTGTGCGCGGCCGGTACCCGTCCACGTTGATGGGTGTCCTGTCTTACCAGCGCCAGACAATGCTGGACGCTCAGAATTTGGCCAAGAACCTCGCCCGCTACGAGCGGAACCCCAATGGCATCGAGCGGCCCGACCTCGATCCCAAAAGCGAGGCGCTCGTTCCCTACGCTACGGGCCGGGCCTTGGTGGTGATCGACGCAGGCCAGAACAGATACATCCGTCGTGCAGTCAAGCTGGCCCACGAATTCGGCCTCAACTACATGCTTTCAGGAGTCGGTGAGGGCTGGCAGACCCTTGATCTTCTCAAGGCGGAGCGACGCGCCGTCATGGTTTCGGTGGACTTTGAAGAAGCTTCTACGATGACCGGCCGGTCGTTTTTCTACACCCGGCAGGGCGAGCCACCATCCGACGATGACCTACAGTGGCTGGTGCAGCACAATCCCGCTGCACTCGATTCGGCGGGCATCAACTTCGCCCTTACCTCCGGTAGCGGAGCGGTGGCGGCATCAGGTTTTGCGGAGGCAGTCCGCAAGGCCATCGCGGCCGGCCTCGCTCAGGACGCGGCCGTACGGGCCGTGACCCTGGCGCCCGCAGAGATACTCGGAGTATCCGACAGGCTGGGCTCGGTAGAAGAAGGAAAGATCGCCAATCTGTTGATCGCGTCGGGCGATCTTTTCGCGGATTCCACCAACATCGAAGCTGTGTTCGTCGATGGCGAGCGCTTTGTCGTCGATCGAAGCCCGGCAGATTCGGGTAGCGGCCGTTCGGTTGCCCGTGGTCGTGGCCGCTTCGGCGCCGGGGCACGCGGGGCAGGAAGAGGTCGCGGACGCTTCGGTGGACGAGCAGAAGAGGCTCAAGATTCGACGGAGGAGGACTCGGCCCCTGCCGTGCATCCGTCATTGCCGACTGCACCGTCGGAGGTCCCTAGGGCGCGCCTAGTGGCAATAGCCAACGCCACGGTGGTGACCGCATCTCACGGTACTCTTGAGAACGCCACGATCGTGGTGCGCGACGGCAAGATCGCGGAGATCGGCACAGACGTGGCGGTACCCAGAGGTGCAGATGTAATCGACGCGTCCGGCAAATACGTTATCCCCGGAATAATCGACTCGCATTCCCACATGGCGATCGAGGGCGGCATCAACGAGGGCACCGACAATCTGACGCCCCAGGTCCGAGTGGATGACGAGGTCAGGCATGACGACATGCAGATCTGGCGAGCGTTGGCCGGTGGTGTTACGACGGCGCATCTGCTACACGGCTCGGCCAACTCCATCGGTGGGCAGGACGCGGTCATCAAGTTGCGCTGGGGAATGAATCCCGATCAGATGCTGGTCGATGGCGCGCCACGAGGAATCAAGTTTGCGTTGGGCGAGAACCCCAAGCGCTCCAGAGCCGCTGGAGTCCGTGGTGCTACCCGCCGGTTCCCCGCCACACGAATGGGTGTCGAGTACAGCATTGCTGAGGCGTTCCAACGGGCCATAGCCTATCAAAAGGAGTGGACTAGCTACGAAGCGGACGCTAAGCGCGCGAAGAGGGGGCAAGCGCCGCTGGAGCCGCGCCGCGATCTGTTCCTCGAGACGCTGGTCGGCATATTGGACGGCACCATCCGCGTGCACAGCCACAGCTACAGATCCGACGAGATCCTGATGTTGATGCACTTGGCTGATTCCCTTGGTTTCCAGATCGGCACTTTCCAGCACGTGCTGGAGGGATACAAGGTGGCCGACGAGATCGCGGCTCACGGGGCAGGTGCCAGCACGTTCGCCGACAATTGGGCTTACAAGCTCGAGGCATATGATGCGATTGCTTACAATGCCGCCCTCATGACGCAGCGTGGCGTGAGGGTTTCGATCAACTCGGACAGCGGAGAGCGGATCCGAAGATTGCTGCAGGAGGCCGCCAAGGCGATGAAGTACGGCGGCGTCTCAGAAGAGGAAGCCATTCGGATGGTGACGCTCAACCCAGCCATGGACATCGCCATGGGGGACAGGCTCGGTAGCATAGACGTCGGCAAAGATGCCGACATCGTGATCATGTCGGGCCATCCGTTTCATCCACAGAGTAAGGTCGAGAAGACGCTGATAGACGGTATCGTCTACTTCGACATTGACACGGCACCGCGACTGGAAGACCTCATACGGCGCCAGAAGAGCAAGAACGAGCGGGTAACGAGCGGAGGTGGACGATGAAAAACGGAACGAGACTCACAGTGTTGGCAGCCGCGTTGCTGCTTGGAGGTACATGGACTAGCGCGACGGCCCAAACTGTTGCGATCCGTGGCGCGACGATCGTTCCGGTCACGGGGCCGCAGGTCGAAAACGGGACTATCGTAATGCAAGATGAAAAGATCATCGCTATGGGATCGAACGTCACGATCCCGGCCGGTGCCCGAGTAATAGAGGCGAGTGGCAAGTATGTCTACCCCGGAATGATCAACGCATGGACCCAGATCGGGCTGAACGAGATAGGCTCGGTAGCGGGAGGCAACGACGTACGGGAAATAGGTGACTACAATCCCGCCGTGGCCACGGTCGTGGCGATCAACCCTCATTCAGAAATGGTGCCGGTGGCTCGGGCTAACGGGATCACCAGTGTGCTGAGCGGACCCTCCGGTGGCAGGATCTCTGGTGTCGCGACGATGATCGACCTGGATGGCTGGACTCCTCAGGAGATGGCGGTCGAGCCGCTGGCGGCTTTGGTCGTCAACTATCCGCGGTTCGGCACCGGCGGTCGCGGAGGGTTTGGCGGGTTCCGCCGACCACAGGGCTCGGAGGAGGAGCGGCGCCGCACGGCCGAGCGGCAGGTGAAGGAGCTAAAAGATTACTTCGAGCAGGCCAAGAGTTATGCAGAGCGCAAAGGTCGCAACGCGTTGCCCCAGATGGATCGGCAGATGGAGGCGATGGTGGCAGCGGTCCGTGGCGAGATGCCTGTCATGATTGCGGCCAACTCCGACGAGGAAATACTCGGCGCGATCGAGCTGGCCGAGGAGTTCGACCTCGACTACGTGATATCGGGTGGAAGAGAGGCCTGGAAAGTTGTCGACTCGCTCGCCGCCAAGAACGTTCGCCTCGTGTTCTCACAGGTCCTATCGAGCCCCCGCGGTGATGATCCGTTTGACGCCGTATACGCGCAACCAGGCGTGCTGGCGGATAGGGGAGTCAAGTTCGCGTTTTCGACCGGTGACTATGCCAACTCGCGGAACCTGCCGTACAACGCCGCAAAGGCGACGGCCTATGGTCTGGATCCCGAGACCGCGCTAAAGGCCCTTACCATCTGGCCCGCCGAGTTCTTCGGAGTCGATGATAGGTTGGGGAGCTTGGAGGTCGGTAAACAGGCCGATCTGTTCATTTCGGACGGCGACCCCCTGGACGTTAGGACCAACATCGAGGCAGTGTTCATTCGCGGACACGAGGTCGACATCGCGACCAGGCATACGCGGTTGTACGACAAGTTCAGGGCTCGGTAATATCGGAGGCCTCGGCCACGCACTTTAGGGCGTAGCGCATCGCCTGACCCAGGAGCGCCGGCGGGTGCCCTTCGAGGAACGGTTCAGGGGGATCTACGTAGAGCCAGAAGATCTCCATGCACTGTTCGTCGCTGAGTTCGTCGATCCAGGCGGTACCTGATTGGTTGTCCGATGTTCCAGTTTTGGCCATCCTCTGCCCTCCCAACCCCTAGTTCGAGCCAACATTACACTGTCGCCTGGTCAAAGACGCTCCTCTAATCTTCCACCCGACAAGCGAAGCCCGCAATGCTCCGTTCCGTCGGCGCACATTGACCATGTGAACCAGAGAGAGCATTATCTGCGATTGACGCATCATACCCTCTTCTTCAGGGACCACACGATAGACGCATGAAAGTAGCTATCCTCGGCGCTGGCACTGCAGGATTCATGGCTGCCACGCATCTTTCACGGCACTTTCCGGAAATCGAGTTGATCCATATCTTCGACCCGAAGATAGGAACTATCGGCGTCGGGGAAGGAACGACGCCGGGTTTCCGATCCTGGTTGGCCCAGATAGCCCCCGTGGAATTCAAAACACTGAAGGGGGAATGTTACGCGACCGAGAAGCGTGGCATTCGATTTGAAAACTGGGGCAAAACGAATGAATTATTTTACAACGATTTTTTCCCTCGTGACCGTAGCGGATTACATATCTCTGCAGCACACCTTGTCACCTTCCTATCGACGTATGTCAACGTCGACCCGACCGCGGGACATGTCACAAGGTTGGAAGACCTAGGGGATTCGGTAGTAGTAGAAGTAGCTGGAGCGCCCAGCCTCACGGTGGATCTGGTTATCGACGCCCGCGGATTTCCCCGAGTCTTAGACCCGACCCAGCATCTTCGGCTCAATTGGATTCCAACCAACGCCGCGCTAGTGACTGCGGGACCGCCGGTCGATAGCACCGAACGCACTCGTGCCGTAGCCCGGTCGCATGGCTGGGTTTTCGTCATTCCCCTCACCCAGCATACGTCCTACGGTTATGTATGCAGCGAAGACTGTGTTGAGATCCAAGAGGTTGAGAACGATTTCTCGCTCTTTCTCAAGTCGGAGAGCGTGGCGCGGCACGACAGGCCCCGGTGCATTCGATTTCCCAATTTCGTGTGCCGAGAGCCGTTCCAAGGACGGGTTTGCAAGATCGGCAATGCAGCCTCGTTCATTGAGCCGCTCGAGGCAACCTCGATCGCCGTGGTGAAGGCCCAGTTGGAACTTCTTACTCCGTGGCTTAGGTTGTCCAGGCTTGGCTACAAAGGTCCAGTGGACGGGAAACTGGTGGCCCACATCAGCGGCGAGATGCGCGAACTCGTGCTCGAGTTGTCGTTGTTCGTAGCCTGGCATTATGGAATGGGATCCACATTCGAGACCCGGTTCTGGGAGCTTGCAAGATCACGATTCCAGCAGGGGCTGCTCGAAACCGCATCAGACGAGTGTCGGCGGAAGTTCGATACTCACATGAAGCACGCGTCGCAGGTCCCCGTAGAGAAACTCGATCTCATACAAACCAGCAACGACCTCGACCACGTCATACCAGAGCACGTATCGTTTCCGAAACCCTTCGGCGGTATGTCGCCGATCGGATTTGCCCAACTCTCACGCGGCATCGGCGATGTAGATAGGCTCTCCATAAAGGATTCGCTCGCACCGGCTTAGGTCGATTCGCGATCACGGAGGCTCACCCCAAGACAGTGGACTCAAGATAGATGTGCGGAATAGTGGGATACCTGGGAAACAACGAGTCAACAGAACTCCTGATGCACGTCAGACGAGCCCTCCGAACGCTCGATCACAGAGGCCCAGACGACAGTGGCTTCGTAGTCTATGCGCCACGCGAGCGACGCGCGTATCTGATCGACAGGGACGACAACCGCAGTGCCATGAAGGAACCGTCAGACGACGGGTTGCCGGCTCGCAATGTCGTGATAGGCCATAACCGCCTTGCCATAATGGACCCGACATCTGCCGGTCATCAGCCCATGCTCACACCCGATGGCCGTTATGTCCTACTCTACAACGGCGAGATCTACAACTACATCGAGTTGGGTAAGGAACTCGAGAACGCCGGATCTGTTTTTCGTTCCCGATGCGACACCGAAGTCCTGCTGCATGCATATGCGCGCTGGGGGAGCGGGTGTCTAACACGACTGGTGGGCATGTTTGCGTTCGCGGTCGTGGACACTAAGAAACAAAAGCTCTTCTTGGCGAGAGACTTCTTCGGAATGAAACCGCTGTACTACTCCACCCTGGAGGGGGACTTCGCGTTCGCGTCGGAAATCTCGGCACTGTTGGAATTGCCCAAGATCTCTCGCCGAGCCGATCCACAGGCCCTACTCGATTACATGGTTCGGGGAATGACCGATTTGGGTGCCAGTACAATGTTTGCCGACGTCAAGGCGCTTCCGGCCGCCCACTACGCGGAAGTCTCGCTCGCCGATCAAGAGACCATCAATCCTATTCGCTACTGGCAACCGAATCTCCACGACGAGCTGGAGATTTCCTTCGACGCCGCTGCTGCAAGACTGCGGGACATGTTTCTTGAAAGCGTGAGGCTTCACTTACGCAGTGATGCCCGAGTAGGGACTCTGTTGTCCGGGGGCATAGACTCGTCGGCGATCGTCATGGCCATGCGCGAGGTCGGGGGCGCCAACCTCGATATCGATACATTCAGCTACATAGGCGGCATCGGTGCAGTCAGCGAGGAACGCTGGATCGATTCCGTAAACGCCGCTGCGCGGGCCCGACCCCATAAGGTGTATCTCAAGCCAGACGACTGGTGGAATGACATCGGAGATCTAGTCGGGCTACAAGATGAACCCGTCGGCAGCGTCGCGATATACGTGCAAAACAGGGTGTTTCGCGCCGCCGCCGAGTCAGGGATTCGCGTAACGCTGGACGGACAGGGCGGTGACGAGCTACTGGCGGGATATCGACCGTTCTGGTCGGCACGGTTGGCGACACTTCTCAGAACGTTCAACTGGGGCTCCGCCAGGCAGTTCCTGAACAACCTATCACGATTCCGACAGCCCGGCGATCCACGAGCCAGCAGGATTACGGCGAGTGCGATTGCCTTGTTGGCGCCTGACAAGGCCACCGCGGCGATCAAGCAGTTGTTAGTGAAGCGCCGACATCCATGGTTGAATCATGAAGGAGTAAGTCTAGATGGGTTGATGGATCGCGCACACCGTCCCCCAGGCGTGGGCATTATGCGGCACGCGCTGTGGCGCTCGATTACTGAGGGAAGCCTGCCGCGATTGCTGCACTGGGAAGACCGCAATGCTATGGCGTACTCGGTAGAGGCTCGTCTGCCGTTTCTCACACGGCAGATCGCAGAGTTCTTGCTCGCGTTGCCGGAAAACTATCTCGTATCTCAAGACGGGATCAGCAAGGCCGTTTTCCGCGCCGCGATGAAGGATATCGTACCCGATGACGTTCTCGGACGTCGCGACAAGGTCGGGTTTTCGGTTCCGAACGCCTACTGGCTCACTCAACTCCCTGACCTCGGAGCCCGCCTCGCTCTAGCTAGGGACATGGAGCTAGTTCAATCTTCCTGGCTGGATGCCACCCTGGAAACCTGCAAGGACGGAAAACTCGACTCTCGGAGAACATTCGTGCTGTGGCGTTTGCTGGGCCTGTCCGAGTGGACAAGGAAATTTGATGTAACGTTTGATTAGGCGGGGGCAACTGCGGGTTGGGCACCGGAAGCTTGCCGACCGATGCCCAGCCTTGTGAGAAGCCAGTCCCAGTTGACGAAGACGAGGACCAACCATGTCTCGCCGACATGGACGTTCATCCCTACGATTACCGCAATGTGAAACATGAGAGCCATTGGGATGAGAATCCAGCGGGCCTTTCGGCTGAACAAGACAAAGATGAAAGACCATTCAAACAATACGGTACCAACACCTATCGCCAGGCACAAGAAGGGATGTTCCACAATCCAAAGTCCCAGGGCATGAAACCGTCCTTGGGTTGGGTCAACGTTGAACAGAAGAAACCAGCGCCTGATATTCTCGGCTGAACTCCAGCTCAATCCTGTGGTTACGAGCTTGCCGTATGCTGAGAACAGATAGATCTGGGCCACGAAGAGTTGGATCACTCGGAGAGGCCAACCGTATTGCCATGACGATAGGACGCCGCTTTGAGTGCGTTGCGACCTAGCCACCACTAGAGCGTCCCCACAGCGTGAGAAAGCCAATACCAGCAGGCCAATCGGAGCCAAGGTCAGACCGCGCCCATAGGGCACAGCGCCCCACATTATTGTTTCGAGAGGTGCAAGGTGATAGATCAAGATACCAGCCAAAAAACACGACAGGCGAGGTAGAATCCCGAACAGGGCCGCGGAGAGCACGACAATCAAGATCGTCTGCAGGACCTCTTCAATAGCTGCATGTCCGGGGAATAGTAGGAATCTCCACTGCCGGCTCAGGGGCACGGTAGCCCAAAAATCCTGCAGCCCCGATACCGCGGCATAGTCACGTGACAAGATGATCCAGAGCGAGTGTGCCGCCAGCAGTATGCGCGCGGCAGCAAGGTTGCGAGCTACGTCCGGTGTGAACCATAGACTGTTCCAAATGCCCCTGATACCTTCTAACACTTGTATCATTGAGGTTTCGAGTATTCGTAAAGTGGCACCAGTCGCATTGTGGACATGTCTTGGTACATTGCCTCCAGATCCCAAATACTTCGATACCACCTGACTGCAACAAAGCGATCTGCCGGCACATCATCTGGATTCAGCCACCCTGGCGGGTATATCATGTGCGCTGGTGCTACGAGCGGCCCAAGAAACCGACCTAGGTAGCCGGGTTCTTTTCCTTTCCGAACATTCTGGCGGGCCCGATTCATCTGTCTGAGGAAATACTCTCCGACCTTGCCTTGCTGTTCACGAGTAAGGCCCACAAAGTCTTGTAGCATCCATGTGCCGAGTTCGTGGGCGTTCAACGGCTCGAAGGCTCTGTAGTCTACCGGATACTCTTTGCCATCAGCCGTTACTCCGAAGGTACGCCAATCGGGCCAGCCTCCACCCGACTGGGTACGAGTAACGAGATCCCAGGATGAGAAGGGCCAGAGATTGATCCGAAGTACGGCGTTCCCAAAACTGATGACGACTACGTACACGAGAAGCAGCGTTATGAGTGCGCGCTGTCGGCGTTCGGACTTCACCTTACCAAGCAGGAACACAAGGGACCAACCCGCCACGATGAAGCCTCCAAACTCCACCGCAGCTACGATGTCAGTCATCACTCGGCAGCCTCACTTGGGCCTCCTTGCTGTTCGCCAGTCGGACGAAGCCGTCATGGCAACAGAGCTGCCACCCGTAACCGGTAGCATGAGCAATCCCGGGACGATCGTGAACAGAAGTTCGTTCGAACCCCATGACGGCTTTGTACCTGATTCTCGACCCCCTCGAATCGACCAACGGTTCAGTGTAGCGAGGAAACAACCCCTTCATGAAGTGCCATACGCGTTCAACGTCCCAATGTGTAAAGTCGACCATCGGCACGTTGGTTCCTACGCTCGGGGCGCAAGTCGCTAGAGTATCGTCCTGCACCCGCGCTTCGTTCATCAGACTATCCAGGTTTGCCACCACCCTTCTGACCAGGTCTCCACCGAGACGCGACAACTTCGCATACATCTCCTCTATCGGCTCTCCGCGACGAAGCTCCGTGCCCGCTTGGGCAAGGATCGGCCCGGCGTCGACACGCTCCGTGACCACGTGAACGGTGACCCCGGTAGTTCGATCATTGTGATAGTAGGTCCAGAAATATGGGTTCGGCCCACGGTGTCTGGGCAACAGTGACGGATGCATGTTAATCACCCCTCGCCCAGACAGGGCGAGTAAGTTCGCCCCAAGAATCCAAGGGAATGTGGCGATACAGACCAAGTCCGGGCATTCGGATCGCATCATGCCGGCAACATGGGGATCGTTTCCAGATGAAGTTGTCACCGTTGGAACACGCGCTCGCTTGACCCATTCAGTGACGGGATCCTTCTTCAATAGACCGATTGTCCTAGCCGTACGCCCGACCGCCCGTCTCCAGAATGGACTCCGAGACCGTGGGCGTACCACAATCACATCATGCTCGGCCGCCACCGCCGTAAGCGGCAAAAGCCCCATCAATCCTCCCGACACGAAGAACACGACTTTCATCCTGTCCGTCTCGGGCCTTGACTACTCGGGGACCTTCGATGCATTCGTAGGGTCATGAAAGATCGGACGAAAGCACAGATAATTCCTCCGCCCCTACTGGAGAGCTTCGCAGATTTGTTACGAAATTCAGGTCGCACTGTCGAATCTATCATGGTCGGCAGCAGCATGTCTCCCTCGATACCAAATGGCTCGCCCATCCGCATCAAATGTGGCCGCCCCCAGCAACTTAACATCGGCGGTGTAGTGGTCTACTTCAGGAATAGTCACCCCGTGACCGGTCATCGCGTTGTAGGCTGGGGGCGACGGAACCACGTTAAGGATCTCGTTGTGACCCGTGGTGACGGCAACCTGGTGTGCGATGTACCTACGCCCCGGAGTACGGTCCTAGGAGTGGTAACGGAGTTCTGTCTCGCCGGAGAATGGCATCCGGTGCCGACTTACCGACGGGCGGGTCCAGTGCATAGGGCCATAGCAACCACACTCAAGGCTACGACTCTACTGGCTCTAGACGTCCATCCAAATCTTGGTAACTGGTTCGCCCTCACAATGGTGCGGCTTGCCCACATCGCACGCCTATCACTCCAAAAGGTCGGCATCCGGTAGTGACGCGGCTCGCCCCGCCGCCCTCGACCGCAACTCTTCTGACATTCTCGCAGCGACTGCGATCTCCGCTCGATCAAATCCAGCCTCTCGTCTTTCGTCTTCGGCCACTGGGTACCGATTCATGTGGGCCCCCTTCTCGAACACATACTCGAACGCGCTCACGGCCTCAGTGAGAGCACTGGCCATAGCAAGCACGTTCTTCGGATCCTTCCGAACCTGGGCCCGCACCCAGTGGTTGGCGAAGCCTACATGCAGTATTTCGTCGGCCTGTTGGGAGTCCATCATCTCTGCGAGCGCTTCGTCACCTTCTGCACGCGCCTCTGCGACCGCAAACGTGGCCGCATCCAACCCGTCGGCCTCGAAGGTCCTGTTCTCCACCGCCAACCGACCGATCAGCGTGTCTATCTTCTGCAAGATTCTGTACTGGAAGTTCAACACAGGATAGTCGCCGACCTCCACACCGCGCTGCCGCATGATACGCAAGTACGCCAATACGTGCCGTGCCTCGTCCGAACATTGGCGCGCCAGGCTCTTTCGAACATCCCAGTCGGCATCTGGAAAATCAACGATGCTCTTGGCGGCATTCTCCATCACATTTGCTTCTTCGTTCATTTGTCGATGAAAGAATTCCAAGCGGTATTCGTTACTACCAACCCGAAAACTTACCAATTCCTTCCAACGGTCCTTGACCTCGAACCTGGAATCGCGAGCTGGGTCGTCGGCAAGTATCGACTCCAAGACCTGAGATCTGGGAGCGTCGGTCATTGTGATTCCTCGCTGTCTTGGTGTCCTCGTTCACCCTCGATCGCGGAAACCAGCGATTCATCCTCCTCCATCAACCGCTCCAATTGAGCGACGGCGGCCTCCGGGCTGCGCGAATCCAGATAATGGCACGGCACACTGGCAACCAAAGAAAGAATTGACATCAATTGTGGTCCCCGCCCGGCGCCCCACAGGCAACAAGCCAAGGGGGAAAACAAACGGACGTTCCGACGGATAGGACCTACGCTCTCCAACTTAGTCTGGTGCCCAAAGCGCCGTAAGCAAACGACTCGTCGCAGTGGCACTGGACGGGCACGCGCAGCGGGAAATAAGTCCGAAACACTTGCCCGTCGCCGCACACTACCGTCCGGAAACCGCTCAGTCCGGACCTCACAGCTCTCTAACGCCCGGCGAACCTCTGGTGCGGATGGGCCCGACCGCAGGGACACAGAGAGACGCATCGGCAGCAAAGTACTAGTGTCACCCCGAACGGCAGCCACCTCGTCCCCAAGAAAATCATGTCCGCGAGCCGCCAGTCCAAGAGACAAAGTCGTCTTGCCCGATCCCTTCGGTCCCGTGATGAGGAGACCCTTGCCATGCACGCCCACCGACGCGGCATGGAGAAACAGCACATTGCGCTGGAGCGTCAGAACATGACTTACGGCAAGGTTCCGAACCAAGTCGCACCATTGTTGGCGACCGTCCGCAAGGACCTGGTTGCGGCAAAATCCGTAGCGCTCCGCCGTTCCACGCGCCAGGATTTGCCAGTCTCGGAGTCCAGAGCTTACCCACTCGTACCCTCTCCCCGAGAACAGGAACCCGGTGAGTGAAGCTAGATCCACTGGCTTGCCACTTTGGGAGGAAACAAGAATCAAATCGCCTTGCTCCGACGAACACAGAGTGTAGCTAACGATCGTTCCCTGTTTTCCTACGTGCGGACTGACCCGGCATTCCCTGTATAGTTGATCAAACTGCCTTCGGAATTCAATTTGACGAGCCCGCAAACTTAGGAAGCCGTCACCGAGCCGATACCAGTGGGTATCGCCCGAAGGCGAGGACTCTAAGAGAGGAATGCGGGCAATGCTTGTGGCCAGCCAGTTACGATCGCTAGGTGACGCTGCAGGATCTCTAGCTGGTTCGTCGTGGCTCGACCTAGCTTCGCATCGGTGTAGGCTCGAAGCTCAGCCCGTCCACCAGGTCGCTGCGGCCACATGCACCTGGAATGCCGCCAGAATCTCCGACTCGTCCATCACCTGCAGTTTGGGGGGCTCATACTTGGGTTTGGGATTGTTCGTGGATTCCATATAGTGACCTCACGGCTAGATGGTTACGGGTAACAAACAGTATCACTGTGCCACGGCCGGCGCAACCATGCTCAGTTCGGTAAACTGCTGCATAGCAGCTTGCACATCGTGCTCGACCTTTTCTTCATCCGCACCCTCAAACCCGGTACAGATCTCCGTTACTATCTCGCTCTCCGTGCGGGGACTCTCCAACAAGTCCCACATGAAGGCGGCTGTAGGATTGAGTACACAAAACTTGTTGGTAGCGGAGTCGTAGAGCACTGTTTCGCCACGCATCGGCGCCGCCTCTACAGTCGGGTTTCTCACGTATTGCGTCACTGCGTGCTCCATCCTCGAAAAAACGGTCTTCTCAGATAGCGCAGAAGCACGTCCATTGTCAAGCGCCTAGGAACTGGATCACTCAGCTCGTCGCCACCTCCGCAACAGCCGAAACGGCGCCACTAACTGTCCCGCTAGCGACTCCGCCATCGTCACATCCGATATGCCATAGGAATCCGGCCGTTCCCGCTCCTCCGCAGCTGTTCCGAACAGGAAATCCCAGACGCTGAACATCAAACCGAGGTTCTTGTTGTAGTACCTGGCGTCCGGCGAGTGATGGATCGAGTGGAAGACCGGACTCACAACGACCCTGTAGAATGGTCCCAACCGCCAATCCAGCTCGGCGTGCTGCAATGCCTGGAGACCGGTCATAACAATCCATAGGGGCAGCCAGGTGGCCGTGGGAATCCCCAAGACCAGCACGAATATTATGAACGACACCAGATCCGTATACAGAAACTCCAATGGGTGACGGCGGTACTGAGTCAGTGTTGTGAGCCGCTCCTGAGAGTGGTGGATCGTGTGGAACGCCCAGAACCACTGATTCGCATGCTGTAGGCGGTGAATCCAATAGAGGATAAAGTCGAAACCGACTAAGTAGATGGCAAGTTGAACCGCAAGCGGCAACCCAGGGAGCAATTCGAGTTTCAGGAACTCCAAGTGGGGTTGCAGAGCGTTGGCAGTGGCAGCATAGACCAATTGAGTGTAAAGACCGCTGCGATAGAAGAGCGCGTATGCTGCATCCACAAGGAAGCCCCGAGTCGCATATCGCGCCGTTACTGTACCCTTCCGTCGTTCAAATAGGTAGACAATAAGAACGATGAGGCAAACCAGAACCGCACCACGCACAACCGACCGCCCCAACACACCGAGCTGAGTGGCTGCGACTAGTTGTTCTACGATTTCGATGATGTGCTCCATTTATGAAGATCAATCCCTAGTTGCCATCATACACATTCTTCACAGTTGCCGCGAGAGAAGGCCCTATCTTACTTCTTCAAGATCAGTCTAGTAAACTTGAGTCTGGTCGAGCCGCGATGCCGTTCTCGCAAGCCATTTATGGAAGATCACTAGCGGCTCGACTCGGTGGTTCCATCTGCGGCACCACCGATCATCCGAGCACTCCGGGAGGCCCAATGGGATTATCCGTCCGTGAACGCGCCGACGTGGTTGCCACGTTTCGGTTCATCTCGGTCTACTTGATGGAAACACTGGCGCGGTGGGTACCCACCACACCAGAACTCGAGGTCAAGGTGTTGTTTGGCCGACACCTGTGGGATCTGGCTCAACACGCAGACGCGTTCGGCAAGCGAACCGCCGAATTGCGCCTAGCAGTACAGGCTTCGCGGGAACCGACAACTCAATTTATGAAGGTTCTCAAGGAATTCGCGCAGGTTGGCGATACGGCCGAGCGGGTCGATGGGTTCTACGCCGGAGTCATGCCGGGACTGGAAGTGGTGTACCGCAACTTCCTGGATACGACTGACCCGATCATGGACGAGCCGACTGTCCGGATTGTCGAGCGGGTTCTTATAGACTTTACACGAATGCGAGACGACCGCGAGAAGCTGCGAACCGAGCAACCGGAGATCGCGCTGACTGAAAACCAATGGGTGAGCAAACTCTCAGAGGCTGGCGGCAGCTTTCGCGACATCGTCGATTTTCGGCCGGCACCGCAGACACCCGCCACAGTCTCATGAATAACGGAGACTTCGACACCAGGGTCGTACGCGGCGTCACCCTGATCGAAGATCCGGCACGGGAAAACTGTTTCACCTGCGCCGATACCGCCGCAGATATGCAACAATGGCCCGACATGTCGGACATCTCTCGGCGTGAGCGCCTCCACCGTCACATGAACAATGAGTGCGGTGCCTTGGAGATCGCCGCCCAGTGTATCGCTGACTTTCCCGATGCGCCCTGGGAACTGAGGATGAGTCTTGCCAATCAGGCCGCCGATGAGGCCCGACACGCTGCGATGCTACTCCGCAGAGTCAAGGAGTTGGGAGGACATAAAGGCGAATTTCCGGTCAACAACCTGGAATGGGGCCTTTCCCTGATGCTCGATAATCTTCCAGGGCGGCTCGCCGTTCAGAACCGTACCTTCGAGGCAGGTCTCATTGACCTTCTGGGGTCCCTTCGCAACGTCTGGCGTGAAGCTGGAGATGAAACTACAGCAGAACTTCTCGACGGCATCCTCGCCGACGAAATCGTTCACGTTCGCTTCGGCAATCGTTGGATCAAACGCATGACGGAGAAAGACCCAACCGTTCTTCTCAAGGTGGCCAACTCGATCCGCGTGCTAGGGGAAGCTCTTGCCGGATTGGAAGTGGACGGTGAGGTCAACGCATCGGGTTTCATCATCTCTCCGAAGTTGCCACCGGCAGTCTATGTCCAGGGGCGGCTGGAAGCAGACTTTACCGAAGAAGAGGTCAAGGAAGTACTTCGACAGGCGGGCTTCCGCTCGATCATTCCTCACGAGCTGACCTTAGAAACTTCTTGATGACTTGACGGCGACGGCCAAGTGAATCCCAAGCGATGCTGACCCCGCAACAAGAGTTAGTCCTGTTGCTGGCGGGCCACTTTGAATCGTCCACCAAAAAGCTGGACAAACTTGCCGAATCGGTAGACTGGCAGGCATTCCTCCACGCCACACCCGCCAATCCACACCCCTACCTGGCCTACCGCATCGAACAGACTATCGGGCCGAGCCGCCTGACCGACAACGCCTGGAACGTCTTAGCCGACGCCCGGCGCGCCAACTCCATGGGCCAACTCCAACGTCAGGCTACACTGCGAAAAATGTTCGCCGCGTTGGACGCCGCCGGTATTCCCACTATGGTGGTCAAGGGCATGGCCCTGGCATATCTGGTATACGCGGATCCTGGACTGCGGCCTATGAGCGACATCGACCTCTGGGTCCAGCCTTCCAATCTGGACCGCGCAACAGCCGCGCTCTTGGATGCCGGACTGCAACATCCCACTCGTTTCTACGAAGGTAAAGGAGACCCTCGCAGGCCGACCCTGATGCTGGAACAGCCGGGCACGCGAGGACTGGTTGAGCTTCATGGAGAATTGTATTCGCTCAACGCCCTGCCCGCATCATGGGTCGAGCAGGCATGGAATAGCAAGATCAAGGTTCTCCTAGGCGGAATCGAATCCTGGGTTCTCGACCCGCGCCACACGCTCGTTCACCTCTCTCTGCACTACGCTCGTGTACACCTGTTCAGTACTGGACTGGTGGGGCTGATCGACATCTTTCTTACCGTGGAACGCTGGGAAGACGATTGGGACTGGCCCAAAATGGCAGCATCATATCGAGAACTGGGGATCGAAAATTGGATGTACCTAACCCTTCACCTCGCTCGTAAGATGCTCGGGGCTCCTGTGCCGGACTCTTTCTTTGAGGCGCTCGGCCAACCCGACCGAATAGACGAAATGGAGACCCTCGCGACCAGACAAGTCTGGGAAGGGCATGAGAACACACTTTTCCCGGCGCTCCGAGGTGTGCTCGCGACAACCTCACTACGCGATAGATTGAACTACCTATGGCAACGCATGAGCACATTTTACCTGCCGAAGAAAGACAAATCCCGCAACCCCTTCACGAACGCCGTAAGATTCGGCCGCAGCGCAATCTTCGACCTTTCTGTCAAGCTCCCGCGGTATATGGCTGCCTGGAAGAGAGGTGATCTCCGCGGATCTGAACGACGGCGAAGAATCCAACTCGCGAAACAACGCGGGCACCTTGCCCAGTTGGTGGAACAGTCAGCACCTGCCGCAGGCGTGCAGGCCAAGAACACCGCCGGCACAACTTGAAGCTTCCCCCCCACCACGATACATTCGCCCATCCACCCTAACCCCAGGTAAACCCTGTGCGAAACAACCACAAGAGAGCCCTGAGCCGCTTCCTCCCTATTCTGGGACTCTTTGCCATCACTTCCACCGCCGGCGCCCAGTCGGCCGCGCTCAGCTCTGAGCTGTTGAGTGACCTCCACTTCCGCTCCATCGGCCCGGCGGTCATGGGTGGTCGCATCCACGACATCGAAGCCCTGCCCAACGATCCCTCGACGATCTACGTGGCCAGCGCCTCGGGCGGAATCTGGAAATCAACCAACAAGGGCACGACCTGGAAAGCGATCTTCGACCACGAGGCGGTGAGCACATTCGGAGACATCGCGATCGCGCCGTCGGATCACAACGTGATCTGGGCGGGTACGGGCGGCCAAAACAACCGCCAGAGCACGTCCTGGGGCGATGGCGTCTACCGCTCGACGGACGGTGGCGAATCGTGGGAGCATCTCGGGTTGGAAGAAACACGGCACATCGGAGAAGTGGTCGTAGATCCCAACGATGCCGACGTGGCCTACGTTGCTGCACTGGGAAATCTCTGGGCGCCGAGCGAGGAGCGAGGAGTCTACAAGACAACCAACGGCGGACGGAGTTGGAAAAAGGTTCTCTTCGTCGACACTCTTACCGGTGTCGTAGACCTCGTGATGGACCCGAGCGACCCCAACACACTTTACGCCGCCGCCTACCAACGCATGCGCCGCACTTGGGGCTTCAACGGCGGCGGACCCGGCAGCGGCATCTACAAGACGACCGACGGCGGACGCCACTGGGACGAACTGACCAACGGCATCCCGCAAGGCGACAAGGGAAGGATCGCGTTGGCGATCGCCCAGACCAACCCCAATGTCCTGAACGCGATGATTCAACATGAGTCGGATACAGGCACCTACCGAACGACCGACGGTGGTGAGACATGGGAGAAGGTGAGCGATCTAAACCCCCGCCCGATGTACTACAGCCACATCTACATCGATCCGACCAACGAAAACCGCGTCTACGTGCTTGCAACTAGCTTCTACAAGTCAGAAGACGGCGGCCGCACTTTCGACACCCTCGCCACTAGACCAACGTACGACGTAGGCGTACACAGCGACTACCACACCCTATGGATCGATCCAAACAACCCGTCGCACTTCTATCTCGCGGGCGACGGTGGGCTGCACGAGTCGTGGGACATGGGTCAGACGTACATGCGTATAAACAACATCCCAATCGGTCAGTTCTACGCGATCGGTGTCGATATGCGCACACCCTACCGTATCTACGGAGGGATGCAGGACAATCATTCGTGGATGGGTCCCTCGGCAACACGACGGTGGACCGGAATAATCAATGACGACTGGCAGCAGATCGGTTTCGGCGACGGAATGTACCAGCAAGCCGACCCGACCAATCACCGTTTCGTGTACGTGCTCGCGCAGAACGGTAATCTATCGCGCTTCGATGCCGAGACGGGAGACGCACTCGGCATAAAGCCTGTACCGCCCGCTGGCGAGTCGCCGTATCGCTTTGATTGGGTGACGCCGAGCTTGCTGTCGCGACACGATCCTAGCACCATCTACCTGGGGGGAAATCGACTTTTCATCTCGCACGACCGCGGCGAGACATGGGAACGCACTCCCGATCTCTCCCGCCAAATCAACCGCGACACATTGCGCTTGATGGATGTGCTCGGATCAGACTTGAAGATCTCCAAGAACGACGGCACCAGTTCGTTCGGCGAGATTACAACCATCTCAGAATCACCGCTCACGGCGGACATCCTTTGGGTTGGAACGGACGACGGCAACCTTCAGTTGTCACGCGACGGTGGTGTAACTTGGACTGAACTATCCGGCAATGTGCCCGATGTCCCAAGCGGTACGTACGTGAGCCGAGTGGCGGGATCAGTAACCGACCGGGGCACTGTGTATGTCACGTTCGACGCCCATCGAGACGGCGATTTCCAACCTTACGTGTTTCGATCGGTCGACTTCGGCCGAAGTTGGAGTAACCTCGGCAAAAAACTACCCACGGGCTCGGTGAACGTGATCGTCGAGTATACGGGGAGTCCCAACCTGCTATTCCTTGGAACTGAACACGCGCTGTTCGTCTCCACCGATGCGGGTGCGAATTGGGCGAAGTTTGCGGCGAACCTGCCAACAACACTGTACGACGACATGGTCATACACCCGCGCGACAAAGATCTCATTGTTGCAACTCATGGACGCAGCATATGGATTCTGGACGATGTGACACCACTGGCCGAATGGGCAAGCGTGTCACGCGGCGAGCCGGCCCACCTCTTCTCGATCGGGCGGGCAACGATCTTTCAGCATTGGAAGGACACGTCGTACCGTGGCCAAGGCGCCTACGCCGGTGAAAACCCTCCCGTTGGAGCGATCATCACATATTATCTCGCAAGTCAAGCAGCGAGTGCCACCATCGAGGTGACGAACCAGGCGGGTGAACTCACGCGTACTATCGATGTGCCTAGCGAACGCGGGATCCACCGCATCACCTGGGACCTCAGACACGAACCACCACCGAACCCGACGAATCGATCGCAACCATCCGCCCGACTGGCACAACCGACTGGCGCACGCGGTCCATTCGTGTCACCGGGCTCATACACCATCACCTTGGATGCAGACGGTACCAGAGCAACGCAAAGAGTGTCGGTTGTGGGTGACCCATTGATGGCGATCACGGACGATCAGTGGAACGAGCGCGAAGTTTTTCTCGTGGACTTGCAAGAAACACAAGAACAAGTCCGCGAGACATCGCAAGCTATCGCTGCTTTGGTGAGAAACCTCTCCCAGGAAACTGATTCCGAGAGTGCCACACTCGACTCGGCGCGTGCACTACAACGGACTCTGCGACAACTGAGGCGTTCTCTGAATGGACTGGCGAGCGAATTCAACGGTCAAGGCGTCCGCCAGGGTAGCTTGCACCCTCCGACTGAAACGCACAGACAACGCAAGAGCCAACTCGAGGCATCCCTGCGCAAAACGATGGACTCCCTTAATGAACTCCAGCAGAATAGCAGATAGCTCACCATGCCAGACACTCCCAACTCCCCACTCCCTACCACCTATTCGTCATGAAAACATTGAGACTGACAGCCATCTGCTTTGCGTTCAGTGCCGCCGCCGTGAGTGTGGCCAATGCACAGCAACGATTCGACGTTTTGATCACAGGAGGTCACGTGATCGATGGCACCGGCAACCCATGGTTCAGTGCCGATGTCGGAATTCGCAATGGACGGATCGTGGCCGTGGGACGGCTAGAAGGCGACGCCGGACGCATCATTGACGCCCGAGGTAAGGTCATTGTCCCCGGTTTCATCGATGTTCACTCCCACGCCGACGGGCCCGACGGCGATAAGACGGGCCTGCGATCTCCCGATCCAAAGCGCCGCGCGGCTCTCAATTTGGTGAGCCAGGGAATCACTACCGTGGTAGTAAACCAGGACGGCAGCGGTCCCAGTTCGATCGCCGACCAGCGCGCGACACTGGAAAGATTGGGCTTCGGCCCGAACGTCGTCCTGATGGTAGGTCACAACACCATACGACGTGACGCCATGGGCGAGGATTTTCGCCGACTTGCAACTCCCGCCGAAATCGAGCGCATGAAACAAGCGGTACGGCGGGGAATGGAAGCGGGGGCGTACGGTCTCTCTGCGGGATTGGAATACGTTCCGGGACGATGGAGCGACACGGATGAAGTGATTGCGCTCGTACGAGAAGTGAAACCGTTCGGCGGAGTCTACATAGTGCACGAACGCGCGTCGGGCAAGGATCCGATGTGGTACGTCCCCAGCCACGACGAGCCCGGTCCTCCCACCATGCTCGACAACATCCGCGAGGTCATCGAGGTTGCGCGGCAAACCGGCGTCCCTAGCGACGCCACGCACGTCAAGGTTAGGGGTGCGGACTATTGGGGATCGGGCCGCGCCATCGTCCAGCTCATGAATCGCGCACGAGCGCGCGGCATCGAGGTTTGGGCCGATCAGTATCCTTACAACACAACGGGCAGCGACGGCAACACCATGTTGATCCCCGATTGGGCACTTAGTGCAGATCGCTGGGCCCAAACACCCGGTGGTGCCGACAACACCGAGTCAACGAAAAATTATGCGGCTGCGCTGCGCAAGATACTGGACGATCCCAAGGCCGTGGTCGACCTACGGAAGGACGTTGCGCGCGCAATAACACGGCGCGGCGATCCGGAAAACATTGTCGTCTTCGACTATCCTGATTCATCGTGGATAGGAAAGTCGCTCGCCCAAGTGGCGGCCGAGTTAGACATTTCGGCCGTTGACCTCGCCATAAGGATGCAGTTGGAAGGCTTTCGAGACCGGCCGGGTGGTGCGCGGCTGCGCGGATTTTCCCTGTCTGAAATCGACGTCGAGTTGCTAGGGGCACAGCCATGGACTCTCACCGTTACAGACGCCGGCGTGGCATTGCCGACTGACGGACCGGTGCACGCACGGTTCTATGGCACGTTCCCCAGGAAGATCCGCGAATACGCCCAAGACCGTGGCGTGATCAGCGTCGAGAACGCAGTTCGATCCGCAACGTCACTGCCCGCTCAGTTCATGGGCTTTCGTGACCGTGGTATGATTCGCGAAAACTTCCACGCGGACATAACCATCATCGACCTGGCAACGCTACAGGACCGCGCGACATTTTTCGAGCCGCACCAATACGCCACGGGCGTCGACTATGTCATGATCGGCGGCAACTTCGTGGTCGATAACGGCCGGCTTACTGAGGCACTCGTAGGCCAGATCATCACACCGAAGCAAGGGCGCAGATCGGGAACATTGTAGTGCCTTAGTCGGTTATCTGACTGCCATGAACAGCATAATGACGACGAACGATAATACGACCGCAACGAGCAAGCTCGATCCACAAGATCACCCCAGCAAATCTGTGGCCGAATCCATGATCGAGATGTCGCAACTCATGCGGCCTCAACACGGAAATTTTGCGGGCAACGTGCATGGCGGTACGATCCTCTCTCTTATGGACGAGGTTGCTTACACCTGCGCGTCGCGTTTCGCAGAGTCCTACTGCGTAACTGTCAGCGTTGACAGCGTGGAGTTCCTGTCCCCGGTCCGTGTGGGAGACGTGGTACGACTCAAGGCATCGGTCATCATGACGGGCAACACTTCTATGGGAGTCGGGATCAGCATGATCGCAGAGGATCCGCGCCATCCTGGTTCGGGCCGACGCACCAACCGCTGCTTCTTTTCCATGGTGGCCATAGATGACGACGGTCGTCCGACGCGGGTTCCCAAACTTCGCCTGGAAACCGCCGAGGACCACACGTGGAATTGTGAGGCGCAGCTGAGAGTGAAGCTCCGTAAACGTTACAAGGACGACCTCGCAGCGGGTGCTTGTGACCTTGGATCGATAGACTAGCAACCCAACGAAGCGTCTCGACCAGAACAAAGAACAGCAGTTCCATTTGACTCAGCCCATACGCTCAGCTACTCTAGAGCCTCCACCAGCTCCACTCTACAAAGCGAGATACGGCTATGTCGGTGGCAGCCACCTTGAGCAGCGTTCCATTATTCTCACAACTCCGTGAGAGTGATTTGGAACGTCTCGGCCACGCAGTAAGAAGGCGGAGTTTCCCCAAAAACAGCGTCATCCTCTTCCCAGACGACCCAGGGGCGGGGGCGGCACTCTATGTCGTAGAGACTGGTCAGGTAAAGATCGTCCTGACAGCCGAGGATGGACGAGAGGTGATACTGTCCATCAGAAGCCAGGGGGATTTCTTCGGAGAGATGTCCCTGATCGACGATGAGCCCCGTTCCGCTCACGTCATCGCGGTAGAGGACTCCGAAGTCATGGTGCTGAGGCGTGAGGATTTCCAGAGGTGTGTGCAGGAGATACCGCAGATCACCACCGGACTGCTAAGAGCGTTATGCAAGCGGCTGAGACAGGCAGACAACAAGATCAGCAGCTTGGTGCTCATGGACGTGCCCAGCAGGGTTGCCGGTCTCTTGTTGGAGTTGGCCGATGAAACCGACGGCGAGAACATCCCTCAAAAACTCACGCATCATATGATCGCCCAGATGATCGGCTCGAGCAGAGAGACCGTGTCACGCACAATGCGGGACCTCACGACCAAGGGAGTGATCCAGACGGGCCGCAAGACAGTCAAGATCAGCAATCGGCGCGACTCTCAAGCAACCGCCAGCTCGGTCAGCCCGGAGACGGAGGTGGTTGCGGTCTCGCGCAGAGTCATCACTATTCTCGATCGCGAAGCACTCGAAGACGCCGCCGGTAAGATATGAAAGGATCCTCGATCTCGATGAAAGCAATCGTTCTTTCCCTAGTCCTTCTCCCTGTAACGGCCCTCCCTGCGTCGGGACAAACTGCCGACCAACATATGGAACGGGCACGCAGGATCTTGGCGGAGACACCCCTAATCGACGGCCACAACGATCTACCGTGGGCCATCCGGGAATTCGAAGGTGCGCCGCACAGCGTCACGGAGTACGACATTGAGCACTCGCCGCCGGGACACACCGATATCGCGCGATTACGGAGTGGTATGCTCGGCGGCCAGTTTTGGTCGGTCTACATACCGTCAGATTATGCCGACTCGGGATTCGCGCGTGTGCAGCTCGAGCAGATCGACATCGCGCGTCAGGTGATCGAGAAGTACAGCGGTACTTTCACGTTCGCGGCGGATGCGTCCGATGTGGAGCGCATATTTGCCGACGGGAGAATCGCCTCGATGCTAGGAGTCGAGGGTGGGCACGCTATCGAAAATTCGCTCGGCGTGCTTCGAGCATATTACGATCTCGGCGTTCGTTACATGACACTGACCCACGGCCTCACAATCGATTGGGCGGATTCGGCAACGGACAGTGTGCGGCACGGTGGGCTCACAAGGTTCGGCGAGGAGGTAGTGCGGGAGATGAACCGGCTCGGCATGTTGGTTGACCTGTCACATGTCTCACCGGGTACGATGAGCGACGCACTCAACGTGGCCGAGGCGCCCGTGATCTTCTCACATTCATCTGCTAGGGAACTCACCGATGTGCCCCGCAACGTACCAGACTCAATCCTCGCAAGGTTGCCGCAAAACGGCGGTGTCGTGATGGTTACGTTCGTACCCCGCTTCGTGACGGACAACGAGACCGCTACAATTTCGGACGTTGCCAATCACATCGAGCACGTGCGTGACGTTGCCGGCATAGACCATGTCGGGATCGGCAGCGACTTCGACGGCATAAGCTCGACTCCGGTAGGTTTGGAAGATGTATCGACATTCCCATCGCTATTCGCCGAGCTGTCGTGCCGTGGCTGGAGCGATCAGGACATGCGCAAACTAGCCGGTGAAAACGTACTTCGTGTAATGCGGCAAGCCGAGCGAGTTGCGCGGATACTGCGGCGGGACCGCCCACCCTCGACCAAGACGATCGAGGAACTGGACGGCCCCATCATGTGACTCTGCCTAGGTTTCGGTCCTGTAGTAGCGCTCAAAAGTCTGTAAATCGAATTCGTCTACAAGAATCAGGTAGACGGCACCCTTCGCACCGAATCCAGCCAGCCGCCTGCCCTCGGGCAATACGATCTGCTTTTTGATTTTTGCATCCGCTCCGAACACATCAAAGGTGCGTGGTGTGCCGGCCGGTACGTGGCGCTCGACCCACATTTCACCGTTGGGTGCCACCCAGACCCCGTTTGTCGTGAACGGCGGTTTTGTCTCTGGCCACTCGTAGTCGCT
Organism: Gemmatimonadota bacterium; assembly: GCA_036679605.1. Classification (GTDB taxonomy): domain Bacteria; phylum Gemmatimonadota; class Gemmatimonadetes; order Gemmatimonadales; family GWC2-71-9; genus JAZDCZ01. The sequence continues at coordinate 68,779 of JAZDCZ010000427.1, forward strand.
CACGCTAGGCGTTCCTCTGCCACCCCCACCTCGACCAAATGACATATTGACTTGGCCGTTGTTGATGTCGACCCCCATGCTAAGACCATTACCCTGGCTGCCGATCCATTCTTCCTTTTCGGCCCGGCGGATCTTGACGGGCTTGTACGGGACCGGCGGGCCTCTGACAATCGTACCGTTGGGCTGAACCCACTCCACGTGGTAGTCGCCCGATCGAGCCACGGCGATCCGGCCGTCGGGCGCCACCGCCCACGCGTCCACTGGACTCAGCGGTATAGGTCGGATCATGACCCTGCGTTCGTTGGTACCACCGGATGTCGTGGTCTTTCGTCTCTCCAGACCGACCCGTCCTAGCGTATCGATAGCTCCACTTGCCCTGTCCCACCTGGCTACCGGTGCAGAGTCCGGCGGCTGTGCCCTGTTCAGTCCCACACCGATCGGTTGGAAGTAGACTCTGCCCTGGGAGTCTACCCCTCTGGGAATGATCACCCGCATCCCGCCCCTTCCGGGCATGGGTGACCCAGTCGCGATCGGAGTCGTCTCACCAAACTTCTGGTTCGGGCCCAAGAATGTCAGTCGCCCGTTCCCCAAGTCCACCAATAGAATCGAGTCGCCCGGCAGGACGAACACTCCGTCGGGTTGCTTGTACTCCTCCGGCCCCGCACCTACGCCACCGATAGTGTCTGCTGTCTGTGCCTTCATATCCAATGCGAGCAACACCTGCTCCAGAGGATCGGCAATCAAGACGCGACCGTCGGGCAGTTCAATGATACTTCGTATGAGACTGAAAGACTCAGGGAAAGTGGCGTCCAGTTTAGTGAGCTTTTCCTGGGCTGCCTGTGCCTGCAATGAACTACCGGCAATCATCAACCCAGCGGCGGCGATCAATAATCTGGGGCTGTTCCAAGTTGAACGAACCATTGCTTACATCCTCAAGTATCGTGTGCGTTAGATATTGGGGGTGACGGCTTTTCTGCTCCGGCACCCGACGGCTTGTTGTAGTCTAATGATGCCTAAGGTGTTCCAGGAGTCGCACTGGTATAGTGTGTCAGAAGTCCGTTTGCCCACCGAGTGGCGTCGGCCGGGATGCGATGCAGGAAAACTCAGAGAATCTGCTTCAGAATGACCACTGCACCGGCCAGCACCGATACGGTGAGCACCGTGACGCGAGTATACCCCCCATCGAGGAACCGTGCTACCGGGCGCGATACGAGAACACCTAGCAGGACCCCCGGAAGGAGCGACATCGCCACCACTACGTCGGCCCACCCGAACCGCCCAACGAAGTGCAGTGCTACGAGTGACAGTGCCGCACCCACGACGAAGTAGGCGGACAACGTCCCTCGAACACGCGACCCCGACTCGTGTTGATAAAGCAAAGCTATTGGCGGACCGCCTATCGAGACGGTGGTCGCAGTAAAACCGGAGACAAGACCAGCCGACAGCAGTGTGCCCCGCTTGAGCTTGATCTTCCATCCGGAAGCGGTGATCCCTGCCGAGAGAATCACGAGCAGGCCGAACGCGATCGCCATTCGCCGCTCCGAGATGGCCAAGAGTGCGGCCGCCCCCGCAGCCACCCCGACAACTCTCCCACTCAAAGCCCATCCAAGATCCGAAAACACAATTCCGTGACGTTCGCGGTGGGTGAGGAGCAGCGTTAGAACAAGCGACGAGAAAAGCAACGGACCTGGCACAAGCTTTGGATCGATCAGCAACAGGAATGGCGACGCCACCAAGCCGAGCCCAAAGCCCACTGCTCCCTGAAGTGTTGTACCCGCTGCAACCACGGCAGCGGCCAGGACGAAGTCGAGAAGGCTCAAGAGGTGGGGTCGGGGTCGGGGTCGGGGTCGCCGATGTCCAGTAGCACCTTGAGGACTCCCGGTTTCGTCGCGTGATCGAGTGCTGCGACACCATCTATCAGGGGGTAGCGAGCGTGGACGAGAGATTCAACATCGACCTTCTGCTGCGCCAGGAGATCGAGTGCCGGCGCAAACGGTCCGCAGCGGGAACCCACGATCGTCACTTCATTGACCACAACACGTGATGCGTCGACTGTGAGATTCCCGGCATAGGTGCTCTTCATGACCAGCGTCCCCCTGGGGCGTAGAGCCGAGAGAGCCAAGCCGAATCCACTCTCGCTGCCGGTGCACTCGACCGCCAAGTCGAAACGGCCGAAATCCACTGCGTCCTCTCTGCACGTTCGAATTCCCCGCACCTCGAGAAGTTCGAGTTTGTCTGGATGTCGTCCTACTACCGTCAGGTCACAACCGATTAGAGCAAACGTCTGGCCTATCAATTGCCCCAACTTGCCATCCCCCACGACCAGCACACGATCGTCTGGTCGAATCTCTATCTGCTCCTGGATCTCGAGCGCTGCTGCCAACGGCTCTGTGAATGTCGCAGCGTCGGTAGACACACTATCGGGCACCGCGTGCAGATTCTCCAAAGGTAGGGTCAGATACTCCGCAAAGGCTCCGTTTCGACCCACGATTCCGAGCACCGTACGCCTCTCGCAGTGCTCTCGCATCCCGGCAATACATGGGGAACAGTTTCCACATGCAACGTTTATCTCGCCAACGACGCGCCTACCCATAAGGCTATCCGGGCCTTGCTCCACCACACCAACGAACTCGTGACCGAGGATTCCGTTGAACGGATAGTAGCCGCGGGTGAGTTCCAGGTCGGTATTGCAGATACCGGCCCTAACGGTCCGCACTAGCACCTCGCCTTCGGGTACCTCGGGCATTGGTACGTCGACTCTCAATTCGAGCTGGCCGTCGGCCAGCCAAAGCGACTTCATTTGTACAAATCTCCGTTCAATCGTGGAACGCGAAGGCACTGAAGGTACATCGCATACCGAGAGCAAGGAAACTTTTTCAAACCAGTGGCGTTAAACCTATAGTGTGGTGGACGGGAACAACTGGGAAAACATTACTGCTTCATCTAACGGAGGGACAACAGATGATCTTCAAGAAGGCTCACTTCGCAATCGTCGCCGCCTTTGCGGCCGCGACCCTGGTAGCAACGAGCGCGAGCGCCGATGTGCCTAACGACGGAGCGGCTGTCATCGTGAATAACGAGGACAACGCCAACACAACCAAGCTCTACGTCGACAACAGGAACCCGTTGGACGTCAGTCTGTACGTGGTGACTACCGAAGGAAGACGTGAGAGTCTGGGAATCGTCAATGGAATGGCTCAAGCCACCTTCGCGCTGCCAAGTTGGCTCGACGATGGCACAAAGTTTCGGATCAAGGCTTACTCGTTGGGCCCCATCAGTCCTTCGACACACGTGCGACGCACACTCAAGGGTGTGAAGACCAACGTACTCGCGGCGTCGGCGGACAGGACGATCACGCTCCGCATTGCGAGCGATATCGAAAAGTCAAACATTCCCGCAGGGTACTAAGCTTCCTAGGAAATGAGTCCGGGCTGTCCCTCCACAGCCCGGGCTGATCTCCCCCTCCCAAAAACTCCAAACATTCTAAGGATCTTGCAGGATCGGGTAATTGGGTGCATATACCTCGGCGTCCCAAACTATCCAACGCCAGAGACAATCATGAGACCAACAGCATTACTCCTAAGTCTTCTACTCGTACCACCCGTTGTCGCATCCGCGCAGGGACCTTCCTCCAATAGCCAGTTCCGTCCGCCGCGAAGCGCTCTGATGGAGGACGTCGTATCGGAAGTGCAGGAGATGGCAAAGCTAACCCAAGTCATGGTCGACAAGATATTCAGCTTCTCCGAGTTGGGCTTTCAAGAGTTCGAGACTTCGCGGTACATAACCACGATCCTGGAAGAAAACGGATTCGACATAGAGCAGGGAATCGCCGGGATACCCACCGCATGGGTTGCCAAATGGGGGTCCGGAAGACCGGTCATCGCATTCGGCAGCGATATCGACGGCATACCAAAGGCTAACCAGAGGCCCGGCGTGGCCTACCACGACCCTCTAGTTGAGGGAGCACCTGGGCACGGTGAAGGGCATAACTCGGGCCAGGCAGTAAACGTCACGGCCGCACTGGCTCTCAAGAAAATCATGGAGCGCGAAGGCTTGTCGGGAACGCTGATGCTCTGGCCGGGCGTGGCCGAAGAATTAGTTGCAACCAAAGCCTATTTCGTGCGTGACGGCTATTTCGCGGGCGTGGACGCCGTATTGTTTACCCACGTGGGAAACAATCTCGGTGTGTCCTACGGACAGGCCAACGGCACAGGACTCGTTTCCGCTCTATTCGAGTTCGAAGGAGAAGCCGCCCACGGAGCCGGCGCTCCCTGGCGAGGTCGAAGTGCACTCGACGCAGTCGAATTAATGGACATCGGCTGGAACTTCCGGCGCGAGCACCTAAGACCACTCCAGCGCTCACATTATGTGATCCCGGATGGTGGAGACCAGCCTAACGTGGTGCCGCAGGCAGCATCGGTCTGGTACTACTTCCGAGAGATGGACTATCCGAACATCAAGAAAAATTTCGAAATCGGAATAAAGATGGCGCAAGCCGCCGCAATGATGACCGATACGGAAATGAGCTATCGCATACTTGGCTCCGCATGGCCACGACATTTCAACAAAGTGATTGCGGAGACCATGTACAAGAACATCGAAAAGGTGGGCCTACCCGAGTGGACGGAAGACGATCAGGCGCTGGCAAAGGCCGTGCAAGGTGTAATGGGAAGTGAAGAAAAAGGACTGGCGACCGAGCTGGACGAAATCGGGAAACCTTCCGAGCACCGCACGAGCGGTGGTTCCGACGATATCGGTGACATTTCCTGGACGGTACCCACAGTGACTCTACGGTTTCCGTCGAATATCCCGGGCCTGCCCGGTCATCACTGGTCGAACGCGATCGCCATGGCAACACCGATTGCACACAAGGGCGCCACCGCCGGAGCGAAGGTGCTCGCCATGACAGCACTCGACTTCATCAAGAACCCCAAGCTAGTGGAACAGTCCTGGACCTACTTCCGGGAAGTGCAAACCAAGGAGACGACATACACACCGTTCATATCCGCTGACGATGAGCCCGCCATACACCTAAACAAAGAGATCATGGAGCGATTCAAGCCCGAGCTGAAGAAGTATTACTACGATCCTGACAAATACGATACATACCTGGAGCAGCTGGGCGTTACTTATCCGACGTTGAAGCCAAGTTCGGGAGGTAGCTAACCGGCCCTGTCAGGCCGTCTCCTGTTCCTGTAGCCCCAACTCGTCGATCATCTTTTTCCGCATGATGAACTTCTGGACTTTGCCGGTAACCGTCATGGGAAACGTATCAACGAACTTGACGTAGTATGGGACCTTGTAATGGGCGATTTGTCCCTTGCAGAAGTCTCGAATGTCGTCCTCAGTAGCCGACTCACCGTCACGAAGTTTGACCCAGGCACACAATTGCTCTCCGTACTTGGCATCGGGCACACCCACTACGTGGACAGCCTCCACCTTCGAGTTGGTATAGATGAAATCTTCGACCTCCTTGGGATACACGTTCTCACCCCCACGAACTATCATGTCCTTGATGCGCCCCACGATGTTGCAAAACCCTTCCCCGTCGATCGTGGCCAGATCGCCTGTGTGCATCCAACCGGTGGCGTCGACGGCCGCCTTTGTCTGATCCGTATCACCCCAATAGCCGAGCATGACCATGTAACCCCGCGTGCATAGCTCGCCCGGAACCCCCCTGGGTACGATACGGCCTGCGTCATCTATTACCTTGGCCTCTACGTGCGGATGTATCCGACCCACTGTGCTGACGCGCCGGTCAAGCGGATCGGTTGGCAGAGTCTGGAAGCTCGCCGGACTCGTCTCTGTCATGCCATATGCAATACCAACCTCCGCCATATGCATCTCATCGACGACACGCTTCATTACTTCGATCGGACAAGGCGACCCCGCCATGATACCGGTGCGTAATGACGTCAAGTCGAACGAACTAAACTCAGGGTGCTCCAGCTCGGCAATAAACATAGTGGGCACCCCATAAAGCACGGTGCATCGCTCGGCCTCTATTGCTTGGAGCACCGCTGCGGCATCGAAACCGTCTGACGCATACACCATGGTCGAGCCGTGCGTGAGACTGGCGAGATTACCCACGACCATTCCGAAACAATGGTATAGCGGCACCGGGATGCAGACCCGATCTCGTTCCGTGAGCCCCAGCAGTTCGCCAACGAAGAAGCCGTTGTTCAAGATGTTGTGATGGGTCAGCGTCGCGCCTTTGGGAGCCCCCGTAGTTCCGCTGGTGAATTGGATGTTGATCGGATTGTCGAATTGAAGCAACGGAGCAAGACGCTCGAGAGCTTGCACTCCGGTCTCCTCACCCATCTGCAGCAACTGGTCGAACGAATACAGGCCGGGAATCGCGTCATTGCCCAAGTGCACAACTGTCGTGAGCGACGGTATTGTTGACGCTTCGAGTTTGCCCGGCACACTACCACCGATCTCTGGGGCAAGCAAGCGCAACATTTCCAGGTAGTCGCTTGACTTGAACTCCGTCGCAGTGATCAGGGCACGGCATTCCACCTTGTTTAGAGCGTACTCCAACTCAGTCACTCGGTAGGCAGGATTGATGTTGACCAAAATCAAGCCCGCCTTTGCCGTAGCAAATTGCGTAACGACCCATTCCGATCTATTGGGAGACCAAATACCAACCCGGTCGCCCGGCTCCAACCCCAACGAGAGCAACCCGGCTGCGCAGGCGTCCACTCGCTCCTTCAGTTCGGAATAGTTCCAGTGGATTCCCTGCTGTCGCACCACCAGCGCGTCGCGATCCGGCCAGCGATCCACTGCCCGATCAAAGTGCGCTCCGATCGTCTCGCTTATGAAGGGAGTGTCACTTGCACCGTGGACGTAGCTGCTCGCAATAGCTGTCATAGCGTTTCTATCGAAACACGTGTTAAGGCGCCACTAGATCTCGACTTGCATCCCCAGTTCTACTACGCGATTGGCGGGCAGACAGAAGTAGCGCGTTACGCCTTCCGCGTTGCGCGACATAGCCGCAAACAGATGCTCACGCCACATTGCCATCCCCGGCCTATCGGTGGCGATCACCCGCTCGCGCCCTAGAAAATAGCTCGTCTTCATGGGGGCGAAGGCAACGCCTTCGATAGTACAACCCTTTAGCAACGCCGGCACGTCAACCTCTTCCATGAACCCGAGCCGTGCGCGAACGCGGTGCATCCCTGCACCCAGACTGATGACTTCATACCGCTCATCGTCCGCAACGAAGGGCGTCTCCTGCGGAAGAATGGTCAGGAACACGACCGTCTCATGCAGCACGGCATTGTGTTTGAGATTGTGCAATAACGCGGGCGGCGTTCCGTCCGGCGTCGAATCCATAAACACAGCAGTTCCCGGAACACGAATAGGCGGCTTGGCTGTAACCTCCTTGACGAACAGCTCGATCGGGAACATTCGGCCTTGTTGTCTGGCCGCCAGAATCTCTCTACCTCGCTTCCACGTGGTCATGAGCGTGAACATTGCACCTGCAACCAACAGCGGGAACCATCCACCGTGTGGGACCTTCGGCAGGTTGGCACCCCAAAACGCAAGATCCACGACGAGAAGTCCAGCAACCATTGAGCCTACGATCCACGGACTCCAGCGCCAGGCTCGCCACGCCACGACAGCGAACAGGATCGTGGTGAACACCATGTCCGTGGTTACAGCCACTCCGTAGGCCGCAGCCAAACTACTACTGCTGCCAAATCCCAACACTAACCCCACACAGGCGATAAGGAGAACCCAGTTAACGGCCGGCAGATATATCTGCCCCATCGAGTGAGCCGACGTGTGGGTAACATTGAGGCGCGGTAAGTATCCCATCTGCACCGCCTGTCGCGTGAGCGAAAACGCCCCCGAAATAACGGCCTGCGACGCGATCACCGTGGCGACTGCCGTGAGCCCCACCAGCGGGTACAGAGCCCAGCGCGGAGCAAGTAGATAAAACGGCTGAAAACCCGGCTCTGTAACCATGTCGGGCGAACCGATGATCAGGGCTCCCTGTCCAAAATAGTTGAGGAGCAAGGCCGGCAACACGAAAGCAAACCAAGTCACACGAATCGGACGCCGCCCGAAATGACCCATGTCGGCATAGAGCGCCTCGCCGCCTGTGACCACGAGGAACACCGTGCCCAGCACCATGAAACCTCCCATGCCGTTAGCCAGGAAGAACCGCACCGCGTAGTGTGGACTCACTGCTGTCAGCACGCTCGGGTGTTCCGCGATCGCGGTGATTCCCAAAACTCCGAGCGTTGCGAACCAGACCATCATGACGGGACCGAACAAGGCTCCGACGCGCGCAGTACCGTGCCGTTGGACGCTGAATAGGACGACTAAGATGGCAATCGTTATTGGAACGACGAATGGTCGAAACGCAGGCGTTACAACCTCAAGTCCCTCGATAGCACTCAACACTGAGATCGCCGGTGTGATCATACTGTCGCCGTACAACAGTGCCGCACCGAACAAGCCCGCCACCACCAGCAGGTAGGTGACACCCTTTGGCGCGCGGGTGCGCGGCATTACGAGGGCGGTCAGGGCAATGATTCCACCCTCTCCACGGTTATCCGCACGCAGGACGAGAAACAGATACTTGATCGAGATGACGATGATCAACGACCAAACAATGAGCGACAGCAGGCCCAGTACGTTTTCGATCGAAGCGCTCACCCCATGCGCCGGGTTGAGAGACTCGCGGATGGCATAGATAGGACTCGTCCCGATATCGCCGTACACCACGCCGAGCGCTGCCAGCGATAAGGCCGTAAGCCGGCGGCCGCTCGGTTGCGTTGCAGATGGATCAGTTTGTGTGTCAGCCACTCACGCACTCCCCGTGGGTGAAGCGAGAGGCAAGGTAGTGGTCCGGGGCTGGGATTAGAAGGGTGCGAGCAGTGAAACGTCCTAAATGGAGGACATCCGGCGCCGTGACCAAATACCGAGGTTTGACGCCGGGCCTGAGATCAGCTAACGTTCCATAAGGTAAAAATGGCCTTGCCGTGGCAGTAGTCAGGAACGCAAACAGGGATCCGGGTACCGATTGGATGCCCTTTTTTGTTCGACGCTACTGCTCAAGAGATCAATACGACAGGAGAGTATGTGAGCGAGATTATTCTAGACGACGGAGACCGAGTCGATTGGGCGCTCAAGGTGTTCCGCAGAAAAGTCCAGCGCTCCGGCATCCTCAAGGACCTCCGGAAAAGACGCTACTTCGTAAAGCCTAGCTTAGCGCGGCGGTTGAAGGCGACTGCAGCGAAACGGCGTCGCAAGACGGAGAAGAGGCGCAGGGCCAGCCGAGCGAGCTAACACAACTCAACTCCACCTAGCGTTGGCCGATCGGTCTCGGTGAACCTCAGACGACTACTCAGTACTCTGGGCACCCCCGACGAAGAAACACGCGGCGTGCATCCTTTGGATCGTTGATCCGCTTGTAGAATCGATCAAAATAGACGTGCGTGCGTTTCACCTGCTTCTGATCCAAGCCCTCCTGGTCGGTGTACAGCGTATAAATCGCATCCTTCCGATCATTGAACAATCCGAAAACACGATTCAAATCGTATGTCGTCCGACAAGGCGATATGAACACCCGCTCACGCACACTTTGAATATCCAACTCCTCGGGCGGGTTGGCATACTTTGCGTCAACCGCTCCCGCAAAATCGAAATCAAACGGAACCATGATCGGCAATGACGAACCTGCTTGCAGCAGTTTGATATTGTGAAGTGCCGAAACTTTCCAATCTGCCTGTCCGATGAAATACTGGAATAGCGCTACGAGAGTACCGTACTCGTCGTCCGTGTCCGCTTGGTGCACGCCCACCGAGTCGAGTACGCTGGCACCGTTACGAGCTGCCATCCGATCATCGTCCTCGATCAGGAAGGAATAGGTCGTCAGGGAATCTCGCTTTCCTTCCGTATCGACATATGTGGTTCGTGCCAATCGCACGCGAAAGCCTTTGTCAGTAAGCAGCATGTAACTTCGGTAGACGAGGTATTCCAACAAGACGTACTGCTCGTACTCGTCCTTATTATCCCGGCAATGCGTCACCAGTTTCAGTTTGTGTTGGCTCTCGAAAACTGTCTCGCCAGATTGCTCGGGTTTGAAATGGAGCCGCAGCGGGGGGAAATTGCAGTTTTTCGGATGACGGCGAAAATGTCCGCGTGTGCTCACCTCTATGTCAAGCGAAACCGGATTCCCCTCGGCATCCGAGTACGACAGCGTCGCGGGATGCAGGCCCTCTCCCTCGAACTCGAAGTCGTTATGGTCTTTGCCGATATCTTTGAGGGTCGTCTTGAGGTCGGTGGCCAGCCGGAGGTTCAGAATCTCGTGCGATTCAAACACCGGCTGAGCGGGCGATAGAGAGTCTGGAACTCCCTGTGCGCCTAGGCCGGCAGTGAGAACTAGAAAGAGGTTTGCGACGGACAGCATTGGTGGTCTAACATAACGGACTGGCTACTCAGCGCTAGGGGCTCCAGAGAGCTTATGGCACCTCGCCAAACCTGATATTCAGCACCGGATACTCGGCCCAGTCCCGATAGTCGAAGTGCCACCACTCGAATCGATACACCTGAAACCCCTCGCCCTCCATCACGCGACGTAGCAGATCGCGATACCAACGCTGGCGCGAGGTTCCACCCATGTAATTGGGATAGGAGCGCTCGGTCATCTCGTCGTAGGTACCGACCATCTCTATCGGGCCATCGGTTCGGAGATCGTAGAGCGTAAGATCGACCGCCGCGCCACGATTGTGGCGCGATCCGTTGGCCGGGTTGGCGACGAAGATCTTCTTGTCATCGGGCGTCGCATCCCAGAACATCTTTGTCACATACCATGGCCGGTAGGCGTCGTGTATCAAGAGCCCCAATCCATAGGGGCTCAGCGCCCTGTTGACCCGAACGAGAGCTTCCGCCGCGGGCCGCTGCATGAACGCCCGCGGCGCCTCGTAGAAAATGGTGCTCATGAAGTTGTTGGTGGTAGCATAGCGGATGTCGAGTTGGATCGTTGAATCGAGCACCGTGATCTCGACAAGTTCGGGATCACGTAAGCTGTCTGGCTGGTCGGGCGTTCGGGCAGCCAACGCCTCCTCCCTCAATTCTGCGACAGGACGGAGAGGCGTGATGCGGAAGGTGCCTCCACCCTCCGGCTCGATGTCTCGCCGCTTGAAAACAACGCTCGCTGCCACAACCTGACTTCCCCTCCCACCGTTCCCTCGGGTAAAGACAAGCTGCTCGCCGTGATACAGTCCGAAGCTCGGGAAGTCGAAAACGTTTCGGCTAACTTCCTCTAGGGGATAGTCGAATACCCACTCGATGAGCGCGTGCAGCCGGCCATCCTTTTCGAAAATGAATAGCGTGTTGTGGTCCCAGCCATACTCACCGATGAGACCTCGCCAGCGATCGGTCGGATTGGGCGGTTGGCTGCGGCGAACTTGGCGGATCACGGTATCCTGGCCAACGAGGAGCGAATCCGGCCCGATCGGGAAGATCCAGCCGTCCTGATCGGTCAGTCCATCGAGGATGAGGGTATCGTTGCGCTCCTTGAGTTCGAACGGGGAACCGCCACGCGTCAGCAACCCGAACAATCGGCCATCCCAATCGTAAAGATCGATTCCGCCATCGCCGACCGTATAGCGACCCGCGATCCGGCGAACAATCTCGGCGTCGATTGGCTTCGTTGCCGGTGGCAGCTCGATTGTTTGCCCCGCCTTGATCGCTAGCATGGCTCGCAGCGCCTGGTTGGCGATTAGATCGGTCACTGCATTGGCAACATCTCGACTCGTCACAACGATCGCGCCGAGTTTCTCGTCGGGGAGCATCGCCAACTCGGTGGCAAAACCGTAGATCGCGCCACCGTGACCGATGCGGCGATGGTCGTCGAGCGTTCCGATCGAAAAGCCCAGGCCATATCCAAAGCTTGCGCCCTCCTCTGCAAACTGCGGCTTCCACATCGAGTCCAATGTCGCAGATTCGATAATGCGGCCACCCTCGTACTCGCCGGCTGCGAACATGACCGTCATGAAAGTCCCTAGATCCAGAACCGTGGAGTACATACTTCCTGCCGGTGCCATGCCAAGCTGGAACTTCGGTGCCTCGTAGTTTCGTCCGTCGAACGCCCACATGTAAGCAGTCGCAAGATCGTCGACGATTTCAGGCTCAGGCGCAAATGCGCTGTGCTTCATGCCGAGCGGTTCGAGCACTGCACCTTTTACGTAGTCCGCGAACGGCTTGCCCCGTGTGTACTCGAGCACGTAGCCGACGGTCCCGATAGCGGCGTTCGAGTACTTGATCCGCGTCTCCGGTTCGTACACCAGCTCCGTTTGATTTAGGCTCGCGACCGTCTGCGCCAGCGTCGGGCCGGTATCGTCGAAGTAGTTACCTACGGGCGGCTCGCGGACGAGCCCCGAGCGGTGCGACATGAGTTGTCGCAGCGTGATCGGTTTGTCGAACGGATTTCTCGGATCGAATTCTGGCAAGTAGGTCTGGACCGGCAAGTCGAGATCGATCGCGCCTTGCTCCACGAGCTGCATGATCGCGATGTCGGTGAAGAGTTTGGACACGGAACCAACACGGTAGACGGTGTTGGCAGTGGCCGGGATTTTGTTTTCAGGATCCTCGTAGCCAAAGCCGCCGGCCCAAACGACCTCCTGGTCGTCAACTAGGGCAATCGAGAGCGCCGGAAGATTCTTGGTCTTCATTTGCCATTCGATGAATGGCGTCAAGGCTTCCGCGACGGCGGTGTAATCGGCGCGGGGAGGAATGACATCGCCTGCACCGGTGCAGGCACTGACCCAAAGACCGACAACGACTGATCTGGAGCAGGACGGTAGCCTCACCTGGATCGCGTGCGCTCCACCTCTGTCTCCTGAACCGACGCCCCCTCGAACAAGAGTTGCACACCGCCGACGACCGTTTTCTCTCCTTCGTCGAGGCCACTCAGCACTTCGACCCATCCCGGGGTACGCACGCCCAGCTGTACGTTCCGACGACTCGCCCGGTCGTCAGCGATAACCCACACATAGGTCGATCCCTCTACCGTTAGAACAGCGTCTTCCGGAATCACGATCGCCTGCGGTCGGATCTCGGTTGCGATGCTGGCCTCGATGAACATGCCGGGCTTCAGCCGGCGGTCTGGATTAGGCACCCTTGCCTTGACAGTGATCGTACGGCTCGGCAGTTGGACAACCGGATTGACAAAGTCGACAATGCCTGTGAACTCCTGATCCACTGCCGCGACCTTGAACACCACGACTTGGCCATTCCCTATCCGACCGGAGTAGCGCTCCGGTACTTGAAAAGATGCTCGTTGCGGATCTACGGTCTGCAGCGTTGTGAGAGATGTCGATGTCGTTACGTAGTCACCCAAGCTCACCAAACGCTCCCCCACAATGCCTGAGAACGGTGCCCTTACGAGGGTGCGCCGAAGTCTGACCTGCTGCAGCAAAAGTCGCGCTTCCGCGCTACGTGCGGCTGCCTCCGCTGCATCGAGTTCCGCAGGTGAGGACGCGTCCTTCGCCGCCAGGTCCTCGGCACGCTTGAGAGACTGGTTGGCGAGATCCCGCTCGGCTTCGAGTTGCGCGACCAGTGCCTTCAACTCCGCATCGTCCACCTTGAACAGAGCCTTACCGCGCTTCACCTCGGTGCCTTCGCGAACCAGGATCCTCGTCAGACGACCCTGGACCTCCGGTATCAGCTCGATATACTGAAGTGCCTCAATAGCCCCGGTCGCAAGAATGGCATCGACCACCGTGTCTCTGGAAACAATCACGACTTCGACGGCCTGAGCCGGCCGGCGGCGAGCGGCATTGTTAGCCGTGGCTTGCGGTTCAGCGTTGGTGCACGACACCGCTATCAAGAGAACGCCTGGCGCCCCCAGCAAGCATCTCAGTCGGCCAACCGTCATCGCGCCTCCACCGGCTCTAGCACCGCAGGTTTGCGCCACCGCTTCAACCGTGTCACTGCCAAGTCCAGTTCCACGTACACCACCGGGACCAAATACAGTGTTAGTACTGTTGAGAACGCTAGCCCACCTACTATGGCGTAACCCAAGGGTCGCCTGCTAGCCGAGCCCGCTCCCAACCCCAAGGCGATGGGCGTCGCTCCTACGATTGTCGCTACCGACGTCATCAAGATCGGTCTCAAACGAATCTTACCGGACTCCACCATAGCTTCCACCGTCTGCATTCCTTTGAGCTTCAACTGATTCGCGTACTCGACTAAGAGTATCGAGTTCTTAGTGACCAACCCGATCAACAAGATCATCCCGATCTGGCTGTAGAGATTGAGAGTCGACCCGGTAACGAGGAGTGTGGCTAGCGCCCCAGTCACGGCAAGGGGGATCGCGAGAATAATCGTAAACGGATGGACTAGCGACTCAAACTGCGCTGCAAGTACCATGAACACAACGACCACAGCCAAGATGAATGCAAAATACAGGGCGCCCCCACTTTCCTCCAATTCACGTAATTCACCGCTCAGAGCAGTGCTACTGCCGACTGGAAGGACTTCGGCCGCAAGCGCGTTGAGCGAGTCCAGTGCCTCCCCCAGCGTGAACCCGGGAGCTAAACTCGCGGTGAGCGTGGCCGATCGCACGCGATCAAAATGGCTAAGCTGCCGTGGACCGGCACCCTCGTCGATTCGGGTGACGGCATCGAGTTGGATCAGCGACCCGTCTCGTCCGCGTACATATAGGCCCGACATGTCCGATGGCGTGGCCCGCTTTCCAGGCTCTAGCTGTACGATGACGTCATACAGCTTGTTGTCCCTCGTGAAGGTACTGATGCGCTGTCCACCCAACATCGCTTGGAGCGTGTTCGATACGTCACGGACCGGGACCGCAAGGTCTTCGGCACGGTCTCGGTCGAAGTTCACAGTCAGCTCGGGTTTGTTCACCCGCAGATCGGTGTCAACATTAATCAGTCCGTTAATCTGTCGCGCGCGAGTAATCAGCGTGTCCATTCCCGCAGTGAGTTCATCGAAGTCTGGGTGCTGTATCACGAATTGCACCGCGGTTCCGAACCCACCTCCGATCGCCGGAGGGTTTACGCCAAACGCCATGATCCCCGGTATGGCAAAATATTGCGGCTGTATTTCAGCGAGAATGTCCTGAACGGTGCGGTCGCGTTCATCCCAATCGATCAGCGGTGTAAACATGATCCCACTGTTCACCCGACCGCCGAAACCGATGACGCTAATGTTTGCGTCGACGCCCTCAGTCGATTCGACTATCTCCTCGACCCTCCGTTGGTAACCATCGGTGTATGCGAGAGAAGCACCTTCGGGAGCAACGGTGAGCGTCAGGACGTACCCCCGGTCTTCCGGTGGCACGAATTCTCTCTTCAACGAACCGAAAATGACGACGGCCGCCCCAACCACAGCCACACCTCCCAACAAGACCGCCCACCGGGCTCGCATCGCCCATCCCAGCGAACGCGTGTAACCAGTCGCTACCGCATCAAATCCACGTTCGAACAGATTAAAAATTAGTCCATGTTTCTTAGGAACTCGTAGAATTTTCGCGGACAGCATCGGCGTCAAGGTAAGTGCGATGAAACTGGAAATGATCACAGCACCTGCCATCGCAACGGCAAATTCGTTGAACAGGCGCCCCGTCGTCCCTGGCATAAATGCCAGCGGTGAAAACACCGCCACCAGTGCCACTGTCGTCGCTATCACGGCAAAGGCTATTTCGCTGGTGCCCTTCATAGCAGCTGCCTCAGGAGTTTCGCCCAACTTCTCTTGGTGCCGATAGGCGTTCTCCATAACGATGATGGCATCGTCGACCACGATGCCGATCGACAGAATGAGCGCTAACAGAGTGAGATTGTTGATGGTGAAACCGATAAAATACAGCAGACCGAAGGCGGCCACTATGGATGTGGGA
>JAZDCZ010000428.1:0-5416 GCA_036679605.1 Gemmatimonadota bacterium
CGCGCTCACCGCCAGTCTCTGGAAACCACGCCTCCACCTGCTCGGCAGCCCACTGCGCGCTGCGATCACTGTGACACTGGGCGCAGGGGTTTGGGGCTCCGGTGAGCACCGTCAGCTCTGGGTCGGGAACGACCATCTTGTGGTCACGCCGACGGTCACGTTGCATGAAGATGTGCTCGGGCATGTGACAGCCGACGCAGGCGGCGCCGGCACTGCCGGCCTCGTGATGGGTATGGCTTGGGATGGCAAATCCCTGTTCGTGGCACCGCACACACAGGCCGTCGCCATTTGCCCGAAGCTCTCCCGTGTGGACATCGTGACAATCCAAACAGGTCACGTCTTTTCCGTACATACGGCTTTGCACAAACGAGCCCCACTCGTAGTCTTCCCCGGAAATCTGTCCATCAATCTCGTAGTCGGGGTCATCGAGCAGTACCGGCTCGTAGTAATCGAGCAGCGCGCGGCCGGCTTGGTATCCTCCGCGGATCTCGCGGCGAAGGCTGTGGCACGGCGCGCAGCTCTCCATCATGGTCTTGCCCTCGGGCACGAGGTAGGCATCGCTTAGCGCCCTGTCGCCGCCTGGTCCTTGTCGCCGCAATCGTACGTGCTCGTCGCCCGGTCCGTGGCATGCTTCGCAGCCGACACCCGCCTCGGCCCAAGCTGTTTCGTATCGATCAGTGCGGCCGCCGTAACCCTTGTCAAAGCCTGTGACGTGACACGAGATGCATTCTGAGTTGGCCGTCATTCCTCGGTTGCTCCAGTGCCCCCAGTCCGTAGCCTGGCGCGGGGAGTCGGCCCCTGGGTCAGGAAAGATGTCGAACCAATCGCCCTTGTCGGCATCGAAGCCGACCGCAAGGGCTTGCAGCCGACCGCCATCGGTCTGCACTAAGTACTGCGCGACGTAACGGCCACCTAGGACAAACGGCAGGCGGTAGGGCCCGGGATCGATCTCGAACTCACCGACCCTGAACATCAAGGCGCCCTCTTCGGTAGCAAGCCTGCCCGATGCACCCTGACCCCATACAACCTCAACGGCGCCCTTGATGCCGGGCAGAGCCGCCGAGACTCCGACCTGGCGCATGGCAATGGCGTGCATCGAGCCTTTCCAGCTATCATACTGCTCGCCGTGACATTGGCCGCACCTCGCCGACCCGACGTATCCACCAGCCACCGCACTCGCGGAGACCTGCACGCCAGCGCCGCCGTCCGCGGGCGAAGAGGTTCGGTTCGTGCATGCACCGAACAAAACGACCACCACCAACGCGACATGTCCGAGACATCTCGAATGCTGCATCTAGGACCCGTCCGATTCCAAACCAGGCGTGCCTGCCTCGCCCAGGTCTGCTGACCAGCCCTTCCTCGCCGGTGGCGCAGCGCGCCGCAGTGATGATCGCCGCCACATTCCCCACCCGGCGCTGTCCAGGCCCGTGATTTCCAAGGCGGCCATAAAGCTGCGGGCTACCAAATAGACCGCAGCCCCAGCCACAAGATCGACGACGTAGTGCTGCTTGACAAACAGCGTCGAGACAATGATCGCCGCTCCAACAAGCATCGCCAGATGCCCACCGCGGCGAGGCCGGTTGATCTGGATCAGTAACATGAGGTTGGCGGCGTGTAGGCTCGGCAGACAGTTGTTGGGAGCATCGAACCAACGCCAAAACGCATCAGCCCAGTTGTATGCGGGCCCCACATAGAACAGCTCCCGAGGCATACGCACCGGATAGGCGAGGAAAACCGCGAGGCTGATTATGAGCTGTAGGTGGGTGGCATAAAAGACCCGGTTGACCTCGCGGTCGTTTTCTAGGCGCGCCACGCTCCAGAAATAGTAGGCCAGGTAGCCCACATAAAGCGGCAGCAACGAGGGCACAAACGGAATCGCATGGTCTAGTGCGGTAAACTCTAAAGTGACGGGCTCACGAATCGGAAAGCGGTTGACAAGCTCATAGACTGCAATGTAGGGAGCCCAGATCAGTGCGTAGGCCGGTTTGAAAGCGAACCAGGACACGAGTGACGGCAACCGCAGACGCGCACCAATTCGAGCCCGGCCCGGCGGCCGGATGTCTCGTTGCCCGTCGCTTGTCATCGTCGCTGCGCACTCGTATCCGTCGCTGCGCGGCCGCGCACTGGCGAGGCGCTCCGGCCCCCCGTCTCAAGCAGGACGAGGACCTCTTTGAGTTTCTCTTTCAACGCGACGTCGCGCTGCCCGGCGGCCAAGGCGTCGAGGATAGCCGCAGCCTCGGGATAATCTTCCAGCGTTTTGGCGATCCGCGGGCTGTCGGTCTCGAGGAAGGCCCGGCGCTGATCCGGGTTGCCCGTGATCTGGGCGGCTATGCTTTGCAGCGCCGCGCGGCGCTCGCCAGCATCGCGGCCCGTAGCGAAGGCCGCAAGAAACAGCGCCGGCGGCACCCGAAAGCCTTCCGTGTTCGTGGCAGGTCCGTGCCCGAGACGGCGGTTCTCGTGTGCGCGATCGTGTGGGCCAAGAACCCGAAGCCACATCACTCGCCTCCTACCCTCTCCCACGGGCGTGGTCCCGGCTAGAAAGCTGCTACTTCCGAGCAAGCGCGGGAGCGCCTGCCACAGCGGACAGTCCTCGATATGCACGGCAACGGGCTGATCCTCGGCATCAAATCCGCGCAACTCAAACCCCGCACGCCAGGCCAACTCCGCCATGGTCGCCGCCAAAGACGGAGATCGTCCGGAAATTCTCACGCGCTGATCTGGGCCTACCTCGATATGAAGCCTCGGCTCGGCCCCACGCGCCGGCAGCGATGATGCTGCAATCGGGACCGATAACGCCAGGGCGCTTAGAAAGGCTGCAAAGGATCTCTCCTGTTTGCTCCTTGCGTCCACATCCGGCCGATCAATCCAGTGCGCACACGCTCCAGCTCGTGCCCGGAAAGCCGGAGTTTACGTCATAGCTCGTGTCGCACATGCTCGTCGGGTCGACCTTAGGGAGATCGCAGCTCGTGAGATCCGCACAGGTGCGCGAGACGCCGCAGCTTGCATCGGTGCCATTGCCTGTGACCGTAGTCGTGCCTTTGAGGGTGAGCTGACAGGTCGTAGAGGCGAACATGTCGATTTGAGCAATACCGTCCAAGGCGTTGCCGGTGATCGTGGAGTCGGACAGCTTGATGGTATTGGTCAAGCTTAGCGCCTCCTGGCGGATACCTTCAGCACCGTTGTTCGTGATCGTCGACACGCGAACAATAATTCTGCGCGGTGAATCGCCCAGTATCCCCTGGGCGGCGTTGCCGCTGATGTCGCTGCGAACGACCTTTGCCTTCGAAGAAAATGGGAGGTCGATACCTGCAATGCCGTTGCCGGTAATGGACGAGTCAGTGACTCGGACCGACTTGCTGTTGGTTCTAACGCCATCGAAACCATTCCCCGAAACCGTGGAGCGTTTGATGGTAACGCCGGTGGACCCAAATACCCCTATCTCCCCGTTGTTGCTGACCTCGGAGTCGATGACCTTCGTCTTCGCACTATCTATCCCAGTTCCGGCATTGCCTGTGACAACGGAGCGCAGCAGGCGCGCAGTGCTGGATGCTGTACGGATGGCAGCGACAATGCCGGACGTAATCCCAGTGACGGTAGAATCGATGAGTTTGATATTGCCGGACGTCGTAGAGACGCGCCCATCATTGAGAAACACATCCGAGATTCGCAGATTAACAGAACCGACTGGTGGGCCGGCACTGACGGCCAAGACAGTCCCGAGGCCGTCGGACGTAATGGTTCCTCCAGGGGGGTTGGAGATCACCTTGCAGGACTTCGTACACGTTACACCGAGCCCTGCGCTCGTCAGGGTGAAGCCTTGCAGGTCGAGCGTACCGCCTTGAATTTGTACGTCCGCGAAACCCGGCGTATCAAACGCACTGCAATCCAAATCCCCAGACAAAAACCCGTTGCCCGAGAACACCTGCCCGCAGGTGTTGACCTCCGTCGGAGGCACGGCCGCTGGGACCAGGGTCGGCCATATCGCCACTGTGATCGCAATTGTCGCAACGAAAGCCCACATCGCACGGCGTATGTTTCGAATGTGCGCCGATTGTCCGCGCCGGCCAAAGCGACGGCGCCCGCAAGCGCGTGATTTCTCTACTCTCATAGGGTCCATCTTAGCCACGCCGTAAGAGCTTCGTCTAGGGGGTGTGTTTCCCTCGGTTTTTGCATTTTGTGTCCCTCAATAGGGGGTGGTGCACTGGTTGCTCATGCAACTGAGCCAGCCTTTTAGAAGCCCCTCGCTGGCGTTGCTCTGTTTCGTTGCGCTGCCTTCGAGTACCGTGATCACGCTGGCGACGTCAGCCGCAGGGTGGACAGCGCCCGGTTCGTTGGAAGTGCTGTTTTTACAGTCTACGAAGTTCAACCGCTCTTCTTCTTCCGGGTTGGATGTCAGATCGAAAAGACGCTTCGGCGTACCGTCGGGTGCTCCTTTGAGCTTCCACTTGGCCGTCACGCAGGTGTTGCATTTGATCCAGACGTTTTTGCGACACTTGAGGTTTGCGCCCGGCGGACAGTCCGAGTCACGCTCGCAGCGGTACAAAGCGTAAGTATGCTGCGCCTCGATCCAGCACACGCCGTTAGGTCCACATGTCTCTGGGGTGCAGTCGCTATCACTCGTACATGGGATCGAGCAGGCTCCATCAGCGTCGCAAGTCTCCGGAGAGGCGCAGTCGCTGTTAGTCGTACAAAGCGTCGGGCTCAACTCTAGGTTCGGAGCGAAGCCTAGACAGGTGTCGTTTTCATTGACTGGGTCGACCGGTGGCTGCGCTCCACCGCCTGCGGCCTGTACGCACTGGTTCGGATCGATGTCGGTCCCGTTGTCTTCGGTAGCGCAGACTTTCCCGGCGAGTTTACACATCTTCGTAGGGTTCTGGGCGTCACCGGCGCATTCCGTGTCGCTTGCGCAGGTATCGCACGAGGCGCCGCGAATCTCCCGGATGGCGTTGGGCGCATCCACCCGGCTGTGGTAGGCGCATACTTTGCCCGCGGTGCCCGCCGCAGGTTCGTCGTCCTCGTCAAAGTAGCCCTCACGGCTGATCACCGTGGTGCCGGCGCCCGGGTACTTGCCAAACGAAAAGTCACGGGCACGGACGACGCCTGCCTGATCGCGCGGATCGCGAATCACGCTCAGTAGACTCTTTCCATCGATGACGACGTTCGTGATACACGTCTCTCCCACGGGGCATTGCCCGTTGTCCGTACATTGCGTAGTGGTCGTTATCGAGCATTGCCCCACGGCCTCTTTCGGGAGAACCATGAGCGGTGGTGTGGTGTCGTAGCCGGCGATGTCGGCCGCAGTCGTAAACACGTCCACAATACTTCCCATCTCTTGGCTCTCGACGAGCAACCGGCACGTCTCGCCGGTGGGACATGTAGAGGGGTCGGATGGATCACAAGCGCACGCGTTCGGATC
>JAZDCZ010000043.1:0-9066 GCA_036679605.1 Gemmatimonadota bacterium
CGCGACCATACGAATTAACGCGGCATTCAGCCTGCTCGATCACAACATAGAATTGTGCGACGAATGCCCAGCATATAATGACAACATCGCAACCGGCAAGCCCATGCCGCGACCGTGTGGGCAGAATCCGAGATTGACGGCGTGCGCCTGGCGACGGGCCGCCAATCGCGGCGAGAATCAAGGCGGCCCGTGCCGGTGGGTCACGTCCCTGATAGATCATCAAGAAACTCCGACACAGGTTCCACGCCGGTGATCAGCAGATGGTCGCGGGCGCGCGTACAGGCGACGTACAACAGGTGCCGCTCGGTGTTGTAGACTTCCTCCAAGTCGGCGTCATCGGCGACTCTCTCGATGCGTGACTGGAGCGGCACGACCTCGTCGTCGCAGGCGGCCACCACGACCGCACGGAACTCCAGCCCCTTCGCCAGGTGCATCGTGCTGATCGCCACCTGTTTCGAGCTGGCCGCGAATGTGTTGTCGAGTTCGATCGCATCGAGGCCCGCGGCGCTGACCGCCCGGCGCACCCGTTCCAGTTCGGCGGGCGACCGGACGAAAACACCGATCTCATCGGGCTGCAGGCCTTCAGCGGACCGGTCCTTCAGCCAGATCGTGATGACGTTTATCTCCTCATCCACCGAAGCGGCGGCGACGATCATCGGCTCCGGGCCGTTGAAAACCGATACCGTACCCCGGCGCGATTCCGCGTTCCCATCCACGTCGGAGAGTTCCGGGGGTAGCAGCCGATCGGCCTGTCGTCGGATCTGGTGCGAAGTGCGGTAGTTGATCCGCAACGTGTTGGAACGTCCACGTACATCAACGCCCAACGACCGCCAGGAAAACGGTGTCTGGAAGATTCGCTGGCCCAGGTCACCGGCGAAAAACAGCGCGTCGGGGCGCGCCTCGCCCAATGCGGCCAGCAACTTCAGCTGGACGACGTTGACGTCCTGCGCCTCGTCCATCACGCAGAATTCGTACAGCCGATCATCTGCCGTGCGGCAGTGTTCGGCCACCTTGGCGAGCACCATCGGCAGCGTGAGCAATTGACGCTTGTCGAGCCCAAGGCGCACACCCTCGAAGATCGACCACAGCAACTGCCGCTGCTTCTCACCCAGTCGCGTCTTGCGGCCGAGACGAGGAACGTCGCGATAGGCTTCCCGCGAATCAATCTGCCAGGCGTCGACGACCTCGGTCCATTCGCTGAATAGAAACCGATCCGAGAACCGGTGATCGTCCGCGTTGGCAGACGCCTCCTTCAACAGCGACTGGATGTCTGACTCGCCCGCAATCTGTGGTACGCCAAGCCTGTCCGCGAAAAGCGCGATGGCAACGGCATCGATTGCCCGAACCGTGATCCGCCCAATGACCACCTCGTCGTTGCCGACCAAGCGTTCTAGCTTGCGTCGCAGCGCGTTGGCGAGCGCGTCGGAGAATGTGGTCAAGAGAACGCGGGCATCGCGATGCCGCCGAGCCAGATACGCCGCACGGTGCAGCGCTACGATCGTCTTGCCGGTCCCAGCCGACCCGGAGACCCGCGCGGGGCCGTTGTAACTCCGTTCGACGATGTCACGCTGAGCCGGGTGCAGAAAGATGGTCCATTTTTCCCAAGGGAATTCGAGCGCACGTTGCAACTCGTCCACGTTGCTCATCACTCGGAATCGGCGCTGTGCGTCCGGATGGGCGAACGGATCAACATCGTCCGTCACCTGCGCGGAGGGCTCGGGCACGCTGCCAGTGGCGAGTGCCAGAAGAGCTTCGGCTGCCTCCGCGGGCAGGCGATCGGCCAGATCCAAGATCGTGTCCTCAGTGGCCTGCCGAACGTCGTCGAGCCACTCGGCGGGCACCCCGTAGCCGAGCAGGTCGTCGTCCGGGACATGCGTGAACAGGAGCGGCTTCGGTGGGACGGGCTGTTCCTCTTCCACGTACACCGGGACGATGATCTCCCTCACCATCTCCCGAATCTCGACCAGCTGCGCTGCCCCGGTCCGCGGATGCCGTTCAATCTTGCGGCGCTCTGCCCAGCGGTAGGCGTCGTCGTGACGATCGACGTAGCAGAGGAGAAGGCCGGCTTCTGTCTTGTGGATGATGAGGCGAATGTCGCTGCTGACGCGTACCGACCAGAAGTTTGGATCCTTGGTCTTGTCGAGCCTGTGAAATCGCATGCCCGGGTTCGCCGGATTCATCTGCAGATCGAATGCCGTGGTCTTGGCCGCCGTCTGCTCCTTGCCCGTCAACTTGCCGAGGCTGTCAGTAAACGTGTCTGCGATGCGGAAGTCCACGTGCCGTTTCTCCCGACTACGGTCGGTAGTCTGCTAGGTCCAGGCCAGTCGCTGCAGACTCGCGTCTCAGAAACCAGGTCAAACATGTTGCCAGCACCTGTCGATGCAGCTTCCTCACCGTAGTACCGAATACGAGATTGCACAGCGTCAGTACAATGACAACTCCAGACACAACCGCGAATCCAACACCAACCAAGAGGCCTGCGACTAGGAAAAGAACGATCACCGCAGACACAAGCCTCGCACACCATTTGGCGTAACGGCTGCACTTCCAGTACAGGCACTCCTGGATTTGGTTCGCCTGCTTTCGGGCCGCGGCGAGATCCGCCAAGGTCTGACCATGGGCCGATTCTTCGGTAGCGAGCCTTTCATTCACATCTTTCCTAATGTCACTCGACACCCGCCGCAGTGTTTCTGTCACAGTCTCTTCTGTTAGCGCATCTTCACTGCCAAGGGTCAGACTCATCATTTCATCTTGCGCAAGCATACTGCTTCTCAGAAGCTGATGCTCTGTTTGGCTGATCTTGCCACGTTTTTCGAGCCTTTCAATCTCCGTCAGATACTTGCCTAGCAGCTCCCTTGTGGGCTGCATGGCTGCATACGAGAAGGCTAGAACTTCTGTTCTAGGTAGGGATGGCGCACCCATCGGGGCCTTCAGCCAGGCCATATTCGCCAAGCTGAAGTCCGTAATGACACTTGACACTTCACGAGATTGCTCGTGTTGCAGTCCGAAATGGTACGCTGCTCGCGCGAATGCTGAGTTGCATGTCACGAGGACGGCACGTGACTTCTCTAGCGTCGATGGGGAAGAGTTTGACCGCAGAACGTATACTGCGCGCACCGAGTTGATGTCATACTCTTTGGCGCGTGGGTTGAAGTAGGTTATTTCATCCTCAAGAGCTTCCTGAAACACGATTTCGTCTATCTGGAACTCTCGCGCGTATGGTGGAGCGTCTCGTACTTGAATCTCGGCTCCGTGCAGTAGTTCATCAATCTGTCCTCCGACCAACAGAAGGTCAGACTTAGTAGTTCCGCGCCGGCGCGCTTCCATTACAATCGAGCCGCGCCCTTTTGGCGCGTCAATGTAAGTAGCTGCCCCCTTGACGACGCGGTGGAGTTCCTCTCGCGAATGCGAGAAGGTGGCGGTCGTTGCGCCGAGATTGTGCAGCAAGCCAACAAGCTCCTCCATAGCGGCTTTCTTCATGTCCCCTTCCAGACCGAGCAGGCGAACGAGCAAGGGCGTGTCGAAGAAGAACGTCATGCCCTTGTATGTTTTTGGCGCGTTCTGCAAGTCAGGACAAAGCAGTGCGTTGGCCAGCATATGCCCTTGCACCATGACCATGAAGCTGTCGAAACGCTCTGGGCTGATATCCTGCAAGTGCAGAACGTACTTACTCACCAGGATAGTGCTTCTGTCTTTCCTAGCTTGAATCGTAGGAATGGCGGTTCCACGTAGGAAGGCGCGAAGACACGGAATGTCGAACTCTGCAAGGAACTCACAAAGTGCCTGCTCGGCTGCCGCGCGTGTGGTCAGTGGCCTAGCGGTGCCGTCCGAGAAGGCTTGCAGGCCTGACACCACTACATTGATGTGTCGTTCGGCGGCGGCCTTGGCAGCTGAGAGGCCAGGATCTGGTATGGTGCCGGTGATGCGGTAAACCCCCTCTTCTTTCTCAAGTGGGCAGATTCGCGTCAAGCGTTTTAGGACGATCTGAACTGCCCGCTCGGGAATCTCCAGCCCACATTGCTTACGGAGATGAGCACAGATCACGCGATCCGTGACGGGATCCGGTTTGTGGTCGGCAAGGATTTGGATGACGAACGGGCGAAGATAGTCGAGGTAATCCCGGCCCTGGTCGACGTTCACTTTCAACATCGCCAAGCTCGTGAGAGTAGCGGATGACATTGCTCGGTCTCCTGCCGCCCAAGTCGGGCGATCCTTCTGCGGCTATTTCGCTCTGAACACCTTCATCACCTCGTCGCCGAGGTGGTTGATTACTTTTACTGCGATGCGGCCGTTCTTGGGCTTGTCGAACGGGCGCGACGTGTCGCTGTGCAGCGTTGCCCAGGCGTCTTCGTTGATCTCGGCCTTGAGCGTGGTCTTGAGCGATTTGTACGGGTCGTTTGCGCCGAGGAAGTAGGCGTGGCGGACGAAGAAGCTCTCTTCGTTGTAGTCGGTGTCGATGAACCAGAGGGCGATGTCGTCGGGCTCGCCGGATTCAACCTCGCCGGTCTGCGGCTTGAACACGTCCACGCCCTTGATCTTGACCTGAATCTGACCCTCCTCGGCGTCCAGGATGTCGATGTCCGGCTCGCCGAAGATGACGAACAGGTTGCCTTTGCCGGTGTTTTTCAGGTCGTCGGCCATGTGCAGGTCGGCGTTCATGCGGGCCTTGAGCACGGGGATGCGACCGAGCTTGGTGAACTCTGACGCGTGGGCCTCGTAGTTGAACGCGCAAGCGATGACCACGTCGAAGTCGGCGTCGCCAGCCTCGCGGGCTGCGACCACCAAATCCTGACGCGTCACGGTGCCGAACTCCGGGCCGACGAAGACGCCCGCCCGCTTCTCCTTGCCGTCCGTGTCACCCTCGACGTATCGCCCCTCGGCGCAGATGTAGCGCCCCGGCCAGGGCGCGATCGAGGAGAACGTGATCTTGTCCTCCTTGTGGGCCTGCTGCACGCCGGCGGTCTTGAGGTTCTCCAGGATCATCTGTGCGAAGTCGGCCTCGTCGTCCGTCCGCCCCGGCGCGTGGGCCGGGTCGATCAACTCATCATCGACATCGACCGTCAGCACTCGGTGTGGCGAGAGGCTCTCGACCGTGAACGGCCCGGCGACGCGGACCTTCTTGTTGTCCACGTACGGCTTGTCGTAGAGGTACTCGAAGTCGGCCTTGGCGGCGATGGATGCGTCGATCTCCTTCTGCCGGGCGATCCGCTGCTCCCACCACCGAGAGTGCAGTTTCTTCGCCTCGGCAGGCCACTCTTCCCCGGAGTCACGAGGAATCTCCCAGTCCTCCCACCTCTGTTTGAGCGTCTTGTTGAGCTGCGCGCGGAGCGGTTCGAGTTTGTCATCGTACTGTTCCGAGATTACGTCGATCTCCGCGTTGTTTGCGATCGACTTGAGGGTGATGTGCGGCACGCGCTCGTACACGAATCCCTGGCGAATGTCACTGCGGGTTGGCGCCTCGGACGGTTCGGACTGCGTGACCTCGGCTTCCTTGAGTTGCCCATCACGACTGTCGGCGAGCAGATAATACGGGTACCGGGCGCCCATGATCCGGGCACGCGCAAGCGCCAGCGCTACTCGCGATGTGTCAATCGTGATCCACCGCCGACCCCACTGCTCGGCCACATACGCAGTCGTCCCTGAGCCGCAAGTCGGATCGAGCACGAGGTCTCCAGGGTCGGTTGTCATCAGAATGCAGCGTTGGATCGTCTTCTGAGATGTTTGGACAATAAACCGCTTTTCCTCAGCAAAGCTGCCAAGAAACGTGTCCGTCCAAAGTCCCGTCACTTCTGACACCGGAAAGTCATCTAGAAAACTGACTTGAGAGAGACTGTTAGCCGCAATGTGCAACCGGTTCGCTTTCCCCATTCGAGACATGCCAACGCTCGTGGTCTTCCACGGACGCGAATAGACTTTTCCTTGATGTGCGAAATCAAATACTGGGTTTCCCTGAGTTGTTATATTCCCGGGGCGATAGAGTCTTCCGCCATCCGGGATCCTTGATATAGCCTTCTCCGAGACAGTAAGACCGCGCCGTTTCAGTCCGTCGAAGTCCACCCAGGTGAAGGTCTTCGCCGACCCATCTTGGATGTTCTTTTCGAAGTACGGCTGCCGGTATTTTGCCTGTTCCTTGTGCCGGTTGTACCAGAGCAGGTAGTCGCAACGAGTCGATAAGAAGTTCTGCTTCACGCCGCCTGTCGTAACAAAGGAAACAAGACAACAGAAGTTCTCTTGACTGAATACTTCATCCATTACAGCCCGCACGAGATGGATGTTTTGATCACCGATCTGCACGAAGATGGAGCCGGACTCGCTCAGTAGATCACGGGCGACTGTCAGCCTATCGCGAAGATACGTCAGGTACGAGTGGATGCCGTCACGCCATGTATCACGAAACGCCTTCACCTGCTCCGGCTCGCGTGTCATATGATCAACATTGCCGTCCTTCACATCGCGGCTGGTTGTCGACCACTGAAAGTTCGAGTTGAACTTGATGCCGTACGGCGGGTCGATGTAGATGCATTGCACCTTGCCGCGGAGCCCCTCGCGTTCGGCGAGCGACGCCATCACCTGGAGGCTGTCACCGAGGATCATGCGGTTGGTCCAGTTGGCGTCGTGCTGGTAGAACTCGGTCTTGGCGTCGGTGTCGGGCAGGCCGTTGAAGTCGGCGTAGAGATCCTGGAACAGCAGCGGCGCGGCGTCTTCTTCCTGCCGCCGCTGCTCTTTCTGTGTCCGCCGCAGCAGGTCATCGACGAGCACCTTGGGGTGGACCTTCTCCTGGATGAACAGCGGCGGCGCCTGGGTGACGAGGTCAGACCAATCCTGCTCGTCTTTGCCCCGCCAGACAAGCTGCGGATCAAGGTCGCGGTTTCGCCGTTCGTATGCCACGCGTATGGGACTCTGATCGTCCTTGGCCATGACCGACTGAAACTCAGCCGTGGGAATGTTCGTCCGCTTCGCCTCGTCGTGCGTGAGCGTCGTCACTGCCTTCTTCTTCGTTTTCTTGCGTGTGGTCTTCTTTGCCATGTTAGCTCGGGTTCTCTTGGTTAATACCGCTCGTAGGCGAATATTCTAATCTCAACCGGTCGAACAATTGCCTTGAGTGCCTTGAGTTTCTTACGGTCAATGATGTTCTTGGGCGCGACGGCAGCTTTGAGCTTCGCGGAGGAGATCCAATCGCTGTTCCAGATGGGCTCCTTCTTGCCGCAAACTACCTGGCACAGCTTTTCCTCGAATGGAACCGCGGGGTCGATTGGGTGGCTGATTCGCTGAAGCCAGACCTCCATGTGTCCAGTGTTCGGCAACTGCGATACTTTGTCGCGAATCTTCCTCAGAACCCTCCGCCGCGCGTCCGCGTTCTCAAGAAAGCTCAAGAGCTTGCTGACGATGGCGGCGCAAACAGGAAAAACTCTCGGGCTCTGGTAGGCGATGTCGACCGCGATGCTTGTCAGGACGAGCGGGTGGCGAATCAGTTTTGCCCGGCTTAGTCGCTCGTGAAAGTGGGTCAGCGCGACAGCCAGGCTGCCTGCATTTGGGAACGCCATCCCGTGGGCGTGAATCACAAGCAGGTGCTTCTGAAGATTCGCGTCACCTTGCCTGCTGGTCAACCATGCTCGCTTGTCCGCCTTGAGCGATCCGCTCACGATGGACTGGCTTCCCGTGGTTTTCGCGGCGTTGAGCTTCAGGCCCAGTTCGATCATGACCTCGGTGAGCGCCTTGAGAATCGTCTCGCCAAGCTGTGGATTGTTCACGAAAATGCGGTAGTCGTCGCGGTAGCGAAGGATACGATAATCGGTGATTCCGCCTTCCTTGAGTCGGTTGCTCAACTGAAGGTCCGCGTATCCCAGGACCATCTCTGCGATCAGGTTCATTAGAACCGACCCCTGCGGTATGCCATTCGTCTGGCCGTGCCGCATGTCCTGAATCTGTGCGTCAATTAAGTTTCCAACCAGGGTCTTGTCGTGTCGTTTGGCCTTCGCCACGGCACGCTCGTGGAGCGCCCAGGCTATGGAGTGCGTGTAAATAGCCGCGTAGCAGTCCGTGATATCAGCATGCAGAACAAACTGATACTCCAGCGCCATTTCAATCGAGCCCTGCTCGATACCTTGCCACCATTGAGTGATCTGTGCCGCCTTGTCTTTTTGCTTCGAGAGTGACTTAACAGGAATGCTGAGGCACTTGATCGTGTCGATGGCGGCAAACTCGGCAAAGCGTTGTCGGATCGTCGTCCAGTGGTCCTTCTTCGTAATCTCTGAAACGAGCGACACATACAGGGCCGGGTGAATTAACTGGAACGGTCGCCACGCGTGCCGGCCGTCCTTGTTGGACAGCATGGCGTAGTTGACATCCTCGTGCTGGCGAGGGGAGTTCTTCTGCATCGCAGAGAGAGTTGTGGTCCGAAGCACCTTGGCGACCGCCGTGAGAATCCCGCCGAATCGAAGGTACTCGGGAAAGTCAACGGTACAGTAGCTCTCCGGCTTGAGCAGAAATGCCCGTGCCTGAACGTTCGTCATGTCGAGCAGCGATTGCCGAGTGTTCTTCTCGACCTTCTTGGCCTTCTTGGCCTTCTTTCGCGGTTTCTTAGTCGCCTTCTTCGCCATCAATTCAGAACCTCTCTACGCATCGAGCGCGTCGGGATTCTTGAGGGACTTCTTTTCTTCAGAGGCGAGACGACGCTCGACCTTTTTGACGTCCTCGGCCGCAGGGAGTTTCTCGGGTCGGATGCCTCGTTCGAGGAGCGTCCTGCGAACGGCTTCGTTGTTCGTAATGTGCTCGGCGGAAATGGCCCGCTCCGTATTCATGTTGTGTTCACGCGAGTTGTGGATCGTGATTTCGGTGGCGAAGTCTTTGGCTTTCAAAATGATCGTCGGAGCGAAGTCGGCCAGCGGACGACTCGATGGCACTTTCCATTCTGCCTTCATGGCCTGGGTGGTCTTGCCGAACAATGCCTGATCGCCCTTGCTGCGGATGAGCGCGAAGTTTTGATTGCCGCCGGTCTGCTCGAAGATGACTTGCGATAGCTCCTTCTCGGTCGTCGTGAGCTTCTTCCTGGCCGAAACCCGCTCA
>JAZDCZ010000429.1:0-2787 GCA_036679605.1 Gemmatimonadota bacterium
CGACGATCACTCCGGCGATTCCGCCGACAGCGAGCGAAGAGCCCAGCGCCATTTGGTCGGCGCCGGCGGTAATACCGACCAAGCCGGCCAGGATACCGTTGAGCGTCATCGACAGATCAGGCTTCTTCGACACGATCCACGAGGTGAACATTGCCCCCATCGCACCGGCCGACGCAGCCAGCGAGGTTGTTACCAGCGTCAAGGATACAACGCCGGGGTCCGCCGACAGCACCGATCCACCGTTGAACCCGAACCAACCCAACCACAACAGAAATACGCCGATTGTCGCTAAGGGCAGGTTGCTACCCGGGATAGGAGTCATGCGACCGTCCTTTGAGTACTTGCCCATGCGTGGTCCAAGCATTAGAGCACCGGCCAGAGCTCCCCAACCGCCCACCGAGTGTACGAGGGTCGAGCCGGCGAAATCGTAAAAGCCGAGTCCATCGAGCCAACCGCCGCCCCACTTCCAAGATCCCAGCCACGGATAGGTGAACCCCACGAACACGGTCGCGAAAATCATGAACGAACTTAGTTTTACCCGTTCGGCAACCGCCCCGGAAACGATGGTCGCGCAGGTTGCGGCAAACATCGCTTGGAACAGGAAGTCCGTCCAATAAGTGTAACCTACATTGTACGCAGAGGTCAGGTCACCGGGAACTGCAGAGAGCCCGACCCCGGCAAAGCCGAACACTCCGTTGAAATCTCCCGGGTACATCAAGTTAAAGCCCACAATCGCGTAGGTAATGATGCCGACACAGACTATGAAGGTATTTTTGAAAAGGATGTTGGTGGTGTTCTTGGCTCGAGTCAGTCCTGATTCGAGGGTCGCGAAGCCCAGGTGCATGATGAAAACCAGCGCCGCGGCGATCATCATCCAAAGATTGTTGACGGTGAACATCTCGGCCGAGACCCCGTCGTCGGCTAGGGCTATATTCGCGAACACCGGCAATAGCGTCAAAACGGCCGCCGCCATAAGAATTTTCTTACGCATGTTAATCCTCCCTGATTTGATAACAGACTCCAATCCGTTTCTACGGTATGATTAGCGAATACGGTGCCAACCACGGGAGATATTTTGATGTCCGCGGAATCCCGGCCTATCTGGCCGGCCAGCCAAAACTCCTTTATTTTGGTGCTCTACCTCAACGCCACTGCTGCCTCCGTCAACAGGCGACTGCCTAGCCCTTAGGCATACAACTAAAACGATTGGTATTCATAAGTAAAACCGATATATAGGTAACGGCAACACCATGGACCTATCCTCTTTGCGAACCTTCGTCGCCGTAGTCGAAACCGGTAGTTTCACTGCCGCTGGAAAGCGGCAGCAAGTGAGCCAGTCGGCCGTCAGCCAGCAAATACGAGGACTCGAGGAAGCCTTCGCCACGCCTCTGTTCACGCGACATGCTCGCAAGGTGACGCTCACACAGGCAGGCAACGTCCTGCTGCCTTACGCTAAACAAATCCTGGGCAAAGCCGACGAAGCGATGGCCGTGGTATCGGATTTTGAAGGAATGGGGCGCGGACGGATATCCATAGCAGCAGGGGGCGCCCTATGCCTACACATACTTCCTCACTTGCTCGAAGAGTTCTCGACGCGTTTCGGCAAGATCGAGATCAAGGTCGTTTCTGGGTTCTCTCCCGAGATTCTGCGACTCACCCTCGAAGGGACGGTCGATGTAGGACTTTCGCCACTGCCCGTTGACGAAACCGAACTCGTCGCAACCCAGATCGGCAGCGACGAATTATTTGCGATCGCGCCCGCCGACCACCCTTGGGAACACCTGGAGCGCGTGCGTGCCAAAGATTTCTCCAACCAACGCCTGGTCGCCTACGACCGCGACAGTCACACTTTCAAACTACTCGAACGATTTCTGTTGGAAGGCGGCATCTTCCCTCAAATCGCGATGGCCATTAACGACCTGGAAGCCGTCAAACGTATGGTAGAGGCCGGGCTCGGCGTTTCCATCGTCGCCGGCTGGGTAGTGCGTGAACAAGCCGCCAGTGGGACTCTGGTCGTCAAGCCCCTGGGGCCCAGCGGCATCTACAGACATTGGGGGCTGATCCGACGTGCGGGGGAAACCCCGACCGCGTCACAAAAAGGATTCATAGGTATCTGCAGAACACGCTTCCCGGGCCTCATCGGATCCTAGCCTTTACGTGATTGGTTCGCCCGGGGCACGTATGTATACGACGCCCTACTCGCGAAGTAGGACATCGGCACCAAGACGCATGGTCGTAAGAAGCCCGCGCAGGCGAGGGCTGGCACCGACCCGCTTACGCAACACAACGATCGCTTTTCGCTGCAGCCTGTAACGGTCGAAAAGTCTCTTCTTCGGCAGTGTGCTCCCTACGCCGGCTTGTTCGAGAGGCTGCCAAATGGTCTCGACCGGGTGCCCCCAGAGCTCGAGATCGGCGGGGTCGAGTTTCTCGATCATACTTCTGCACAATCTCATACGAGCCGAGTCACCGGATATCTCGGATGTCCATTTGTGCAACGATTCGGTCGACGGCCGCGTGTGTTGAGCAACCCCGATGGGATCGCCGAGTCCTTTCTCGACATGGCTATGCTCGCCGTAGTTGATAGCTCCGGGCTCGTGTTCCAGTCCGAGGAACGAGAAGAGGTCGCGCAGTGCGGGTTCCGGGTCGGCTACCAGTTTTTCGTACACGACGTGGCGCATTGGTACTTTTCTCTGGCGTAGGAACTTCGCGAGCGCCGGGACATAGCGAGGAAGAATCGGATTGTAATCGTAAGCGGCCTGCCAATCGCCGGCGAAAAAAGACTCGGCA
>JAZDCZ010000430.1:0-2182 GCA_036679605.1 Gemmatimonadota bacterium
GTCCAGACCTTCTTGGAGAAGAAGTCGCAGGCCCACAGCGCCTTGGCGTGGATGCGGATGAACTCGTCCCAGGTGCCCTCGCCGCGCTTTGGCCCGGGGTCGAAGCCGTGTTCCTTGAGGATGTTACGGATGGTTGATTTGCAGACGCTGCGGATGCCCAGCAATTCCCGGCGAGGCAAAAACCCCGGTAAAAATGCCCGTTTCGATGCTAGCGTTTCGTAAAGTGGAGCGGCCAGCAGGTGTTCCTGTATCAGAGCGGAGCGATTATCATAGTCCGTGTCGATCGTTGAAGAATCAGATGCTCCACAGAGGCGAAAGGAGTCGCCATGGTTGTGCCGCCCCGCCGTGCCGAGCTTCCCAAGAGGGTCCGCAAGCATCTGTCCGCCGACGCCCTGTTCGCTCTGGTGCGATTCGCCGCGGAGCGAATCCGCGACCATCGCCGCGGGAAGCCGCCCATTTCACTGCCCGACGCGATCCTGTCCGCCTTGGCCATGTTCACGCTGAAGGACCCGTCGCTCTTGGCATTCGAGGCCCGCCGCAACGACCAGAACATGAAGAATCTGTTCGGCATCGAGCAGATTCCCAGCGACACGCAGATGCGGGAGATTCTCGACCCGCTCGACCCGCAAGCGTTGCGGCCGTTGCTGCTCGACGTGTTTCGCCAACTCCAGCGTGGCAAGGCCTTGGAGCCCTTTCCGTTTTACCAGGGATGCTATCTCCTTTCCCTGGACGGGACGGGCTACTTTTCCTCCAACAAGATCCACTGCCCGTCATGTCAGGAGAAGGTGGACAAAAAGACGGGAGAAGTCACGTACTACCATCAGATGCTGGGGGCGGCCATCGTGCACCCCGACTTGAAAGAGGTCATCCCTTTGGCCCCGGAGCCGATTCAGAAGCAAGACGGCGCGACCAAGAATGACTGCGAGCGGAACGCCGCCAAGCGGTTGCTGGGGAGAATCCGCCAGGAACATCCGCGTCTGAAGCTGATCGTCGTCGAGGACGCCCTTGCCGCCAACGCACCCCACATCCGCGAGCTGCTCGACCTGAGGATGCACTTTATCCTGGGCGTGAAGCCGGGCGATCATGCGTTTCTCTTCGACCGGATCCAAGCCGCTTTCGAGGCGGACCGCGTGCAGACCCTCTCGTGGACGCAGAAGGGGGTGTTGTGCGAGATCGCCTTTCTCAATGAAGTCCCTCTGAACGAGTCGAATCAGGACTTGTTGGTCAATTTCCTTCAGTATGCCGAGTACGGACCGGACGGCCATCGCCGGAAATACTTCACCTGGATCACGGACCTGGTGCTCACTCGGCACAACGTGCGTCAGTTGGTGCGAGGCGGACGTGCGCGTTGGAAGATCGAGAACGAGACGTTCAATACCTTAAAGAACCAGGGCTATCACTTTGAACACAACTACGGTCACGGGAAGCAAAACCTCTCGACGGTCTTTGCCATGCTGATGATGTTGGCATTCCTGGTGGACCAGGTGCAACAGCTTTGTTGCCCGCTGTTTCGGGCGGTATGGCAGAAGTACGGCAGCAAACGGGCGTTGTGGGAAAAGCTGCGGTCGCACTTTTGGCATTTCACGTTTCAGTCGATGCGGCATCTGTACCACGTGATGCTCTACCGTCCCGACGTTCGACACGTCTTGAAGCGTATCTTGCATGGGGTCAGGCGGTGGGCCAACCGCGCCGATTGAGTCCATCCCCTGTCCTCGCCCCTTTCCTCGAAGGTCTTGCGGTCGCATTGCGCCTCGACTCATTATCAGGTCCCAGCAGCGAGCCTATGATCGCCTCGCCGGGTGAACCAAAAGGTTCACCGAGGCGTCTGTTCTCACCATCTTTCCAACCACTCGCAGACCGAGCGTACCGTACGAACCGGGTACAACCATTTGCACGCTCACGCAACACTACGCCGGGAATTGCTGTAAGGCGCTCAAACGCAGATGATCCTGTGGATCGCCCGGCAAATCGCATTGTTCGCGGGCGGATGATTGCTTTGGCCGCTCGATTTCCACCGCCTTCCGTCCATCATTCTCCACCACTGGCGGGGTCCGCTTGCCCGTCGCCTCGGTTGTCAAAGGTCCCTGGACCAGGACACCCCCTGCACCTCTCGAAGTTGGGATGGGGTAAGGGCTCCACCACCAAACTCCTTCTTCAAAATCACCCGTTGAAGACGCATTCC
>JAZDCZ010000431.1:0-2332 GCA_036679605.1 Gemmatimonadota bacterium
CTCCTCGATGCGAACTCGAACGTGGGCGGCGTGACTCTGACCGTGAGCGAAGGCCTGACCGTGGTGGCGAACGGGGCCAACTAGCTTTTTTCTCCGGCCAAATCATCGGCCGGTTATGGAAAGGAATACATACATGAATACGATCACGAGAAACATCGGCGCCGTGCTCGCCGCTACGCTACTGGCCATCCCGTCCGCGAAGGCCATTGATCTGTGCTGGGAGAATGATGTTGGAACCGATTGGCAGGTCGCGGGGAACTGGACCGACTGTAACAACCACCCAGGGCGCGTTCCACTTAGTACAGACAATGTCACTATCAAGAGCACTGCCCAACTGGAATGCCATGTCGAAGGCACAGCCACATGCAACGTGCTGAAGGTAGAAGCGGGGGCGCCCGACCTTGAGATTGGCACGAAGCACGCCACCAGCACGCTCGAAGTAGTCGACCACATAGAGGTGTACGGGTTGGTGCGCATTCTCCAAAGCTCCATTTTGAAACTGGGCGGAACCACAACCTCCACCGTGGACGGCGAAGTCGTGTTCTGGTTGGACACAATACCGGTAGCCGAGAGCGACCCTTGCGACGCCGATCCCTTCGGCACGCTGCTGATCAGTGCCAACATGACCATCACAGGAAACGGAGGCCTGATCTACGGAAGAAAGTGTACGGCAATCAACGCCCCCACCCGCGGCATCATCAAGACCGGGCCGGGCGTGCGACTGACGCTGAAGACGACCCCCTTGGGGAGTCCGTTGGTGGTGGTGGGCTTCATCGATATCCGGGCACTGCTCACCAACGAGTCGGCCCACGTCGGCAGCAATCAGGTTGCGGACCAGCTTCTGCTTTCCACGAATGACAAGAGCGGCAACAGCGGGAAGTGGTTTTGCTACGACGGAGATTTCCGGATCAAGAACCTGGTCCAGGTCAGCGGTTCCAACGACTGGGACATGACCCTTGCAGTGCCTGGGGCTCATCTGTGGTTCGAGGCGGGGAGCGTCGCTACCTGTCTTTCCGGTGACTTCAACGTGCATGACGGGGTCGTGGACGTGGACACGGACCTCTGCACCAGCGGCAGCGCGACCGTGGTGTCGGACGGCGTCAGTCGCCCGAAGATTTTCATACGCTATGGGAGTGACGGGAGCTTCGGCGGGCTTTGCTCGGCACTATGCGGCCCGTAGCTTCAAAACCGAACCGGGCGCGCCGCTCCGTGCGGCGGTGTGCCTGGTTTTCGTGTGGAAGGTTTGCCAGTAGAACGAACAACATAGGTGATCTCATGCTTTGTACGACATACGCGCTGATCGTAATCGTAGCTTTCCCTGCCGTCGTTGCGGCCCAGCAGGTGCCCCCGCCGGGATTCGAGGTGGTGGACATCACACGCGACCCCGACGTACTCAACCGACCCAGCGATCTGAATAATTGCGGTCAAGCTGTGTTTTATGCTCGCTCCACTCCATCGTGGGCGAGCGCCGAAGTTTTCTTGTACGATAACGGATTGGTTACACGCATTACGGAGAACCAAGATCGAGATGTCATCGCAGGGATCACCCAAGACGGGATGATCTATTGGCTTCGAGGGATCGGAAACGACGGCGTGTCGCAGTTGATGACTCTCGCGGGCGGGGAGGAGATCGAGCTCGCCCGGGATAGACGGGGGATCAGTTCCGCGGCCATGAACGCAGGTGGGCATTATGCGTGGGTGTTTGATACCGACGGAGGGTGCAATGGGACTGACACCGCCGTGGCGTTCTTTGACGGAAAGGGCACCACGGTCTTTTCAGAAGAAGGTAGCAGCCTACAGTCGATTGAGCTTAATGAGCGCGACGAACTGGTTTGGAATGAATACCTGTTTTGCGAGGATCCACAGAGAGTTGACGTGGTGCTCTATCAAGACGGAGTGTTTACGCGAGTCAACGGGCAGGGTCATCTTGCGTTCTGGCCGGTGATCAACGACCGTACGCAGGTCGCGTACACGAGCCAGAATGAAGAAGTGTCCGAAACGAGGGTCTGGGAAGAGGGAGTCTCCCGCAGGATCGTGGAACCTTCGCAGACAGCGCCGCAAATCAATAACTTGGGCGATGTGACGTTTGCTCGGATATATCCCGAAGGCGGGGAGTACAGCCAGGTTTGGGATGAACGACTACCGGGAAGTGTTGATTTCCAGCGGAGAGTTCAGCCCCAACTCGCAGGTGCGTCTGCTCCGCCGCGTTCGCACCGGCGACTCGGAGTTTGACGGGGACATTGATATTGATGATTTGGCGAAGTTGGTGGATTGCATGACCGGGCCGATGTGGGTCGAGCGGGTCAACCCCGGGCCTCAGGAGAGCCTGTGC
>JAZDCZ010000432.1:0-2294 GCA_036679605.1 Gemmatimonadota bacterium
ACGAGTCGTTTCGGGCTCGAGTACGATTCTCTTTGCGATCTGGTCTCCTTCGGCGTCGCCCCCGGCATGTTGATCTACAAATGGGCGCTAACTTCGTGGGGGGTGTGGGGCTGGTTGGCCACCGCTTTGTTCGTCACGTGTTCCGCGCTGCGTTTGGCGCGCTACAATACGATGATCTCCATGCTTCCGCGTGGGCATTTCCTAGGCTTGCCGGTCCCTGCAGCCTCGGCGATGCTCGCCTCGGTCGTTTTGATGTACAAGTACGTCGGTCGGTCCGGGCTTCCCGACAAGCATGTAACCTTGTTGTTGATTACCTACGCGCTGGCCGCCCTCATGGTCAGCGTTATCCCGTACAACAACTTCAAGAATATAAAGCTCAACAAACGTCAACCTCTGTGGTTGCTGGTGAAAGTGATGGTGGCGGCCTATCCACTAGTGATCTTCACGGCTGCTTCGGTCTACGTTGTGTCGGGGCCGACGAGTTGGGCGTGGAACGGTCTGCGAGGCGGAGGCGAGGCTGATGGCGGGAACGATGATCACGGTGACGACTCAGATGTCGAGCGAGTCGCGACGGTAACTCCACCGACCTGATCCGGTGGCGATTGTGGGTTTCCGTTATGGCGTCAAGGCTTGGCCGTGGCTCGCGGCCACTGTCCTAACCAGCGTCCTCATCGGGCTGCTCGGCTTGTTAGCACCGTCGGCTAACGCGAGAGCTACAGACGACGGAATGCCGAGGCCCGACTCCGGCAAGGGCGTCCATGGCCGTGCCCGCGTTCTAATGCTGGGGGACTCTATCTCGCTTGGCTACACCCCGGTGGTGAAACGTTTGCTCGCCGATCGGGTGGTCGTAGATAGAATTTTCGGAAAGGATGGTAAGCCTCTAAATAATCTTTCCTCTTTGGTCGCGCGTGCCAAACTCGATCGCTGGATCGAGGAGATCAAGCGACGTGAAAGCATTGACCACTGGGACATTATCTATTTCAACTTTGGCTTGCACGACCTGATGTTCATTGGCGCCCGCGGTGTTGCCGTACCGCGCAGCCGGGCCGAAAAGCAGGCCGTCCCTCCTTGGCGTTACGAACAAAATCTGCGGTGGCTTCTCGGGCGCTTCGGGGAACTGGCTGCGAAGACCATCTTCGCTACCACAACGCCGGGCATCGAAGCAGGCAAGATGGATGAGGATCAGGTCGAGTTGTATAACTTCGTTGCCAAGCGACTGATGCGACGAGCAGGTATCGAGGTGGACGATCTCTTCGCGGCAATAAGACCGAAGACCAAGGAACTACAACATCCGGGGGATGTGCATTTCGGTAAAGCCGGCTACGAGTTGTTGGGTCGCCGGGTGGCGGCGACCATCGACGCGGCGCTGACCGAAGCCGAGACCGAGAGCCGGGATTCGGGCGGTTGAGTCTGGACTCTCTTGCCGGCCCGACTAGAGGGTCATGTATGAGGGTTCCGCGGTTGACACGGCGCTCGCTGAGGCGTTACAGTCGTTTTAACAGGCGAGCGACAGGTTAAGCAGGTTACGCAGGTTAAGACAGATGGCCCATATCAGCGACAGAACTACCCAGCCGACGGCCGGCCGATACCTTTACGGCCTTCTGCTTAGGATCCCGTCCGGGGTCTCCGGGGTACTCTGAGCAGGGAGTCACCGAACGAGACCGCGGGCGGATAGCAAGCCCGCGGAACCAATGAAAAAAGCCGCGGGATCCCGCGGCTTTTTTGTTGGTGCTTGACCGACTCGCCGAGGGGGCCCGCACAGCGAAGGAAGGACGGAAATGACCAGCCAGCAAGAGTTTGTACAAATCTTCGATACGACGCTGCGCGACGGCGAGCAGTCGCCAGGCTGCACTATGAATGTGGAGGAAAAGGTGACTATCGCCAGGCAGCTCGATGCTCTAGGCGTTGATGTCATCGAAGCCGGTTTCGCAGCCGCGTCGCCGGGCGATTTCGAGTCGGTACGACGTGTCGCCACTACGGTAGAGCAGCCGATTGTGCTCAGTTTGTCGCGCACCCGCGAGGCCGACATCGACAAGGCGTTGTCGGCGGTCGAGGGGTGTGCGCACCCCGGCATTCACATCTTCATTGCGACATCGGATCTGCATTTGGAACAGAAGCTCGGCATGAGCCGTCGTGAGGTGATTGATGCCGCTGTCTGGGCGATCGAAAAGGCTAGGGGACATGTCGATTACGTGGAATTTTCTGCCGAGGACGCTTCGCGGAGCGATTTCGAGTACCTGATCCAAATTTTCGGCGAAGTCATCGCGGCCGGTGCTCGTGTGTGCAACGTACCC
>JAZDCZ010000433.1:0-31766 GCA_036679605.1 Gemmatimonadota bacterium
GGACGAGGGTCACGCCAAGCAGTTCTGTCGCTCGTTCTTCCGCTGGTACAACGCGGAACATCGCCATGGGGGGATCTCGATGCTGACCCCTGAGCAGGTCCACTTCGGGAGGGCGGACGACGTCATCGCCCGCAGGAAGGCCGTGCTCGACAAGGCCTGGGCCACCACCCCTGAACGGTTCGTCGCCGGAAAGCCGAAGCCCCAACCCCTCCCCGAGGCCGTCTGGATCAACCCTCCCATCCTATCCACCTCCACACAGGACATTGCTCTCTAATTGATCACCAAGAGTGTCTCATTGGCGTTGACAGGTTCCGGTAACGCTGTTCGCTGAGACAGCTGTCGATCCGTTCGATCCGTTCGGCACTGCGGCCGAAGCGGAAAGGTCGTACAGCATCCAGATGAAGCCTCAGCGCAACGTGGTAGTGACGGCCCAGACGCCGAACGTCAGTTGGGAGACGGGTGCGCAGAACAAGGTCGCAAGCTACACGGTCAAGAACGAGAGCGGGCTCACGGACACGTACACGCTGAACTGTCAGCCGGGAACATCGGTCACGTGCGACAGCCCGTCCGGCACGTCTCAGCTTCTCCAATCGGGGCAGAGCGCAACCATCAACACCACGGTGGACCTTCCGCTTTACGTCAACTCGGATCAGGCGGGTCTCAAGGCCCAGACGAAATGGACTGCGATCACGATGCTCAACGTGCAGCCGCCTCCGGTAGCGGTGACGCCGAACTCCAGCTCGCAGGCCGTGCTCGGTAATACGCAAGCGACCGCGGAGTACACGGTGGACTATCAGGGCACATCTTCGGTGTTCACAGCGGGCGTCGTTTGTGCCGGTCAGGTATCGGGGTGCTCGGCATCGCCGTCGAGTGTAACGGTCGGGCCAGGATCGCCGGCCACGGTGACGGTGGCGTTTACGTCTGGTACGGCGCCGGCGAGTGGTACGATCGACCTTACGATGACTGGTGCGGGTACGAGTGATGTGGGGCGCGTGAACGTAAGCACGATCGAGGGTGCGGTAGCGCTCGCCAACCCGAACACGGACGGCGAGACGATGCGAGGTGACTGCCTCTCGGTAGCCGCGGGCCCAGCAGAGATCCAATGCGGCGATCTACGGCTCACCGTACCGATGCTTCCGGTTGCCACGATGAGCCAAGCGCGTCAGCTCACGTTCGTGTACAACAGCGCCTTCGTGAAGCCACGCCCCATCGTTGCAGCCAATGTGACGGCGGCCGCGTCGCAGGCGAACGTTACGGCCAAGCTAAAGCGGGGCCAGACGACCGTCGCCGAGCATACGTGGGCGGGTACGGGGTTTCCGGTGGATAAGACCGTTCGGATCGCGTTGTCTTACGACGCCTCGG
Source organism: Gemmatimonadota bacterium (assembly GCA_036679605.1). Classification (GTDB taxonomy): domain Bacteria; phylum Gemmatimonadota; class Gemmatimonadetes; order Gemmatimonadales; family GWC2-71-9; genus JAZDCZ01. The sequence goes on from JAZDCZ010000433.1 coordinate 1,363, forward strand.
GCCTGAACACCGGTCTGGATGACCTGACGTTGGAGGTGACGCTCGATCCTGACCAAGGGTTGACGACCACGACAACGCTCCCCGTCACAGTTCCGATCGTGAATTGGAAGGACTCCGACGCGGGGGAGGGCTGGCAGCATACCGCGAACGAGAAGCTGGTTCTTGGTCAGGGCACGACTGGCAACAAGATCATGTGGGCAGGAGCGGACGGAAGCACGAGGATCTACGACAACATCGGGACCAATCTGTGGGCAGCACGTAGGCCATCGCTACCCGATACGATCCAGAAATTTCCGACCTACTACAGACGCAGTCCGATCGGTGGTGGGGCCGTTGTGTACACGGTAAGCGGGCTTCTCTACAGTATTACGGACGTGTTCGGTAAGAAAACCTCGATTACATGGGGAACCGTGAACGGGAAGAATCGGGTCCTCAACATCAAGCCGCCAACCAAGACGGGTTCAATCACCGCGTATGAACTCCAGTACAACGGTGCGACAGAACCGACGGTCACGCAGGTAAAGGTGCGTGATCACGCGGGGGGAATGTCGCGCATAACCACGTTCGGCAAAGATGGGGACAAGGTTGCCTCAATCACGGCGCCGGATGGGCGTTCCACCTCGTTCACCTACGAGACCGACGGACGGGTGAAGACAATCGCCAGTCCGCGGGGTGACACGTCGACTGTCACCTACGAGTCCTCGTCGACCTGGTTCCAGGCTCAAAAGGTCACAGGTGTGACCACCGTCAACGGTGCCCTAACCGCTACCACCGCGTACACGCCGTTCATGAGCCTGGGCCGCACGTCGCCTGTGGAGATCGATCAGGCGTTCGCTCAGGTGAATGGACCGCGGACCGACGTGAGTGATGTGACCAAGTTCTGGCTCACTGGATGGGGCGCACCATGGAAAATTGAGGACGCTCTCGGGGCTACGACCCAGATCGAGCGCACGCATACGACGTTCACCGAGTTCGTGACGGGTGTACTCTCGCCGAACGGGCTGCGGGTCACGTCAGACTACGACGCGACGACCGGCGAGCTGCTGAAGACCACGAATGAGGATACCCAGGCGGAGACCTTATATCAGTGGGACTCGAACTTCCATAGGGTCCTTCGGTCCACGAACGCGGTTGGCGTGGCGACGCTTCGGAGCCTCGATCCCGCGAACGGCAACGTGCTGTCGATCCGGCCCGTGGACGCGATCGGTGTCCAGCACGACTCGATGGCGGTCACGTTCTCGTATTCTCCGACGTACCCCGGGCTCATGACGAGCACGGATGATGCGAAGGGGGGAAGGACCACGATCACCTACGACGGGTGGGGGAATCGGCGCAGCGTTCAATTTCCCATGGGCGCGGGATCCGGTGGCTACCTCACAACGACCTATAAGACTCAGGTTGGCCTCGACACGCTTATTATCGCCGACATCGATACGAACCGGACCCAACGCACGAAGATCTTCTACGATGTGATGGACCGCGACACGCTACGGGTTCAGACGAGCAACGACGCGAGCCCGGACTCGCTTTTCGTTCGGACGGTGTATGATGCTGTGGGTGACCGTGTAAGAGTCGAGCGCTGGTCGCGCCCGGATCCGAATGGGATCGGCCTCATAAAGACCGAGTGGGAATACGACGGCTTCGGGCGCGTGAAGAAGGAGATCGCGTTCGACAGCGTGGGTGTCGAACAGCCTGTTGTGTACACCTACGATCAAGCCGGCAACCAGACGGCCGTGGTGACCCGCAACGGCCATACGATTACAATGCAGTATGACGCACTCAACCGGCTAACCCAGCGGGTCGTACCCCAGGTGACCACCGCCCAGGTGGCGACGCTCAATAGCAGTCAGGACACCGTTTCAGTGTATCCTCGATATGGCGACTCGAACGGTGCACTCGTCATCCCTCAGAACACGGATACCTACGTCTACGACAACGTCGGCAACATGATCCAGGCGGACAATGAAGACGCCAAGGTGCGCCGCGTCTACGACCTATCGGGGCGGTTAGTAACCGACTCACTGCTCATCCGGAACTACGATCGGGCCAGCTCGGCCACCCACAAATACGTCAACACCTACAGCTACGACTCAATAGGTCGGCGCACGACGATGGGGAGGCCCACGGGGTTCGACGGGGTCAGCACGGACGTCGTATCCTATGGATACAATACTGTCTCTGGCCAGCTCAACCTCGTGACGGACGGCTCGATGAGCTTCACCTGGGTGCATGACCAAGCGGGGAGGCCGGTGAAGGCCACGATCCCGGGTGGCATCGTTGACGATCGAACCTACGACTCGAACGGCCAGCTTAGGAAGCGCATCGTTGCAGGAGGGGCGGCGCCTGGCTCCGGCGGGTTCCCCGGCCAGCAGATCTTGGACGACACGTTGAAGTATGACCAACAGGGCCGAGTGCTCTGGGTCGACGATGCCGGCGGATTGAGCACCATGACCTACAATGGAATGGGCGCCGTCCTTACATCAGAGCGGTTGATGGATACGCTGAGCTTCTTCCACGCTTTGGCAGAGCCGGGGAGCCTGCCTACAAGTCGTGAGACCAACGTCCTGGATGCGCTGGGTAATACGCTGACTGCCGATCGCGACGGCTGGAGCATCCAAGGCGGAGTGTTTCCCTCGGAAAGCTCGACCTATCACTACGAACCCCTTACGGGGCGACTACTCTCGCGGGTGCCGTTTATCGGAGGGTCTGCCGATGCGTACCTATACGACGACGCCGGTAACCGAATCAGCCAAGGGTGGGGTAACGGGAGTGATACCAATGGCTGGACACGGTCGTATTACGGTGCGGATGGCAAGCTCCGGGTCATCGATCGGCAAGGCTGCAAGGTCATACAGCTTGCCGGTGGGGCATTGGGGTGTGGATTGATGGCCTACAACCGGCTGTCGGTATTCGAGGAGTATCGATACGACGCCTTGGGGCGGCGAATACTCGTTCGCGCCCGAAATGATGCGACACGCTGCACAGGGAACATGTGCCCGAACTACATCCAACGGACCGTCTGGGACGGAAACCAGATCCTCCTGGAGATCCGCCGGCCCGGAGCGGACACGATGTCGATGGCGGCACTCGACTCAACCGATCGCGGCATCGTCTCATTAGGGGCGACAGAATGGATATGTGATCCGAACGTTGGGGTCTGCAATTTCGAGGGCAACCCACCCGGAGAGGATGACTGTGCCAACGCTGCGATCATGGTGGAGGTCCCACCAGGGTGCGTGGAGGTGCCTCTCCCACAGGACTTTTTCCCGTATGGCGTCACCGCCTACCTGCACGGTGGGGAGCTGGATCGGCCGCTGTCGATCAGACGCCTGGATCACAGCACCGTGAACCCTGGGTATATAATCCAGCCACTCGCCAACTGGCGCGGTGACTTCGTTACGGGTGCGTATGCCACGGGAGCGGCGGCCGACTGTATGGCCTCCTCAGGATCGTGCATCGACATGGAGTGGCCCGGCGAACGGATCTGGAACGGGTACCAGAATCGAGACGATCAGCTCACCAAATTCGGACCGAAACATTGGATGGGGTCGCTGGTGTATAGTGGGGCAGATGCCAGCGGGTTGTTGTATCGCCGGAATCGTTACTATGATCCCGTAGCTGGGCAGTTCACCCAAGAAGATCCCATCGGGCTCGCAGGTGGGCTGAACCTGTACGGGTATGCGAACGGAGATCCAGTCAATCTGAGTGATCCGTTCGGGCTGTGTGCGTCTGAGATTGCGGGTGATACACTGGAAACCCGGGTTGCGCACCTCAGTGAGAGGTGCGTCGACGAGGGAGATGAAGTCGAGGCGGGCCAGTTGATCGGGTACTCCGGCAATACAGGCCGTAGCACGGGTCCCCACCTTCACTACGAAGAGGTAAGGGTGCGGGAAGGCTCACCGTGGGGGAACGACGGCATCGTTCGTTTGGACCCGTTGTTGCTTCTTGCGACAAGTGGTTTTACCCCCCTTGGAGGCAACGCCGTGAGTTTCTATCCCCGGATTAACTCGCGTTTCGGTAGGCGGACTGACCCCATAACCGGGCAGTCGGCAGGTCATGGCGGGGTTGATGTAAGGGTTCCTGTGGGGACACCGGTTTACGCGCCATTCTCAGGGGTGGTCGTCCGCTCGGGCACCAGTTCGAGCTACGGAGAGGTGATATACATCCGACATAGGTGAGATGATGACAAGGATGTTCAAGACGATTCTATTGATCAGCCTGGTGTTGGCGGCCTGCGCGCCGTCGGATGGCCAAGTCGGGTCTGACGACGCGATTTTGGGCGGGGAAAGGGACGGGGATTCCGCAGTTGAGAAGCTGGAGGATCAGGATACGCTCCAGGCTGCTGCTCCCGCCGATACGGTACGGATCGTCTCGGATGGTGGGCGCAACTTGGTGTGGTCGACCTGGGTGGATGGCCGGCGCGTGGAACGGTTTCGCTCGGGGGATCTCTACTCGGGCAACCCGTCCTTTGAGCTTGGTGACTTCCTCGGCGACGAGCAGCCCGATTTATTTGTGACCTTTGACTTCGAGGAGATGGTCTCCGGGGTCCTACTGATAGGAGAGCCTTCGGGGCGCAGCAGAATTGTCTTTTCTACGGCGAACCTCTTGGCATGCAGACCTCCTATGCTCGTGGACGTTGACGGCGACGGAGTTCGTGATATCGTTGCCTTCACCACGGGACCGTTCAGCTTCGCAATGTGTCGGGGTGAAGGCCGCTACGACCTGTGCGTGGATGACTATCCTCTTGCCTGGCCAGAGATATTCTTCGGTGGGAGTGACGGCGCGTTCCGAACGGACTCGACTGCTGCGCCCGCGCTCTATGCCCGCTGGGCCGAGTCTTACCGAACAGGGAAGGCGTCACTCGACCGAGAAGGGGGGGGTGACCGCTGTGGCCCAGGCATCGCTGAAGCTTTGGTCGCTGCGGGAGACCGAGCCGCCAGGCTCGCATCACGATCGCCCGGGTAGCGCGCTCACCGGGTGCACATAATATGTACGGTACGCTTACGCCTGGGCCCGGCGCTTTATTCGAGTGAGATCCATTCGGTTCGCTGGTACGACGCTACGGGTTCTGTCTGAGTCCCGAGCGACCGATTCGGAGCGATTGATGGACTCTTGATCGTTTTGGGTCCTTCTGGGGAATCGGCCGCGATGGGTCACGCACGAGCACCGAATATCCCTAGCGACAGGCCTGAAAAACGTGAGTTGGTGTTGGATGCAGAATGGCTAAGGCAGCTAAGCTCAAGCGCCGGAGCTTGACCCGGATCCAGGCGGCGGCCGAGCTCAAGCTCTCCGAGGAATAGCTTCGCCGCCTGACCACCCGGGGGGACGTCACTCGGTACATGAACGGGCGGTATCCATTTCCTAAAGTCGCCGAGGAATAAGCCGCGTATCGGAAGACCGATAAGGCCAAACGCGAGTCCGGGTTCGGCACGTACAAATGAGGACATGGCCCGATCCGACCTGAAGCACCTTGCAGCCGCAATGCAGGGCCACCCATTCGCTACTGAGAAACCCCGGTTCATTGGGTATGCGAAGGATCGCCCCGAGGAGCGATGGACGGCCGTCATCGCATTTTCCAAAGCGCTCGATCGGGAAATCTTCATGGGAGGCGATCGGATGCGAGAGATCGTGCGGCCATTCATGGAAGTCAGTGCCCCAGAGGCGGCAGAACCGGCCCAGACTGACGAACCGCTCCTCATCATCTTTCCGCCCGAATCCACGCTTCAGCGTATTCGTGGGAAGCGTCGACGGCCTCAGTATCTCGATCTTCGGAACTATCCAGGGCTGGGAGTCGGGTCAGAGATCTTCGCAACGAGCTGAGCGTGTGTCGGTAGGTGGGGGCACCCCGATAAGTCCCCCGGCCTCGGTCCTATCGGCATGCGCTCACCCTCTCTGCCAACGTAGGTGAGACACGGAGCACGTAACGAATCAGAGTGGGGCGAAGGCGGAGAACTCAAAAATGCTGGGAGGGGCAGGAACAGGATGTTCAGTGGCTACTGCCACAATGCGTCTCGTTCGCCCCCCATCTCAAGGACAGCTCGCTAGGGCCCGCCTAATCCAGCCCGAGTCGGTGCGTTCCTGATGAGCAACTTCCGTGGATGTGTCACTTCATGTGTCGATTGGGCCGGTTTTTGTGTCGATTCAAAGCGGCAGATTCCGGCATGATCGGTAGGGAAGTACGGCAGATCGTGCGTCCTACCAAGGTTTATCCAGTTATTTACCGGAAATCGTGCCGTTCTCGCTCCGGCGCCCCGATAAGCGAAGAGCCTATGGACGCAGTGCGTTCATGGGCTCTTTGCTTAATTCGGTACCGGATGCGAACCGCAGGTTCGAGCCGAGCGGCCACCCAGCTCTCGAAGATCCCCCAGCTCTCCCGCGAGACGAGCGAGAATCGCGTCAGCGATTCGCAGCTCCATCCGGGCGAGGCCTTTCCGCTCGAGCCCCAGCCGAAAACAGACCGCTGGGCGTGGCAACTCCACTCCTCGACCTCAATGCCGAGCACTCGTAGCACCGCTTCGCGAGCCGCTGAGAAGTCGGGTAGCCTCCAGGCTCGAGCGTTTCGGTCCCATCGACGTTGCGGAAGCGTCCGTGCCTGGGCCACGAGCGTCGGTTCGTACGGGACGCCTACTAGGATCATGCCCCCCGAAGCGAACGCAGGTACTGATTCGGTTTGGGGAGCCATAACGGAGCTTGGCACCCTTTGGTGGGCGCACCCATGCTTGAATCGGACACCCGGTCCGGGGCCATGTATGGCGCGCGTGTATTTGCTGCGGTAAGTTGGCCTCGCCGTCTTACCACGCGGGCCGGTGCGGCAGGGGTTGCGGGAGGGTGAGATTCCGAAGCAGATCCGACGAAAGGTGTTTACACGCCCTCCTTCACAGGCATCCGCCATTCATTCCTTCTCCCGCCGGTCTCAGATCTCCGGAGGGTGTGTGGGTTCGTGTACGGCGGAGATTCGCCCGTTATAAGACATGTCTCAGAAAGGGTGATTGTCGCGGGTGGAAGGCGGATCCATGAGGCCGAACAGTGCGGGAGTGCTTTTCAACTCTGCGGTGGTGGTACCCACGAAGTGAGGCGATTCACAAACAATGGCTGAAGCACCCGAAGACGGCCTCTACGTTGGGTCTCACCAGTTCACATTCTCCGAGAAAAACTGGAGGGAATCAGGCAGGGAGTTCTTGAGGTTCTTGTCCGGGGAGCTCAGCGCGTTCGCAGCGACGGCGCTGGGGCTCTGGGGGCTGGCAGGTGTCTTGGCAGCGGCGACGAATGAGAGCGTGCCAATTGAACGTCTAGCAACTCCGGTCCTACTTGCCGCCCTCGCGGTAGCGGTTTACCGGGCGTATCGGGCGAGGGACGCCCACGTGCCTGAGGCGCTCGCCTCGGAGAACTCTACGGTCCACCGGATCTTTCGGCGTCAGCGGTGTGGCTGGAATGCTGCGCTTGCGCGGGCGATGCTAGTTGACCGCATTGACGTTACGGAGGCGACCCTGCAGCGAATCAAGCTGGGGGCTGAGTATATCTCGCATCGTCGTGTGGAACGAGAAGAGTACCTGGACTGGCTCAAGACCCGACCGGAGTCCATGCAGCGGCTCGTTCGTGCTGCCAGAGTGCTCGTTACAGAGATCTTGCCAGGGGTGATCGGTCGCACGACTGGAGAGGCGGATCTGGCGGACTTGAAGAACGAAATCGACGCACTGGCAAGAGTGTATGGCTCTGCGCGGGATCTTGAGATCGAGTGCTTCCGCCTTGTGCCGCCCGAAGAGTTCGCTGCAATCCATGAGATGACCCATGGCTGGACGGACACCATCCGAAAGAGCGTACGAGAGTTCTGTGAAATTCTGGAGAACCTGGAGGCTGTCGGTAGGAAGCGACTCCTCAAAGGAGATGTTCCGTCACCGAACTTCCGCATCACTGTGGGCGCACCCGAGAACATCGAAGAGTTCAACAGGCAGTTAGAAGCATTCGCAGGCTAGGATCGAATTGGCGGATGTGGGTTCGACACGTCTTATAACAAACAATTGCCGGCTCCGTTCGCTTCGCTCACTTCGACGAGCACGGCTCGCTGAAGGCGAGCCGCGCCGGCAACTTAGAATGTTTTGTAACACCACCCTTGGGAGACGCATTGAGACGTGACCAGATGCATTCGATCGCACTCCAGTTTCGGCGAGCCATCGAGCAGGTTGGACCAAGGGACACAGTCTTTGCAGCGATGAAAAGCTTTCCCAAGGGGTGCTGCAAGGACACATCGTTCCTCTTGGCTCGGATTCTGAACCTAAGGTATGGAGTGCACGAGTCTCGATATGTATATGGCACGCGCGCAGCGGAGAGTCTAGAGTGGTATACACACGGCTGGCTCGAGACTGCGGGCTACATCCTGGATGTGACTGCTGATCAGTTCGAGGAGGTCAGTGAAAAGGTTATGGTGACGCCGATAGGAGAGAGCGAGTTTCACGATTCGTGGTCCGGGCAGTGCTCCTCCGCGTACCCGCGGTTCTGGAGCTTCAATGACGAAGCCGGGCCCCAATTCGAAGAGACTCTGGAGCTTCTGATGGCTGCGATGGCGTCTTCGCAGGTACGTGACTGACGGAGGAATCTTGGGTAACAGGCAGCTCAGCAATTCGGAACTGGACGACCTTTTCCAGCCGCTTCTGGAAGAAACCCGGGCGAGTATTCGGGAGTTGGCGGGGCCCGATAATGAACTCGCCTGGGCTCTTCGACGGAAACTCTACAAGGAACTGAGTTACGACGAACGGGGAAAGCCAACGCACCGAAAGAGGCTCAAGGCGGCTAAGCGAGATCAGCAGAATGGCCTCTGCGCGCTTTGCGGTGAGTCGCTTCCTGAGAAGGGAGCCGTGCTTGATAGGTATGAAGCAATGAGCGGCTATACGGAGGAGAATACACGGCTACTCTGCCCCATCTGTGATACGCAGGTGCAGACGAGCCAACGGTACTCGTAGAACGTGTGGTGCGGGTGGCGTCACATAACAATCAGTTGCCGGCTTCGTTCACTTCGCTCACTACGGCGAGCACGGCTCGCTTAACGCGAGCCGCACTGGCAACTTAGAACGTTATGAGACGTGCCTAGAGGGGACTGGGATGCCTGAAGTCGAAACGAAGTTTGGTCGAATCGCGCTTCGTGCACATGAGCTAGCATCTGCGGGATTGCATGCTCTCGATGCCTGGCACGGAAGCCTTCAGGAGAAGTTACGCTGGGAGGCAGTTGGAAACCCAGACCCGTCACAGCTGCCCCAAGTGGGCCTTCAGCATCTTGTGCCATGAAGGACATCTCAAGGCAATCGAATCCGGAGGCTGCCCTAAGGCGGAGACCAGCAGTTCAGCCGCCTATGCGATCAGGGGACTGAGGCAGTTGCTGAAGGAGCCGTGGCTGGCACGGAATAGAAGAGCGCTTAAGAGCCGCGTGTTTGGTGACCGCGGCGATCCGGACCATCGAACGCCTAATGGTGAGATGGAGGTTCTCCTCGCACTTTGGAAGGCGGGGGCCATGAGTCGAGGCTGATGTGATCAAGTGGCCGGCAGGTGAGCAGTTGAATTGAGATCGTGGAGGCAAGATGGGAAGTCGCGAAGATCGGGAGACAACGAGTCGGGGATACGTAAATCGGAATCGCCAGACCAACGTCCGTGCGACGGATCTCCCCGGGAATGATCATCTGCAAAGGATCTATGTCCTCAAATGCCAGGACTGCGGAAACAAGTATGGAGCTAATGGCTCAGACGTCTTTCAGCGGAAGTGCCCAGAGTGCCAAGGCGGTGCTCCAGGGCTGCCGTTCGATGGCCCCTAGGTGAGCAGGATCGCAAGCCAGGAGATTCGACCGCGGCACATCTCATAACACTGGGCCTCCGGCTCGGGCCGCCACATGCGACCCTCGACCCAACCGGCCGCGACCGGGACGGTGCTGGTGACTGGAAGTGATAGATCAACGAAAGTGAAGCAAGAACAGAAGCAGGGCCGGTTCGGAGGCCCTGAACGTTATCTGACACACGCACCCCCAGGGATGAGAATCCACTTTAGCCTAAGAGAAGGCAGAACCATGGATGCTGATGTTCCCTACATGCCGTCGATCAAGAATTTGCCTGCGATCTTGGACTCCATTCAAAACGCCGGAGCCCCTGATGCCTTCGGTTTGGACTTCCTCCAGGACCTAGGCTACACCAGCTCGAATGACCGCTCCGTAATCAAGGTCCTGAAATATCTTGGCTTGCTCGACGCGTCAGGGAAGCCGCAAGCCGCGTACCGGGAGTTCATGGATCACACCAAGGCCAAGTCAGTGCTTGCTGGCCGGCTTTGCCACGCGTACGACGATCTTTTTCGCGCCGACAAGGAAGCGCAGTCCCGGACCACAGAGAAACTCAAAGGCTGGTTCAAGACCAAGACCGGAGTGGGCGACGCGGTAGCAACCAAGATGGCGTCAACGTTCAGGGCGCTAGCAGCCTATGCTGACTTCACCGACGTCCCGGCAGTTGAGCCGAAACTCGAAGCGGAGCTTCCTAAAGAGGAGACGACGGAGGAGGAAGAACCGAAGCGTGAGACACCACTCCCGAATCAAAGCCTCGGGCTGACCTTCCGAGTGGAGGTCAACCTCCCGGACACGACGAATGTGGATACCTACCGGGCGATATTTCGCGCGCTCCGCGAGGAACTCCTGTCGTGAGGCGGCAGATAAAGCAGTTTGTGTTCTCCGGGCTCCTAGCGCGCCATGCCGTACAGGACATGGAAGCCGTGGGCCTTCTTCACCATGCCAACGTCACCGTCACTGAGCGCGGGGACGGCGACCTCTACGCATCGGTGCAGGAGCGCATTCGCACTGGCTCCATTGAGATGCAGCGCGTTTATCGCGTGCTGTTTGTCCTAGAGAACATGGTGAGAGGGCTCATCAGCTCGCGCCTTCAGGAGGCTGATGGCGCAGATTGGTTCGAGAAGCGTGCTGGTGCGCCCATGAAGCGCAACGTTGAGAAGCGGCGTGAAGCGGAAGCGAAGAACCAGTGGCATACCGGCCGGAACAAGGAGCCAATCTATTATCTCGACTTCGGCGACCTATCGAAGCTCCTGGTCACCCATTGGTCTGAGTTCGAGGACCTTCTCCCTAGCCAAACCTGGGTGCAAAGCCGCCTTGAGGATGCCGAACGAAGTCGGAACGTGATCGCCCACACGAATCTCCTCTCCTCAGACGAGGTGTCCCGTCTTGAGATGTACCTTCGTGACTGGATTAAGCAGATAGGCTGACGATGTACTCCACGGAGCACGAGGTGCTCGGCATTCGGAATGCAGAGGGCTGTGAGTCATGACCGATTTTTCACCAAGAACAGTGCTGGCCGCTGTTGAGGCGTTTGGGTTCAACACTAACGCTCAGGTCGAGAACCTCGCCCTGGAGTATGGCCTAGATGGTATCATGGGTGATGGAGGGATCGCCAAGAAGGAGTCTCGTTTGGCCAGACACTTGGTTGAGCACCCTGAACTAACGGGCTACGCCGGCGTGAGCTTGGTCTACGAATTGATCGAGAAGGCGATCGACGCACGGTGCCAACCCGATTGGGGAGGCCCACACGATCCGGTTGAGGTCGTGCCGAAGCTCGTCAACTCGTTGGAGCAGGACGGCTTCATCGTCGAGGACTACAAACTGGTGCGGATGTTGCCGGACGCGGTTCCGGTTGCGGCCGCGCAAGACGAACTCACACGCCTCCTCGAGAAGCACGGTTTCGCCACGGCGGCCGGGCACCTTGGCCAAGCGTTGACTGCCCATGCCAGGGGTGATTGGGCGGCCGCCAATGCCCAATTGAGGACGTTCGTTGAGGAGCTGTTCGATAGAATTGCTGATCATCTCTCAGGTGGGGAAAGCGGAGCTTTTGGCTCGAGTCACGAGCGGCGGGAGTGGCTTGCGACGTGCGGCCCACCGTTCTTCGATCCAGAATTGAACGAGTGGGATCCCGGGAAGAGTGGCGGGTTCCTACAGGGTTTCTGGCGGCGCCTGCATCCGGAGGGGTCTCACCCCGGCCTATCGGACGAAGCGGATTCGAGTCTCCGGCTTCATCTTGTGCTGATCACGACAGAGCATTTCATGGGTCGTTTCGATCAGCGCGTGACGTAGGAGGGTACTGTCAACTTGCGCCCGACAGCGTCAGACTCTGCGGATGAGAACGAACTCAACGAACTACCGCGGCCATCGGTTTCCGCCTGAAATCATCAGCAACGGTGTCTGGTTGTACTGCCGATTCTGCTTGAGCTTCCGTGACGTGGAGGAACTCCTCGGGAAGCGTGGAATTCTTGTCACCTAGGAGACCGTCAGATGCGGCGCCCATGCCAACCAAGCATCGCACCAGACCCTAGATGGGCCGGCTGCAGCACCCTATCCTTCAATCTGTCGACTCGTCAACATGCGAGATGTCACTGAGACTTTGAGGGGGGGGGAGTGATCACTCGACTATTAGGAGTGGCCTTGCTTGCGAGTTGCCTGGCAACCCCCGTGGTCGCGCAGGTTTCGATCCGGGTCGTGGACTCCTCCGGCCATCCGGTTCCGGCGGTCCTCATCGAGGTCTACGGACGCGGGGAGCTCATCGCAGTCACCTCCACCTCTGCGGATGGCGGTGCTCAGCTGAGTTCCGAGCGGTGGTCCCAGGTGCGTCGGATCACCCTTAGACATCTTGGTTTCCAGACACTCATCGTCCAGGTCGATGAGATTCCGCCAGATGGGTTGATCCAACTCGAGTCCCGACCGATAGAGATCGAAGGCCTCACGGTTGAAGCGAGGGAGCTGTGCCCGATCAATGACAGCCCGGAGGCACGTAGGCGTTGGTCGGAGGTCGCATCTCTCTACTCAAGAGAAACCGGGTCTCGAGCGTGGTCAGTGTATTACTCAGGGCATGCCGGTCGAGTACAAGAGGTGGATCTACATCGACCGACCGACTCTGGGGCAGTGGGCCGCGTGTCTGGAGGTGGGGCCGGAGTCGTACACGGCGGCGACCGTGCCCCTAGCTCCTTGGACGACCACATTCGGACCGAGGGTTACGCGTGGCCCCCTCTCATTATAGGCGGCACCACGGGCTCCCGTACGCGGGCGTGGAAGTATCCCCAACTCGACCATGAGCATGCATACCACTTCGCGAGCTCCGTATTCGGCGCTCTCCACAACTTCGAGGTCGTGCGTGAGTCGGAAGGACAGACCACGCTGGCTTTCTGCCCGAACGGTGCGGGGAATGGAGCGACGATCAAGGGCCTCCTCACGTTAGGCCCTGGAGAAGCCTTGATCGCTGCCGAATGGCGCTTCGAGACAAAGGACCCCGATGAAGGGGCAGGTGGAGCAGTTTCGTTCGCATCCTACATCGAGGCGCCGGGGCTGAAGCCTCACCTTGTGGCGTCCCGCGGGCTCTTCTATCTCCCTAGCGGGAGGAAATCCCCGTACCCGGATGGCCCTCGAACGTACGCCCGCGTCGTTACGGTCCAGTCACGATGGTACATCCATCCATCAGCTGAACATCCATGTAAGCCAGGTGGTGGCCGTGGCTTCTTCACGGTTCACACAGATCCCCCGAACTCACCCCTCGGCATCCGCTTCTCTGAGTGTGTGGCCCGCTATTGGGGCCTCCGATAGCCGTCGGTCGCGAGGAAACGTGAGCCTGTCGTGCAAGGTGGAGTAACGCTGCTACTTGCACCTCCGGCTGCTGGTAACAGGGGCTTCACGCAAGAAGTCACGCTCCCAATTCGAGGTGACAGTACCTTCCCCGGACCGGCAAGCCCATCAATTCGAGCGCGGCCGGGATTGGTCGGGTCCTTTGGGCCACTCCATGTGTCGATTGGGCCGTATCGACACATCAACTGGCCCAATGGGGCTGAAAATCAAATGTCTAAGCCGATTAGTCCCTGATACTGGAGCAGGGGGTCCCCGGGTCGAATCCGGGCGCCCTCCCGCGCTCTCGAAGATCCCCCCAGTCTCCCGCGAGACGAGCGAGAATCGCGTCAGCGATTCGCAGCTCCATCCGGGCGCCCCCTCGGGCTTGAGTTCCTAGTCGAGAACAGTCTGCCTGGGAGGATCAACTCCACTGCCAGTGGTGCGCGCCTCACACGAGCAGCACGAGTCCGTGCGGGGGTCAAACTCTGCGTGCGCCATGAGGCTTTCCCACTGGATGCGCGTCGACTCAGTGCCAGGCCTTCCACCCCAGGAGATCAACACATGAAGTCGGAAGGAGTTGAGGGAGCAGCAGAACGGATCAGGCGGACCCTACGGGATTGGAGAGAGGTTTCCCTATCGGAGCACCCTGCCGGGGAAACCGTTTCTAGGGTGGGGGAGAAGGAGTTTGGGCAGGTACTCGGCAATGTCTAGGTCGGTATCAAGTTTGCCTCTGACGTAATCGACGAGTTGGAGGCCCACGAGGAGGTCGACTCGGTCTATGTCGATGATGCCGGACAGGGGCGAGTCACGGTACACCTCCGACGCCGTATCGATGGTGCACACGCGATCGCGCTCCTCGAGCGGTCCTATTGGGACATCCTCATGATCGATGAGATCAAGGAACAGCTCACCTAGCCAACGGTGCACAATGCCTCTAGGAGGGAGTCCGCGTAAACCCAAAGGGGCCGGACCGCCCGTTAGGACTGCCCGGCCCCCTCTGTCTTACATCTGCCAGGAACCTCTAACCTCCTCCGACCCGTCCCCGGATCTTCTGCTCGAACTCAATGCCAAACCTCCCGCGTTCGCGAGCGGCCGCGACAACAGGGAGGCGCTTGATCTCGTCCAAAACACGTAGCACGTTCCGTCGTGCGTTGTCGGAGACTGCATACGGCGAGCCGCGAGGCTCAGCAGCGGAAAACGCTAAGTAGTTGAAGAGTTCACCGGCCCACTTGCCTTCCGGATGCGTTCGGACCTCCTCGGCTGCCGTCGCCACGAATTCATCCCTCATCTCGCTACGAAGAAGTTCGTTGAGTTCACCGGCGAAATAATTATTGCGGGGAAACTTGTCCTGTTGGAAAACAACTAGGAAGACGTCCGCTCGAACCGACAACTCTCCGGCCTCACTCACACCCAACAGGATACCGCCTCTCACATCGTCCGACACACCCTCGCTCACGATCGCTGCTCGCAGTGCCGAGAGATGCTCGGGGCGGTCGGATGTTACGAGTGCTTCGGCTATGACCTTGCCGGTGAAGGCTCCCGTGGCGAATCCCAACGCACGGCTGAACCACGCGTTCACTACGGCGTCGTTGCACCGTAGGATGGCCTGCCACCCGGCGGCGATCTGCCAAGTCTGCGTATCCGTGGGGACGATCGCTGCCATGCCGTTCACCACCGCACGATACCATGGATGTTCACCTGGACAGGCGGCTGCAGATGCGAAGTGAAGTGTAGGATGCCCCCCGGCGATCCACTCAGCGACTGTCGTTTGTGCATCAGGAAACCCAAGAGTGGGTGATTCTTGAGCCGCTAGGGGACTGAGCGTAAGAGCGGACAAACAGACGACCACATGTATCTTGTAGCGGATATTTCTCAGTCTCATCGGTCTTATCTCCTGGCTATGGAAGGCATTGAGATTGAATGGCAAGCCTTGTCGAAGTGAGTGTATCGCCCGGTAAAGGTCGAATTTCGACTACGCCAGAGGAGTTGATAAACGCGATCGGTAAGGTTCCCCGATGATCATGCACCATGGAGTGTCCTGTCGCTTGGTCGAACATATGCTTTGCAGACACTGTTTTCACTGTGTTCACCGCATCGGCAAACATAGTGGACGTACCTGCACTTCCCGCTATCGATTCCAGTAATTTGTTGATGTTGCCGCAAACCGTTAACACCTCCCGCTCGATTTCTGCCTGGTGTGAAGGCGGGCTCTGACCGTCTTTTTCATGGCTCTTGACCCCCGAAAACAGGGCCGCGGCCGGGGTAGGGCCAGCCAGAAACGTGGTGGCGTCCACAAAATTGAGCGAGGTGCCACCAACGAAATAGTCGAATCGAATCGAGTAAGGCTTGAGGTGCTCATTAAACCAGACCCGCCGGTCATAGTTATGCGTGGTACTTGTGTGGTAAGTATACCCCTTGTTGGGCCCACTAGGCACGACGGCCTGGGTCACGGACCCCTGTAGGGTGAGGCCCATCGAACCATCGGGATTTGTATTTTCACCTAGGACGCCCATGGCAGTACCTGGCCGAAAGGTTGGCCGGGCACCGGGAGACAACTCGGCGCCCATGCTGCTCGGAGTGGCCGTCCATCCGGCGGTCGTGCGCGGGTCAACCGTGAGGCTCGCCGGCTCTGCTAGGTGTGGCCCGTTGAGGTCCGTCGCGACCACAGTTACCATACCGGATAGCACTGCTTTTCCGTTCCATTTGTTGTTCCCGGTTGAAACAAAGCCGCCGGCCGGTACACGGCTGGCTACCACAGTTGGAGCCTCTCCTGGAAAGAGTACGATAGGGTCTGGCTGGAAGAACCAATCGAAGACGACACCACCATTCCACAGGGGCGAGAGACTGCTTCTTGTCGCCTCGCATTCGGTGTCCACCCCACGTATCACCGGATCGCACGCAAGGAGGAGTGATATGAACCCGATTCCCGCGCTCGTGCACCCGTTATTGATGCCAAAGCGGGCCTCGCAGAAATCCTCCTGCGGGAAAGTGCAAACCCACATGGCAGATGCACTGCCACGACAAACCCCGCCAAAGCCGTCAGGTATCGTGCATCCGTTCAAGAACGACTGCTGTACGGAACACCCTCCCTCTACATCATCGCAGTCTGGATTTTGGGGGTCGATTTCGCAGCACGGGGTGTTCGGATCGTCGTCAGCGCAAGGTTCTACTATAATCTGCGAGGAAACAGCTGCACTGCTGGCAGGAGCCGCGAACAACTTGCGCGGACCCAGGAATGTCTGCACGAGGGAAAACAGTCTATCAAGAGGGCCTGCCTTAGGCAGATCGTTCAACGCAAGCGTGGTCGGGGCACCACCAGCGAGGCTGAACCGATTCCACGCGAAGTTGCGAGCCGCCGTACTCCGGGGGATTAGGCAAGTCGTTAGGCGTAGAAGGTGGTGCGGGTCATCGTCCGCAACTCTCCAGTAATTGTAGCCCATGGCGTTCCCTTCGGCAGCCTCAATCATCTCCGGCGGGAACTCGAGTTCCACCTGATCGCGAGTGAAGTGGGAGTTCTTTTCTCCCTCCTGAGGAGCCACCATCGTACTACACGTGCCGAGCTGGTTCGGTCGCTTGGGTAGGTTGGGGATATTCTCTCGAAAGAATTGAATTCGGGGGTCCGCACCATTGGCGATACCCCTTCTTGTTCCAGTCGTGGCCCGGGGGGTGTTCGAGGTGGTCTTCATATTGATGGGCGCAACTACGAATTGTGACTGAGTTTCATCGGGTGAGGTCGTCGTTGTCGCGGAATCACACCCCGCGATGCCAAGGACCAGCAGGGGAATGGTCGCCTGGAGCGACCGCCAAATAGGAATACGTCGGTTCATACACCCTCCGTTCGTGGTGATAGTGTGCCTCGGAGGGGGAGAGTTGCTTGGCTGTTGTGAACCGATGCCGCAGGACACGGTACGGTCCGTGCACCATGGGTGCACGAGACGAGTGAGCAATCTCAAACTAACTCCTTGGCAGTGACGGGGGGGGCAAGAAGTTATCGACACCATATCGGCATGTCAGGATACCCGCAAGTAGTGGACCTGGGGTCGGTCGTTGATGTGACAATTGGAGGCGTCCGAACGGGAACCGCCGAACTCGAGTGGCGCCTCTAGGAGGGAGTTGTAGTAAACCGGTTGGCCCGGCTGAGGATTGCTGGTGCTTACCAGTTTAGGTCTACATTCGGCCACGTGGCCTTGAGTCCCGTCCCGATTCTATCCCGCAACATCGTGGCACGCAGGTACGTGAGTGACCCGGAGGCCCGGAAATATCGCTCCGCTACGGCTGCGATGACGGACGCTGGGCGTGGCCCGGCGAGGGTGGGGATCCACGCGTGAGCCCGCGCAACGAAAACGGTGACCACGATGCCTTGATGGCGACGCCACGGGCCGGGAGTCGGCACCAGCATTCGAACGGCTCCGACGAGCTCGTCGAAGGAATTGTTTACGGTCGATTCGAGAGTCGCGTAGTTGGGTGGATTCACCTCCAATGCAGCGAGGTCGGATTCGATGAGCGCACTAGCATCGATCACCAACATCCCGCCCCCGGAAGGACGCTTGAGCTGCGTTCGAGCTTTCGATACGGCCCGGCTTAGTCCACTTCTGGCGAACGGCGCCTTCACCTCGACGCCATGGGCAAGATTGCCATCCGATATGATGAAGTCGGGTAATCCCTGATTCACAGGGGCCGCAATGGGCTTCCCATCCTGCCTGAGGATAGCCCCGAAGAAAAGCTGAGCTTGCAACTGAAGCGACGGCCCAGTTCGGGATCCGAGCTTACCCTTTATAGCACGCCGCATGTCCTCCTTTACCGTTCCGAGCAATGCGTCCTTATATACCATCGAAATCAGTGGCCACTCGGCGGCATCCCGGATGGCGTCAAGTAACTCGGTTCGTTTTTGGTCAGCAGTTGGGAAGGCGTCCGTTTTCGCAACACGTGAAAGAGCTCGCACTGCCGAGGGCAACCGGCTGGCGGACGGGACACTCATGCCGGCCGCGGCTAGCCGGTCGATCGCATCCTGGAGGCGGTCGGCAAACTCCCCGCAGCGACGCGGGGTCGTCTCAGGCCCAACGCTCCGGATATTCAAGCGACTCTGTCCCCCTTTGTCTTCGGTCTGCGGCAATTAGGAGAAGATCACCAGCGTGCTCAATGTAGTGGGCTGGATCCGGCGCTCGCGACTTCCTTGCGGTGTCCCTCCCTGTGTGCCTATGTTGCGATTACATGATTCTAGGCTGCGTCCGTTATCCCCCCTTGACGGATTCGTAGCCAGGAGTGGCTGGTCCGAGTGACCTGCCTTTGGAACAACGACTCGGGATGAGGAAAGGCCCATGACCCGCACCATGGGATTGCTGATCGCCGGCGCAATGCTCGGGTGCGGTGATTCAACTGGGCCTCCAGACCCTCCTGAGTTCTTCATTACGACGGACTCGCTGAGCTATACGCTGCACGAGACGGATGTATCAGACCTTTTTTCCTTCGACCTAGTTACGCAATTCACGAATGCTCTGCCGGACACGGTGTATATCCTCTCATGTGGCGGGAAGCCGTTTTGGCACTTTGAACACAGCCGTAACGGGGTCTTCACCCTGTCCGTACTCGGATTTGGCTGTGCGCCTACATTCCTATGTGCGACGCCTTTCCCTCCCGGATCGGTTAGGACGGATACCGTTCAGTGGTTTTTCAGTCGGCGAGGCCCAAATAACGTGGAGCGTTTCGACCAGGAGATTCCAGGAACATTTCGCGCCTCACTTGTCGTTTGGGACAGCCTAGGCGAGGCCCCGTTCACCGGCCGCGAGATCGCGAAGGAACTGCGCGTTTCCGCTCCCTTTGATATCCTTCCGGCCCCTGGTACAGGAGGCTGATGTGGGTCGAGGGCCCATACCAAGGAGGGCCATCCAGGCGATGGTTCTGATCGTGCTCGCAACGCTTGCATGCGGGGATTCGACTGAACCTCCAGACACGCCGGAGTTTTTCATCACCACGGACTCTTCGAGTTACACGCTTAAGGAGAGCGGCATACCAAATTTCTTCCTTATGAGCTTAGTCACTCAGTTCAAGAATCCTCTACCGGACACGGAGTATATTTCTTCATGTGGAGGAGGCCCATTTTTTCGGTTTGAACATCTCAGTGACGACGTTTTTACGCTCGCGGGACAAGGAGTCGCATGCGCGCCCCTTTTTCTCGGCGAGACCGCGTTTCCACCTGGCGCCGTAAGGACGGATACACTCCTGTGGCCCTTCGACAACGGTGGAAATAACGAGCCATCATTCAACCGAGAGATCCCAGGGGCATTCCGCGTGTTCTTCATCGTGTGGGACAGAGTGGACGTGGGTCGGCACACCGGCCGGGAGATTGCAAAGGAACTGCGCGTTTCCGCTCCGTTCGATATTCTGCTGGCCCCCGGTACAGGAGGGTAGCCGTACTCGATCGGTGCAGGTGCGGATAACGCCGCTATAACACCCGACCAGCGCGAGCCCGTGCGGTGCGCCTACGTACTCTTCGCAAGATTCCATCTACGTCAGACCACGTATGGGTCGAGCCTCACTCCAAAGGCATTCTGTGTCCCACAGACGGATGCTCGCATGCGTTTGAGTCTGTCCACCTCGGAGAACTCGAGATGGTGGAGCCCTGACAAGGAGTCCCAAGATGAGCTTGCGCCGTTATCGCCCCGTCGCACTCGTGTTAGTCGTACTCCACCTGAACGCCTGCACCGGTTGGCAACCTATTTCGTTGCACACTGGCCCGCCTCCCGAGAAGGTTCGCGTCACGACCGAGACCGATCGGTTCGTCCTCAACGACACTCGATTCGTCGGCGATACGGCGATTGCAGGGACGTGGAACGGAAGGCCGACCGATACCCACCTCGACCTTAGCGAGTTCGTGGGCGGCCTCCGTACCGTGCCGTTGACCGACGCCTTGTACGTGGAACGAGCGAGCTTCAGCCCTCTACGGACATTGGGCCTGGTCGTTGGGATTGGATTCGCGGTGTTCGTGGCTGCGATCGCGATCGCGTGCAGCGGTGGTGGTTGTGCCTACCGGGTGAGGTAGGCTCGTTCGGTGGGTTGCTCGATTGGCATCCGCGCAGCGCGAGCCGGAGCTCGAGCGGTTCCGCACGCCGGTTGGCCCTGGTGTGTCACTTCATGTGTCGATTGGGCCGGTTTTTGTGTCGATTCAAAGCGGCAGATTCCGGCATGATCGGTAGGGAAGTACGGCAGATCGTGCGTCCTACCAAGGGTTTATCCGGGAGCAGGGGGTCCCCGGTTCGAATCCGGGCGCCCCGATAAACGAAAAGCCCGCGACACCTTAGGGTGCCGCGGGTTTTTCGTTTACTTGCGATGCTGGATGCGAACCGCAGGTTCGAGCCGAGCGGCCACCCGGCTCTCGAAGATCCCCCCGTTCTCCCGCGAGACGAGCGAGAATCGCTTCAGCGATTCGCAGCTCCATCCGGGCGAGGCCATCGGTGCTTGAGTCCCTAGTCGAGAACAGTCTGCCTGGGAGGGTCAACTCCAGTAGGCCTCTCGTGTTCGAGCCGCATAGCCGCGCAGCCACATCTCCTCTTCGAAGCGAACGCACGCACTGATTCGGTTTGGGGCGCCATAACGGAGCTTGGCACCCTTCGGTGGGCGTACCCATGCTTGAAACGGACGCCGAGTCCGGGGCCATGTATGGCGCGCGTGTATTTGCTGCGGTAAGTTTGCTTCGCCGTCTTACCACGCGAGCCGGTTCGGAAGGGGTTGGGGGGTGAAATACCGAAGCAGATCCGACGAAAGGTGTTTACACGCACTAGTTCGCAGACCTCCGCCACTCATTTCTTATACCGCCGGTCGCAGATCTCCGGAGGGTGTGTGGGTTCGCGCACGGCGGAGATTCACACGTTAGGCGAAACCGTCTTGTATCAGTTTTGTTCCGACGAGATGACTGAATGTCAAGAGATGACGAGGGGTACCGAGAGGGTTCGCTCTCTATAGAACCGGACAATCGTGGCATCCGACTCTCCTTCGGAGGAGGGACTTCACGAGAGAGACTGATGCCCTCCCCCGATGCCAGTCAGACTGACCCACGCGCTTACTACGCGTACGCCCATGTGGACAGCTCCGGGCGCATCTTCTACGTGGGCAAGGGGAAAGGAAGACGGGCGTGGGACAAGGATCGGCATAGCGTCTGGCAGTTCTACGTGAACAGGCACTTGGACGGAGACTACCGCGTTCTGATTCTGGCAGACGGGCTGGAGGAGCGAGCCGCTGAGGATCTGGAGGCCGAGTGGATCGCCCAGGAAGGCGCGGGATTGGTCAACTGGTTCAACATGGCGCGCGGGATTGACCTTGAGGCAAACGCGAGATTCCATCGACTTAGAAACAAGAACCGGGACGTTGCCAGGCGAGCACGAGCGCTGGAGAAGTCAGACCTTGTTGCTGCCGTGGAGCTCTACGAGGAGGCTGTGAAGAGAATCGACGAGTACGCCTCGATCGACTATGAAGAGGGACTTGTAGGGGATCTCCTCCGGGAGATGCGCGAGGAAGAAGGCATTGCTGGAGACATTGGAATCCTAGACCGGCTGTCGATTTGTCTCGTCCGATCAGGAAGAGCCTTGGATGCCCAGCGGATCGCGGATGAGTACTTCTCCAAGTATCGGAGGGACGCGAGGCTGAAGGTCGCTGATCGGATTCGAACCCGCGTCAGGAAGGCCGTCGCTCGTGTACAACACAGTCAGGAGACCTGACGGACCGGGCACGGCTTCGCCTAACAAGGGCGTTGCCGGCTCCGTTCGCTTCGCTCACTACGACGAACACGGCTCGCGGGGCGAGCCGCGTCGGCAACGCCTGAACGTTATCGGCCAGCGGAAGGAAGACGACGCGCCTCTGGCTCGGGAGAGGGACAATGGGGTATGATCCGAGTGAGCCCGGACCCACCGAGGGAGAGTCGATGAGAACGTATACAGCAGTTGTGGAGAGAGACCCGGATACGGGGCTCTTTGTCGGCTACGTGCCGGGGTTCGCGGGCGCCCATTCTCAAGGCACTACGCTCGATGAACTGAACAAGAACTTGAGCGAGGTGGTGGCCATGCTCCTGGAGGACGGCGAGCCGAAGCTCGAAGCTGACTTCATTGGTACCCAAACTATCTCGCCGTAACCCATGGGTCAGTTGCCCGTCCTGAGGTCGCGAGAGGTGATCGCCATTCTCGCGAAGATGGGATTCGAAGAAGTAAGGCAACGAGGTTCTCACAAGCAGTTCCGTCATCAAGACGGTCGCCGCACGACCGTTCCAGTACATGGTGGACGCGATATCGCCCCCCTCCTACTCCGCCAGATCATCAAAGACATTCGAACCACACCGGAGGAGTTTCTCCGGAACCGATAGATCATCCGCAGCGCCGGCCGATAACACGGGGCCTCCGGCTCGGGCCGACAAGCGGCCCTCGACCCAACCGGCCGCGAGCGGGAGGACGTTGAAATACAGGAGTGGTTCGTCGAAGGAAGCAGACGCGGCCAACGAATGAGGCCGGTTCGGAGGCCCTGAACGTTATTGGAAACGGGCCTTAAGGTTGATCACGGATTGCATGAATGGTTCGATATGAATCTTGTGATGCGGTCGCGTCGCACGGCAGTTTGGATGTCCTGCGCGCAGAATCCATCTTGTAATCCGTCACTCGGACAAATGACGACGACAAAGGACAAATAGTCATGTATGAGATCATCTGCCCGCACTGCAAGAAGACCTTCAAGGTTGACGAGGCTGGGTACGCGGACATCCTCAAGCAGGTTCGCGACGAAGATTTCGAGCAGCAGTTGCATGACCGGCTCGAGTTGGCCGAGCAGGACAAGCGGAATGCCGTTGAGCTCGCGGAAACCAAGGGCGCCAGCGATTTAGAGAAGGCGGCCGCCACGAAAGACGCGGAGATTCAGGAGCTGAAGGCAACGCTCAACTCCAGCGAGGTAAAGCAGAAGCTCGCGGTTACAGAGGCGGTCAATGCCGTTGAAAAGGAGCGCGATGAACTGAAGAGCGGCCTTGAGCTGGCGCAACTTGAGAAACAGCTCGTCGAGAAGTCACTCAAGGACAAGTACGAGACGCAGATCAAGGATCGTGATGACGCGATCGAGCGACTGCGGGACATGAAGGCTCGCCTGTCTACCAAGATGGTGGGCGAAACCCTCGAACAGCACTGCGAAACCGAGTTCAATCGCATTCGCGCGACGGCGTTTCCGAGTGCGTATTTCGAGAAAGACAACGACGCCCGAACTGGGAGCAAGGGAGACTACATCTTTCGTGACTCGGATGAGGCTGGCACCGAAATCGTCTCGATCATGTTCGAGATGAAGAACGAGAGCGACGAAACAGCTACCAAGAAGAAGAACGAAGACTTTCTCAAAGAGCTCGACAAGGACCGGAATGAAAAAAGCTGCGAATATGCGGTTCTCGTTTCACTTCTTGAACCTGACAGCGAACTCTACAACTCCGGCATCGTCGATGTGTCTCACCGTTACCCGAAGATGTATGTCGTCCGACCGCAATTCTTCATCCCGATCGTTACGTTGCTGCGAAACGCGGCCAAGAACTCACTGAAGTACAAAACAGAGCTCGCGCTAGTGAAAGCACAGAACATCGATATCACGAACTTCGAGAACGAACTCGATACGTTCAAGACTGGCTTCGCCCGGAACTACGATCTGGCGTCCAGGAAATTCAAGACCGCTATTAAGGAGATCGACAAGACCATCGACCATCTTCAGAAGACCAAAGATGCGCTGCTAGGTTCTGAAAACAATCTCCGCCTTGCCAACAACAAAGCCGCCGACCTGACCGTGAAGAAACTGACTAAGGGCAACCCCACCATGGCCGCGAAGTTCGCTGGGCTCAAGAACGATGAAGCTTCCGATTCTGAATAGGCTTTGCTCTCACCACCGCCGAGGAGTGTGACGGCTAGCGAGGGCTTGCGGCTGACACCAGCCGGGCGGGCGTTCCTGGGTCTGGTACCTTCTGGCCGTGAACTTTTGTGGCTTCGGCGAAGCCCGCCAGCCCTGGCGGGCGGAGCTGAAGCCCGATCCGTCAGCGCCTAGACACAGGAGCCGGGATGTCCTCGTAGATCCTGCTTGGGTATCAACGGGCTGATGAGCCCAACGGGGCCCGCTCCCGATAACAATCAGTTGCCGGCTTCGTTCGCTTCGCTCACTACGGCCATCACGGCTCGCATGCGCGAGCCGCGACGGCAACTTAGAACGTTAAGCGGAATAGCCTCAAGACGAGCGACCGATGGGCGAATTCAGATTTCACCGCCTAGAGCGATGGAAGCAGGGAGGCTCCAGAGACCGAATGGAGTTGGGGATTCCACTGCCGATCTCTAGCGGCGGCCTGGTCCTCCGCTGGTGCCCGAATGAAGAGTGCCAACCGCGCAGGTTTCAATTGGGTGACGTCGCCGAGGGAGTGGAGGTGCCGGGATACGATGGCGCCGTTCAGCGCCGAAATCCGGGGGAACAGGTCTGTACGTGCCCATATTGCGGACTAGACAAAGAGGATGATGCCTTCATCGCACCCGAGGATGTCCAAGCGGCGATGGACAAGGTAATGTGGGCCGTCGAGGAGGATGTTGGCCAGTGGCTAGGTGATTTGACCAAGGACTTCAACCGCAGCGTGAATCGGGGAGGGAGCAACTTCCTCAAGATCGAAATGACCAGCTTCCACCGGCCGACCCCTGAACCCCGCGCTTGGCGAGAGGATCTTCTTCGCGTCCTCGAATGTCATAGGTGCGCACGTCGTTATGGGGTATACGCGATCGGGTTTTTCTGTCCCGATTGCGGAGCGGCCAACCTCGCGAGGCACTTCGAGAGAGAGGCCGCTCTTATCGTCGGTCAGATCGATCTTGCCGAGCAGATCGCGGAACAGGGACAGCGAGAGCTCGCATTTCGCATTCTGGGAAACGCTCATGAGGATGTGGTCACGGGGTTCGAGACTTACTTGAAGAGCACGTTTCGTCTGGTGCTTCGCACGCGCCCAGGGGCATCGGATCTCTTCCAGAAGAAGGAACTCAGGGGAAACCCGTTTCAGAGTCTCGCGCGCGCATCCGGACTCTTCGCCAGGCTCAACGTTCCTCTCTTCGACGCCGTCGATGCGGAGGGCCTCGAGCAACTGCGTAAGGAATTTGAGAAGCGTCATGTCGTAGGACACAACCTTGGCCTCGCCGATGAGAAGTACGCCGAGGTGGCCGCCGATGTCGAGGTCGGAGAGACGGTCCCCCTCCTCGGAAGTGAGATAGAGGAGTTCGCTCGGACCTGTGTCACCGTGCTTGAAACGCTGGAGCAGGAGGTGCCGGAGCTACATCCAACGCCGTAACAGCTACTCCGCTTAACACTGGGCCTCCGGCTCGGGCCGCCATAGGCGACCCTCGACCCAACCGGCCGTGACGGGACGGTGCAGTCGAGCGGAAGTGATAGATCAACCGAAGTGAAGTGAACGAACGAAGGTGGGCCGGTTCGGAGGCCCTAAACGTTATGTGCAATGGCTTGGACGCGCTGATATGAGAATTCAGTATCGGATTGACCAAGTGTAGCCAGATGGCTACACTTGAGTATGATCGAGATCCGCAAGACTGAGTTCTTCGCGCGGTGGCTCGACGACCTCCGTGTCTCACGTACGTTGGCAGAGAGGGGATTGAGCGGCTCGCCGCTGGCAATCCAGGGGATGTCAGGCCCGTTAGTGAGGGTGTCTCGGAGCTACGAATCGATTACGGACCCGGATACCGAGTCTATTTCAAACGGTATGGGCGGGAGTTGATCATTCTGCTTGTGGGAGGGGACAAGAGTTCGCAGACCAAGGACATCAAGGCTGCACTCCGCCTCGCTCGCAGTCTCTCGGAGTAATGAGCATGAGAACGACCACGACGACCCGATACGACGTTGCTGAACATCTCAGGACGCCCGAGGAAATGGCTGCGTACCTAGAGGCATGCCTCGAAGAAGCGGATGGAGACGCGGCATTTGTGGCAAAAGGCCTTGGAGACATTGCTAGGGCAAAAGGAATGACTCAGGTGGCACGAGATGCTGGACTGTCTCGAGAGAGCCTGTACAAGGCTTTGTCCGGCGAGCGCAGCCCGGGCTTCGACACAATCCTAAAGGTTGTGCGCGCCCTTGGACTCAAGCTACACGCCGCGCAATGGTCAGGTGGTAGAGGGATGGATTCTGCCCCGACGCGCTTGGGCGCGGAGGGGTCTTATCGAGCAGGACAACTAGGAGGAAGTATGGGAACGAAGAAAGTTGGCTATAACAAGTCTGGAATCGACAAGCTCCCAGACGACAAGCCCGTGCTGTACCGCATTAAGACCCAAAGTGGTAATGACAACTATGTAGGCGTTGCGAAGCGAGGCCGAGTGCAAGATCGCATAACCGAACATCTGGGTGAGATCCCAGGAGCCAAGGTGTCGATCGAGCAGTTCAGCAGCATTGCTGACGCTAGGGCAAAGGAAGCAAATGTGATCAAGCGGCAGCAACCGAAATACAACAAGCAGGGCAAGTAGCGGCGATCGACCGTAGCCACCCGGCGGCGCTCACAACGGGGGCTGCCCGGGGCCACCGCACATAACACTGGGCCTCCGGCTCGGGTCGCTTTCGGCGCCCCTCGACCCAACCGGCCCAACGTGGTGGGCTTCGGTCGAACGAACGAGGCCTGAGATCTGAATGAGAACAGGGAAACGAAGCAGAGGGCCGGTTCGGAGGCCCTGATCGTTATCAGAAGGCCCGCAGATCGAAGATCCGGTGGAGGATCGACTACAAATGCGACAGGAGCTGGTCGTAATCGGAATGGGAGCCGATCCAGAACCAGACCCAGGTGTCTTCATCGCGGATCGCGAGCGCGCGGTAGCCGAGAGAGACACGCGCAGAGAAGATGGATCGGGATGCGTGGACTTGCTTGAAGTTGAGGCCGGGATGAGACGGATCTTCAGCGAACGTCGCGTAGGCCTGTCGAGCACGGACCTGGATGCGCTGTGGGAGGACCTTGAAGCACTTCCTAAAGGCGGAAGTGGTCGTAGACCTCACAGCTTGTCAGGATCGAGCTGCTTTGTGTCCCCGGCACGCTGTTCCGCCAGAGCGGCATCTGCCAACCCAGCTAGGTCGTCCTGGGACTCCGCTAGCGTGGCGTCCCACTTCTGCTCGGCCTTGATCTCCTCAAGGAGAGCGGAGGCGAGCGCGTCCTGCTCCGGCGCGGGGAGCTTCGAAGCCTGCTCAAAGGCTTTCTGAAGAAGTTCAGTCATGTACGGAGTAGCCCCGAAGATTCTGAGTGATGTAGTTGATACCCGTGGGCTCGCGGATGGATTCATGATGGGCTGGATACAGACGATGAAGCAAGCCTCACCGCAGGCCAACTGATAACACGGGGCCTCCCGCTCGGGCCGCCACAGGCGGCCCATCGGGGCGGGTTTCGGTCGGCGAAGGTGTTTGAACGAACGAAACAGAGCGCCGGTTCGGAGTCCCTGAACGTTAACTGCAATACTCCCTCGTGGGTTAGCGTTGACCCCGAGCCGCCATCGTTTCCATATTGGTAATCAGTGTTGCCAACATGGGAACAAAGTGATTGAGGAGAGCGGTTGCGGATTATCTCCCGGAAAGCCCTGCGCGAGTTCGGTGAGAGGCACGCGGATGCGAAGGAACCGCTCGACGCATGGTATCGGATACTGAAGGGGCGAGAGTATCAATCTCCGCATGAACTTCGAACGGACTTCCCGACGGCCAGCTTCCTGGGTGCTCGCCGAACGGTCTTCAACGTTGGCGGAAACAAGTACCGGTTGGTGGTCGACATTCGGTACGACCTCGGGCGAGTGTACGTACGAGATGTGTTGACCCATGCGGAATACGACCGAAAGTCGATTGATGGTGCGCTATGACTGCGCGAGGAGGAACGATCATGACCACAGCTCTCCTGGACTTCTCGAAGCCACACGTCCTGAAGAACGACACGGAGTACGAAGCCGCGATCGCTGAAATCGAGCGCCTTCTGGATGAAGAGGTCGAGCCTGCGAGTGAGGGCTATGATCGACTCGAGTTCCTTTCCGTATTGGTCGAGCACTACGAGGAAGCCCAGTACCCGATGGGGACAGTCACGCCCCAACAGTCCGTGACGTTCATGCTTGAGCAGAAGGGACTGAATCGGTCCGACCTCGACGAGGTCATGGGTGGCAAGAGTCGCGTCTCAGACTTTCTCAATGGCAAGCGCGATCTCTCGAAGTCGCAGATTGCGGGACTGAGGCGGATGCTCGGAATACCAGCAGATATTTTGCTCGGAATTGGGGAGTAGTTCGCCCATCGGTCGTACTGCACTTAACAATGGGTCTCCGGCTCTTAGCGCCCAACCATCACCGTACCTCCCACACCTCGATGTACTCCTCGTCGAGGCGGGTGTGGAGGCGCACAGCCACACGGCCGTCCCGGATGTCCAACACTTCGTTGAATCGCAGTATCCCCCAGAACTCCGTCGGCAACCAGACCCGTCCGTAGGGCATTCCAGTGGAGTCGAACACGACCCACAGTCTCCGCTTTTGACCCGGGCGCTTTCCGCCTGCCACCCACACCCGACCCTGGTCGTCCATGGAGAGTGCGCCCAACGGTGGCACCGACGTCCTTACGGGGCCCGTACGCCACGCCTCGATGGCAAGTGGGGTGTCCATCGGGATCTTCGCCAGCAGGACTTCCCGGTACTCCTGGATCTCGTCGGGGGTCGCTGGGTCGGGGGCCGCAGTCCCCCAAAGAACCCACTCGAGGCGTCCGGCCAGGTCGAACTTCCGAACGTCGATTGCGTCCGTCGATCCGATCACCACGTGGCCGCCTCGTCCCGCCGCAACCGCCATTCTGGAGAACACGATCGGTACGAAGAGCCTTCCTTCGGGTACGGTCGCAAAAGCCCGCTCCGTCGAAGGCCAGAGGCCGAGTGTATCGAGGGATCCCGAACGCAGGATGCGAAGCAGGGGCGTGGTATCCCTCACCTCTCCGCTTGAGCCAAAGTGCCCGAACCTCCCGTGTACCGCCAGCACCGTGTCACGGGCGATGGTCAGCGGCTGGACACTAGATAGGGCATCTCGATTATCGAGCCGCTGCGAGTGCTCGAACTGAAGTTCGGGTCCGAGCCTCGTGAGGCGCCGTAGGGCCTGATCGTAGACCCAGACCCCGGCGGAATCGGCCTGTAGCCACTTCGGATCTATGTACTCGCCGGGGCCTTCGCCCGGGCGGCCGATCCTCCGAATCTCAGCTCCCTTTGAATCGAGGAGTACGAGCTCGGAGTTGCCTTCACTGGCCAGCAAGAGGGAGCCGTCGGCCAGGAAGGCGCCATCCCCGATACGGGACAGAACCGTCTCGTCTGGGTCGGTACGGAAGATCAACTTTGCCGTGAGCAACTGGGCCTGAACCTCCTCGAGCTTGCCGAAACTCACGACCCGAACTCCCGCCGAGTCAGTGAGCTCGACCTCGGAGAGGGGTTCGCTCCTGCCGTCAGCACCACCACAGGCCGCCGATACGCAGGAGACGAGTGCCAAGCCGAGTAGCGTGCGGTGCTTCACCATCTGGTTCGCGTCTCATCGAGGGGGCGGGCGGGCACATCCCAGTCGGCATGCCTTCGGCCCGACTTGGCCCAAGCTGTGCGCTTAAGATGCAGTTCGCACCGGAGCAGCGCGAGCCGGTGCGGTACAGGGGTCACTGGATGTGTGTCACTTCATGTGTCGATTGGGCCGGTTTTTGTGTCGATTCAAAGCGGCAGATTCCGGCATGATCGGTAGGGAAGTACGGCAGATCGTGCGTCCTACCAAGGGTTTATCC
>JAZDCZ010000434.1:0-3066 GCA_036679605.1 Gemmatimonadota bacterium
TCATCGCTCCGCCACCTCCAAACAACATTTCTTAAATTTCCTACCGCTGCCGCACGGACAACGATCGTTACGGCCAACCTTCGGCGGCTTCCGTGCAAGCTGCTTCGCCGTCGGCGGAATCTCCATCGGCTTGTAGTGACTGCGTTCGGCCGGATGGTCGCGGAACATTTCGCGGACCTTCTCGAGGTCCGCGTGAATCCTTCCCGTTCTAATGTCCATCGTTAGCCTCCCCATACTCAAGAACGGCCGTGTATGCTGCGTCACGCACAGCGAGTAACCGACGTGCAAGTGTGGCCAGCTGTACAGGGCTGAGAAGATGCCCGCCTTGCTCGATGAGTTCGTCCGTCAGCCACTGTGCCTTTGCGCGGTCACGACGATCCCTGTGTCTATTCTCTATCCTCGCGGCGATTTCGGCATTCGTCATTGTCGTTCCTCCGTCATTGATACGTCCCAAGTGCGAGACGCAGAAGCGCAAGTAAGAGCGGATTGAAAATCACGTCGGTCTCCATGACACACCACGTGCGCCCGTCGCCGAGCACGCTTTACGCGAGCCACGAATGACAAGACCGTTGCGGCGAAGATCAGAGAGTCGTCGCGCTGCAGCGTGTCGCTCTAATCCTGAGAGTTGCGCCAGCTCTGCGCTCGTACATCCGGGATGACTCTTGACTGCGGCCAGTACCTTCGCCGCTTGAGTTGCTGCCATGCCGGAGCGTACGTGTTGCGCGGCGGCTTCGTGTGACGTTCCTGGATCGTAACTTCGTGCCATGCGCTCCGGGTCGTCAAAGAGAGGACCGATGCTGTTGGAGTTGCCCGTGTATGAGTTACGCGGCATGCCCGTAGTTCTCCCGATCACAAACGATTCCGTAGGTTCCTTGGCGGCACGATCTGCCCCTCTAGTACGAGGCTGCAAACGCACCTACCTCACCGGTGTGTTGAGTCAAACTGCTATTTGAGTAGTGAATAGGGAGTTGCGATTTCTGCATCCAAAACGAGGTTACCGCAGGGGCGACGTATATGTCAAGCCTGGGGTTGCGATGTAATCCCTTGCCCGTTATTCGATAGCTATGGCCCCAGCAAAGCCCGACAGTCCTTACTACCGCCATTTCAAACGATATTCTGTGAGGTTACGGACTCCGATACACCATCAAATAAAAACCGCGGCTGCACGACGAGGCCTCTCAATGATGGGTATGACTATTGCCGCTCTTCGGGCATACTTGGACAAGGACGAGGTAGATTTCGACATGGAAGCAGAGATAGAACCCGGTGAATGCGAGGATTGTGGCACAGTCTCCAAGGAGCCGTACAACTACGGAGCGAATCACAAACCGGACTGTCCACGCTTCCGGCCTGAGCGAGGCAAGGGACGGCGAAAGAAGCCCTAACCTAGCGGATCGCCTCGCAAGCGGTAAAATTCCGGTCGATTTTCTTCGATATAGTAAAACCGTATGCCTTGCTGCGGCTTTACTTGACAAAGCGTCAAGGTTTTCGGATTAACTTGCGCAGACACGTCCGCAAGTGGTCACCGTTTACAGCGATCTTCGCTTTCGTTGTTCGCGAACCAGATCGGCAACGAACTGCGGATCCCTGATGCCAGCAAACACGATTTCGATACCCGACTGACCTGCTGTCGAAATACCGACGTTACCGATGCCGAACAAACGCTGGATGATTCCCTGACGGACTTGTACGTTACGGATGTCCAACACTTCCACTTCCGAGACCCGACGAGAGAACAAGCCTTTGCGCTGAATTACCCGTTCAGATGTGACCGTGTAACTCGTCGCGTAAACACTCAAATATGCGATGCCGATTATAAAACAACCGAACAGAATGCCGGCTGTAGCTATACGTCTAGTCTCGGGCAGAACGAGAAGTAGGCTGTACATTAAGATTATGATCACAGCAAAACCTATGATCCCCCACAGGTTTATCATCAACATACGTCCCTGATAGACAATGCTCTCTTGAGCTTCCTTTTCGTTTCCCAGTCGATCGGGCAATCCGAGGCTATGCCTTCTCGGCGGTGAACCAACTTTATCACGCTCCGTCGCTCCGTTAGCCATTCCGCAGTCGGGACAGAAGTCCTGAACCGCGGTCATTTCAGAGTGGCTGCACCTCATAGCGTGGGCAGTCTAGACACGCGCCCTCTTTGTGGCAAGAGGGCGCGTGTCTAGTTCCGCTTGTGCGACCGCACCAGGGTCGGCTAAGTCGTTGCGTTTTGCCTAGCTGTGCCCCTTTCCAGGAGAGCCGACAGGCGCATGTTCATCGCCACAAGCGCCTTGTTGATATCGAGTAGTTCCCTCGGAGTGATCTCCGCTTTGGTGAGTTCGTTTTCGGCCAAGCGGATCAAGGCCGCTGCTAATGCTGCATTGGTCATGGCGAACTCCCTCCCGAGATCGCCACAAGGGCCGCACGCGCAGCCTCCAGAGCGATCAATGTGTTGCGCCGGTTCTGGTCAACGTCGGTGCCCCCAGGTAGTACAGGGACCTGATCGCAGCCATCGGCGGCGGCGTCCCGCGCGCATAAGACCTGTGCGAAAGCCACGTTGTAGATTATCTGGGCCTCGTTGACGACGATGACAGCCTTGGCGATCTTCATGGCCTTGTCTGGATCGGTGCGCTCGAGGGATTCGGCATAAGTCGCGGCAGTCTCGGATCCGATCAGTCCGACACGGGAGACCGTTCCTCCACACCCGACCGCAGCTCCGACCACGAAGGCCACGACCATCATGACGCCTAGATACTGTTGCGCGCGCCTCACTGTCCGACACCCGGCGCGGCAAGAACCTCGGTCAGCCACTTTACTAATGCGCCACCTAAGAGTGTGAGAAACCCTATAAACGCGGTCCCGACCTTCTGCCGGAACTCCTTGTTTCTGAGCGGGTTGAAAAATCCATCAGCCATTTGCGTTACCTCCTATCCTGATCCGTTGCTGAATTTACGCTCAAGCGCGTCAATACGGACGTCAACACCTGAGTGTGGACGTTCGGCCGTCTTGTGATCATCGAGCGCGCCCTGAGTGCGTCTGCCTGCATCCGATACGGAGCCAAGGTGTTCATTCAAG
>JAZDCZ010000044.1:0-3667 GCA_036679605.1 Gemmatimonadota bacterium
GGTGGACCTCGGCCTCGCGGATCCGATCGAGGAGCAGACGAAGGTCTTTCTCGAGGGGCTGGTGGGCACGCGCGGCGTGTTGCTGGTAGGCGCTGGTGAGGATCGCAATCAGGAACTTCGGGCTGCGCTGTGGGATCCACTGGTCGAGTCCCTGGCCGACGCGTCGCTCGTGATCGTGTCGCAGGATCGCTTCACGGCGACGCTGCCGTTCGAGGTGCTGATGGGGAAAGACGGGCGCTACCTGGTCGAGGACCGCTCGTTCGTGTACCTGCATGACCTGCAAGCGATCGGCGGTTTCGAGCAGGTGGTGTCGCACAACTACGATTCTCTGTTCTGCGTGGGTGGCGTGGACTTCAACGAGCGTGACGAGCCCGAGCTGCTCGCGGCCGCGACGGTTCGCGGGGAAGAGCAGCAGGCGCCGACGGAGCGCTGGGAGTTCTGGGGCTCGCTGGACCAGACGCGCTCGGAGGTCGCGACGATCCGCGATCTGCACAAGGCGTTCGTGCGCGCGGGAGCGCGCGTGGTCGTGACGGGCACCGATGCGACCGAGGAGCGCGTGATCGTGGAAATGCCGCGCGCGTCCGTCGTGCACCTGGCAACGCACGGGTACTTTCGACCGCAGGGCCTGCCGTCGATGTGGCAAGCGGCGCTGGACGAAACGGAACGCCAGCGCGACGAGACCGGCGGCATGCGAGGTGGCTTGCTGACCGCCGATCGCAAACTCACGGGATATCTGCCCGAGGTGCTTTCGGGCCTGGTCTTCGCGGGCGCAAACCTTGAGCGCAAGGAAAGCCGCCTGGACGGTTACTTGACGGCGTCGGACGTGGAGTGGCTGGACCTCACGGGGGTGGAACTGGTGACGCTCTCGGCCTGCAAGACAGGTCTTGGTCGCTCCGCCTCGGGCGAGGGTATGAGCGGCTTTCGGACGAGCTTGTTGCGGGCCGGCGCGAAGACGGTGGTGACGAGCTTGTGGCAAGTGCCCGACGACGCAACCGAACGGCTGATGGCGCGCTTCTACGAGAACTTGCTGCGCAACAAGATGGGCAAGCTCGCTGCACTGCGCGAAGCGCAACTGTGGATGCTGCGCGAGAACCGGCGCACGTACGACGGTAACGGACGGCCGTTCACCTGGGGCGCGTTCGTCCTGAGCGGTGACTGGCGCTGAGCGGGGCCACACATACGGTGTCAGGCTCGATCCGTCGCCCTTTCGATCCTGGTTCCAAACGGCGACGGATCGAGCCT
The DNA here is from genome assembly GCA_036679605.1 of Gemmatimonadota bacterium. GTDB lineage: Bacteria > Gemmatimonadota > Gemmatimonadetes > Gemmatimonadales > GWC2-71-9 > JAZDCZ01. The sequence continues at coordinate 1,243 of JAZDCZ010000044.1, forward strand.
GACACCGTATGTTCCGTTCTCTCAAAGCGCAGCAAGCACGGCCGCGAGATCGAGAGTCCAGATGACGCAGCCGCGTCGAATTGAACGAGTTGTATCTGAAGCGATTCGCCTGCCCAATGATCTTGGGTGATCGTGAATGGCAATCTCAAGCCCTCTCTTGGAATGGCAAACAGGTCTGTTCGATTTCCGAACAGCACCAAAGATGACTCCCAGCCCATTCTGCTCATCGGTCCGGCTGCAAAAAGGAGACAGCCGGTTGTCGCTGCGCCTGAACTGTTGCCGATCAGGAGCACTAGTTCAGCACCGATATGAGGCGCGCCGCTCAGCGTCAATCGGGGCGCTCCATCGGTTCCGACATTTTCACCCAAACCCAATTCGAAACTCGCCGCGAATCTATCCGCTTCAAGAGAATCGAAACGAGTCTTTTCAATTCCTGGTGACAACAGGCTCCCGACCGACTGGGAGTAGGAGCCACCATTCACTCCAAAGGCGTCGTGGGAGCCTCGAAAGTTTTCACCCGCGGAAATGGCGTTTGGTTCCGAATTCGGAGCACCAAAAACATTTGAAAACGCCTTGTTCAGGTTATTGGCATAGAACGTGAAGCCAGCATCGCTCGGATGAATCCCACCGGGAAAATTGGCTGCTTCTCCCGGTACGAGAGAGAGTCCCTCCACCAGAAAGAGCTGAGGATCCGTGAGCATTCGCTGGGTCACAACGGCGCGAATCACTTGTCGATAATTCTCCATTACAAGACCGATCAAGTTGGGAGTCGTCTCGGCCGCGATCCAAGTTGGCGTAATCGCGAGCAATGGCACCGTGGGCTGCACCGAACGCACGTTGTCCAACAAGCCCTTGTATTCAGCCTCGAACGCGGCGAGCGGGGTAGGCATACCCTCGATGCCGTTATTCACTCCGATGGCGAGGCTGATGCAGTCGGCGTTCAATGCTGCGACTGCAAGACCGTCCGAAGCCACGACCCTGCGCCCTCGATAGCCCAAATTCGTAACGCTCCAGTTCCGCATCGCTCCAATTTTGTAGGGATAACTCGAAGCCACTGACGACGAGTCATATCCCTGAGTGATCGAATCCCCGAAGGCGACATAGTGAAAGCTCGGCCGTGCTGGAGGCGTTCCGACTAGCGAAGCGGAGCCCCCCGTTAACTGCAACCCCGAGAATGTGACGTCGCTGCCGTAGGGCATGATCAAGCTATAGGCATGCAATTCCGGTTTTGGATTGTCCACCAGCGCATAGTTCTGAACGCCCTTGTCGGTATCGGAACCAAAAGAATCGGATTGAAGCACACCATCAATTTCAAGGCGGAAAAGACCGGCACCTGCCGTCGCGAAGGTGGCTGAATACGAAAGCCTGAGATCGATAAGCTTCGCGTCCGTTCGGAAATTGACGCGTGTTCCCGGGCTGTGCAAAGCGCCAAACCACGAAATGATCTTCCGATCAAAGTCGACACCCGTGCTATCGAACTTCGCATTAACAAATTCCGTATAAACAAAGCCCAGGTCCGTAGCGGGCACGAACTCGGTCGGAATCTGAAACCGAAATCTGGATTCAAATCCAGAGGCTGGTTTGATCTGAACTTGTGCGTAAGAACTGGCACCTACCAGAACGATGGAGACGATGAATGTTGTGGCGACCGTGACTAATTTCATATTTGAGTGAGCTCAGAGGACTTGCGAGGTAAACGCCAGCGACGCCAATCTCGATCACTGATCGAATGCTCCCCTCCAAAAATAAGTGGCCGAACCGAATTGCGCTCGAATCGAGACCGTATTTCATCATACGGATGGCCTTTCATCACGAACCGTAACGTTCCCATCAACGTTCTCTAATATTCAGCTACACGCACATACGGTGTCATCTGTGAGAAGGCCCAATTAGTCAAGTACTGATGAGCCGCCGTCAGTCAGCGACTTCGTTAGCAGGTTTCCTTCCCCGTTCTCGCAGGCATCTGTACGCAGTCTAAATCGAGGTCTATGCCTCGGCTGCACGAGGGGGTCCGTCCGGTTGAGGCTGCCATCAGGCTATCGGGCTCGAAGCCACAGGACACCGTTCGCAGTCCTCGGGACCGGGCGAGTTGAGGGAGGGATTCCTTGTTTTCTAAAAGAGCTAAGGGGCCCGGTTAAAATTAACTGATCAACTTCAGCGTGGTCGTAGCTCGTAGTTCCAGTCGCCATGGAACCGGTTGCGATGGAGAGACAGCTCCTCCATTTGAGCCTTGGAAATAATGACGCCCTTGGCGTACTTGCGTTTGTCCAGCTTCGCCTTGACTCGGAGGCCGGCTGTCGTTCTGACGTGACCGATAAGTTGGACCACTGTCTCGAAGGTTCGCAGTGGCTTGCCGCGCCAGTTCTTGGTTATGTGGCAGAATAAACGGTGCTCGATCTTGTTCCACTTGCTGGTTCCCGGGGGG
>JAZDCZ010000045.1:0-2064 GCA_036679605.1 Gemmatimonadota bacterium
TGCAAGCGTGCCCGAGTTGATCCAAGCCGTCCTCGACTACATTGCTCAGCACAACAACGACCCAAAACCCTTCATCTGGCGGAAGACCGCTCAGGAAATCATCGACAAAGTCGGGCGCGCAAGGCTCGCTATTTTTAATGCCTCAACAGCGTGAATCACTACACTAGCGCCCCCCATTCGGGTGGTTTTTCATGTCTCAGTCCGTGCGGAAATGGGGACACGGGCCGGGCTCAACCTATCCGGTCCGCAGTTCGTCGTTGACTATCCTCTGGTCGAAACGGTAGGGGCACCCAGGATGAGCTTCGTCCGCCGAAAAACCCCGCCCACTGTTTGGGCAATCGGCGAAACCACGCCACCGCGGGTAACTTCCGACGGCGCTGAGCGTAATCTATAAGACGTCCGGCGCAAGTGGCGTCGAAAAAGGAGGAACTCATGACTAATTCCATATTCCAGACTGCGGCGCTTGGCGCTGCTTTCGTGATCGCCATCGCCAGTTTCGGCTCGTTGACCACGAGCGAATGCGCCGCCGCAGAGTTATCCAAGGAACTGAAGGTGCGACTTAAGATCGAAACTCGACGGGATAAGAAGCAAGCGTTCATTCTCACGAACAGCGGCCCCGATCAGGGGTTAGCCATTGCATTCGGAAAGGAAACCCTGGTTGCGAAGCGCGGCCTGTCAGAGACATCAACGGTGTGCGCTGGTGGAACGGGAGCTGGTCTGCCATGCTTTATCGATGCCGACTGTGCCGTCTTTGGTGGTGGTACATGTAGCGGTCAAGAAACCACCGCCGAGTTCGATATAGATCTTTTCTTCAAGAAGAATATGGTCCTAGATGGCTCGGCTCAGATCGTTAAGAACGAGCCTCTTGGTCAGGTCGACTCCGTGTCTACCTTCCAAAAAGGCTCTATTTCGATGGTCTCGACTCTAAGCACGAGTATCGACGATCCCACCGACACGGATTCTTGTACCGGCACGTTCCTAGCAACTACGACTATCGCGCCGCGCCAATCTGTGATGTCGGGGACGTTCGACCGGTGCCTAAACACATTTACAACAATCGACGGGACCGGAGACCTTACAGCGGCCGATATGGCTGACTTTGACGTCTCAGGACTACAAACGGCAGTGCGCATCGCGTCGTCGAAGCTGATGACTCAAGCCCGTTTCGTTCCGAATCCTACAACCGTTCAGCAGGGACCGGGGTTTTGGGGTTGTGTAGCTACTTGTGCTTTCGCGGGCGGCCTCAGCGCATGGTGTATAAGCGGGGCGGTAGACGGCGTTGGGCTGACTTGCTGCGGGCCTGCGATTCCCCTGGTGATCGACTGGATCGACTGTCTCGATCGAGCGAAGAGCGGAGATTTCAACCCTGGCCCTGGCAGCTAGTGGTGTGATTCACGCGTAGGGTCATCCTTCAGCGTGCGTCTCGCTCGGTCCGAACAGATCTGCCGGGGTGAAGCTACACTAAGTTGCTGTTGCATCGTGTCTCAAGGTCGTTGCCAGCTTCCGAGCATACGCAACGGTCGCGGGGGAGTGCCGGCCCCGTTTGCGCCACGAGAGACTGCGTCGATGGGACGACCCGGCGTGAACGGGCCTGCCAACCCTTAGCTACAGTAAATTAGTGCCCGGACCTGTCTCAAAGTCGTTGACAGGTTCCGGTTACGCCGACGCATTAGCGTGCACCGACGCCTCGCGAAGAGGAACCATCGTCGGCTACGGAAGATGAGCGTGCGGATAGGTATCGTAGGGGTGTGGCGTCTGCGATTCATGGCTCGTGCGAGCGTGTAAGGGAAGCAAAAAAAGTGGTGTCTCCGTAGTCCGTTGGCAATTCTCGAGTTGGCAGAACAAAAACAGCTAACGAGAGGAGGCACCGATGGACAGATATATCGGATTGGACGCCCGGCCCGGCCGGCACTGCGGAAGCCTTCGGCCGCATGTGTGACCCCACCGAGATGACATAATGCATAGGCTTGTTTCGGATCCGGCCCGACACGCAAAGCGCGGCGAGCCTGCAGTAGGCGGCGTGGGCCGGGTCGGAAACAAGGGAGGTTGAAGGAAGCCGCGGGC
>JAZDCZ010000046.1:0-2052 GCA_036679605.1 Gemmatimonadota bacterium
TTTATCTAGAAGCGGCGAAGCGTATGCTCAACGACGGTTTCTTGCCCGATGCGACGTTTATTTACCTTCGCGGCACCGACGATGTGCAGCACGGGTTTTGGAAGTTCATGGAGCCGGAAAAATTCACCGACGTCACCGATGAGCAAGTCGAGCGCTTTGGCAAGGTGATCGAGCGATACTGGCAGTGGACTGACCAAGCCGTCGGCAAGATTCTTTCACACTTCGACGATCCCCTGGTCGTCGTGCTCTCTGACCACGGGGCCGGCCCGGCCGTTGGTAAGTACAAGGTCATCACCAAGGAGTATCTGCATCTGTCGGGATCGCATAGAAATACCGGCATGTTGATCTTGAACGGTCCGGGGGTCAGGGCGGGAGAGAAGATCGATTACGCGAGCGTCTACGATATTACGCCGACTCTGCTCGCCTATCTCGGATTTCCCGTTGCCCAAGACATGGACGGGCGGGTTTTGCAGGAGGCTTTCGCCCCCGGCATCGCCGATGGCACTGCAGGAACTATCCCCACCTACGAAACAGGAGACTCGAGCGGTGTCGTTGCGTCTGAACCCGATGTACCCTCGGAAGTCGACGAGAAGGTGCTCGAAGGGCTACGTTCGCTGGGTTACATAGACTGAGTGTGGGGCGGCGGCACCTGATGCCACCCGATTTAGGATGGCAAATCGCTAGATGACACAGCATATTCTCTGGACACGGTAGGATGGCCGTTGCTAGGGCCCGAAACTGCTGAGACCGCAACAAGCACGGGAGATGGAGATGCAAGTAAGTCCGTCGTGGAGGGATGCTTTCGCGCATATATCGAGGTTGCGAACCAGGCTTCCAGCTCTCGTGGTGGCGTGTGCGGTGTTGCTGTGCCTTGGGCTTCCGGCGGCGCCCGTGGTTGCTTTCGAGGTCGATCTGGAACAGGCGATCAACGGACTCGAACAAGGCACGGCCCATGTGACCTTGTTTTCCACGAGCGAAGCCGAGAACGGCCAGGGTGTAGGCCGGGCGAGTAGGGATGGCGCCGATGCGGGTTCGGTCGAGATCGGACTGACCGTGTTCGGCCGTTCGTTCAGACTCGAACTGCAACCTATCGATATATTCGCACCGGGCGCGACGGTCGTGCACGTAACCGATCAAGGTCGCTTCGAAGAACCTGCCCGCGCCAATACCTATCGCGGCGTCGTGCTTGGTGCCCCCAGTTCGGTTGTCGCTGTCAGCATTGAGGCGGGGATCCTCGAGGGTTTGATCGTTGTCGACGACGACCTTTACCTCATCGAACCGGCCTCGCGCATTGATGCTGCTGCAGCTCCCGACGAACTGATAGCCTTGCACGGCTCGGCCACGCAGGCGGGGTTGGCCGTCAGTCCTGGTGGGCGTAACAGGAGTAACGGGCCGGGCATGAGTGCCTTCACCCGCGCGGTGCCCTTGAACTTGCTCCAGATCGCCGCCGTGGCCGATTTCGAGTATTTCCAACTGCACGGTGCTAACGCTTCCACTCAGATAGCCTCGGTCATCAATCAGGTCGATGCCATCTATAAAAGCGAGATCGAGACGAGCATTCAGATTCTGACCACTATGGTCTTTGAGACAGCCGCCGATCCCTTTTCGGACTTCAACAGTAGTAGTCTGTTCAACAATTTTAAAAACACCACCAGCGAGTTCGGCGCTTGGCGCGCCGGACAAGGTGGCGACCTGAGCGCTGCCGGTATCGGACATTTGTTCTCGAATAAATTCAGCCCCCGCAACGCCGGCTTCGGATTTACCAATGTTTTGTGCAACGCGAGCACTGGCGCGAGCATCACGACGACGAATTTCACCAGTTTGCATCCGTTGCTCGTTGAGCACGAGTTGGGGCACAATTTTGGGTCGCCGCATGATAGCGAAGGGGCCTGCGCGAGTGCTCCGGACGGCTTTATCATGGCGCCGCAGGCAACAGGTACGCAGTTTTCCGATTGCAGCAAGGGCATCATGCGTGCCAGCCGCGACCAGGCCGGCTGCATCACGCAGGTCACGCCGCAAGTTTGCGGCGATGGCAATGGCGACAGTGGGGTT
>JAZDCZ010000047.1:0-4714 GCA_036679605.1 Gemmatimonadota bacterium
TACCGAGCGCGCAGGCGATCACTCCTATGGACAGGTATTTGGCAAGCTGAGTGTAATAACGCTGCATGGGCATGTTTTTCTCCCTTGGTCCCGTCGGCCTTCGCTTCCTAAGGTATGTAGTAAGACCCGATCAGGATGAACATTTCGTCTTCGCTGGTGAGCCCGCCAGTTACAGGGCAAGCGTCGCAGTTGCCGTCTCCGGCGCCCGGGAAACTTTCGCAGAGGGTGTCGAGCCCGAAGCACGCGGTCCCTTGGTTCGGGCCGATGCATTGCGTTTCGTTGCTGAGGCACGGTCCACCGATGGGCAGAGGCGGCACGGGTGAGGTCGAGCGCCGCTTGACCTCCGGACTGCCCGGCCCGGCGCCGTTGTCGTACTGGCTGCAGTACAGATAGGTGCGCGCTGCAATGTCGGACGGACTGGTTCCGATTCCGTGCGGGATCGGTGGGTCGAAGCCGAGCTGCAGGGGGTCGGTGTACTCGGTACTCAGGTACAGAGGCTGGTCGCCCCTTGCCACGCAAGCGGCCTGTCCCGGCACGCAAGGTGTGTTCGGTGGCGCCCAGGTGCGCCACAGCACGCCGTGGCGGTGGGTGTGCGAGGTCAGTTCGAATAGGGCCGCACCCTGGGGCAGCGTGTAGGTGCGACAGTACTCGTCGGTTTGGAACGGAGGCACATCGGTAACGAAGATCGATCCCGCATCGAAGATCGCCTGCACCGGGAACTGTTGTTCGGCCACGCCCAGAGCGAAATCGAGATTCAGATACTGGCTCATCGTGGTGTCGCCGACGGTCAGGTTGAAGGCGTGCGAGTTCCACACGACTATCCCCGACATCGGCAGAATGCTGTAGACGCCGGCCGGGTAATTCGACTGGGCGAACGGTTCCTGCGAGCCGCTGAAGGTTGGGGCGGTGTTGTTATTGTTGCTGTAGTCGGCCGGCCATCGCCGCTGCAGCCCGGGTTGGCGCCGGTGGCGTCCACCGATGTGGGAACGCAGGTTTGTCCCTCTAGAGGATTGCTTTGATCCTGGAACTTGTAGGTCCACGGCCCCCAGCCTCCGTCGTTGGTGTCGCCGGTTCCAGTGTAAATGTGAATGATGCTGTGGTGCGACTGGGGGTCTTGCCACAGGGTTTGCGACTTGTAGGCGAAGCACTCCCCCGAAGGATTGTTGGCATTGAGCAACAGCGACGGGCAGGGGACCTTGGCCGCGGCCGGCACCAGGCCGGTGCCGGTAAGATTGTAGAAGGTCGACATGCAGATTTCGTTTTCCGATTCGCTGGGCAGATCCCAAGGCGTTTGTTGCAGTTGTGCGCCAACCCCGGTTCCCGGTGCGTCGGGAACCGGTATCGTCAACGGGTCGTCAGCCGGCAGGCAGGTGGCCAGGAGCAGCGACGTGCCGGCGACGTTCAGATCTTCGGGGGCACCGCCGCGGACCCACTTCTCGATCGCCTCCAGATGTTCAGGCGTAAGCGCCGGGTTGCCACCGGAAGGCATGGGACTGCCGCCACCTGTAGGATGGGCGGGGGGCCCGGGAAACGTTGCCGCGGCCAGTTTGTTGTATAGGAAACTCAGGGCTGGCTCGCCGGGTTCTATTCGATCCATAGCGGGACTGGCACCGACACCCGCGACATTGATCAGACGGGCGTAGGAGTCGATCTCGGTAGTGCCCGGGTCGTCGCTCAAGTCGAGGCCCCCTTGCGGGGCGACGCTGCCGTGGCAGAGGTTGTTGGTGCAGCCGTAGGTCGGCGAGTCGAAAATCACCGCTTGAATCGCTGCATAGGTCGTAGCGAAGCCGGTGCCGGTCGGGCAGGGCAGACAACTGCTGTTCGAGCCGTCGCCGTCGTCGAAAAGGTCGCAGTCACGATCGGCGCCGTCCGCGGCGTTGGCCGATACACAGAACCGACACTTGACACGCTGGTCGACGCATTGTGCCGCAGCCGTAGGGTCGTCGGTCACGCAACCGGCGAATAGGGCTGAAAGTGGGCGATCGCTCACCGAATCCGCACACTTTTGCATTTCTTTCTGCAAAGCTCTGGTGGAATCGCCGACGCATTTTTTCTGCAGCTTGGTCGCGCTGAGGCCATCATAACAAAGGGCCAAGTCGTCGATGTCGTATATAAGTCCGTAAATTCCGGGCTGCACAAGATGGCTCTTGACGCATTTCAAAAACTGCTTCTTGCGCTCGAGCATGCACCTGGCAGCTGTCTTCAATACTTTCTGCTGGCACTTGGCCGCATCTTTCGCATCGCCCGAGTCCGTCTGTTTGACCAAACCGGCCGCATCGAGGTCGGCGCCGAAAATGTCGTGGGTAAGGTCGGTCTCTTGTCCTTGCGCCGCGGCGTTGACCGTAGCGGGCGTAGTTACAGCGTAATCGGGCATCTTCGGGAACCCTTGGGCGTCGACACCGAAGCGTTTCGGTCCGCCACAGTTCGCGTCAAAAGCAGACGAAGTTTTGTTCTTGGCTTTCTGCACTTTACCTTTGGGGTCGAAGCCTACGCACTCCTCGAGGGTGTCGATCGCAGGGTCGCTCGCCAGTGCTGTACCGGCAGCGTAGTTCTTCAGACACTTCTGGACGTTCTTGTTGACGGTCTTGGAAACTTTCGACCAATTCTTGTTGGCCGCGGTCGTACACTTTCGCTGTGCGGGGGTCTGTTGATCGCCGCCGGCCTCGTGCGCTCCGACCGACACGCTAGTCAGCACAACCAGACCTAGCGCCGATACAGCCAGGCCCAGCGCCCGAAAAATCTGCCCGCCGTATTTTCTCATGGCATATGTCTCCATCGTCTCTGCCTTCCTCTTTTCCGCTTTCACTCTCGGTATGCTTGGCAGTGCGTGGCGGCCCGCTCAGCGAACGCCGGGCCGTATAGCCCCACACCATGGCTTACTTGCTAACTCGAGGTCAATAGGAAAAGAGCCTTTTTGTCTTTTCGGCAGGCGGCGAGGCACGATGTCGGCGGGCGTGAGGGTGTACGTCGTCAGCTAAATTGAGCCAAGCCGGTCCAATTTCTAAGAGTCATCCTTTGCCATCTCTATGCGGCTAAGCCGCGTTCTTGCAGATCACACTGGCCTCACTTTTTGAGATTTTTCACAAAAACTCGAGGCCCTGTTAGCAGAGGCCCTGTTATCAAATGAGAGGGCGTTCGGGGGTCAAAACTGTGGCGCCTGCCCAGCTCGGGCAGCTTCTGAACCGCATCCCCAAGGCCCAGCAGCTTGGGGCCACGTTTTCGTTGCCGACACCGTGTCGAGGTTCCGTGTCTATGATGCCCACGACGGCCGCCTTCTGCTCGACGAACCCGCAAAGCGGCCTCCGGCGTTGGCGAGGATCCGGGTTTCTCATTGGTTGCGACCGGTTCATGGAACTACGCCGAGCAATATGCTAGCGTCGCCAAAGTGAAGTCTCGCGGTTTTGCCTTTGTCTTGGCCCTTGCCGTTCTAGGATCGCAACTATTGGTAGGAGGTGTGGTCCTTGCTTGTCAGCTGGACGGGGAGGTGCACCATGTCTGCTGCTGCAAGGGCGAAGCCGAGAGTTCGAGGGCCGCTGGGCCGCTAAGCGAAGACTGCGACTGCTGCGACGTCGAGTTTGTCGCATCTCCCGAGTCTGCTGTATCGAAATCAAACTCCTTGGTAGAGGCTTCGTCCTCACCGGCGACGTTCGTCTCTTATGTCACCGTTGTTACGCTGCTGGCTCCGGCTTCAGTCCATGTGAGATCCGAGACGGTGGCTCTTGCGTACCCTTTGCCACCAATCTTCTCCCTAAACTCTTCCTTCATTATCTGACGGCATCGTCAAGTTGACTGTCGGCCGCCCGCGGCGGTCGTGTTCGGCGCTCACGCCTTAAGTCGGCCGCGCCAACTACGTATTTGCCTATTTGTTGGAGAGTGAATTATGGAACCGAATGACATGAAATCGAATCACGAGGATCTGTTTCATGCTAGTTTTGCCCGCGTCACGAAGGCGGACGACTTCTTCGAGCACTTCTATCAACATTTCTGTAGCTCGTCTGAAGAAGTCACAGAGAAGTTCAAGGATACGGACATGGCGACCCAGCGCGCAATGATGGCTCAGTCGCTCATTCACATGGTGGCGTTTTTCGGCAGCGGCGAGCCCAGCGAGACGCTGCAACGTCTCGCAGTTGTTCACAGTAAAGCGCAGAAAAACATCGAGTGGCATTTCTACGACGATTGGCTGGAAGCCCTGATTGCGACGGTGCGAGAACACGATCGGAAATGGAGTGGGAGCGTCGAAGTAGCGTGGCGTATCGTACTCGCTCCGGGCATCGCCTATATGAAGTCGCAGTATGCGCCGGAAGTTTAATAGGCGGTCGGTTACGGGCCGTTCCAACCGTTTTTCACCATGATCATTACGAGTCCCTACCACACCACCGAACACTGCGAACGAGTGGCGCAGTTGTGGGACGAGGTCGTTGCCAACTTGTTGTCGGCTTGAGCGAACGATCGGCAGACTGCCGGTTAGTCGGCCGGGCCGTAGGAGTAGGGACCCCCCTTTTCGAGCGCAGCCTTGTAAGCCGGGCGGGTATGGATCCGGTCGACGAACGTCTGCAACTTTGGGAAGCTCGCTTTCAGCTCGATACGTGTTGACGCTGCTTCGACGGGAAAGCTCATCTGTACGTCGGCCGCTGTGAACTCTTCGCCTGCGAACCAGGGGCTGCGGCCGAGTTCGGCTTCCATCTGCGCCAGGTTGGCCTCGAGGTTCGGCTGG
>JAZDCZ010000048.1:0-5696 GCA_036679605.1 Gemmatimonadota bacterium
GGGGCCAAGAACACGGCCGGTGGCGATGCCATGATCACCGACATAGCCCTCAAGGTGGCAAGAGCCAACTACCAGGCCAACGTGCCCGTGAACTACACGGTGACCATCACCGTCCCGGAGGCCGATACCAAACGCATCAGCATGAGCGCGACGACTACCTCCAAGGGACGTTTCGCAGCGCTCATCGGCAAATCCGAACTGAACTTGAGCGTCGATGGCGAGGCCACCCGTTACCCGTTGGATATGAGTCTTTTGCTCGACTTGTCCTATTCCCTACAACGCAACAACGCGTTCGACGACATGCAGGTGGCCGCCTCCGGATTCCTCGATTACTTCGACGATTCGGTCGACCAGATCGGGGTAGCCACTTACTCGACATGGGCCGAAGATCAGTTGCCCGTGCAGAAACACTTTCAGAGTCCGGGGACCAGCTTGATCAACGGCCTCAGTGCGATTTCGGACACCAACATCCAGGAAGGGCTGCGGGTATCCAAGAGTCAGCTCGATGTCGCACCCGCGCGCGAGGGAGCTTTGAAGATCGTCGTCTTGTTCACCGACGGTCGCCCGACGGCTTACCGGCAGACACTATCCTTCACCGACCCCGACTGCCCCAGTTACGACTCGATCGCGGCGTCCTACATCAACGGAGAGTCCTACCGCGGCCTTTTCCGCTGGACCGACGGCCGCAAGATTCGTTATTTCAACGCCAACTGCACCCCGGTCACCACCTACAACGGCTCGTATTCTACATCGGTCAAACCTACCGAGGTTTCTTCGAACTCGCCCGACGGGACTTATATACGCACACAGGGTGCTCTCAAAGCTGAAGGGCAGGCAGCCGTTATCCGGCAGGCGGGGTATACGATTTACGCCGTCGGGCTGGGCAACCCGGAAGCGTTGTACGAGGGCGACGTGCCCGATCTCGACTTCCTGGCGCGCATCGCCAACCAGGATGGACAGGTCAGCCCCAACGAACCAAGAGGTGAGATGTTCTTCGCACCGAGTCCCGAACAATTGGGCGACGTCTTCTCTCAGCTCGCCGATCGGTTGCTAACCCGCCTCACCCGCTAACACGCGGTAGACTAGTGCGCATGTAGGCTGTGGATTCGGCTTGACTGACGAAATCTCGCCGTATTCGGAGTCATCGTCATCACATACTACACATCGAGTATTGTGCCGACCCACGGCAATCCTCAGCGCAGCGGCATAAGCACACGCGGCACACCGTTTGCTACAATTCCTCCGAGGTATCAACCCCATGCACAGACCTCGTAACAGAGAACACGGCGCAGTTCTTATTGAAACAGCCCTCGCATCAGTCGTCTTCGCGATGCTACTCTTCGCCATTTTCGACTTTGGACGCATGTTCTATTTCCAATCGAGACTTCAACACGCGGTAAGTCAGTCGACTCGATTCGCGACAACGGGCAACACTCTCGAGGATCCCAACAACCCGGGAACTCAAATGTCGCGCGTAGACTCGATCGTAATAATGATCAAACAACTCAGCGGCATCGAAGGATTCGCCGCCGACGATATCCAGATCAACACCGTCGCCCCGGATGGGACCCTGATCGCGGGTGCCGGCGCACCCGGCGACATCGTCACCGTGAGCGCAACCTGGCGCATACCAATTGTCGCACCGTTTTTGGGCGCGATGTTTCCCGGCGGACTGTATCAATTCACCGCCACCACCACTTTCCGTAACGAGGAATTCCCGGGCGGCACTGCGTGGAACCACACACCTGAAATTCCGGTCACTGTAGCAGCGGCGTGAGCAGGAGAACTACGATGAGGTTCAGAATTACCGAGGACGATGCGCAAAGAGGCGTCGCCATGACGGAACTTGCCATCATCCTACCTTTGATGTTGGTCATGATGTTGGCCTCCGTCGACGTAGGCAGGTTGATCTACCGCGACCAGGTGTTGACCGATCTCACCCGTGGCGCGGGCAATCTGGTGTCGAGGGGCTCCACCCCGGCCGCTACTTTCACCGCGACCTTCGTAGCCGATCACTCTCTCGAGCTGCAAACCAAGGGCGGTATCATCATCACCCGCGTGCGCCGCCGGAATACCAACAGCCCCCAGCCGTGGGTGTTCGAACAGGACCGGGCCGGAGCGAATTCCACTTATATGAGCCAAATCGGCGTCTTGAATGGTCCCGCCAACATCCCCAACCTAACCAACCTGGCTCCCGGGGTAACTATTATGGGCATAGAGATCGTCACTGAGTTCGACCCGTTGTTTCCGTTCGACGGCCTAGGACTGAATTTTTATCCGGATACACTTTACGCGGCGGCATACTTTTAGGAGACGACTCATAATCAAAGACCATCGGTGGTGATCTGCTTGGTGGGAGGGTGTGGAGATGAAAAGGAAAACGGAAGCAGAAAGCACGGCCCTTGTCGAGAGACGTAGCCCCGAGCGTGGAAGCATAGTAACGCTGTTCGCTCTTTCACTGGTGGCGATCTTTTTCGTCTTGGGAATTTCGTTCGACCTAGGTGCCGCCTATGTGACCCACGCACGCATGTCTCAGTCGGTCGATGCCGGCGTGCTCGCCGGCGCACGTAATAGCGCGGGCAGCGACGCCGAGATCAAACAAATTGCCCTCAAGGTAGCCCGCGCTAATTTCGTCGGCCCACATCCCGTCGAGTACTCGGTCCGGGTCACAACGCCGGGGATCGACACCAAGCGTATCAGCATGACAGCGACCACCGACCACCCGACGACATTCGCCATCATGATGGGAGCACTCAAACTCGATGTGGGTACAATGAGCGAGGCAACCCGCTATCCTCTCGACCTCAGCTTGGTTCTCGACGTTTCCTACTCACTGCAACGCAACCGAGTGTTCGACGACATGCAACGCGCTGCCACCGGCTTCCTCGATTACTTCGACGACTCGGTCGATCAAGTTGGTATCGCGAGCTATTCCACATGGGCAACAGAGAACCTTCCTGTGCAGAAGAATTTTCAGTTGCGTGGAGGTCAGATCATCCGCCGCTTGCGACCCATCTCGGATACCAACATTCAAGAAGGCCTGCGGGTCTCCAAGGACCAACTCGACGCCGCTATTCAAAGGCCCAGCGCTCTGAGAATCGCGGTGCTGTTCACCGACGGACGGCCGACAGCCTACCGCGACCCCAACTTTACTTTCCGCGGCCGAGCTTGCCCTCGTTACGACGCTATCGCAGCCGCATACGGCAACGGCTATTGGTTCCGCGGACTGTTCCGAAAAACCGATGGACGCAAGATCTTGTCGTTCCTAAGTGCGTGTCGTCCGAGAACGACCGTAAACGGGTCGTATGCGAGATCTATCATGCCACGAGAAGTATCCCGTCACCGGTCACCGGGCGAGTTCATTCGACAGAAGGGCATCGTACAGGCCGAAGTACAGGCCAACGCCCTAAGAGAGGCCGGGTATTCTATCTACTCAATCGCCCTAGGAAATCCGAGAGCCAGGAATCCCTTCGAACGTCCCGATCTCGATTTCCTAGCTCGGCTGACCAACGAGGGAGGTCGTACCAACGCCGCCCAACCGAGAGGGGAACTCATCTTCGCGCCAACCGGAGCGCAGTTAGAAGATGCCTTCTCCAAACTCGCAGACCGGCTGCTGACGCGCCTCACCCGCTAAATGTCTAACCGGAGGACCACGAAACCCATGGATACGCACGCGACGAACACCCCGGACTGTGAACGTGGCAGTATTCTGCTCCTGTTCGCTCTTTCCCTCACCGCCGTCTTTCTCATCCTGGCAATGTCGGTCGACCTCGGCTCAGCCTATATAACCCATTCGCGCCTGTCACAGTCGGTCGATGCCGGCGTGTTGGCCGGTGCGCGTAACAGCGCACAGAGCAACACCAAGATCAAAGCGATCGCCCTCCAAGTCGCGCGAGCAAACTTCGTCGGCGACCATCCCGTGGATTACTCACTCAGCATCACCACGCCCGCCAGAGACACCAAACGTTTCCTGATGACGGCGCAGACCAAGGCGACAGGCGCATTCTCAGCAGCCGCTCTGGGGGCGGGTACATTCGACGTCAGCGTCCTCGGCGAAGCCACTCGTTACCCCTTGGATATGAGCTTGGTACTCGACCTTTCTTTCTCATTGCAACGCAATCGCGCCTTTAAGGACATGCAGACAGCCGCATCGGGCTTCCTGAACTATTTTGACAATTCAGCGGACCAGATCGGTATCGCGACCTATTCGACCTGGGCCGAAGAAAAACTGCCGGTACAGAAGTTCTTTCAACTGAGCGGCAGCCGGATCATACGTCGTCTACACGCAATATCGGATACGAACATCCAAGAAGGGTTGCGTGTTTCGAAAAGCCAACTAGACGCTGCCCAGCAAAGACCAGGCGCGCTCAAGATCGTCGTGCTCTTTACCGACGGGCGACCAACGGCCTACCGCGACACCTTCCACTTCCGCAGGAGGAGCTGCCGGCGCTATGACAGCATCGTCGCGGCCTACGTCAACGGTTCGTCTTACCGCGGTCTTTTTCGCTGGACCGACGGCCGCAGGATCAAATCGTTTCGTTCGAGATGCCGGACGAGAACCGCGGCCAATCAATCCTCCACACGCTCGGTCGTACCCCGAGAGATCTCGCGATACTCGCGCCAGGGCGACTTCATCCGTGCCCAAGGGATTCTCAAATCCGAAGAACAGGCGAACCTGATCCGCGAGGCGGGCTATTCGATCTATTCGATCGCCTTAGGGAACCCGAATGCGAGGATCGAAGGCGACAAACCCGATCTCGACTTTCTAGCACGCATCACCAACCAGGGCGGTCTCGTAAATGCCAACCAACCTCGAGGTGAACTCATCTTCGCGCCGTCGCCGGCTGAGTTAGAAGACGCCTTCTCGAAACTCGCCGACCGGCTGCTGACACGCCTTACCCGCTAGCGGCTTCTACGCCTTTCAACAGCTTCTCAAGCTCGCCGGACTCATACATCGAAACGACGATGTCGCAGCCGCCGACGAACTCGCCGCCGACGTAGAGTTGGGGAACGGTCGGCCAACTCGAGAACTGCTTGATTCCTTCGCGCAACACAGGGTCCTCGAGCACGTTGTAGGTCTTGTAGGGCTTGCCGAACTCGTTCAACGCCCGCACGGTCGTAGCCGAGAAACCACACTCGGGCATCGCCGGGGTTCCTTTCATATAGAGAACGATAGGGTCGGCTTTCACCTGATCTTTGATTGTCGCAAATATGTCCTCTGCCATATCGGTCAACTCCTCGGGGTCAATTTCCACAGTCTTCCGCCGCTGCGGTCTCTCGAACTCGGGCGGGAGTAAGAGTATTGATCATCAGGGCGTGGATGTCGGCGCGCATCGCGTCACCGAGGGCGGCATACACCATGCGGTGCTGCTCGACCATAGAGCGGCCTTCGAAACTGCTCGACACCACGGTAACCTCGAAGTGGTCACCCCCCTTGAGATCTACCGCCCGGATCTCGGCCTCTGGTATCCCCACAGCGATGCGCTCTTGTATTTCCTGGGCCGTCACTTCTGTACTCAGGTTCTCTCGGTAACGTCGCAGACTCAACCCGACCACCGAGACTCCCCCGGCCGGGGGAGTCTCGGCAAGCAACCGACACAGACAACCGCGACGGCCATGCTCAATCGCGACGCAGTGCGCTGGCAATCGTGCCAAGAACGTGTATTTGTTGAGAGATTATGAATCAGGCAGTGCAG
>JAZDCZ010000049.1:0-2290 GCA_036679605.1 Gemmatimonadota bacterium
GTTCGAGACCTTTTTCAAGACTTACACGGAAAAGGTCTGGGGAATGCCGTGCTCGGAACTCAAGGCGGAGTGGGCGGCGCAGCGAATCAAGGATCTCTCGCTCAAGTCGGCCATTCTGAGCATGTTCTTCAAACCGCGTAAGACCATACAAACGCTTATTGAAGAGTTCGACTATCCGCGTCTCGGGCCCGGTATGATGTGGCGTGCGGTGACCAGCGAAATCGAGAGCCGTGGTGGCACGGTGCGGTTGAATAGCGGCGTTCTGTCTGTCAAGAGGGAAGGAAATCGTATCAAGGCGGTCGTAGTCGGCGACGGTAAAACCACGCGCGAGGTGATCGAAGGCACCGATTTCATCTCTAGTATGCCGGTCACCGAACTCATCAAGGCCATGGATCCGCCGCCCGCACCGGAAGTATTAGAAGCGGCCGGCAAACTTTCCTACCGCGATTTTTTGACTGTCTGTCTCATCGTCAACAAACGCGACCTGTTTCCGGACAACTGGATCTACATCCATGATCCCGGCATCCATGTCGGCAGAATCCAGAACTATCTGAACTGGAGCCCCGACATGGTTCCAAATCAGGAACAGACAAGCCTGGGGCTTGAGTATTTTTGCACCGAAGGCGATGAAGTCTGGTGCATGGAGGACGAAGACCTCATAGAATTGGGCAAGCGCGAGGTCGAACAGATAGGTCTTGCCGGCTACGACGACATTGTTGATGGCTGTGTCGTGCGTGTCGAAAAAGCCTACCCCGTCTACGATGAGGCCTATGCCCGCTATCTCTCGACCGTGAGGGAATTTGTCGACGGCCTGGAGAATCTTCAGACCATCGGTCGTAACGGTCTGCATCGTTACAATAATCAGGACCATGCGATGCTCACCGGCATGTACGCCGTGCGTAATTTGATGTTCGGCGATAAACACGATCTGTGGGCCGTCAACACTGATTCGGAGTACCACGAAGAGATTACCGACGCCGAGTCGGAGGCGCTTGGCTACGCTGTCGGCGAAGGGGCGGCTATCGTCGAGGGTGTGCTCAGCAACTACTTTCCGGGCTACCAGGTAACAGGCCCAGGAGCGATTCTCGGCTCCATTTATGGGTTTTTCAGCGGTTTCGCTACGGGCTATGTCTTTGCGTTCTTGCGTAATTCGGTCGCCTTCCTGTATATGGCTATTGTACGACGGCGTGCCGAGCATCAGCTTTTGCGAAGGTTGCTCGATCATATTTGACTAGCTCGTCCGTGAGCGGGTTGGGTCGCCACCCCGAACACGGATAAGCTGAGGTTGAGCGGGAGGTAACGTTTTGCCGGACTCCGACAATCTCGAACGCATGGTGCGCATCAGGCTTGTACGGCTCAACGCTGTTGTACAAGGAGCTGCCGTAGGCGCGATCACCGGGCTCGGCGTATTCCTGGCTACGGTTTGGTTGTTGTTGAAGGGAGGCGAGTTCATCGGCCCTCACCTGGCCCTGCTCGGCCAGTACTTCGTCGGTTATAGCGTAAGCTGGTCCGGCAGCATCGTCGGCTTGCTGTGGGGATTCGCGGTCGGTTTCGCCGTCGGCGGTTCGGTCAGCATGATCTACAACCGCATTGCCGCGAGTCGCTAACCACCGACTGACCCTCATCCACTACTGTTTGCCTACCGTTGTGCGTGCAGCGCAAACGGGGGGTGGCGGAACTCCGTTGACCGCAGAGGGCCAGTGCTGGTACAGTTCCACCGGATTTGACTGGCAGGGTGGCGCCAGAGAGCCAAGGGAGGTGAGTGATGCACCGCATTGCGACGATTCTTCGTTCGCTCGACCGCGATGGCGCTAGATGCCAACAGACGATGGCGAAAGATGCGCTACGTTGTATCGACGTAGTGCTCAAGGAATTCGGACGCTGCGAGAAACGCGGACTCGCCGACGGGACAATCAACCGTCGCAGTTCCCTTGATGCTTGCCTCGGTGTCGACACGAGCGGCAAGATCGCCAAGACTTGCGATGCCGTGACCGGCAAGATCGGCAAGGACATCGTCAAGCGCTGCAGTACTTTAGATCTTGCCACGGTGTTTTCGGGTTGTGCGAGCGCAGATTTGGGGCAGACGTCGGCCTGTATAGCGGACGCGGCTGCATGTCGCGGCTGTCTGTTGCTCGACGAAGGAAAGGCACTCGGCCACGACTGTGATCTGTTCGATGACGGAGTAGCGAACGGCAGCTGTTTGTAAGTCGGCGTCTCTTCCGCAGGAGACATCCCCCGACGGTTACCTCCCTCCATCGGATGATTCGTCTTTGCCGGTGACCTGGCACCC
>JAZDCZ010000005.1:0-3396 GCA_036679605.1 Gemmatimonadota bacterium
GCGCTTCTCGGCACTGCGCTAATTGGAGCTGGCGTCCGGCTGGCCTTGAATCGTGGCGACTGAGAGCCGGGGCCACAGAGGACTGCCGCCTAACAAGGCGCTGCAGCCGACACCGAATAGCGCCTTCCAATCGATCCATGATATTATCTGGCGGCGTGCGCTCCCGTTCCAAGCGCCAACGGTTAGCGCTGTTCGGCGCGGCTGAGCGCCCAGACGTTGAGCGGCGTCAAGCAGAAGCTCAGGCTTTTGGATCATCGCTTCCGACCGTGTACTGCACTGCAGCCCTCGGTTCGATGCCCGTCAGTTCCTGAATGAGCTGAATGTAGTCGAGGGCACACTTGTAGAACTTCCTAGCGCTGTCGAGATCGACTTTCCGGACGTACTCTTGGCCCTGAAAGGGCTTGTGGAGCTTGCTCGGAGCGCCGGTGGTGTTCGCAATGGAAGTGGGTTCGATTCTGTAGGGCGAAGCATGGGTTACGAGATTCCGCCACCGCTGCATCTCGCCAACCGTCTGAAAGAGACCGGCGGACTTGTCTATTCGATACGGAATGATGGCGCAGAGCATCTCGAGCTTGTCCCAAAAGCGCGGCGTACGCGTGTACGTATCGAAATCGAAAGCGGCGAATCGTTCTACTTTCGGCATCGAGAATGCAACAGAGGCCGAGAAGCTCTCGATCGCGCAGAACGACAAGATCATCGAGCCCGTGTAGCTGGCGAACTCTCGTTCCTTGATGTTGCCCCCGGTCGGCAGACTTTGGGCAGCCTGGCCGATCATGGTCAGGCTCCAAGCTGCCCGTAGGGTCAGATCCCAATCGTGGTTCTCCGCTGTGTAGCCGTGAGACACTTGCCCAAGCCTCTTACTTCCGCGCACGCCGGATCAGCATTGTAACCACATGCGATGGCTGCGTCACGTATCAGTCCTAGCGAGGATGGAGCAGATCGAACTCGTAGCCACCCTCGCGATGCCGCCTAACAAGGCGTTGCAGCAGACACCAGCCAGCGTGGCCTCAAGCGATTGTGTAGCCTTCTGCCGTCGAACCTACGTGCGTTCCGCGTGTCCGGTCAGCGCTGGCTGGTGCAGCTGAACGACGATACGTTAGGCGGACGAATAGGGGATTGACCAGATGGCGAAAGTACACCAAGTTTTTGTGGGTTGTCCGTTTCTGAATGCAATCCGGAAGAACTATGACAAGCTCAAGGAGGATCTGGAGAAAGATACCCCACTTCACATCGTCCTTGCCGATACCGCTGCGATCACATCGACGGACTATCTCCTCGAGCACATCACAAATCTCATCCGGGAGTCCGCCGGTTGCATCTTCGACGTCACAGGCGGCAACCCAAACGTCTCGCTTGAAGTTGGCGTTGCACATGCTCTTCCGGCTGACTTTTTGCTCGCGCTGTACACACGGAAGCCAAGGACTCAGCAAAACGCGCAGAGGGCCCTGGAGAGTGAAGGTGAAGTTCGTCCCATCATTTCTGATCTCCAAGGGCGCAACCGCGTTGAGTATAAGACTTACAAGGTGCTCAAGGAGCAGGCCCTATCTCGATACCTTGGACGGCTTCCATACATGCGACGTTGGAACGACTTTCGAAAGCGAAATCGCAACTTCGTGAAGCCGGCACTGGAAGTCTTTTCTGAGATTCGCACATCTGGCAGGACCGTCCGTCAACGGGTAATCGCCCTGCTCGACGGCACGGGAATACAAGCCGACGCTATGCTGAGGGTGCTTTCGCAAGCGAAGCTCTTGACGGTAAAGCGCGGAAGGGCCGGTGGGATCTACTATCCAGCGAAATAGCGGCCGGCTAACAATGGCATGCAGACGGACGGCCCTTCGGGCCGCCGCTGATGCTAGGCGTTAGCTATTAGGCTGAGTACGAGTACGATTTTGCTGTGGCGTCTTCGGTCTACATTGAGACATCCGTGATCAGCTATCTCGCTTCGCGTACTAGTCACGACGTTGTTACCGCAGTCACGACGTTGTTACCGCCGCCCGCCAGGCCATCACCGAGGAGTGGTGGAACGAAAAGCGGCAGTCGTTTGAACTATTCATTTCGGCATTGGTTGAAGAGGAGATCGCCGGTGGTGAACCCGCTGCGGCTAGCCGCAGGTCGCGTATCGTTTTAGGCATACCGAGTTTGGCCGTTTCCGGCGGGGCGGAGGAACTCGCAGGGAGCCTGCTGGCGGCTGGCGCTGTTCCGATAGGCAGCCCCGAGGATGCGCTGCATATTGGAATTGCGGCGGCGAACGGCGTCGAGTTCCTCCTTACGTGGAATTTCAAGCACATCAACAACGCCCAGACGAAGGCTGCGATTGCCGATGTTATTGAGCGACAAGGACTCCTTTGTCCGATACTATGCTCACCTGAAGAACTAGGAGATTAGGGATGCGCGAAGATCCGATTGTAAAAGAAGTTCGTGAGTACCGACGACGACATGCCGCGAAGTACGGGAACGATGTCCACAAGATTTGCGAAGCGCTGCGCAAGCTTGAGAACGACTCTACCCGAAAAGTTGTTGAACGACCCGCGCGACTCCGTCTTCCTAGAACCGGTAGCTAACAAGCGCATGGAGCGGACGGGCACCAGAGCGGGTGCTCAACGGACATCATCGCGCCCGCCGCTCATCCGCGTCACGTTAGGCAGCGTGGGCGGAGCTGAGACAATCGCTATTCTTGCCGGGTCGGAGGTAGACCGTGAAGTTTCGAGTCATCATTGATCAAGACGAAGACGGCGTGTTCGTTGCAGAGGTGCCGTCGTTGCCGGGCTGTGTAACCCAGGGCGTCACACGGCGGGAGGCTGTCGCGAATGCTCAGGAAGCGATTGCTGCCTACCTTGATAGCCTCAACGAGCGCGACGAGCCCATCCCGCCGTCGATCCACGAAGAACTTGTAGAAGTCGCCGTTTGAGTAAGCTCCCGGCTGTATCGGCTCGAGACACTATTCGTGTGTTCGAACGCCTCGGGTACGAGCGAGATCGCCGTAGATCCTGCTCATCGGCGATTGGTCGTTCCTGATCACAAGTCGCTCGCCATTGGTGTTGGCTTTTTTCAGACCGCCGGTGGGTTCCTCATAGGCCTATTTTTCCTCCTGCTGGGAGCGGCGATCAACTTTGTGTTTCTCCTGTACGTCCTGTGTCGAACGCCGAGGAGCTCGCCCGCCGCCTAACAAACCGTTGCAGCGGACTTGCTCACGCTCCAGGTCTACCGGTCATGGTAGAATCGCGAGCATCCCAGACGTCACAGGCGCTGTGCCAAATCGGCGCAAGCCGCTGAAGGCCGATCCGTTAGGTGCCTTGGAGTCATTGGGGGAGAGCAATCGTGGCGATAGATTGGGAGGCGGTTTTCACTGCTTGGTCTGCGGGACCAAGCGAAACGGAGAAGCAGCGAGCTGAAAAT
>JAZDCZ010000050.1:0-7942 GCA_036679605.1 Gemmatimonadota bacterium
GCAGTTTGTTTAGTTGATTTTGATTTTGAAGGAGTTTTCTCCTCGTTTTCTGTCTTTGTTTTTGATGCTTCCAGACGGTAGCTGGAGAGGTTCAGTTCAAGAATGATGGAGTGGTGCACGAGGCGGTCAATGGCAGCAGCTGTTGTCATGGGATCCTTGAAGATTTTCTCCCACTTCGAGAATGGCAGATTGCTGGTCAGCATGACGCTTCCCCGTTCGTAGCGCTCGGCCAAAAGCGTAAAGAGCACTTCCATCTCTTCGCGGCTCTGCTGCACATAACCAATGTCGTAGATAATGATCGCCTCGTATTTGGAGAGCCGTTTGAGTGCGCGTGGCAGTTCCAGGTCCCGTTTTGCCACGAGCAGTTCCCGAACCAGCAGACTGCACGGACGAAAGAGTACGCGGTGGCCCTGCTGGATAAGCTCATGACCGATACCCGCCAGCAGATGCGTCTTTCCGCTGCCCGGATTACCGAAGGCAAGTACATTCTCACGCCGATCGACAAAGGATCCCTCCATCAGAACGCCCAACTGCTGATTGACCTTGAGTGGCAATCGGCTCCGCTCGAAGCTCTCGATTGTCTTCTCTCGAGGGAGTCGTGATTGCCTCAGAAGCCTCTCGATGCGGCTCAGTCGTCGCTGCTCACGTTCGCGGCGAATGATCTCAAGCAGGTAGCGCTCGTACGTCAGACTCTCTCGGCGGGCGGCTTCGGCCTCCTCCTCGTAACAGGCATTGATCGTCGGCATGTGAAGCGTTTTGAGCGCCTCGGTGAGCTCTCTGTGCAGGGCAGCTGTCATGGGCGTGCCTCCGCGTGATTCTCTACGAGCAGCGCATCGTAGAGCGTAAGCTCGACCGGAGCAATCTCGATGTCGAGTACCTGTTCGGCAGAGCACCCGGCATCAACAAGGCTCTCGACGGCCTCCGCGTCCGGACACTTTCCTTGCCCCATCAGCAGAGCCAGTGCTGCGTCGACAGCCGCCTCGTTCTCCGTAGCAGCCAGATGCAGAATCTTCAGATACCGCTTCGAGGCCACCCTCTCGCTACTGGTTGATTTGTGGATCAAATCGTAGGCCATACGGAAGCGGTGCGTTGGGAAGAGATCGGCCTTGTAGAGGTAGTCGGCAAACGCACCGGGTTTGCGAACCAGGCTGTCAATCACATGCCGGTAATTGATCGCGTGTTTGCCCGCGCCCCTCAGGCGCGCCATCTCTTCGACCTTTCGCTGGGCGTAGTACACTTCGATCCGATCGTGAAAGACACGGGCTTCGACTTTCTCGCCCATCAGGCGGGAATGCACCGAATAGATGTTCTTATAGACGCTTATCGTCGCTCCGCGAGCGCACCCGGACCTGAAGGCGCCTACAGGCATCGACACGCCTCGAAGGCAATTGTCTGAGAACGGCGACCTCCTCGAGGAATCGCTTCCGGCGCGGGCGATTGAGTTCGACAAAAAGCTGATCGAGGAATCGTCCGTAGTCCTCTCGGCTATCAAAATTGCTGCTGCCGCGAAGGAGAAGCGATTGGCGGACAGCGTCTTTGAAGCGGCGGTTGCGCTGCTCGACGTCGCCGTTCTCGTTCGGACTCGACGCGTTCGTGTGCATGCCCTCGATACCATAGTGGCGAAGAAGCCCCTTGTAGCGATCCGTGAAGCGCTCTTTACTCGCGACCGGGAGAACAGCCGATGTCATAGAATCGGTCTGGTGCATCTGGGGCACGCCGCCGAGCTCAAAGAGCGCATTCTGCAGCCCTTCCGAGAGCGATTCGAAGCTCTCGCTAAAACAAACGGTTCCGGTCTCCCAGTCAGAATACGGAAGAACAAAGTGGTAGATAAGGTGATCAAAAGCCTGATAGGCAATCGTAATTCCGAGCGCGCCCATCCTCGTGTAATCGCTCTGAGAGCGCTCTCCGGGCCTGTACTTTTGGGCGAAGAATACCTCGAGCGCCGGTCCCTCGGTCGCTCGCCATATTTTTACCCGGCGCTGAAGCGTTCTGAGCTGCCCGTCCGAGAAACGCTCTGGATGCGTTCGCTGCAAATACTTGAATAACGTTTTGGCTTCGAGTCCCGGGCTAATCACGAGCATGTTGCGAAGTTCTTCCCAGGCATCGGCAAATACGTCCTCTCGGGTTAACCAGTCGTGCTCTTTCTTTACCTCACTCGGAAGCTTGCCCAGGCGGCGGTACTTGCGAGCCGTCTTGTCATCCATGCCGGCCTTCGCTGCTGCCGTGGCGAGCGTGTGTTCTGTATGCATAAGCTTAAAGAAACGCCGAATCTGCTGATCGGTAACCATCCAAGTCTTTCTGTCGAGTGCGTGGTAGCAAAAAGACTCGGATTACGGTAACATTTGTCGTGAGTCAACCGGGAATTATAATTGTCGTTGACAGCGTATTGCCTCGTTAAAAATGTTACTAAAGGCTCTCATTTCCAGTACGGCTTTCACAATGTACAACGAGTTCAATTGTGTCTGCATCGGGCAGTGAATCTCCCGTGCTGAACTCGTGTTTGGGTCGTTCTAATTGCTCATGGCGCCAGGCTTTGACGCGTCGCTGCAGAGTGCGCAGTTTGTTGCTCGGATATTTTAGCGGGTATGCAACCTGAAGCCGTTCAAGAATTATCGTCGCTGCCAGATACGGTGTCTCGTCAAGCCAGGATGTAATCTGTTCCCAGTCGCCCTCGAAGGCATCAGTGTGGGACCTCCACCAGTGAACGGCCGCCTTTTTTCGTTTTCTTTTTGATTTCCTATAGGTTCGTTTAGGGCGTACTGCCTCGTCGGCGATGCTGAGTTCCAGAGTTGACCCGTATTCTGGATATGATTCGATGCCATCGCCGTGAGCGGTTCTGATTGCCCTCAGATCGTTAGGTGTGCTGTTACTACGCTTCGAGCGCATACCGATTTCCCGGTGTGCGTAGCTCCAGAGCTCGTCCTGCAACCCTTCGATTCTTGATAACAACTCAACCGGATCAAGACGTCGGTATTCGCGTCGCAATTTGCGTTTAACGCGTTCCGGAACTTCTTCTGATAATAGAACCCGGTCGTATGGCGTTCGGGCAGCATCGTAAACGCGGTGCGTCTTTGCGCCTAATCTGGATTTGGATAAAAGCCTCATCGACGGCTGGAAGAAGTTTACATAGAGCCGGATCACTTTGTAGAGCTCAGAGAGCGTATGCGCAGGCGCCAAGCCCTCGAATCGTTCATATCCGACGAGACGGCGAACCACATGGCCGTTCTTTTGCTCGACAAAACACTGATCGTTCTTTTTCCAAGGCCTCGAACGCGTAAACGTGATGCGTTCATC
The DNA here is from genome assembly GCA_036679605.1 of Gemmatimonadota bacterium. Taxonomy (GTDB): domain Bacteria; phylum Gemmatimonadota; class Gemmatimonadetes; order Gemmatimonadales; family GWC2-71-9; genus JAZDCZ01. The sequence continues at coordinate 3,295 of JAZDCZ010000050.1, forward strand.
TCGGCAGTATTTGTAGAGTTTGTTCGTAATGAATTCCGATCCATTGTCGGTATCTAGGCCAAGAACTTCGAACGGGAATCTCTGGCGGGCTTCTTTAAAGGCTTTGATTACGAACTCTGCATCTTTGTACAGAAGCGAAAAACACTCCGTCCAACCAGTGACGACATCTGTGAGACAAAACTGTTGACGAACGCTCCACCTGAGTACGCGCCGCAGTGCCAGACAAGGTCTGCTTCAAGGTATCCCGGGCGGTTCTCGGTCCAGTCATCGAAGGTTCGCACCGGAATCAGTTTTTTCAGAGTCGGGCTTGAACCCGTTCGTTGTGCCGGCCTCGTGGCGCCTGCGTGCCGGATTCGGTAGAGAATGCGGTCCGCCGTGGATGTGCTCATCGAGAGCAGGAGGCGCCGAGTATCGGCGTCAAGACTCAGGTGCCCGTGTCTTTCGAGCGATTCGACAAACGTTGGGAGATACGGAACCAGGCGTTTGGAGCAGATGCAGTTAGCTGCTTTCCAGACGGTAACGAGCGCTTCCTGTACGTCTTCGTTGTAAAGCCTCGGAGGTCGTGGTGGCCTGAGCGCTGCTGGTTTCTTATTTACCGAATCTCGGCCAAGCGTCCTGATGGCATGTTTCCGGTGATACTCCGTCGCAGAGGCGAACTCATCCAGGATTTTCTTCTTCTCTTTTCGTGGAGATCTTCGGTATCGCTCCTTTATTGAATCACATAATTCTCTTCTTGCTGTCAAACTCATTCGTTTCCTCATTCTCTGATTCTCGCGGGTCTGGATCGTCCGGAGTTCCGGACTTAAACCGTTGAGAATATGAAGGAAACAAGAGCATCATTTGGGTAACATTTTCTAATGAAGCAAGATGGACAGGGAATTATAAATGTCGTCAATCAGAAGGGGAATGCGCCGGAGCTGGCCGAACATGCGATAAACGAAATCCGGCATCTCTATAAAGTCGAGCGTGAGCTGCGCGAGTCGGATTCCTCGCCGGAGAAACGGCAACGCATAAGGCGCGTGAAGGCCGTTCCCATACTCAAACGCTTCAAAAAGTGGCTTGAGGCAAACCGGGGGCTACCCAAGAGTCCGTGGGGCAAGGCCGTATACTATAGTCTGGCTCGCTGGGAGAAGCTCTGTCGATACACAGAAGACGGACGCATTGAGATAGACACGAACCTCGTAGAAAATACCATCCGTCCGATTGCAGTTGGGCGGCGTTATGGTCAGCGCTCGATTATGTAAAGTCGCCTGCGCCGACCGATCTTATCTCCGTGGGACACATGGGAATGCACGACCGACGCAGGTTTGTGACTTCTCATAATCACAGTGCCTGTAGGAAACGCAAGAGATCATCCGGTGGCCGATACCGCGAAAGTTTTCCACAGGGAGGAGCCTCCAACCGCGAGAGTGCCTGCTCTTTCATTGCGAGGTCGAGTTCGATGTACATGTGCGTAGTCGAAGGGCTTTCGTGCCCCAACCACAGGGCTATCACGCTGATGTCCACGCCTGCCTGGAGCAGATGCATCGCCGTCGTGTGACGAATCGTGTGCGGCGAGACCGATCGCGTGGCCAGAGAGGGGCAATGTTCGGTGGCAGCCTTGAGGGCCCGTTGCAGGCGTTGGGCGGCATTGGCACGGGTCATTTCGCTGCCCGCACGCGATGGCAAGAGCGGCCAGTCTGGACCAGGATGTCCGTTGCGCTGCAGCCAGGCACGTATCGCCTTGACAGTCGTTTTCCACAGCGGAACGGATCGCTGCTTGCGTCCTTTGCCGCGCAGATGGACGTAGGATGCATCGCCGAGAACGAGGTCAGCGAGGCGAACGCCAAGGATCTCCGAAATCCTGGCGCCCGTATTGTATAGCATGGTAAATAGCAGTCGATCGCGCTGGCCGAGCCAGGTGTCTGGTGGCGCGTCGATTACGGCAAGCATCTGCTCACGCGTCAGAAACTCGATCATTGGCCGATCGAAGCGTTTCATCGGCAGAGCAAGTGCTCGTTCGACATGGTGAAGGTTTTCGACATCACGCCGGGCGGCGAACTTCAAAAACGAACGGACTGCAGCCAGGCGGGCATTGCGTGTGCGTACCGAGTTGCTGCGATTGCGCTCCAAATGATCGAGAAAGCCGAGTAGCAGATCGGGCGTGATGTCGGCCAGTTGTAGTGCGGTGGGCCCCTTGCCCAGACGCTCCTCGGCGAAGCCCAGAAGCAGCATGAACGCGTCGCGGTAGGAGGCAACCGTTTGTGGACTCAGCGCCCGCTGGTGAACCAGGTAATCCGTGAAGAACTCTTGGATGAGAGCCGCGAATGATGGAGAATTACGCATCGTTCACCCCTCCGTCAATTGCAAAGCGTTCGAACTTTGCGCCGACGACCTCGAGTAGTTCAGGAACGGCGGTAAGGTACCAGTACGTGTCCGAGATTTTGGCGTGGCCGAGATAGGTGCTCAGTAGTAGCCCTCCGTGCTCGATTGAAACGTCACTCTGGTGCCAGAGCTGCACACGACGCACGGCGAAGGTATGTCTGAGATCGTGGATCCGCGGGTGCGGATGCCCGCCACGGGCTACCCATCCGAGGGCGGTCCGCAGACGGGCGAACACATAGTGCACGGTGCGCGATGGAAGCCAAGTGCCCCTACAAGAGACAAAAAACGGTAGTTCACCGTCGCCCCCGATCACTCGATCACGCACTATAAGGTATTCTTCTAATGCCTGAATCGTACTCGGGTGAAGGGGCAGAAGCCGAGACTTCTTGAACTTCGTCTGAACGACCGTTAACGCCGCCGTGCGAATGTCGACATCGACGCGTCGCAGCTGCAGCGCCTCAGAGATTCGGAGGCCTGTGGCCGCGATCAGACCGAAGAGCGTCCGGTAGGTCGCCGGCCGCAAGCCTTGATGCGGAAGAAGACGTCCGGCTTCATCGAGCAAGTCGCAGATCTCGCGCTCGGTGTAAATGTGAGGCACGAGGCGTCGATGGCCAGGGCCAAATATGTTCACGTCCGGTACGGCTGTCTGAGCCTCGAACTGCCGGTAGTATCTGGCAAATGGTCTGACGATCTCCAGGCGCCGAGCCCATGTGATGGGCCTACTGCCACGATCACGCGCCCAATCGAGTTGGACATCGAGCGTGAGGGGGCCGCTGTGTCCGCGGGAGTCGGCATATCGAGCAAAATTGCCCAGTTGCGCACCTGCAATGCGAAGTTCGAAACCGAGACGGCGACGTTCCTCCAGATAAGTTTCAACTGCCAATTGGATATAGTTGCTCATGATGCGCCCCCCGGCCACGGTAGGGCCACCGCCGCCAGGCGGGCGGTATCGATCTTGGTGTAGATAAGTGTGGTATCGAGGTCGCGGTGACGGAGCACATCGGCCACCTCTTTGAGCGTGGATCCTTCCCTGAGCAGCCGAGATGCGAGGGTATGTCGAAGCACATGCACGCGGGTGTGGCTCAGGCCACAGTCCCGATATGCATCGCGCACGGCTTGTCGGACAACGCCGGCGCCGATTGGCTCGTCGACGGGGGCACGGTGCCGAACGAATATCCGACGACTATTCGTATCAGGCCGTTCTGAGCGCAGGTACGTGGCGATCGCGCTCCCGGTCGGCCGGGGCAGGGGTAGCATATCAACGCGCCGAGACTTGCCCGGACCGATCCGGATAGTTCCGGCAAACCAGTCGATATCGTCAAGATCGAGGCGAACCACCTCGCTCGCCCTCAGGCCAAGATCGACCAGGCACCGGATCATGGCATAGGCACGATGGGCCGAGGGGCCATCGCGGCGTTCGAGAATCTGTGCAACCTCGGTTGGCGAGAGGATCTCGGGTAGGGCTGAAAGGCGCCAGTTCGCAGGAGACGTGACGACGGGCAGCAGGTGTTCCACCTGATCCCCGCACATGGCCCGGAATCGAAGATAACCGCGCAATGTGGCGACCAGAACTCGCGCGCTATTGGGATTCCAGCGCTGAAGCATCTGGTCGGTGAACTGGCGCAGATCGCAGGCACTGACCGGTGTCAATTTGGTTGGATCGGGACCGGCCTTCCGCAGAAGAAATGCTCGTAGAAGGTACAGGCGCTGCCTGCGCGTGTTGGATGCCAGCCCACGATCATGATGCATGTGCTCGTCGTAGCGACGAAGCTCCTCCTCGATAACGTTCGCCGCCTGACGCGTGAGCGTGACATTGTTGTCAACCAAAACGGCCAACAGGTGCCGCAGCGCCGCGCGCATGTCTGTACGGCACCGCCGCACAGGTGCCGGACAGCTGCAGTGCGGCAGGTGATGATCAAGGAAATGACCGACATCGTCATGGCGTATATCGCCTGCGTCTCGCCGTTGTGTGGTGAGCCAGTGTGCGAAGTGCGCCACGCAACACACGTAAGCCCGACGTGTCGAAAGAGCGTATCCCCGACGTACGAGGTACTGCCAGTAATTTGGCATGAACTGGGCGAGGTCGCTTTTTTGCAACCATGCAGCCGGTGTGGGATGGTGAGGAACGAATGAGTCCATGTTGGCCTCCTGAGTTGGTTGAAAAACCACTCAAAAGACAGCCCACTATTATGGAAATCAACGACTGCCATAATCGCCCCAATCAGCCTGATTCAGAGGATATTCGCCTCTTACTTTACATAATCGAGCGCTGACCATAACGCCG
>JAZDCZ010000051.1:0-17751 GCA_036679605.1 Gemmatimonadota bacterium
GACATCGATCATTGCCGGGTGGTAATCGCGACTCTGCCCGAGGAACTCTGCATCAGCGAGGCCACGCTATTGGCGCGCGACATCCGCGCCCTGGGGATAGAACTCGCACCACCGGTCGTCAACGGCGTCTATCCCGAATTCGCCGATGCACGACAGCAGGCCTGGCTCGAACGGGAATCCTCCTCCCTCCAAGCTCTCTCCAAGGATGCAACGATGTATCTGAGAATCTGCAAGCGACAGCGCGAGTTGATAGAGCGGTTCCGCCGCAACGTCGGCCCAGCCCTATGTGTACCGTTTTCGTTCTCCGGCCAGGCTACGGAGGCTGTGGATCCGGCCGCCGGGGCCTTTCCTTCTGCGCTCGACGCTACGGCGCTGGTGGAAAAGATCTTCGAGGGGGCGGTATGAAATCAGCAGTCATCCGGTTATTGACAGACAAGAACCTGGTCGTGTTCGTCGGCGAAGGCGGCGTCGGCAAGACCTCCGTGGCAGCAGCAACCGCGCTGGCCGCCGCCGGTCGCGGTCGCCGGGTGGCAGTCTTGACCGTCGATCCCGCTCCCCGCTTAGGGGACGCGTTGGGACTTGCAGACATTGACGGTACCGCACGCGAGGTGCAGCTTCCCCAGGGATGCGCACCCGGCGGTTCCTTGACCGCTCAACGCCTGGACACCAAGCACACGTTTGACCGTATGGTCGAGTCGATGTCGCCAACCACTGAGGCAGCACGTGTCTTGTTGGCCAATCCCATTTATCAGGCGATCTCGACCTCGCTGGGAGGCAGCGAGCACTACATGACATTCCAGAGGCTTTACGAACTCGTCGAAGAACACCGCTACGACATGCTGGTCATCGACACCCCGCCTGCGGCCCACGCTGCCGATCTTCTTTCCACACCGGTTCGTCTCGGCGCTCTACTCGAAACCGGAGCGCCAGCCATCCTTGCCGACCCGGCGCGAATTCTTGCGCGCACCGGATCGAGGCTGGCCAAGAATACCGCGCTGGCGCTGATTTCGGTCATCGAGAAAGTCAGCGGGCTTTCCCTGACCGGGCAGATCTCGGAGTTCATGACCAGCTTCGAGGGAATTTTGGAAGACTTGAGGGATCGTACGGAGAAGATCAACGCTCTTCTCCGAGCCAAACAAACGGCCTTCTGCCTCGTTACCCGGCCTCAGCCCGAACGGGTGTCCTCAACGCTGGCTTTCGCCACCGCACTTGCAAGGGATGGGATCGAGCTAGACGCATTGCTGGTCAACCGCGTCACACCCGAACACAGAACAGAGGACGAGGCCGGGCAAGCAGAGGCGCGATCCGCCTACCAGGAAGCACCGCCCGGCACCGAGCAAAGCGTCCTCGCAATGGAAACAGCGGTCAACGAGCTCAGAAGTCGCGAAACCGAGGCCCTGCGGGCTCTCGAGGACGGCCTCGTCGCCAACCGTGTCGATAGCGTGCCGATACAGCAGGTCAGTTCGCTGAATAGCGACGTAAGCGGTCTTCGCGAGCTCGCGGAACTCGCCGTCCTTCTGTTCGGCTGAACCTGTTCGACTGAATGCCTTGTAGGGTTACAGTCGGGGTCAGCGTCTCAGCGTGTCGACTTCCGTTTGCGCTTCCGCGTCGCCGTCTTACGGGAACGTGACGAAGATTTGGCGGGCGACTTGCGCGACAATGCCGACTTGGCGGCAGCCTTCCGGGCTGTCCCTTTCGCTTTTGCGCGCGTCGAGCTAGCCCGTCCTGCTCGTCCGTTACCGCGGCCCGTTGCCGCGGCACCGAGATCATCGGTTAAATGGTCGAGCTTGCGGTTCAAATTCATGAGCGCACCTTGCAACGCATCGAGCTTGGTCTTCAAGCTCCGGTAATCGCGCTTGGAAGGAAGGTTGGCCAAGGTCAGCAATACCTCGATGTTCTTGTCGACGCGGGCCTTGGTACGAGCCGCGCCCTGCATGGCTTCGCCGAGCACGTTACCGACACGCTCTACCCCAAGATAACTGCCGACGCGGTCGATCCCGACCCGTCCGGCAACGTCGGACACCCAACCTAACATCGATTTGTCACTGTTTTGGTTGCCGGTGTGAACCGTTTGCTTCGCCATGGGATCCCTCCTCGGACCTCCGATGCCCACTCGCTAGGTCTGCCTTCTACGCGATGCTCCTGACCATGGTCAGACTAGCGCAAGCCATGGCCCAGGGGCAAACGCGGACGCACACTCCCGCGAGCGGTGGGCAGCGCCCTGAGACCGCCGGGGCCGGGTTCGCACCCACACGGTGCGGATTTCCAGCTACGGGTACAGTTGCCCGCTACGGCCGCGCTTGGTAGGTAGGGGTTCTTGCGCTGGCCGGCCTGTATCGTTGGCGCAAAGGAATTCGAAAAGGAATTCATGGGAAAAAAGGCTAAAAAAACCCAAAGCGTTGTCATTGCACCGCTGATCGTCGCAACGATCTGCACCGGGCTGGCCCTCGCCACGGTCGCATCAGCCGAAACGACGACCTATTTCCGTCGCGATTCGCCCGAGTTTCGCGCCAGCGCGATCTTCGGAAAGAAGATGTTCCAGGCCTACCAGTGCGCCAAGTGTCACGCCATTCGCGAGGGCGAGGCGCTGACCGACGATATCATCGCCCCCAATTTGATCCTGTCCAAGGAGCGCCTGCGCCCACGAAGACGACGACGGCAACCCAATCTACGACGATGCGGACGCCCACGAGCAGTTCAAACTGATCGTTGCCTTGCGGGACTATCTGATGGTACTCGGGACCGAGCAGGAACCGGGTGGCCGGCTGGCTCCGGTAAGCGCCGGCCAGTAATAGACCGACATCGGTCTGGCCGGACGCCCGGACTCGCCGAACTCACCGATGCCGGCGTCAACCGCGGCCAATTCGGCCGTGGATGTCTTCGAGGGCCAAGCTGGCCTCGGTCCACACCGGTTTCGTATACAGGCCGGTACCTCATGCGTCCCGCCAGCGCCGTCCTTGCTTTCCGCTGCAATCTCGACTTCGGCGCCAGGGCTTGCCACCTTCCGAGACCTTCGCTGGGCTGCCGCAATACCGGCTGAGACGCTGCTCGTACCCCGGATATCCCCACTGTTTGTCGCATTCTCTTTAGCCGCCCCTTGACAAGCGGCCGTGGGTAAGACCTATTTGACTTTGAGAATGAAAGTCAATATCAATAGTCAACCGGAGCAAGGAACCCCCGATGGACCCGAGGATATCCGCTGCTTCTGCAACAGCCTACTTGCGCGCCGTCGTGGCGACACCATCGAGCTCAAGTGTAGGCGTTGCCGGCGCACGCTCGCGATCCGTCTGTCCGACCTTACCGTCGAGATGGCCGAAACATCGGCGGCGCCCGGAGACAGTCGGAAAGGAAAGGAGGAGTAAGCCCATGAGTCCCTAAAACCCTAGGAAAATCTACTCTCCACGCAACAACACAACTCCATGCGGCCCGCGGATCCCTCAGCCCAGAGCCCGGAACCAAGCACTTAAAAGCTAACGGGTAAGAGGTATCCGCATGAAAACAACAAAAAAAACCATCAGCGCCTATCGTGCGACGCTTGTCGCACTCATGCTCGGTTGCGCCGCGACGACCACCGGAACGGCCGTCGCGCATGCAGCCGTACTGACCATCGACCAAGCTACAGCCGGCACTCTTATAGATGGCCTTCTCGACGGCTTTCCCGGTGTCGCAACGTTCGACGGCGTCGCCGACTTCGCGGGCAACCCCTTGGCGGTCGCACTCAAAGACGGCGCCACCGAGGAGCGTGGGATCATCGAGTATCCGCTCGACACACTCACCGGGTTAAGCTCGAGCGATATCCAGAGCGCGACTCTCACCTGGAATATCGATGATGTGCTCTCGACCTTCGGTCCCGGCACCGACTTCGACGGAACCGCTGCCGAAACCGTCATACTGTTCGATTACGCCGGTAATGGAAGCATCGACCTGTCCGATTTCCAAAACGTAGCCGGTGCCCCTCTGGCGGTCGTGGACACAACGCCGTTCGGAGTGATCACCGATGCAAGCCTGGCGGGTACGGGACCGCTGGTCTTCGAGGTCGACGTCACGGCGGCCATTCAAGCCCACCTCGATGCTGCCGACACACACATGGGCCTGGTGTTCGCGACCAACGACGATCAAAGCGGTACGTCGCTCGATGACCTCGGGGACGGGGGTGCAGGACCACCAGGAGTCAACGGTGCCTCCCTGCCCTTCGTGACCATTGTCACCGTCACCGGCGAACCCCCCGTATTCGGCAAGAAGGAACTCAAGTGCCAGAAGGCAATCGCCAAGACCGCCGGCAAATTCGTCAAGACCGCTCAGAAGGAACTAGGCAAGTGCCTGAATTCGGTGTTGCTGGCGGTGTCAAAGGGCCAAGACCTCACCGCGGTCGAAGCGAAGTGTCGCGCCGGAATCGACGCGGCAGATCCTGCATCCAAGCTGGCGAAAGCAAACACCGGGGCAATCAACAAGATCGTCGGTTCTTGCAGCGATGTTTCGCCAGGGGACATCAACAGCCCATGTGATGCCTTGGCGACGGACGCCAACGCTATGGCAACCTGCGTCGTCAGCGATCACACAAAACGTGTGGAGCAGATGGTACGCGCGGAGTTCGCCGATGGCTGTAACCTGCTCGGCGCTGTCAATCTAGACGACCAATTCACGGAGTTGTGCACCGCCCCGTAAACCGGTAACGGGCCCCGTCCCGGGGGAGGCTCACGCCTCCCCCGGCCGCGGGCGGGTATCACAGGACGTTGTGCAGTGAAATCAAACGTAGGTCCGAGGCAGGTAGCAACAAGTCTCGCTGTGGCTGGAAGTATTTTGCTTATGCTCGTTGCAACGCCGGCTAACGGTGAGACGCCGAAACACGCCTCCACCGGAAAAGGAGAAAACGACTCTAATGCTCTACCCGACTACCGAACGCCGACGGTTGTCGTGACAGGAACGAAGACCGAACATTCCGCGTCTGACGCGCCCGTGCCTACTCAGGTCGTTCCGCGTGCGGTCCTGGAAGAAACATCGAGTGACAACATCGAGTCGGTGATCAATCAGATTCCCGACATCCACGTGCGCCGTAATGATCAATTTACCCTCGGGGCCAGCACCGTGCGAATGCAGGGCCTCGGCCCCAACAAGGCTGCAATCGTTATCGACGGGCAGAGATTTCGGGGCGGTATCGACGGCGTAGTGGACCTTCGCGACATTCCGGTGGCCGGCATCGAGCAGATCGAGATCATCCGCGGCCCGTCGTCGAGCCTTTACGGAAGCGACGCAATGGCCGGTGTCATCAATATCCGTACCCGCCAAGGGTCCGAGCAGCCCGTTGTGAATCTGACGGTGGCCGGCGGTACGGCCGATAAACGCCTGGTCACTCTCACTCACGGCTATCGCATAGGCAACCTTAGCTATTTTGTAAGCGCGCAACATGATGCTGTCGCAATAGGAAAGCTGTTCGGTCCGATAAGCGCGCAGTTCGAAGGGGGCAGGGACGAAGACCTGCAGGAGCGCAACAGCGTTCGGGCTCGTCTAGACTATCGACTCGAACACCACCAATTCAACCTGACGACAGACTTTCTGCGCGAAGACAACCCGCTCAGTTTCAACGATAATCTGACCACGTCAGCCGGGTGGCAATGGCGCCCCGCACCTCTCTGGAACTTGGATGCCAGCGCCAGTTTCTATCGATTCACCCGCCAAAACGACCTCCCTGGTTTTGCCGAAGACGTGGAGTTCGTTCGCCCTTCAGGCGAATTGCGGGTGAGTCGAACGATCGGCGCTTTGCTGGCTGCCGACCACGTCTTGAGCTTCGGCGCGAGGCTCGACTCACAGGAACTCGAATCGCCGGCGATGGTGCGGGGCTCAAACATGGAATTTACCTCGCCGGCCATCGACGCCGACACCTTCCAGTACACCGTTTTTGTACAAGACGAGATACTCGCCGGAGCAAAGTGGAGTTTCGTCGTCGGTGCTAGTTTTGACGATCATAACCGCTTCGGCCTCGAAACGAGCCCGCGTTTGACGCTTACTTGGGATCCCTATGATTCGCTGCGCGTATCCGCGAGCGTCGGCCGCGGGTTCCGAGCGCCCGACCTTCTCCAGCTCTTCGATGTCGACGTAAACAACGTCCTGGTGGTCGACGGGCGCGTTACGGGCTACGCGTTGATCGGCAACCCCGACCTTCAGCCGGAAACCGACTGGGGCTACACGATGTTCGCCGAGTACACGGCGAGTGACGCTGTAGGTCTCACCTTCAATGCGTTCTGGCACGAGGTGGATGATCTAATTGCCAACAATCTCGCCTGTCCCACCCCTACGACCTGCAAAGACGGTTTCGACAATCCACTGCCCGATCTGATCGGTCCGATATTTTCTTTTGAGAACGTCGATGCCGCTCGCACACGTGGGTTCGATTTGAACCTAAAACTCGTACCGCCTCACGATTGGCTGAGGCGCGAAGGCCCTCACGCTCTCGAAATCAACCTGGGAATCGGTTTTCTCGATACGCAGAACCTCAGCGACATCGCCGGTCAACGCGGCAAGGATCTACCGTTCAATCCCCCTCTCAGGTTTCTTCCGGCTGTAGTTTATCGCCAACGGATACTAGGAACCCAGATCCGTGTGTGGGGCGAGTTTTCCGAGCGCCAATTCAGCGATCTGGCCGCCTCTGATGCCGGCCGGATTGCACCGCATTGGCTGTGGAACTTCAAGTTGACTCAACGCCTGTCGGCGCTCGCAACCGCCATCGGGATCAAGAAACATGCGTGGCTCGATACCGTCAGCGTGTTCGTCGAAGGTGACAACATTTTCGACCAAAGCGTCGGTTTTTCCGGACCACGCGGGCGCATAGCACCGAACGCCAATTTCGTCTTTGGACTGCGATTCAATACCGAGATGGGTTCGCATCACACCACAGTGGGACAACAATGATGATCAGACAAAGGAGGCGACTCCCTTTCCTAACCCCGTATCGGCACGTCTTTATAATAGCGGCGCTTACACTGTGTATTCTCGGCTCGAGCGCCGACGCCGAGGAATTCGTGATTGGCGCCAACTCCCCCGGTACAGCCTTTGACGCCTTGATCGACGGCTTCCCCGGGCTAGCGTCGATGGACGGTATCGCCGATTTCGGCGGCAACAGGTTGGGTATCGCACTGAAAACGCAGGTTACCGAAGAGCGCGCCCTCCTCGAATTTTCACTGGATGCGCTGGCCGGTCTTACTGCACCCGACATCGAAACAGCGACGCTGACGTTCAACATTGACGATGTACTCACAACGTTTGGTCCGGGCACCTCATTCGACGCTACAGCGGCGGAGAGAATCCTACTGTTCGCCTACGCGGGAAACGGAGTCATTGAGTTGGGCGATTTTGAAGAAGCGGTAGGGCCACCGTTCGCCGTAGTGGATACTTCCACCGTCGGCGTGATTGCCGACGCCTCATTGACCGTCTCCGGGCCCTTGTTTTTTTCAGTTGATGCGCACCCGGTACTCGCAAACCGCTTGATCGCCGGAGATACACACCTCGGTATTATTTTTGTGACCGACGACGATCAAACCGGGACCTCGCTCGACGATCTCGGCAACGGCGCCGGCGGTCCGCCCGGCATCGGCGGCTCGATCCTGCCCTTTCTCACTATCACGACGCGAATCGTTACGACCACGACCAGCACGACGATCAGTACGACAACGACCACGACGATGGAGTCGGCAATGTGTGGCGACGCAAATTTGAACGGTAGGATCACGGCTTCCGACGCATTGATAGTTCTGCGTATTGCCGTCGGCGTGGGGTCGTGTCGGGCTCAGGTTTGCGACGTCGACGCGAACGGTACGATCTCGGCTAGTGATGCACTGCGGGTGCTCCAGGTGGCGGTGGGGCTACCGGTGGAGTTGAACTGCGTTGGTTAAGAGTGAACCGCGACGTTGAGTTTGCCGACAACGATGAGGAGCACCTAGCTCTGTATGGAGGAAAAAATGAAAACACAGAGCAAACGCGCACCTGAAACACTGTCGCCCGGTGGCTTGTATGAAGCGTGGGCCGAGCTGCAACGCTATGAGCCCGGCGTACGTGCCCACGATGCGGCTGAGGCGCTCGAGGTTAGCGAAGCCGATTTGGTAGCAAGTACGTGCGGAGATACCGCTACACGGCTGGACGGTCCTTGGGACGAGATGCTGGCTGGGCTCCATCGAATGGGCCAGTTAACCACAGTAACACGGAATGAGTGTGCCGTTCACGAGACCGTCGGCCGTTACGGCCGTGTACATGTCATGGGTGGGAACCTCTTCGTCCGAGGTGTTGGAATCGACCTGCGTTTGTTAACCGGCAAGTGGCATGTGGGATTCGCGGTTCGCAGGTCGACGGAAGCGGGTCCGCGTTACAGCCTGCAGTTTTTCGACCGCCACGGGATCGCCGTACACAAGATCTACCTGGGAGAGGAGGTACGCCAAGATGCGTACGAGAGCCTCGTCAACCGCCATGCGCACGATGACCAGAGCACCGCCCAAAACACGGATGCCCCCGAGAGTCGAACCGCCGACCATCCTGATGGCCAAGTCAATGTGGATACGCTTCGAACCCGGTGGGCGTCGCTCGAGGACACACACGACTTCACCCCGATGCTCGCAGAACAAGGCGTCTCGCGTCTGCAAGCACTGCGTTTGGCCGGCAACGATTTCGCTCGCCGACTCCCCCCACCGGCACTCCGCCGCCTGATGCACGGAGCCCACGCAGCAGGCATCCCCGTTATGGTATTCGTTCCTAACTCCGGGGCGGTTCAGATCTCCACCGGGCCCGTCGGTCGCGTACGCTTGACGAACGGATGGACAAACGTAACGTCACCGACATTCACTCTTCACGTCCGTGACGACCGTATCGATTCTGTATGGGTTGTACAAAAACCTACCGTTGACGGAGTCGTGACATCCCTCGAACTGTATACCGCCGACGGTGAGAACGTCGTGCTCTTTTACGGCGAGCGAAATCCCGGACACGCCGAGTCGCTCGTTTGGCGTGATCTCGTTGCATGGGTGGAACGCGGCAAACGATGAAAACGTCGAGCATACTCGAGAAGCGCGCGTTTATCTCAGCGCTGCGAAGATGTCTGCGGTCAGTCGCGTTGATCGCTTTCCTACTGGTCTCGGTGTCGGGGCGCGTGAATGCCGCGGAGAACACACGCATTGTTTCGATCGGAGGCGCCGTAACCGAGACGATTTTCGCATTGAAAGCCGGGCATCTTGTAGTCGGAGTGGATACCACGAGCGGCTGGCCGAACGAGGTGACAAGGTTGCCGCAAGTCGGCTACAAGAGAACTCTCTCCGCCGAAGGAATTCTCTCACTAGCGCCTTCTCTGGTCATCGCATCCGGTGACGCGGGACCGCCGCAAGCTCTTGCCAGTCTGGCCGATGCCGGCGTGCGCACTGTATCGATACCCTTGGCCCTATCGGTAGCGGCAGCACAAGGAAATATCCTACGTATCGGGGAACTGCTCGGCGCGAACGAGCAGGCCACCGCACTAGCCAGGATCCTTGCCGAGGAAGTGACATCGGCGCACAGTCGCGTCTCGAGAGAGAATAGGGCGCCGCGTGTTCTGTTCGTGGTCAATCCCCCGGGTCTGGGGTTTGCGCTCGCTGCCGGACGCAACACGGCGGCCGATACGATGATTCGGCTTGCCGGCGGCACCAACGTAATCGACGCGTTCGAGGGTTACCGGCCGCTAACCGGCGAAGCCGCGGTCGCGTCTTCGCCAGGAATCATTCTGGTAACGCGGGGGACTTTACAACGCACCGGTGGAGTGGATCGTTTTCTCGAAGTTGCAGCGCTTCGTCTGACCCCCGCCGGGCGCAGGCACAGAGTAAAGGAAATACCCAACTACGCTCTCGATTTTGGCCCGCGAACGGGTCGTGCATTGCGCGAATTGGTCGATTTATTGTACGCACCGCTCGAAAATCCCGAGGAGTCACCGTCGTGAGACCTTCCGCGTGGTTACTACCGACACTGGCTGTGTTGCTGGTATTGGTGGCGCTGACCTCGATGACCGTCGGAGCGGTGGAAACCTCAGCCGGTCAAGTGATCACGATTTTGGCCCGGCCGTTTGGCTTCGAATTGCCTTGGCCATCGACTCATACCCAACAGGCCGTCGTCCTATACCTACGTCTGCCTCGCGTCATCCTCGGCTCGTTGGTCGGCGCTGCCCTCGCAGTCGCGGGCGCGGCCACACAGGGCTTGTTCCGAAACCCACTCGCCGACCCGGGTTTGATCGGTATTGCGGCAGGTGCCGCTCTGGCCGTCGTCACGACGATCGTGATTGGGGATCAAGTGCCGGTGATGAACTCGTCTGTCGCCGCCCTGCTGAACCGTCTCGCAGTTCCGACAGCGGCTTTTGTCGGCGCACTGGCAACAACGTTCATCGTCTATCGGTTATCGCTGGTATCGGGCCGCACCGTGGTCGCGATGATGCTGCTCGCAGGGATCGGTATCAACGCACTCGCCGGCTCGGCGACTGGATTGCTCGTTTACCTGGCCGACGACCAAGAGTTACGATCGGTTACGTTTTGGACCTTGGGAAGCCTAGCCGGAGCTTCATGGCCGTCTCTGTCGGTGGCCGGACCCATCATGTTCATCACGGTGCTCGTGTTGCCGCGCTTCGGTTTGCCACTCAATGCCATGGTCCTGGGCGAGTCGGCGGCAACTCACCTAGGGATCGACGTACAGCGCACCAAGCGCATGCTTGTCACACTCGTCGCCCTGGGGGTGGGAGCGGCTGTATCGGTAGCAGGCATGGTAGGATTCATCGGGCTAGTCGTACCTCATTTGCTTCGCCTCACCGTCGGGCCTGACCATCGTCGCCTTCTTCCCGCGTCAGCCCTGTTGGGCGCTAGCCTTACCATAGGAGCCGACTCGGCCGCTAGAACACTGGTTTCTCCGGCGGAACTGCCACTGGGCATTCTCACGGCACTTTGCGGCGCACCCTTCCTGCTCTGGTTGCTTCGTAGCGAACGGCGACAGGGGTATTTATGAGCCTTACAGTCGTTAACGGTACGGCCACACGGCTAGGAAAATCGGTTCTCGACAACGTTTCGGTTGAGATCACGCCGGGACGGGTATTAGCGATCATTGGTGCCAACGGCGCCGGGAAATCGTCACTCATCAAGGTAGCCGCAGGCGACCTGAAGCTCGCGCGCGGCAGCGTGACACTCGGTGGTAAACCGCTGGCCGACTGGTCGATCAAACAACGCGCGCAGGTTCGCGCGGTACTTCCGCAGACCAGCGACGCCGCGATGGGCTTTCGGGTTTCGGATTTGGTTTTGCTCGGACGAATTCCGCACAACGGCGGCGTCGCAACCTGCAGTGATCACTCAATTGCTGCCCGCTGCTTGGAAGCGGTTGACGCATCTCACCTGGCGGGGCGTGTGTATTCTACATTATCAGGCGGGGAGCAACAGCGGATCCATATAGCACGCGTGTTCACGCAGATTTGGGTGCCGTCGCAACAGAAACCCTGCCGTTATTTGCTTCTCGACGAACCCACCACGGCTCTCGACTTGTGTCACCAGCACGAAATCTTGGGACTCGTCCGTAGGCTGGCTCGAAAAAACGTCGGGGTGGCTGTGGTACTACACGACTTGAATCTGGCAGCTCGTTACGCCGACCGTATCTGCTTGCTGGATCACGGTCGCAGCGTTTCGATCGGGACTCCGGACGAAGTGTTGAACGCCAAGACAATCGCCGGCGCATTGGGTATCCGCGTTGCTGTTCGCCGTCACCCGGATTTCGACTGCCCGCTCGTTCTTTACCTCGGCAAGACCGGATCGCGACTTCCGCCCACGCACCAGAATACTATGGAGGAAATAGCAGTATGAATCACTCAAGCGAACTTCAAGCGCACGGCCAACGCATCGTAGCGCGATCGAAAGTGTGCGAGGTGCAATGTTGTGGTTGTGGGATGATCCATGTGTTGATCGGCTCGATTACACTGCATCTCACACCCAACGCGTTTAAATCCGTAAGCGACACTATGGGAAACGCGGTGCGTCGCTTAACCAAGACCGACGAGCAGCCCCCCGAATTTCTTTGCTAATGCTTGACGCTTCGCTGCTTGGTGCGCTGGAGATTTTCGAGCGTGGCGGCGTACTCATGCCCGTCTTGCTATTGTTATCGGTGATTGCAATGGCAACCGCGCTGTTAAAGCTGTACCAGTTCCACCGCTACGCTCTTAGGCGCTTGGACTTCATCAACCCAGCCGTTGCCATGATCCGCTCCGGCGATACCGAGGCCGCGTTGAAAGTCCTGGCTGGCACGCACAATCCGATAGCGCGCGCTTTGGAGGCAGGCGGGCTCACGCTGGATGCTTCGGAAAGTGGAACCCCGGTCGACCCAAAAGCGGAGATGATTAGGGTCGGTAATTGTCAACTGCGTGAACTCGGGACTTGGCTGCGAGTATTGTCCTCCGTAACACAAGTCAGTCCGATGCTCGGTTTACTTGGTACGGTCGGCGGGATGATTTCAGCTTTCGGAAAACTGGAAGAGGCCGGTTCCTTGGCGAACCCGGCGCTTTTGTCGGGGGGAATATCGGCGGCTTTGTTGACGACCGCGTCTGGCTTGGTGATCGCCATACCGTCGATGATCGCATTGCAGTACTTCGAAGGAGAAATTGACCGTGTCCGCGAGGCCATGCAGGACGCTGGTGCGCGCATCCTGAGTGGCATTCGTACGGCAGACGGTTTCGTCGAGCGCGGTAAGAGAGCATTACAGGCCGTAGGTCATGGAGCTTGAACGTAGATCGAAGCTGGCGACTAAATTGGAACTGGCACCGCTTGTGGATGTCGTGTTTCTGTTGCTGATATTTTTTTTGCTAACCAGCGTGTATGTCGTTCCTCAGTCCGTAGAGGTGAATCTGCCGGTATCGGCGAACGCCAAATCGCCTTTGAGGGCGACGATCACAGTAAGCTTGGCTACCGATCGCTCCATTACCGTCGAAGGTAAACGAGTAGATTGGTCCGCGTTGCGTGCCCGCGTCGAATCAATCCTGCAGCCCAATTCCAAGCAAACGATAGCCCTGCATGCGAGCGCAGATGTCTCCGTACAAGACCTGCTAGCAGTGATGGACGTATTGCGCGCCGCCGGTGGCCGCAACATCGCTCTGGCCGCCCGGCCTGAGGCCTGAGGGCTTGCGGATCACCCGACGACATCGAGTAGCCGCCCTTGCGGGCGCCCTCGCCATCCATGTCGTCGCGTTGGCCGGCCTGGGCGCGATACGGTCGAAACACCCCATTGTTCCTGCCCCGCACATGGTCATTTCGATCCAGAAAGTGAGCCTTCGTGAGAGCGCACCGCTAACCCACATCACGTCGCCGCAGTCCCCCGTCGAAGACAGTACGGCGAAACCGGCCACGTCGAAAAGTATCCCACCTGCCGCTGCTGTCCCGAAGCGCACGCATACCGTCGCCAAGCCCCTGGAGCGCACCCATGTGACAAAACCGGCACGAACAGCGACATCTTCCAAACCCGAGCGGGATAGAAAAGCTGATGCCGACGACAAAACGAATATCGCCAAAACCGAATCCTCCAGCCGCATACGTCCGCAGTCGAACTCGGCCGTGACGCAGAACGAAGTGGTACACGCACGCTATGTTCAGCTTCTTGCCGCGTGGTTGGACAAACACAAGTACTACCCACGACGCGCCGTGCGACTCGGGTTGGAAGATACGGTGATCGAACGTATCCGTATAGCGCGGGACGGCTCGGTGATTGCCCACAAACCTTCACGCCCAGCCGCGTACTCCATTTTCACCTCATCGGTAGAGGAAATGGTCGAACGTGCGGATCCGTTTCCACCCATTCCCGATCAACTGACTGTCGACACGCTCGAGTTCGAGGTGCCGGTGCGGTTTACGCTTCCAGACTAACCGGAAGTTCCCACCGTCCGCCAGAGGTTCATCGTCGGTCGGTTCATGGCACGATACAACAGTTCCACTTTCCTTTTCTGGTCGAATTATCTGTTTGCGATCATACGGTCGCGCAATGCTTCGAATTTCTCTATTTGCGCGGGGATCAATCGCCGTTCTTCATCGCGGCCAAGATAAATCTTGAACATGCATCCCCCATCCCTATTATAGAATTGAACCGAACGAGTGTCGCTCGAAAACAGCTTGCGGGAAACGAAGCTGATAGAGGCGCAGTCGTCGGCCTTCACGTGCCCGCCGATCGGCTTGCCCTGCAGATTGTAGAAGCCGTGGGCCATCTCGCCTTCGGGAACGCTACCCTTGACTTCCAGAATGAGGTCGGTCGTGTTTACAATAAAGGTGACCTCACCCCACGTTGCGATCTCTAACATCACCCGCATGAATTCATCACCACCGATGGTCGAGACTTCTCTTTCCGGTAGGCAGGAAATTACATCGGCTGTTGTGACATCGTGCTGCTCGGCAATCTGCTCCAGGACCGCGCCTGGATTCTGCGCCAGCGACGCGGCAACGGCTTCACGTGTTTCTGCGGTCAAGTTCACGGTTTTTTCCTCATCATCTCACTTCAACAGAGAGTAGGACTTTCGTTTTTCGTTGATATTCTGATTGAGCCATTCCAGTAGATTCTGGGTCATGGTGACTTGCCAGAAGCGACCCGCAATAGTGAGATCGACCCAGTCGGCCTTGCGGTTCAAGAGTCCCGCATACTGCCATTGCTCAAGGAGCGGCCCAATAATCGCATCCAGATCGAGCCCTGTGCGACGCTCCAGCTCTACCGCCAGACTAGTAAGATTGAGCCGCCCGCGCTCCATGCTCCCCTTGATGGGATCAAACAGTCCACGATGTTCGGATTGGTTCAAAAGGTGGGCCATCGGGTTTTCCCCTCGTTCTATCTGCGATCGGTAGGCCTTGAGATCGCCGTTGATGCGATAAGAGTAACCGTTCAAGGAGCCACCCGCGCCCGAGCCGAAAGCAAGGCAGTCAGCGCCTTTCTTCGCTTCCCGATTGTAGATATTGCGCTCTCGCGCGGTGCGCCTCCAATGGGTCGTCGAAATGGTTTCCCAGCACGCGTGCTCCAGCAGCTCGGAGCCACGTTCATAATAGGCGCCGTATTCGGTCTTTGCGGTAGGGGCAAATTTACCCTTCTCGATGGCGGTGAGCAGCGGCGTACCTGGTATGAGATTGAGGGCGTAAAGATCGACGCCGTCAAGGCCGATCTCGATGGCCGTGCGTACATCGGCCTCCCACATCTCCATCGACTGATTAGGAAAACCGTAGATCAGGTCGATGATGACGGCCCCCTTGTCGACGGCGACCAGCTCTTCAAGGAATGCAATCACTTTCTCGCGCGACGCCTTGCGGCCCATTGAGCGGCGCAGTTCTTCATGAAAGCTCTGGACCCCGATAGACACCCGGTTGGCACCCGCGTCGAACACAGCCCTCATCTTGTCGCTCGTAAAACTGTGGACGCGGCCCTCGATGGTAATCTCGCAGTCGGGTGCAAGCGGCAAATTCTTGCGCGTGGCTTGCACTAGCCGGGCAAGGTCGCGAGCCGATAGGGCGCTTGGTGTGCCACCGCCGAAATAGACCGCATGCACAGGACCTTGTGATTGATAGGGCAGGTCGGCTTCACGGCGTAGATTTTCGATCACGGCGTCCGTGTACGGCGTACCATTCTCATCGCGCCACCGGCTTTGGTAGAAGCCGCAGAACAGGCAGTGGTTCGCGCAAAAGGGGACATGCAGATAGGCAACGCTCTTGCCCCGGCGCGGCGTTGCGGTGATCTCTCGCCAGATTGACTCGCGCTCTTCTTCGGGCACAGGCGATATGCCGATAGAGGGATGCACAACCTTTCTCCCGTTGAAGGCATTCGCCAACGGGGTGCCATCCACGCTGGCAAAGAAATCCTCCAAGCTGCTCGGCGCCGCCATGCCGCCGTGGACCGGATGATGACGTTTCATCGGGAATTGCGCTTCGGCTTTAGTTCCGTTCCCACCAAACACGCTCAGAGCCTTCCGCAAAACCGGGTGCGATTCTAAAACGGTTCATCGCATTGGACATCAAGACTTCGCTTCGGATTACCAAAAATAACGAGCCGGCCAGGTGATGCATGCCGTTCTACACAGACAAACGCGTGAAACACGATTGTTAGCATACAGACTTGGGATACACCACCCGGTGACCGCCTGGCACCTGTAGTCGCCGGACAGTAACAGGCCTGCATCGGTCTGGCCGGACGCCCGGACTCGCCGATGCCGGAGTCAGACGCGGCCGATTCGGCCGTGGATATCTTCGAGGGCCGAGCTGGCCTCGGTCCACATATCCCCCATGAACACGCTCGTGGCCTCGTAGATTTTGGCGGCGACCGCATCGTCGCCGACGACGCCGGAGTGTCTCTGCACCGACTCGGCCGCGGTCGCAGCCGCGAGTTCAGCTTCGAGCTGACCGCGTAGGGCTTCGGCGCGCTCGGCCTGCCCTTGCTCCCAAGCGTCCCAAAACTTTCTAACCTCGGCCGCCCACCGTTCGGGAGCCTGTTCAACAGCGGTCAGCAGATCTTTGAAGCGCCACCAAGCACCGCCCGAGTCCGAACTGCCGCCTCCCTGCAACAACTCCTCCGGCAACTGTCCTTGAGGAAACAGCGGGAAAAACGGTCCGATACATGGATTAGCCAGGGCCGCCCAGTACAGGGGCACAGCCTGCCCACGACGTAGTTCCGCGACCATCGATGCCGTAGTCGTGCCGACCGGATCGGCATGCATGCACACGCCGTAATAACGCTCGTCGTCCGGGCTTCGTCCCGGACGGTAGACCGAACCGCTGTCGTAGTGATCGCGCATGAGACGCTTTACCGCAGGTAAGTCGACGGAACCTTTGCCCACCTCACAGGTGCGCGCAAAGCGGGCCGAGGAGATCACCGGTGGCACGACAGAAACGTCACGGTAGGCGGCGGCGAAGTCCAAGCGCCCTCGTCCATCCCACCAGCCCTGCTCGCGCGCGTGTTCGCCACAGTCGGCCGACAAGCGACACCAATCGGCGCCAATCACCGCATGATTGCTCGCACTGCCGGCGCCGTCGATTTCCCGCAGCGCCCAATGGCGCGCGGAAGCTTCGAGCAAAAACGCGCGGTCGGCATCGGCGATGAGGAAAGAATTATTGTAGGGCCAGTGGGTATCCAGATAGCCGGAGCCGCCTTGGCCGTGCTTTTCGATCAATGAGGTCGCCACGTTCACGGCCTTGAGTGCTGAGGGAGCCCGTTCGAGAGCCAGGCGAACCAAATCCATGCCCTGTAGTCCGGCGTCGGCGACCGGGTCTTTGGTAAAGATTGTATGATTGCCGGCAACGACACCGCACTCGTTCAAACCGTGCTCGAGACCCCAGAGCCAGTAGGGCCCAGCGCCGAGCACGGCATAGGTATGGGGAACCTGATCGACTTCGATGTACTGGCACGATAATCGGCCGGCGGACGGCCAGTCGGCCGCGGCGATCTGCTTCAGGGGCTGACATTCGCCTGCGGGTCGATCGCTGTTCTTGGCGAAAACAGTATGTCCAGACATCGTTTTCTCGGCCAGGGCAACGAAGCTGTCACAAGCTATACGCGGATTTGCTACGGCATCTTCCTCGTTTTCTTCAACACGCACAGCAGCTATGGCAAGTAGCTACATCACAGGGTTCGGTTTCGCGTTCGGCCAGTGCCCGCCGCCGCTCCAACCAGAGATAATCACGATCTATATGGTGGTCGATGAAATCCCATGGGAAAAGTGCATCGTGGGGGTAGCTTGCGTACACGAAGCGATCCGGGTCGATGGCTACG
>JAZDCZ010000052.1:0-16754 GCA_036679605.1 Gemmatimonadota bacterium
GGCAAGACACCGGTTACATAGGTCGGCATGCCGATTGGGACGGATAGCGTAGCCTCAAATCCCTATGGCTACACCGATCCGAAAAGCAACGAGGTTGGTCTGACTGCGGATCGGTAGAAGCGTTACAGAGCCATTGCGGTTTTCCACGATTCCACCGCGAGTCAAGTACTCGGCCTCTCCGTTGTGTGTCGTCTGAACTGACAGGTCGAGCGAGATCGGACGATTACCGTTCGATAAACGAAGGAGCAAACCGCCACCACCGGTAGTGGCAAATGTGAAGTCATCGAAATTAGTCGAGCTTGCAAAGTTGCCCAGGCTCGCCGTGCCGCTCACCGACGACACAGTCGCGAAATACGAGAAACCGACCGTTCCGTACACGTAGGGTCTTACTGGACCGCTGCCGAACGTGAACTGGGGACCCATACCTAGGTGCACTATGAAGTTGTCGGTATCTACGTCGACACCTACACGCCTGATTGTGTTGCTGAGCGGTGCGATGAAGCTCTCATGGCCATAGAGCACCCATGAGCCATCGAAGCGGAGTCCGAGGTGGCGTCCCTCATCGAAGTTGACCACACCATAGACGCCGAGCCCACCACCCACATCCACGAACTGCTGGAACTCACCCACTGGCCGGGCAAGGGTGAAGTTCACCCCGATTATGCTCTTGGGCCCACGGACCTCTCTGAGCTGAGCCCTGACACCTGTGGGAACCGACGCGACGAGTATCACTGGAAGAAGGAACCTTGCAAGCCAACGATCAGTCATGAGATCCTCCGGTTTGCCACCTGGATCTCTTGAGAATGCAAGCCACGTGCCTCGGACGTGATTGCGCAGAAGGCGTTGTAGTGACTGGAGTTAGCTCAAGTAACGCAGCACGGTGTTCGAAGGTAACGTCCCCGGACGAGGACGATCCAAGACCAATCCCTTGGCCGCCACCCTGAACTGGCCGGTCTGTTCGAGGATGTTCCTCTTCAACGCGAATCCGACCCGCATTCACCGGCTCGACCGAGGGACGTATATTGTGACCATGCAGGTTAGCGGCGTGGCGGAGCAGTCTCCGAATTCACACTGCGAGCCGGCTCGGGCGCGTCTGCTCCGGTTGCTCCGGACGACCATCGCATGCGCGCTCACAGGGCTGGCCGTGGCCTGCGGGGATGACACGGCGGCTCCGCAGCAGCCCACCACCGGCGGTCTCGCCGTTACGATCACGGGCCTACCGAGGGGTGCCGCCGCAGGCGTCACGGTGAGCGGGCCCGCAGGATTCAGCCGGGCGCTCACCGCATCCGATACCCTTATCGGCCTCGAGCCCGGCACGTACACGGTCGCGGCGACTGCCGTGCTCGCTGCACAACAGACCTACGCCGCCACCCCTGACACCCAGGCAGTGAGCGTGCCGGCCGGCAGCGCTACCCAAGCCGCCGTGACCTATACGCTGGTCACGGGAGATCTGGCCGTTACACCGTCGGGTCTTCCCGCTGGGGTTAACGCCGCGCTCACGGTGACGGGGCCCGCTGGATTCAGCCGGAGCCTTACGGGAGCCGATACGCTGGTCGGCATCCCGGCCGGCACCTACGCGGTGACCGCTGCGGATACCGTCGTGGGTGGGCAACGCTACGCGCCGGATTCCACCACGGTGGCGGTAGTGGTCACGGCCGGTACGCTGGCCGAGGTCATCGTCGCCTACAGTCAGGCCACCGGAAGCCTCGCCGTTACGATCACGGGCCTACCGACGGGTGCTGCCGCAGGCGTCACGGTGAGCGGGCCCGCAGGATTCAGCCGGGCGCTCACCGCATCCGATACCCTTATCGGCCTCGAGCCCGGCACGTACACGGTCGCGGCGACTGCCGTGAACCTGACCGGGGATCAGTACACACCCGATAGCGCGAGCCAGGACGTGTTGGTGAGCGCGGCACAGGTGGCCTCGGTCGCCGTGACCTACAGCTTCGCGGGAACAGTTACGCTCAACTTGCGCATCGGCGGTCTGTACGCCGTGCAGAGCACACAGCGCTTTGCCGGGACCGTCCCGTTGATCCAGAACCGTGACGCGTATCTGCGGATCTTCGCGCTAGCGAACGAGGCCAACGCGATCCAACCCCTGGTGCGGGTGCGCCTGTTCGACGGGGGAAGCGTATTCGACACCCTCAGCATCAGCACCGCCCCGTCGCAGGTACCTACCACGGTGGACGAGGCCGTCCTCGCTTCGTCGTGGAACGTCCTCATCCCCGGCAGCGTGATCCAACCCGGCCTGTCGATCCTCGCAGACGTCGATCCGGGCGACGCGATCCTCGAGACCGACGAGACCGACAACCAGTTTCCGGTGAGCGGAACGCCGGTCCAGCTCAACGTGCGCCCGACGCCGACTCTGGCGCTGCGTTTCGTCCCGGTCCTCCAGTCAGCCACCGGCGACACCGGAAGGGTGGATCTCGCGAGCGCCGATCAATTCCTCGATCAGACGAGACTGATGTTCCCGCTGGCGGCATACGACGTGGACGTGCGCAGCGTATACACCACCTCCGAAGTCGCGCAAAGCAACGGAGCCGGTTGGGCAACGATCCTGAACGAACTCACGACACTGCGAAACGTGACGGATGAGAGTTCGAGGCACTACTACGGAGTGCTACAGACATCGTATACGACCGGCGTACAGGGACTGGCGTGGACTCCCTTCACACCGTCCGCCGAGCACCTGATCGCCGTCGGGCTGGACGATCCGGGTTTGCGGTCGGGGATCATGGCCCATGAACTCGGCCACAATTTCGGACGCAAACACGCAGAGTGCGGGGGAGGAGCCAACGTAGACGGGAATTACCCCTATGCGAACTCGTCCATAGGTGTATTCGGACTGGACATGGACAGCGCTACCGTCAAGGCGCCGAGCGACTTCAAGGACATCATGAGCAACTGCTCCCCGAAATGGGTGAGCGACTACACCTTCGAGGGGATACTCGACTTTCGGAACGCGCTGCCCGCGCCGGCGAGTGTGGCGCGACTGAGCCCCGTCCAGGGCCTGCTCGTATGGGGCCGTATCACACCGGACTCCATCGTTCTCGAACCGGCATTCGAGATCCTTGCGGCGCCAGTGCTCCCCAAACGCGCAGGTCCGTATCGGCTGGAGGCGTTCGCCGCGGACGGCGCATCGATCTTCGGCTACTCCTTTGCGGGAGCAATTGTCGCGGACCTCCCCGGGGGACCCGAAACACACTTCTCGTTCCTCATACCGCTCGCCGATGCAGGAGGACGGCGTCCCGCGACGTTGCGGATCTCCGGCCCCGGGGTGCAGGCGACGCGCAGCTCGGCGGTAATCCCGCGAGGCCCCACCATGCTCCAGCGTGCGGCGCTGAGCGCCACCGCCGTCAACGAACGCCAGGTGCGGGTCGAATGGAATGCGGCGACATACCCCATGGTCATGGTGCGCGATCCGGACAGCGGCGAGGTGCTCTCGTTTGCGCGGGGAGGATCGGTGAACATTTCCACCCGGCGCCGCGACCTGAGCCTGGTCTTCTCGGACGGGTTATCGAGCCTCACCGCCTCGGTTCGCGTTGCCGGCCGGTAGGAGGAGAGAGACGAAGACAGGGATAGGAAGAGCCAAATGGGGTGCGGCCCTCATCCCCCGAACAGGGTGTACGGGACGATTCGTGCCGCTGCTCGGCTGTTTGCCAGCCTGCGTGTCGGTCATTGGCACCCCCGGTATCGGTCGCGGTTTCTATAACGTCGCCTCGCCATCGTAACCATCTTAATGACGGATGTCGCTCGATTGGGGTAGCCGCTAGTTTCTGGCCCCGCGTCCTCCCCCGAACACGACCCGGTTAGTTCCGGTCCGGCTTCGAAAAAATCCGCTCGTAGGGCAGCGCACCCAGATCCACCACGCGCCCGTCCCGAATCACCTGATTGAGTTGGCGGATGTTGCTGATGTCCGCCAGCGGATCCGCGTCGAACATCAAGATGTCGGCTGATTTCCCGACCTCCAGCGTCCCAAACTCAGCCAACTTCTTGGCCGCAAGTGCGCCGTTGCGCGTCGCCGCGACGATCGCTTGCATCGGTGTCATGCCGAGTTCCACCAGACCTTCGATAGCGATGATGCTGCCGATGCCCGGCTTCTGGTAATCCGGCATCGGCGTGCGGCTGAACTCCGGTGCGTTGCCCAACCACGTATCGGTTCCTATGGCGGTGATGCATCCGGCCGCGATCAGCTTCTGGGCGTTCCGGCGGCCGTGGCCATAATCGCGGGCCCGTCGCTCGCGACGCAACTCGGCCGAAGTCTTTTCCCGTTGCTGTCGGCCGGCCTCCTGCTCCGAGGTCTCTTCGCTCTTCTGCCGTTCTGGGTGTCTCTCTAACGTCCGCTGCCACGCTTCGCCGGTCATCCAATTCGTGAGCATCGCGCATACGACGTCCCGTTCTACGATCAGGTCGATCACCTCGTCCGTTATCTCGCCGGTCACGATTTCAGGATGTTGAATGACGTCGATCCCCGCGAGGACGGACAACCTGAGACCCTCGGGACTGCTGGAGTGCGCGTCCACCGCCATGCCGCGCTTGTGAGCTTCCTCGACGATCGCGCGCTGTGCCCGCGGCGAAAAGCCGATCATCGTTGGGCCGGGGAAATGACTCGTACCGCCGTACTTGATGAAGTCCGGTCCCTTGTCGAGGTACTTGTTGACGGTGACGCGCAACCATCGCCATCAGTTCTTCGCCCGATCCCTGCGTGATGTAGTCGTTGAAGCGCTCCTGAAAGAGAGTGAGATCATCCTCGCGGTTGAGGGACATGGTGATGGAATAGGGGCCGCCCCAACCGATGATATTGCCGGCTACGAGCATGCGAGGTCCCACGGTATCTCCACGGGCGATCGCGTCGCGTATCTGAATCAACGCCAGCAGCGAACCGAAGGTGTCGCGTATAGTCGTAATGCCGTGCTTCAGGTGTAGTTGAGCGGCTTTCAGTGTGACATTGGCGTTTTGATCCTCGTACCTCACAATGGTCTCGCCGATGGCATAGAGCGATACATGTGTGTTCGCATCGATGAATCCGGGCGTAACGAATTTTCCGTTTCCGTCGATAATTGTTGCGTCGTTGGGAACATCAACGGCGCTGCGTGGTCCAACCACACTGATTCGATTCCCCAAGACCACGATCGTTCCATCTACGATGGGTGGGCCGCCGTTGCCGTCGATGATGGTTGCGCCCACGATTGCCGTAGCACGTTCGCTGACTTGACTCGCGGCAGCAGAGGGCAGCACCGCCGTCAAGAACAACGCCAGGTGGAGCCAAACTCTCGATCGGTGGTTTCTTCCCATCACAATTTTTTGGACCTTTCCCTCAGTTACTTTCGCCACCACACCAGTTGATAGCGGATAGAGTGAACGGTACGCCAATGCGTCCAGCGATCGTGCGGATGGTGGGCATTGAGGCTCAGTCCCGCGGCGATTCCTTGCGTGCGGTCCAAGTGTCGCCCTGCCGGTGAACAATCCAGCCCGGAGCCAACTCAAGAGACCACCCATCTCCCTGAACGGTGTCTGAGTCGATCTGTCGAGGGCCGGAAACCGTGAGAGCTGTCCAATCTTCCGCAACCAGGACCCCTCCATCGTCGATGTCCAGCTCTCCCCAAGCGCCGCTAAAGGTCGCCGAAAAATACACGGTCCCCAGTCCAGAAATCGGAACGATCCGATTAGGATCGAAGGTCATCCGAAGCGACTCGGCGGAGAGTACCAGGCGCACGCTCTTGGTGAAGCTAGCCCGGAGTGCCGCCACGCGGCGGCGGGCCTCTTCGGCACGAATGTGCTCGGCTTGTCGAACTTCGCCGAGGCCATACCGCTCTCCTCGGCCGTCGGCGTCGAGGTCCTCCGGACTCTGTCCAGCCATACCTAGGGTTTCGGCAAGAAGCGCGAACATGGGACGATCTGGTGCCACACGGTCTTTCCAAGTAGGGTCGAAGTCGTCCAGAAGGAGCCCCAGTCCAGGGCCAGTGGCGTAGGCAAAGCTACGGCCAAAGGATTCGGCACTGTCCCGCCTCAGGATCGCGCTGCCGACCCTCGCCTGACCCTCGTGGGTTGCGTTCAGGGCGACCCGCGCTCCCGTGTAGGCTGCCAACCCCTCTTGGGTCTCCAGGGCAGCCTCGAGAGTGTCCGCTTCGAAGAGACGGAGGCGGGTCAATCGAAACGCCACCGCGTCCTCCGCTGCCTGCCGACGGGCGCGCCCGGGAGTTTCAAGGGCGTGGGCCAGCGCCCGAATTTCCATCCGCAACCAAGTCCGTCCGTCGGCTTCCTCGAGGTGAGCTTGCGCCCTGTCGGGGGAGTTCAGCCCCAGCTTGACCTGGACCCGATGAAACGCCTCGTGATGGAGAAGCTCGATTGCCGCAAACGGGTTCGACGGTAGGGGAGTCATGACCATGATCCACAGCTCTTCACCGAGAAGCGTACTCGTGTTGGCAACGCCGATCGAGTCCGGCAAGGTGCCCGACCAAACCCCTTCGCTTTCCCGAAAACCGTCGAACGGCGGCCTCTGACTCGCCCAGCTCTCACGAGAATCCTGATCGACCAGGATAAGCGGGCCACAGAGAGACTCAGACCACACCCGGGCCGCCTCCGAGGTGCAAACAGACTGAAAGGACCCGAACGCTGTTCGGGCCTCTCGCACGCGAGATGGCCCTTGCTGGCTCGACGCGGATTGGGGCGTGGCGGCGAGCAGGGTCGAGGTGATGAAAGCCGTGGTGAGGCATGAGAGCCCGGCCTTGGAATGCGACTTGTCGCGCGGGAGAACGATCATTCTCGGCTTTCCATTCGTAATGATGTCATGCATGAAAGATATCGACCCTGATGAAATCGAATGTGAACTGACGATACAACCTGGACATCGACGCGGTGTGAGCATATTATGGTGTTATAATCAGTGCGAAAAGAGGTTCCATAATGAGTACCATACCGGTACAGGAGGTCAAGCGACGGGGAATGTCAGTTCTGGACGAGGCGCTGGCCGAGGGGCCGGTGCACCTGGTAAAGAGTAACCGGGCCCAGTACGTCGTGATGTCGGAACAGGACTACCGGCAACTGATGAACGATCTCGCCGAGGCACGGCTGGCCGCTTCCGAGGCGGATCTGAGAGAGGGTAGTGTGCGGCGTGGTGACGCGAAGGAGCTGATGAAGAGCCTCCGATCTGAAGAATAGGAAGGGAAGTTCAGCCTGTGCCGAGATTCGCGCTGGTGTGGACCGCGACGTTCGAACGCACGGCCCGCAAGTTCCTTGGCCGCCACCCTGAACTAGCCGGTCTGTTCGAGGACGTTCTTCTTCAGCTTGAATCCGACCCGCATGCACCTAAGCTGCGCCTTCATCGCCTCAAAGGAAAAAACCGCGACAAACACGCGGTCAGTCTGACCTACTCCTATCGGATCGTCCTGATTCTTCGTCTCACACCTGATGAGATCGTTCTTCTCGACGTCGGCTCGCACGACGAGGTCTACCGCGGGTAATGTATCTTCGCGACGGCTGAAGCCGCCGCTCGGCTGGCCCGCATGCCTTCCCCCGAACATAGCCTCGGGGTAAACTTGGCCACATGTCGATCCGCGCCGCCGTCATGACCGAGCCGAACGCTCCTCTCGAAATGTGGACACTCGACGATCCACCCATCGAGCCGGGAGGTGTTCTGTTGGAAACCGTTGCAAGTGAAGTGTGCGGTACGGACGTACACCTTCATCACGGAAGGCTCGCAGGAGTTCCCTACCCGATCATTCCGGGGCATGTCAGTGTCGGCCGCATCCTGGAAGCCAACGGTGTCGCGGTCGATGCAACAGGCGCACCACTCACTCTTGGTGACATCGTGACGTTTTACGATGTCCACGAAGTGTGCAATGCCTGCTGGTACTGTCTGGTTGCGCGGCAGCCGAACCGCTGCCCGCATCGACGCGTCTACGGCATAACATACTCCGCCCATGACGGACCACTCGGCGGATGGGCGCAAAAAATCTACTTGAAGCCCGGCGTACGGATTTTCAAGCTCCCTGAACCGCTGTCGGCGGATGACGTCATCGGCGGCGGGTGCGGGCTGTTCACCGGCTTCGCCGCGGTCGAGCGATCCGACCTTGCAATGGGTGATACGGTGCTTGTGCAGGGATCGGGTCCGGTTGGGTTGTCCGCCGCAGCGTTTGCGGCCCTACGGGGCTCCAGTTGTGTGATCGTCATCGGCGACCCCAGCGCGCGTCTCGATTTGGCGAGACGCATGGGCGCTGACGTGACTCTCTCGGTCACCGACGACCCGATGGAACATCGGTCGGAGATCGTGACCAACTTGACTCAGGGCCGCGGCGTGGATGTCGTGATCGAGGCGAGTGGCAACCCGGCCGCCCTCACCGAGGGCTTTAAGTTGCTCAGAGATGGTGGGACCTACGTCATTGCCGGTCACTACACCGATGCCGGACCTACCGAGATCAATCCGCATGTCGATGTCACCCGCAAACACGCAGATGTACGGGGACAGTGGGGCACCGCCTTTCACCATGTAGCCCGCGGGCTCAACCTACTGGCCAAGCACCATCAGCGTCTTCCGTTCGCCGATGTTATCGGCGCTCGCTACCCCCTTGAGGACGCCGAGCGTGCGCTCGATGACGTGGCCGCGTTGCGCGTGACAAAGGCCATCATCGTACCGTAGAAACTCCGGCGCGAAACCCGTCTCTTCTTGAAACGTATAGAGATTTGGAGCCCTGCCACCATAGCGGGGTATTTGATTGGTCAGGATCGACTGTGGCTTGGAGCTAAACCGTCTTGGAAACTCTATTGGTGCTCGTCTAGATGTCCAACCTCATTGACCGCCTCCGGAAAGTTTTCCCTGAGCGATACAAGATCAAGCGAGAGTTAGGGAGCGGTGGAGCGGCCACTGTCTTCCTCGCCGAGGACACGAAGCACAACCGGCAGGTGGCCGTCAAGATCTTGAGGCCCGAGCTATCCGCTTCAGTAGGAGTCGAGCGCTTCAAACGCGAAATCGAAATAGCAGCCAAGCTGCAACACCCCAACATCGTGCCCGTGTACGATTCAGGCGATGCCGGCGGCCTCATGGGCTATACCATGCCCTTCATCGAGGGAGAGTCGCTTCGGAAGCGACTCGAAGCCGATGGTGCGCTCCCCATAAACGAAGCGGTCGAGATCGTCAAAGACGTAGCGAGCGCTCTCAACTACGCACACAAGCACGGAGTCGTTCACCGTGACATCAAGCCGGCCAACATTTTGCTGTCCGATGGACGCGCCGTGGTTGCCGATTTTGGCATAGCGTGGGTGGCCGACGCCGCCGGTGTCGAGCGCCTGACAGGCTCGGGGCGAACCATCGGCACACCGTCGTACCTGAGTCCCGAACAGGCAGCGGGGGAGCCCGACATCGATCAGCGCTGTGACATCTACAGCCTCGGATGCGTCCTCTACGAGTTGCTTGCCGGGAAACCAGCCTTCAGTGCCCCGAGCGTTCAAGCGGTGCTCGCCCAGCACATTACACAGATGCCCCAGGAGATCACCCTCCTACGGCAAGACGTTCCAGCGAACGTCGCTGCAGCGCTTGCCAAGGCAATGGCCAAAGTGCCCGACGACAGGTTCGCCACGGCGGCCGACTTCGCGGCAGCTATCACGGCAACGACACCTTCCGGAAATCTCCCCATCGTGACGACGACAGGGGCTCAGGCCAACAAACAGTCAATTGCGGTACTCCCGTTCGCAAACATGAGTGCCGATCCAGACAACGAATATTTCAGTGACGGAATGACTGAAGAAATCATCAGTACGCTGGCCCAAGTTCCTTCTCTGAGTGTCGCTGCTCGAACCTCCTCATTCGCGTTCAAGGGTAAGGAACTGGACATCAGGGATATCGGCGAGAAGCTGGAGGTTAGTACAGTGCTGGAGGGCAGCGTTCGGAAAGCTGGAAGCAAGCTCCGTGTTACGGTTCAGCTCATCGAGGTGGCCACCGGCTACCATCTCTGGTCGGAGCGATACGACCGGGACATGGAAGATATTTTTTCGGTACAGGACGAAATCGCCCGTGCCATAGTGGACAAGTTGAAGGTAGAGCTATTGGGCGCGGAAAGCGCTCCCATCGTGAAACCTGGAACCGACAATCCAGAGGCCTACGTGCTGTACCTGAAGGGCCGGTATTGTTGGAACAAGCGAACGGCGAAGCGTCTCAAGCAAGGGATCAAGCACTTCGAACAGGCTATCGAGGTGGACGAAAATTATGCTCTAGCTTATGCCGGCCTTGCCGACTCTTACAGCCTGTTAGCGTGGTATCGTTACCTCAACTCGGCCGAGGCATACACGAAAGTAAAGTGGGCGGCCGAGAAAGCTGTTGAGATAGACGCCTCGCTTGCCGAAGCGCACACGTCGCTGGCATATGCCAAGTTTCTGTACGACTGGGATTGGGCAGGGGCTGAAGCGGGTTTCAAGGACGCTATAGAGCGCAACCCCGAATACGCCACCGTCCGCCACTGGTACGCCGAGTTCCTCATGGCGACTGGGCGGTTGGACGAGGCCTTCGAACAGATGAAACGCGGCCACGCACTCGATCCGATGTCCCTGAGCATAGGCACCGGCGTGGGATGGGTCTCATATATCGCCGGTCGGTACGATGAT
Organism: Gemmatimonadota bacterium; assembly: GCA_036679605.1. Lineage (GTDB taxonomy): Bacteria > Gemmatimonadota > Gemmatimonadetes > Gemmatimonadales > GWC2-71-9 > JAZDCZ01. The sequence goes on from JAZDCZ010000052.1 coordinate 10,597, forward strand.
GCGATCAAGCAATACTTGAGCGTTCTCGAGCTGGATCCCGGATTCGTCATCCTGCCCTGGTTCCTCGGCCCGGCGTACGTGGAAAACGGCATGTACGCTCCAGCCGTCGCTTTGTACAAGGTTTGGATCGCCCGCTCCGGAGGCCACCCAGGATTTGTAGCACTCCTCGCATACGCATATGCTGCGGCCGGTCATCACGACGACGCGCTCCGCTCGCTTGCCGAATTGGAGAAACGGGCGCAAACCGAATCTGTGCCCGCCGATTACATGGCGTTGGCACACACGGGCCTGGGGAACGTTGACCTAGCTTTTGAATGGTTGGAGCGGGCGGTGGAGGAACGGGCCTGGTCGCTTGTGCTTCTTAAAGTAGATCCGGCGTTCCGATCGTTACGATCCGACCCGCGGTTCTCATCACTCCTCGAGCAGATCGGGCTGGTGCCCTCCCTCGTCTAGGGAAACATCAGAACCGCAGAATTGGTCATTCCCTTCCCACCTTCGCCTTCAACTCCTCGAAGAAGTTCTCGACCACGATCAACTCGCCAGTTTCCTCCCCAACGAAATTCCGTATCATCACAAATCGCTGATCGTCCGGCGTGACATCGTAGAACTGATGCGTGCTGCCGGAGCGATAACCCTGAGTCGAAAACAGCACTCGTCGTGCTCCCGTCACAAAGGTGGCTCCCGGTAAAACCTCCACAACCATGAGGTTCCCGCTTCCCTTGTAGAACAACTCCCGCCCGCTGTGCGCCCACACAGGTTCCCGCCCTCCATCCGTCGAGACCTGCCACCTCCCATCATTCGTGTTGGGAAACGGGCGCACGTACACTTCATCGCGGCCCGACAAGTTCGAGACATGGGCCAACCACCGGCCATTCGGTGACACCGCAGGGGCGGCTTCCGAGAACTGCGTCACCACCAACGGCACCGGCGCACTGTCCACCCCGACGCGGACCGCGTACAGATCACGGTTCCCCCCTGCGTTTACCCGATAGACCAGCCATTCTCCATCGGGGGAGTACGCCACCTGCCAAATGGGCTGCTCCTCGTCCAGGAGCAATTCAGCCTGACCCGTCCCGTCCGCCCGCCGCACATAGGCGTCCGAATTGGCCCCGCGATCCGACACGAAAGCCACCGACCGACCGTCCGGCGTCCACGCGGGCCGGTAGCTGATCGTACCTGCGAAGGTGAGCTTCGGGAGCGGCCCCCGATCCAACTCCTTGATCCAAATCTGTGTCTCGGCGTTCACCAAGATGCCCACGGCCAGTTGCATCCCGTCGGGGGAGAGCTTGGGGAACCCGAAGTTCCCCGTCCAACCGGGGTCGATTTCCTCGGCAGTCCCGTCTCGCGTCACCCACACCAATTCCGCAAGCCCGCCTCCTAATACGCTCCCGGTCGTGTAGAACAGCGTTCCAGTGGCGGAGACGGCGAGGTCCATGGCACCCGCGAACCCGACCCGCAGACCCTCCACGAGGGTCACCGCGTCACCCGTGAGCGCCAGTGTAGTCTCATCAAACGGCACCACCATCAGTGTTGCGTCGGCCGTCACGAACAAGAGGTGCCCCGACGCGGCATACCGCGCCCGCACGCCGCGCACCAGTACAGTGTGCTTTCCCGTTGAGAGGTCGGCAACCGCTATGTCCCACTCGGCGAAGTTGCCCCTTCCGCCACGTCGGACCGAGAACACGACGCCCCGTCCACCGGGGAGTGCCTCGGGCCAGTAGTGCGCTACTTCGCCTTGCGTGCTGTCGATCATCGTTACGGCCTCCGGTGGGCCACCACCTTCCGCCACACGCACCAGCCCGTTGCCGCGGAGGTCGCCGTCGAAGTACAGGTAGCCGTCTGCGCCCCATGAGCCTCCAAACCCCCCCGTACCGGAATCGGCAATGGTGACCGGGGGACCGCCGCCGAGCGACGCCACCCGCCATGCTCCCGGTGTGAAGAACCCCACTCGCGATCCATCGGGTGAGAAGAACGGGTTCTCCGCTCCGTCCGTGCCCGGCAGCGGCGTGGCGTGGAGTTGATCCAAGTCGCGCACCAACAGCCGGGTGTTCTGTTCACCCTCTCCGAGATACACCAATCGTGATCCGTCCGGCGACACCGCCACTCGTGACCCTATGCCAGTGAAAAGCGCCTCCTCCTCCGGTATAGCGATGCTGTACCGCGAGACGGGCTTCGGCACTTCCGGTTGGGGCCGCAGCCAGCCCCACACTGTGGTAAATAGCAACACCGCCGCAAGCACTGCGAACGGAACGGCGAACCGCTTTTTCCAATCACTTCCTGCCGGACTCACCGCTGTCCCCGGCACCGTGGGCAGCGTGAACGCCGGATTCGTCAATGCTTCCGCAAACTTCGCCGCACTCTCGAAACGATCCGCCGCCAACTTCTCCAACGATTTTACAACCGCAGCAGCCACGTTCGGCGGCACCGATTTCCGTAACTCAGTCACCGGCTGCACGTCTTCCGAGACGATCTTCATGATGATCTGCTGCGCCGAGTTGCCCATGTGCGGCGGCTCGCCAGTCAACATCTCGTAGAGCACACTACCGAGGGAGTAGATGTCCGATCGGTTCGTGAGATCCTTCTCGGCTGTCGCCTGCTCGGGACTCATGTAGTGCGGTGTGCCGAGACTGAGGCCGGTCTCCGTCATCCGCCCGCCCGCCGCCGCACTCACCGCCAGCGCGATCCCAAAGTCCCTTCGCCGTGGGCGTAGTGCAACGCATCTGCCACGTCGGTGGTGATGCTGACCGCTTCCTCGATGCCGAGTTGGGTTTCGCGGTTGAGTTTGGCTCGCAACGTCTCGCCGTCGATGAACGGCATGACATAATAAAGGAAAGAGTCGGCCTCGCCCGAATCGAACAGCGGCAGGATGTGGGGGTGCTGCAAATTCGCAGTGGTCGTGATCTCTTGCACGAAGCGCTCGGCGCCCAAGACGGCAGCCAGCTCGGGCCGCAACACCTTGACCGCGACCTTGCGTTTGTGCTTGAGATCTTCCGCCAAGTAAACGGTGGCCATGCCTCCGGCGCCGAGTTCGGATTTGATCTCGTATTCGTCGGCGAGGGCCGCAGTTAGGCGGGTGGGGGCGTCAGTCATGGGCGGCTGGCGACATGGCCCTACGCTTCGCCTTTAAGTTGATCCAATACGTGGTCGATTTGTGATCGCAGCTCAGGCAAATCCCTGGCAACTACTTGCCAGATTATCTCAAGGTTCACTCCAAAGTATTCGTGGATCAATTTGTCGCGCATCCCGGCAAGGCGGCGCCAGGGAATACTTTCGTGGCTTTGGCGTAATTCCGCCGACACATTCTTAACAGCTTCACCGAGGACTTCCAGATTGCGCACGACCGCGTCTTGAGTCTTAGCGTCCTGGAGAAATTCTTTTTCTCCGGCAGATGTGTAATCCAGAATCCGATCAATTGCGTCCCGAACGTGTGCGAGATAAACACGGTCGTCCTTCAAAGCGGGACGGCCTCAGTTAGGATTTTCTCCCGAAGGTAGGGGCTTAAGCCACCCTCTGAAATGACATCCACACTTCGGCCGAGCAAGTCTTCCAGATCTTGCCACAGTCCGACCAGATCAAGCAAGCTACGGTTCGCTTCCATGTCCACGAGGAAATCGACATCACTGCCAGGTGTGGAATCGTTTCGCGCCACCGAGCCAAAGACCCTGACGTTTTCAGCCCCGTGTTGAGATGCGATAAGCAAAATTGTTTCCCGGTGTTTAGAAACCAGTTCGGCGAAATCCATATCGTCTCTCCAGAAGTCCCCCGTAAGATAGGCGTCGAAAAGTTGCTTGGCGAGTGACTTCAGAACGGTCACCGCCCATTCAGTCGTTGCTCCGTCCCCAGGCTAAAGCCCGGGCTCGGCCTATGCGCGGAATACAAAAGGATAAACTGCCGCGGATGATCGCGAGAGCGCAGATCTCTCTCGGCGAACATCCGTGCTCAGATAAAGATCCGCGGCAGCATATCCTCGTCAATTCCCCACCTTTGCCTTCAACTCCTCGAAGAAGTTCTGGACAAGAACAAGACTGGCGCTCGCACCCACGCTACCGAACCGGAGCATCACGAATTGCTTATCGTCCGGGCTTACATCGTATTGCCGGTGTCCGAGCCCGACCAGGTAGTTCGTCGCGGAAAACAGCACCTCTGGTTGGTCCCAAGTGAAGGACGGATCTCCGCTCACTTGGACTGACACCATGTCGCCGGCCCCATCACGGTAGAACAGCTCCCGGCCGTTGTGGGCCCACAACGGTTCGGTGCCTCCGACCGTGGATACCTGCCAATGGGACGATGCTGCGTCTGGGAAGGGACGCACGTGGATCTCCTCTTGGCCCGACCGATCCGAGACGTAGGCGAGCCAGCGACCGTCCGGCGAGAGTGCAATCGAGCTCTCGTCGAACTCCGTTGCTACCAGAGGAATCGGCACGCTGTCCGTTGCCGGTCTAATGCCGTAGATGTCTTCGCCATTCACCACAACCCACCATGCGCCATCAGGCGAGTACTGCATCTGGTCCAGCGCCTCATCTGTATCCAGGACGAGTCCAGCCGTTCCGCTCCCGTCTGCTCGCCGCGTCCACAAATCGAGCCCGCCCGCACGATTCGACACAAAGGTGACCGACTGTCCATCCGGCGACCACGCAGGCCTGTAGTTCAACGTTCCGTCGAACGTGAGTGGAGACAACGTGCCGGTATCGAACTGCTTCACCCAGACATCGGTGGTTCCCTCGAAGAAATTAAGGAGCGACATCGCGAGTCGTTTACCATTAGGCGAAAGCGAAAGGCTGACCCAATTCGAACCTCCCGACTCCGTCCATCCCGGATCGATCTCCTCGGCGGTTCCATCACGATTCACCCAGACGGGGGAAACTCCACGACCTCCGCCTGACGGAACATAGAGGAGCGTGCCTGTCTCGGATAAGGCAAACCTCGCCGGGGAGTTGCCGCCCACGTGGACCCGTTCGGGCAGCCCGACCGAGGGACCCGCAAGCAGTCGCCCCAGGTCGAAGGGTGCAGCGTGGAGCGTACCGTCCGCAGCCGCGTACACGATATGCCCCGAACGCGCGTAACGTGCCATCGCGCCAGGGAAAAGCGTGCGGACCTTCCCCTCCTCGAACCCGAAGACTGCGACCTCACTTTGCTCGGGCGTCCCTCGCGTAATCGTGAACAACAGTCCCCGACCGTTGGGCAGAGCCTCCACCCACCGATGGTTGGTTCCGGGGTCGTTCGTGGTCACCGTCTCCGGTTCACCCCCCGAAGCGGGAACGCGCTGGATAGCGCCCGTTGTGTTCGTGAAATACAGCATCCCGCCCGAGCCCCAATCGAGGCCACCCCCCTGGCCACTCGGTACACCTGACGCAACGACCGTGAACGACGGACCGCCCAGTAGGGAGACGGTCTTGAGGCTCCCGCCGACATTGAAGGCTATCGAGGCACCGTCCGGTGAGATGGCAGGGTTCCTCGCCTGCTCCGCTCCAGTGATCGACTCGCTTTCCAGTTGGGTTAGCCGCCGCTGCCAGAGTTGGGTGGAGCCGGTGTACACGAGCCGCGATCCGTCCGGTGAGATGGCGATGTTAACGCCGGCTCCTAAGAAGAGTTCCTGTCCCTTTGGTGGGGTCATAGGGAACATCGCTACGGGACGAGGTTGCGGACGCAAGACATACCACCCTAGCGCGACGGCGATCACGGTGGAGAGAGCGGCCAGTCCGGCCATCGTCCTCGAAAACCGATTCCACCGCCCCTCTGCTAGCGCACCAGCAGTCGCCAGGGTGCCCTGCGTCGGCAGCGCGAACGCCGTGTTGGTCAATGCTTCCGCAAACTTCAACGCACTCTCGAACCGATCTGCCGCCAACTTTTCTAACGACTTTACCGTCGCGGCGGCCACGTTGGGCGGTACTGACTTCCGCAGCTCCGTCACCGGCTGCACATCTTCCGAGACGATCTTCATGATGATCTGCTGCGCAGACGAACCCACATGTGGTGGGCTTCCCGTCAGCATCTCGTAGAGCACACTGCCCAACGAGTAGATGTCCGAACGGTTGGTGAGATCTTTCTCGGCTGTCGCCTGCTCGGGACTCATGTAGTGCGGTGTGCCGAGACTGAGGCCGGTCTCCGTCATCCGCCCGCCCGCCGCCGCACTCACCGCCAGCGCGATCCCAAAGTCC
>JAZDCZ010000053.1:0-3355 GCA_036679605.1 Gemmatimonadota bacterium
GCGCGACGCGCAGTTCCAATACTTCGACGCCTTCGGCGTCCCGGTGGACCTGCAAACCTTCAACCGAGTCCCCGCCGCCGGCGAATACGGCTGGCGAGGCCGAGAAGGCAGCGAGTCCGACACCACCGCCGACTCCGTCGGCGTCACCGAAGAGGCCTCCGGCATCGTCTACATGCAGGCAAGGTACTACGACCCCGACCTCGGGCGGTTCCTGCAGGCGGATGAGCTGGCAATCTCTAGCTTCACCACGCAGGGGATCAATCGGTACGCGTATGTGAATAATGACCCGGTGAATGGAAGTGATCCTGCTGGGACAATCGCATGGATGTCGGTCTGGTCTGGCGTCGCGTTCGCGCTGGGGTTCGCGATTGGTTTGGCCCTGGGTGTGTACCTTAGAGGTGGTGCCATCAGGAAACTGCTCACCGGCGCTGTTGTCGGGTCGATTGCTGAGACGAAAGTAGCGCGCGCATGCAGAAGGACAGCAACGAATCAAATGTCAATGCTCGCTAGGTTACTCACCGCAGGACTCATTTCCGTGGAGTCCTTCATGAGCCTAATGACTCGCACAGTGGGTGGCATCCTGATGATGGCGTTCGTCGCCGGGCTGGGTCTCGGACTCTTCGTTGGCCTGGTCAGCAACGACGACCGCGAGGACGACACTCTCGGGTTAGATCCGGAATTGCTGGACGACCGCAGGGATCCAACACGGGCGAGGTGCGAAGCTGCTCCCGGTTCCTCGCGCGTCCGATCCGTAAGGGACTTTTGGAGAGGAATGAGCGAACCAGGAGAATTCGTCAGGGCGGTGTGATCTCACCGCTCATGACGGAAATCGCAAAGAGCGATACACTCGAATGAGTCATCTACGCGACAAAGGTGAGCGTCTCGAAGGATTGAGGAAAAACGGCGATCCACAGTACGTGCCTTCATCCCGCTTGGAGAGTCGTGCGCGCTTTTTCTGGGCAACGTTCGTCGTTGTCGTGTTTCTGGCAGTGGCGCAAGTGGTTGCGTTCAGCTACAACTTTGTGGCGGTGGGTGTGGTCTTCCTGTGGCTCCTGGGTGGGGTCTTTGGCTCGTGGTACCACTTTCGGTCTTGCGCCAAGATAAGAGATGAAATTCATGCCAGCCGCGGGCGCATGTGCATTCGTTGCGGCTTCTGCTTGCGAGGCCTGCCTGATGTACATACATGCCCTGAATGTGGCCTGGGCATTGACATTTCGGAGTTCAAGAAAGCGTGGGCCGAGTGGACTATGAACAACTACGCAGAAGGAATTGCGAGGGAGCTCCCACTCACGCATGACGAGCGGAAAATGCGTCGGGCAGAAGGGAAGTCGGGGGTCGGAGACTAAGGGGAGACTAACGGGGTCAGGCTTACTTCTGGAGCTGACCCCCTTCTCCTCCCGCGAGAATACTAGCTGCGTCCCCGTTTCTGCCCAAGATACTACGACCCCGACCTGGGGCGGTTCTTGCAGGCGAATGTGCTTCCAATAGCCAGCTTGACCACGCAGGGGATCAACCGGTATGCGTATGTTAACAATGATCCAGTGAACTCTACGGATTTCAGCGGTTTATTGTTGGCGCCCATTGCATTTGGAGTCGGTTATTATGTCGGGGCCTTGGAAGGAGCTATGGATGCCATGTTTGGTTCTCCACCTGGAACTCCAGCAGCACTCGGAGCAGGAGGGTTCTTCCCTGGCGCAGCCGCGTTCTTCGATCTGATCTCAGCCATCTTTGGCTCTCTTGCCGCTGGCTGCATTGCCAGGATGATTCAAGGAATGGCAGCCGGGGATCCGTGGAGCATATTTGCTGCGATCGTAGAGGCCTCGCTCCTGTTCGGTTCTTTGTTGGGGAGGACGGCGGCCCTTCGCGGGGGAGTACTAACGGCGTGGTTTACCGCTGGCCGATTCGCCGGCTATTGGAATGCTTACAGGCAATTGAGGTAGAACACGGAATGAAGATGCATAAGTTGTGCGAGCGCTGCGGTTTTGAATATGACCGATCCCTGTTCTCTTCCGCAAAATGCGTTGTGTGCGGAGAACCGGACGGCGCGATCCGCAAGGACGATAAGAACCACTTCTTGTATAAGATCGGCTTGTTTCACAAGACTGTGGAGGTTCGCTTGGCTGTGGCCGTCGCCGCGTCGGTTGGCTTGGGTCTTCAGTTCCTCTACCCGTTGCCTGATAGTTGGGGCCGATTTGGTGCACTGATTGTGGGTTTTTGCGCAGTGTCGGCTCTTTCGACCGCCCAAGGACTGCGTGTGTTGGATGTGCGGGCTATGGCCTGCGTCGTGCTGATTCCGCTCTCGATAGTACCAGGAGTCGCAGTCTTGCTGGCCGCATCTTTGCATTACCAGTGTGCGAGGTGCCTCGCTTCCTATGGAGCACCGGTCGGGATACTTCCCCTTCGATACTTGTGTGCGTTGAGGCCCGCCATGCGGCGATTCTGCGGTCGATGTCGATACGATTTGCAGGGGCTATCCTCCAGCAAGTGCCCCGAATGCGGATCCTCGCGCTCGGGGGGGTAATCAGGGGGGCGGGGAGTGAAACGGGAGTGAAACGGGGACGCAGCTAGTTTTTGGGGAGTGAAACGGGGACGCAGCTAGTTTTTGACGGGGCCTTTGTTTCTGCGTAGGCTTTGGTGATGCCTAGATCGGCTCGCGTTGCTTCTGGTGGTTGGGTGTATCACGTTTTGAATCGTGCGGTGGCGGGTTTGCCGTTGTTTCGCAAGGAGGCGGACTACGCGGCGTTTGAGCGGGTGCTGCTGGAGGCCTACGAGCGGCACCCGACCCGTATTCTGGCGTGGTGCCTGATGAAGACCCATTGGCACTTCGTGATCTGGCCTCGCAAGGACGGCGAGCTGACCGCGCTGATGCGCTGGCTTTCGCACACGCATGTCATGCGTTGGCACGTGGCGCACGGGACGGTGGGGACCGGCTCGTTGTATCAGGGGCGGTTCAAGAGTTTCCCCGTGCAGCGAGATGATCATTTCTTGACGGTGTGCCGGTACGTCGAGCGGAACGCGTTGACGGCTGGCGTGGTGGATCGAGCGGAGGATTGGCGCTGGGGCAGTTTGTGGGCACGTCGTCACGGTGAACCGCCTCTTCGGGCACTGCTGAGTGAGTGGCCTGTTGATCGGCCTAGAAACTGGGTCGCGGCGGTCAATCGGAACTCTTCTGCGAAGGAAAGCGAGCGGGTGCGGGTCAGCATCAAGCGGAATCGACCGTTTGGCGGCGATTCCTGGCAAGCGCAGACCGCGGCGCGTTTGGGGCTGGCATCATCACTACGCGCTGAGGGCCGACCGAGGAAGACGAACGATGCGTAGACCCCCAGAAATACTAGCTGCGTCCCCGTTTCTTCCC
>JAZDCZ010000054.1:0-2241 GCA_036679605.1 Gemmatimonadota bacterium
GCCCAATTTCGGGCGGCAAGATCGGCCTCAAATAAGGCGATGGTGTTTCTTGTGGCAGCATGTTCTATAAAGAGTGTATCGTCGATTGCGGGCACAGATACGTAAGATTCAAAGGATCCGAATCCTAGTGATCCCGAAAGAGGAACAATCTCGCCTTCGAATCCCACATTTACGGCCGTTACGTCTGGAGCACCGTGAAAGAAAACGATCTCGGTCATATCCGTCTGTGTGGCGGATAGACGAATTTCGTCAATTAAGTGAATGTCTCCGGGCTGCTGTCCATCTCGATTAAGTGGATCACCCGCAATTACAGCCACGTACCTCTCCTCAAATATTAGAGTAATGTCTTTGGAAAGGAGCGGTTGACTTTCGTCGACGGCATCCGCGGACGTCACATTAATCGTGAGCGTTGGGGCAGAGAAATCCAGGAGACCGGCTGGAAGCTCCATGAAGGGCGTTGCGTGGCGAAAGTCGAGGTCTTCTACGACCAGGAATCCGTTGATATCACTACTGTCCCGTTAAGCGTTTTTCAAATCTCTATAACTAGTTCCCATCCATAAATTCACAAAACCTTGCGTCCCATGATGATACAGGTATTTTGAGCTCGTGTTTGTGCCTGATATTTCGTATCTTTCGGTATGATTTTGTACTACCGCCCATCTTTCGGTATGATTTTGTACTACCGCCCTCATGCAAAAAGGTACACAAATGCGCCGAATAGTCCCCGAACCTGAGCTGTTCCGCAGCAGGCTACTTGGCCATAAGCAGTCCCGCGAACTTGCGGCGATCGACCGCATCCTGGTAGCCAATCCGTCGGCCGCAGAAGCAGTCTGGAAAGATCTGCAAGGGCCGCTCGTCAGGAAGGGCCGCCCGGGCCTGTCGGCCGATCAGGTTTTGCGCGCGGCCATCATCAAGCAGCTAAACGACTACAGTTACTATGACCTCGCCTACCACCTGGCCGACTCAGTTTCGAACCTTCGTTTCTGTGGTTTTTCGTGTCCTGAAGAGGTTCCGCGGAAGTCGGCGCTGGCTCATAGCATCAAGCGGATCTCGGCCGAGACGTGGGAGGAGATAAACCGGATACTTCTGGGGTATGCAAAGGACAAGGGCATTGAATGCGGAAAGCGGGTTCGGATTGATCCCACCGTCACCGAGACCAATATCCACCCGCCGACCGACAACTCGCTCTTATTCGATAGCGTGCGGGTGCTCGGTCGTCTTTTGAAGCTGGCCCGCAAGACGTGCGGCGCAGAATACTCGAGCCGCATCAAGCGGGCGAAGCGGCGCAACATAGAGGTAATGAATGCGCCGAACAGCAAGCGACGGCTTACGCCCTACAAGGATTTACTGAAGATCACGAGAGAGACGATTCGCTATGCAGAACGGGCCACGCTGCGCCTGAGGGCAGATAATGGACGCGAGGCACACCGTTTGGCCACGGAGCTTGAGCACTATATCGATCTTGCCTGGAAGGTTGTCTCGCAGACCGAGCGCCGCGTCTTGCGCGGCGAATCGGTACCGGCATGTGAGAAGATTGTCTCGATCTTCGAGCCGCATACGGACATTATCCGCAAAGACCGACGCGATACGCACTACGGCCATAAGGTGACGCTCTCGGGCGGGCAGAGCGGAATGATTCTCGACTGGGTTGTTGAAGATGGTAATCCGGCCGACACTACGCTCTTGATACGGATGCTCGACCGCCTGGAGGCGATCTACGGGAGCTATCCCCTCCAGGTCGCCATTGATGGCGGCTTTGCGAGCATGGAGAACCTGCGTCTGGCCAAACAGAAGCCGGGTGTGGTTGACGTGGCCTTCGCCAAAAAGCGTGGACTCGCGGTCGAGGATATGGCCACGAGCCGAAGAGTCTACAAGACGCTGCGCGATTTCCGCGCCGGCATCGAAGGCATCATTTCGTTTCTCAAGCGCGTCTTCGGACTGAGGCGCTGCACCTGGCGAAGCCTACCCTCGTTTGCCTCCTACGTGGGAGCCTCGATCGTGTCGGCCAACCTGCTCATACTCGCTCGTCACCTGATGTAGCGAGCCCACAGCGGCCTCTTTCCCTCTTCCACCCCGGGAATCCAGGCCGACGTGCGTTCGGGCGCTACGCGCGAAAGCCATCTGCTGAATATTCTACCCCTCCGAGGCGTATTTTCTGCTCGAACCATAGCCCTCAGATGGGCCTACAGCCAGAAAAACCGTCTCAACGCACCTGTGGAGGCAATTTCCGGATGGGAACTA
>JAZDCZ010000055.1:0-4916 GCA_036679605.1 Gemmatimonadota bacterium
TACTCAGCCAATTTTCTGAGTACATAGCTTGGGATGTCGTTGAAAAAGATCCCTTGTTCGCAGATCCGTACTACAAAAGTGCAATAGAAAAACTACCGGTTGTCGCAAGCAATTATAAATCGCTCGTCGAAGAATTACAGACGAACGATCTACTCGATAAGAATCCGGAGGCATTTGATCTTTCGAACCCAGAAGAATGTCTAGTCGCCCAGTATCAAGGTTTGTTCGACGAGCTCATAGGCTATTCGCTGTGGGATCTAGTTGAACCTGCAATTGAGGAACGTTGCGATAAGCAAGCGTTGGAGTTTGAACGGTGGTCAAAAAGATACCTGTGCGTGTTTGATAAGGATTGGGACCGCTTCAAGGTGGAAGTCACCGAAGATAATTGGCCAATTTGGCTGAGTGTCAGACCGAAACCGCATGAAATTGGCAAGAAAAAAGAAGGAAAACTGCAGGATACGGATAGTATCGCATTTGAGCTAACGGTCTATTGCCGATTGGAATGTTGGCGGCCCGAGACACTCGAAAAAGCGAGAAATAAGATAGCAGAAAAGCTCCGCAGTGAACGGATCACATTTAAGCGCGGCCAGAAAGGTATTCGACAATTGGCAAAAATAAGGGCTGGCAAAGGTACTCTTGATGAAATGGCCCAGGTAGCCGGCAAATATCTCGTCGACCTAGCAGAGATTTTAGGCAGTGTGCCTTCGTGGCCACAATGATGTGGTCGAGAGCGGGTGTTGTAGAGCAGATTAAACCGCGGGTAATTTTTCATCTCATTTCGCGTTGTCGTAATTGTTATTTTCCGGTTTATAGGTCACGTCGATATAACGTGAGGAGGGATAGTGGTTTTGATGGGTGTCCGGGCCGTGTGGCCCGGACAGTGTTGAGGGATGGGACCGTTGCCGGGCGTTATCGACGCCCGGTGTGTCTCAGAACGGGATATCGTCGTCGAAGGGTTGTTCGTGATGGTTTTGGTGAGTCGGGTCAAGGTGGTGGAACCCGTTTGCGCGGTCGACGGCGATCATCTGTTCGATGAGGATGTCCTCGTAGCGTTGCCAGAGGGTTTCGGTGAGGAGCTGGCAGAAGTCATAGACGGCCAGCAGTTGACTTGGTGTGAACTGGTCCATGATCGTGAAGGGCGGGAAGTGTTTCACGATCCGGTCTCGGTGAGGGCAGCTTGGACGTGTTCAAGGGTGACGTTTCTTTGTTTGGAGATGGCGGCGGCGGTGAGGGCATAGTGAGCGAGGCGGTTGATTTTTCTGGGCAACGCCTGGGTGGCCTGGAAGATAGCCTCGATGGCGGCCGGTTCGAACAAGGGCAACTCGCAACTGGCGAGGCGTAGCCGGTGGTTCAGGTACTCGGGTAATTCGTCGCGGGCAAGGCCACCGAGGTGATAGCGCATGACAATGCGTTGGTCGAGCGACTCGTGTACGGCCATCTGCAGGCGCCGGCTGAGTTCAGTGAGTCCGACAAACAGCAGACACAGGCGGTTTTCGGAATCCATCTCATAGTTGGTCAACAGGCGCAGGTCCTCGAGTACCTCGTTTCTTAAGTGATGCGCTTCGTCAATAATGACGACCGGGCGCTGTTTACCTTCGAGGAGTAGCCTGGAAACCTCGGCGCGGATCATGCGGAAGGCGCCGGCGCGATTGCGCTCGGTGGGGAGTCCGAAGGCCCAGGCGATGCTTTTATACATGTCCATAACGTTACCGGTGGTCAAAGGCACATAGACGAGGCGATAGAGTCCCGGATGGAGTCCGTCGCACAAGCGCCGGCACAGCGTCGTCTTGCCGCTGCCGGGCTCGCCGGTCAACAGTCCGATGCCGCGCAGTTCGAGGAGGTGCTTGAGTCGCACCTCGGCTTCGGCTTGGGCGTTGGCGCCGAACAGCGAGGCGGCGTCGAGGGTGTGGTCGAAGGGATAGTGTGTCATGGCAAAATGTTTGAGATACATCATTGGTCTCCTTCAGGCTTTGGGCATTTGTTGTTGGTGTCGAGGTTGGTCATGGACAGACTCGTTGGCGGGGGCTCAGGAGAGCGGTCTGCCTCGAGTGCGCCGGAGCGCCGATTGCGTTTGACGAAACAGTTGGCGTAGAGGTCGACTTGGCGGGCGCGTTCGATGACACGGCCTTCATGCACGACCTGGACGGGCGCGTCGGGGCGGGCGGGGTCGTAGCGCAAGGTCACGCGCCTGCCGACGAGCGTGGCATCGACCTCGAAGAGGCGGCCATGCAGGGAGACGGTTCGGTCGCGTTGCACGGTGCGCTGTTCCTCGAACAGGAACAGGTCGTCAAGGTCCAAGTGTGGATCGGGATAGCGCAGCCCCTCAGAGACCCGCGCCCAGCGTTCCAGGGGCGTTTCGTTGTCGAGACCGCGGTGCGGGCTCAGGTGATACTCGCCTTCGATCCAGCCGGCGAGGCGGCGGTTTAGTGCGGCGAGGCTGATGGTATCGGTCTCGGTCAAGCGGGTAAGCATCTGCGCGCGCAGGGTTCTAAAAAAGCGCTCGATTTTACCTTTTCCCTGGGGTTGAAAAGGTCGGGCATGGATGAGCGCCACACCGAGTTTGGCGCAGACGACGGCGAAGTGATGCGAGCGATAGTTGGCGCCGTTATCGACAAACAGGCGCTGGGGCAGACCGCGGCGGGTCAAGGCGCGTTTGAACACGGGCAGGAAGGTGCGGGTGTTTTCCGAGAACGCGAACTCGGCATGCGGGATCACGCGGGTGGCGTCATCGAGGAAAGCGATCAAATAGGTTTTGTGCTTGCGCCGCCCGTCGCGGATGACGGCCGGGCCGTGCATCACATCACTCATCCACAGCTGTCCCGCGTCGAGATAGGCGAAGCGCCGCCGATCGTCGCCGCCATCAAGCCATGGCGCTTGAACAAACGGTAGACGGTCGAGATCGGCACCTGCTCGTCGGCACCGATCACGCCTTGTGCGCGGGCCTCGTTGATCACCAGGCGGATCGAGCGGTCGGGATCGGATTCTTTTAACTGCAGGAGTCGCTCGACGAGTTCGGGCGCCAGCGCACGGGGATGTCCGGCGTCGATGCGCTGCTTCGGTTTGAGCGCCTCGAAGCCGCCGGCGCGATAATCCCGGAGCCAGTCACGCAGGGTGCTCTCGGCCACGCGGGTGCGTGTTGACCCCGGGATCTGGTGTTCGGTGGCAACAATGCGGCGGATCTCGCGTTGGCGTTGTTTCAGCGTCAGTTCTTTGGGCAATAGCCGGGCAATCAAGGCGTGTCGGAACACGGCAATACGCTCGGCGAGGTTCTCTTTGGTCTCGTGCATGGGTCGATCTCCGTCAGGTCGATGAGGAACCGATCGGCGAACGGCTCATCGAGCAGGGTTGACGAAGACGCACGGGGGATCACGCCCCGCTCGTTGTTGGCGCACCTTGAGGCGCTGTGCCGGGGGGTTCCGTCGCGGATTAAACCCGAGGGGTGCAGGCAATTGGGGGAGAAAGTCACGGAGCTGTTCGCGCAGCCTCATCAGCACTTGGTCGGTATCGAGTACCGCGGCAAAGCCGGTGAGGGTCGGCTCGGTGTGCAGGAACCGCGCCGGGTCAAGCCCCCGGATGATCCCGAGCGCGCCATGGATGGCAGCGCGCAGCCGTGAGAGATAACGTAATGCCCCGGGGAGTTCGATGTCCGTGCGTAGCTGATCTGCGGCAGCGGCGAGCGAGCGGGCTTGCTCGACGGCGCGTAGCATCACCTCACACTGGGCCAGTGTGCCCGTGCGATGCGCGGCCAGACAGTCCGGCAGCGCACTGACGGTGTGCCGCTCACGCGGGCAATACCAGCGAGCGATCCGCGTTCCCGGCGGGCTGACACGCGGGTAGGTGCCGTGGCGGCGCAGCCCACAACCGCCCTGCGGATGCCACGGACAACTTGTCAGCCTTGCATAACGCCAGAGTTTACCGGTAACGTAGTCCTCGCTGGTGCTTTGCGTCGGATAACGCGTTTGCACACCGGCCACCGGCCCGCACGGCGGTCGCCGTGGCGGGCCTCTTCCCTCTTGATGTTTCTGTCACCCATAGTGTGCCCGATCGGGCGCGGTGACGGATCGAACAGCCGTACTCAGAGCCGCTCTGTCAGACTTCGCTGTTCCACAATGCGCCGTTGTCTCACCATTTCGACATCGAAACAATGCGAACCAGTAACCCTTGCGGTTTACGGATTAATCTGCTCTACAACAGATAGTGCGTGGCAAGCTGAATAAATCGGTTGAGTTTGGTTCGAAGCTCAGTGTCAGTCTGACTGGTGAGGGATTGGCCCGGGTGGATCATCTTCGTTGGGATGCGTTTCATGAAGGGCATGACCTGGAGGCCCAAGTGGCAGCGTACTGCGCCCGCTATGGCGTCTATCCGGAAGTGGTATTGGGTGATCCGATCTACGGGACGCGAGACAATCGCAAATATCTCAAAGGCAAAAAAATCCGATTCGCAGGCAAGCCGTTGGGTCGTCCAAAGAAGGTCACCGAAGCGAACCGAGAAGAGCTAAAGCGATTGAAAGCGCAGCGACGAGAAGAATACTTACAGCGCATTCCGATCGAAGGCAAGTTTGGTCAGGGCAAGAACGGTTATCGACTCAACTATATTCGAGCGAAGCGGGCCGACACTTCGAGTGCGTGGGTCAATAGTATCTTCCTGGTGATGAACCTGCTGATCCTGTTAAGGATCTTTTTTGCGCTTTATAAAAAGCTTGTTATTGGGTTTCTTTTGCCAACATTGCGCGTTGCAACGATGCAGTATCGTCATCGGGCGAACTATCCGCCCCTCGGCAACCCGACTTATTGAGGAAACTCTAGATATCGAACATCCACTTTCCAACCGATGGCACCCCAGTTCGCGCCGACTGGACCAAACTCCGTTGGCTTTGGAGATTCAAAGCAATGCGATTGAGCGATACCGATGCGTCG
>JAZDCZ010000056.1:0-2997 GCA_036679605.1 Gemmatimonadota bacterium
CACGACACCGCGTCATGGGCAAGCGTCGAAGACGAGCAACTCCCCGGCCCGACCAAAGCCGCCAACCTCGGCAGAGCGATGCAAGCGATCCTCGACCGGGGCGACGCCATGCTCATCTCCACAAACCCGTCCATCCTCCCGACCTATGGCCAGCCTGACCCGACCGTCACCGTCCTCGCCGCGTTCGGCCTCAAAGCCGAGAGCGGCAGGGCACTCCTCCGCGAGATCACACAAGGCACCGCCCGCGCAGTGTCACCCGACTTTCGCGTACAGGTTGAGGAGGGCGAGCACCCGATCACGTCCGCCGTCTCAGGTTTGCCCATGTGGATGAGTTGGCCTGTTTCTATAGGCCCAAGCGAATCCGTCCAGGGCACCCAGTGGTGGCCACTGGCGGTCATCGAACCGGGCACCGGCGAGCGCGTCTGGGGCGAGAGCGAATGGCTCGGCATGCGGCGCACCGCCGCCAACCAGCGCCAGCGCATGGCTGCGCCCCCCCAGTTCGACCAGTCCCGCGACGACGAATCAGGTCGCTGGACCATCGCCGCCGCAGCAGAGCGCCCCTCGCCCAACAACACCGGCACGCAACGCCTCGTCTACGTCGGCGCAAACGGCTGGTTCATGCGCAGCGTTCTCGTCGAACGCCAGAACGTAGACGGCCGCCTCATCCCGACCTACCCCGGCAACGCCGAACTCCTCGAAGCCGCAGTCTACTGGCTCGCCAGCCAAGACCACCTCATAGGCAAGTCCGCCACAGCCCAGGCATCCCCCCTCGTACAAATGCTCTCACCCAGCCAACTCCGCATAATAAACCTCATGCTGATCGTGGTCCTGCCGCTACTGGTACTCGTAACAGGCATAGTCTGGCGCATAGCCCGCGGCTGAGGTCCTGCGGGTCCCTGCGGGTCCTGCGGACAGCCTACTGTCTTCATGTACCATTGGCGGCTTTTCTGAAACTGCGTCTGCCAATGTTCATAATGCCGCCGGGCAAGCGCTTTGACGTTCGGCACAGTTTATCCGGAGGTGTTCTCATCGCAAAGCAACCGCTCGCTGAAGTCTTCGGTTTTCCAATTGACAATGACAGCCCCGAAGCCAAACGGTATCGGGATAACTCGCTTTGCCCGTTTGGCAACAAGGTGCCGAATTGCACAAAGGACAAGGCCAACAACCCGCTGGGCGTTTGCAGCATCGTCGATGGCGCTGATGTGACGATCACCTGCCCCGTTCGCTTCCGTGAAGGTTGGATTATTGCTGAAGACGCGGCAAGTTTTTTCTTTCCGAGCGGAACGAAATGGACCACGCTGACAGAAGTGAGGCTCAAGGACAAACACGGCAAGTCAGCTGGAAATATTGACGTTGTACTTTGCTCTTACGACGAGCGAGGCAGAGTGACGGACTTTGGCGCGCTCGAAGTGCAGGCCGTCTATATCTCGGGAAACGTCCGCAACCCGTTCGAGCACTACATGGAGGATCCCGCGGAGCGAGCCCAAATGGATTGGAGCGGGCGATCGAACTATCCGAAGCCCGACTATCTGTCCTCTTCGCGAAAACGGCTTGCACCGCAGTTGATTTTTAAAGGCGGCATCTTCAAGGCTTGGAATAAGAAAAGTGCTGTTGCGCTCAACCGCCCGTTCTTCGAAACGCTCCCGACGTTGCAGCAGGTTGAACCAAGAAACGCGGATATTGCGTGGTTTGTGTACGATCTCGTATTGGACCCGGCGAAGAACGCTTATTCTCTTGAGCGTTGGAAGGTGATCTACACGAAGTTTCAGGAGAGCCTTAACAAGATCACACGTTCTGAACCAGGCAACATCGCTGACTTCTTGGGGGTTCTTCAGGACAAGGTCGATGACAAACTTGACAATCAGGATCCACCTGACATGGAGGTCATCAGTGCGCCATTCTAACTCTATCCACCAACTCACATTTTTCAAGATTCCAGAATCGAATCGAGTAGTCAACGTGGCATCGGTCCCGCAGCGGAGCCCGTTTCGTTATCCCGGCGGAAAGACGTGGCTTGTGCCGCGCGTTCGCCGGTGGTTGACAAGTCTTGAGGTTCGCCCAACCGTATTCATTGAGCCTTTTGCGGGCGGGAGCATCATTGGGCTAACTGTAGCTTTTGAAGAACTGGCCGAGCATGTAGTTCTCGTAGAATTGGATACCCAGGTTGCGGCGGTTTGGCAGACAATACTCGGTGGACACGCAGATTGGCTATCAGAGCGAATTATGTCCTACGAGTTGAACCTTGAGAATGTGCGAGCGACGTTGGCGAGCGAAAACGGTGGATTGCAGGAACGGGCATTTCGCACCATCCTCAAGAATCGCACTTTTCACGGCGGCATCATGGCACCGGGTGCAAGTCTCATTAAGCACGGCGAAAATGGAAAGGGGCTTATGTCACGCTGGTACCCTGAAACACTTGCGAAACGAATCATCGCGATTGGCCGGATCAGAGATCGTTTTACGTTCATTTGTGACGACGGAGTAAAAATCATGCGCCAATATGGCCGTCGAAAGCGTGCGGCCTACTTCATCGATCCTCCCTACACGGTCGCGGGCCGTAACGGGAAGCGTGCCGGGTCGCGTCTCTACGCCCACCACGAACTTGACCACGATAAGCTCTTTTCCGTTGCTGAGAGGGTCGCGGGGGACATCCTCATGACATACGACGATACGCCACACGTCAAGGATTTGGCGGGGAGGCATTCGTTCGAGACTTCGTGCGTTGCCATGAAGAACACCCATCATGCTCGAATGACAGAGTTGCTCATTGGCAAAGATCTCCGGTGGCTGGAGTGACAGCGGCTTCAGCACTTGGTCTGCCCTGTCGCTTCGCGCGGGTGTGTTTTGGCTCAGGGGAAGAAAAGGTGTCAGGAAGAAAAGGTGAGGAAGAAAAGGTGTCAGGAATGCCCTGTAGAAAAGCTCATCGGGCAGAACGATCATGATGTTGTGGGTGATGGCCATCAGGGCCATTTCGCACTCGCGTGTGTCGTCTTTTCG
>JAZDCZ010000057.1:0-11770 GCA_036679605.1 Gemmatimonadota bacterium
CTGCGTAGCGCTCCTGCTGAGTGCCTGTCCGTCCGTAGCCGTCACCGCCCAGTTATAAGTGACACCCCGTTGTAGTCCATTCACCGTAGCCGTGCGTTCGGTAGCACCCGTTACGAATGGCCCCAGTGCGCCGCCTATATCGCCCTCAGCAGTCTCCCCTAGATAAACGTTATACTGTAGGTTGTGGCCGTCTGGATCTGAGCAGTTCCAGGCAAGCACCACCGAGGTATCTGAGAGCATTGCACCATCCATGGGGCTCATGCTTCCCGGCTCAGTAGGGCTAGAGTTGTTGGCGAACCCCATTCCGCCAGTATTGGGATCACCGACCGCGCCGTCAGAGAGCCCAGTCACGTTCCCATTGCTTTCTAGAACGGCCAGCGTCCCCCCTGAAGTGACGACCAGATCGCGCACCGAGGCTGACGGTAAAGAGTAATTCCAAAGAGGATTCCCAGAAGCCGCATACGCGTAGAGCTGCCAAGTCCTGTTCCCAGGAGTATCCCAATCTACAGGGAAAAGGACAACGTCATTCGAGGCAGTAATGGGCTGCTGATTGTGAGTATACGTTCCCACATCCGGGAAAGCGTGCTCCCATACTACACTACCATCCGTAGGAGCTAGCTTCGTCAGCGTCAAGTACCAAGATCCCGACAACTGCTGCCAGAATTCCGTATAAATGCTATCGTCTGCACCCAGCGCGAGAAACTGCGTGTCGCGGACTTTCACCCACTTCTGGGAAAACGACGACGAACCGGGAGTCAGTGCATAGATCTGAGTCCCAACGATTACATATACGGTACCATCCGTACCAACGGCTGGACTGTGAATGTTCCTGCTTGAATTAGGCATGTTTGGAAATGCTTTGCTGTACCGAGTGGCCCCCGTCACTTGGTCTATCGCAACCAGAACCGCTTCACTCGTAGCTTGCTTCCAATATCCCAGGTAGACGTTGTTTGTGGCGTCATCGATAGCCACGGCACCCGAGTACTTAACTCCACCTGACGGCACCGGCCACGTCCATCGCCAGCCCCCGTTTTGATCAAGGGACACCAGAGTCGTATCGCTCCGGAAGTACATGTTTCCCTTCGAATCGACTCGCGCCGAATGATCGCCGTAGAACCCGTTCCCTGAGTCGAAATAAACGCTCTCTGGCGGTCCACTCGCCCTCGGCTGGAACCTAAAGACACGCTCACCGGACCCAAAATAGATGTCCCCGTTTGGCCCTTGAACTGGCGATCCGATCGTGAGGATTGAGTCGAGCACCTCAACTTGCCGCACAATCTGCCCGGTTTCATCTAGGACGGTCACATATGGATGATAGGTATCGTTGATGATCGCCGGATCGTGCGTTGTGATGAGCCAATTGCCCTCGCCAACCACCACCCCCTTGGGCCGATTGCTCGTCGATCTTACGTATCTTTTGTGAGGTTGAGATGTAGGCGCGCGATAGTTTGCGTGGAAACGGTTGTGTTGGTCAAAACCGTATTGGGGCCAACCATAGTATTTGGAGATATCGTCAATCAGCGTATTGACTACGTCGTAGCTTTCGTACTGATTAGTGGCGGGTGGAAAATTGTACCATGTGGTCGTCGGCGGCGCATCGTCGCCCCACCCGAAGTTGAGATGAAAGGACCCATGCGAATCATCGTAACCGTCGACCAGTATGGCATGGTAATCTGGATGTCCGACGACGGATTGATTAACACCAAGCACGACGGGCTGCCCACGATTGATATTATCGATGACGTCATCTCGTACTGCTGCCCCCCACAACCCCCGACCGTCTTCTCGCAAATGCGCTGAGCCGAAACCGAATTGGTTAAGCAATGCGTCGTGGATGGAAGTCATCCAACAACTCGTAGAGGGTAAGCCATTACTGTCGAACCCGTATTTGGATTTAGTCTTTAAACCAACCGCAAAATTCAGATACGCTAGGTCCTCGTTCGTACCATCATAGGGCACGGCGCTCAGGACCGCATCAAGCTCCGGAAATGACGGAAAACCATACGAGAGAGCGTCCTGGTCAAAGCGAATCCCCGAACTCGCGTACTGATCAGCATCCCACGAGAACGGAATGGTCTTAGGATACTGCCAAAAATTTAGAAGTTGAGCGACCGCAGTTGCGCAACACCCGACCACTCGATGTGATCCTTGAACGTTCGGGGTTACAAGCGGCACCTTCGCATTGAACGGAGGCCCCTGAGACCAACGAGTGCTGATCAGAGGCGTTGCAGTACTCGATATCGGCGACGTGACAACCACTTCCCCGTCTAAAAATTCCTGCCAGCTAGCTCTATTGGCAAGCTCCACCGGCTCGTTGGCCACTGGTTCACTCGCGATCGCTCGGAGACGAGCCGCCACATCCGACTTGATGAAACTTAGAAGCGGATTCGACGGCGTTGCGGGGAACTCGCCTGAGCCCGCTCGCAGGATGATCGGCTCAATGCTGTCGTCAGCCGAGGTCGTAACGTAGCCCCCCTCCGGGAACTGCCACGCATATGCAAGCACGCGTCCGTCATCATCACTGATGGCAAATGGCTCCAATGGTTTACGCGAACGCAAGGTTCGTTGCCCTACTGGCATAGCAGCCGTGCGATAAGCCTCCGCAACCGCACGGGCCGTAGCGACGCCTACCGGGGCCGCAGTGGCGTCACGACCAGCAAACGAAGCACAGGCGAGAAATCCAAAAGCTACCATTAGGATTCGTGATTTTTCGTTCATCTAAGTTCCCCCGGTTCCTCCGAAACCTACAGTTCTGACCATGACCAAAGAGAGCTCACCATGTGGCCCCGGAGTCGTTCTCCGTTCGCGGCAGGATAACTCTCAGGCCCAAACATGATCGTGGACGCAATGGCGCTAGCAAGTTGCGAGTCAACATAGCCAGGCTCACGTTTAACGCGGTCTGAGTTCGGGTCCCGAACCGTTGACGGTGCAGTCCCGTTCACCGCGCTGTCATTGCCGTTTACGCAGGCGTCTAACGTATTGGGGAGTTCAGTTGCGGCCCGAGAATTGAACCGACCGGTCGATGTCCTGTCTACGCACGCGTGAGTAATCACGCGCCGCAGTAGTCTGGTGATCATAATGCTCCTCAACGTTATCGAAAGAGACGGCATGCCTACAGCCCCTGAACGCTGACCCCCTCCGTGCACAGATCCCCCATAAATCATTCCGGAAGCCATGTTCTTGCTTACGCTGATGGGCAGCCAACACGGCGACCGTCGTGTACAATAGTTCTCGGCAATCGTTTTGGAAATACCGCAAGTGCGGTATTTTGCTACCGCAATCGCGGCATCCAAGTATTGTTGGACTAGATCAGGCCACAGCTTTGTGCGCGCAGTACCGCTTGCAGGACACTGTGTACGCCGCAGTCACGTAGGATATTACGAGTATGCGTACGGACCGTCAGCGGGCTGATGCCTAGGTCGTTAGCGACGGCTTTACTGCTATGGCCCTTGGCCAATGACCTGAGGACCTCGATCTGCCGGGCTGTCATAGTCGGAAAGCCGTTGGCAGCCGCACGGGTGTCGAATGCCGCAGGAACGGCTTTGACCGGCGTCGGTCGGTCTCTAATGACCTCGTGCTCTGCGTCATCGACACGCATCGTAGGTCGCAAGAGATGGATGATGATCCGTTGAGAGGCTCGTCGGCAACGTACGACAAGCGTACTGGTCGCAACATGGACGAGCTTGCCCGCTGCTGTTCGAATGTCCATCTCGAAAGCATGAACTGACTCGTTGCGGGCAATAGCCCGCCTCACGCTGCAGAACTCGTTACAGTACGTGTGACCTGAGACATCGCGGCCACACAGCACGTCCGAGCAGTTTTTTGCCAGGACCTTGTGGGCTGCGTAGCCTAGTAGCTTTTCGGCGGCGGGATTCCAGGCAACGATACGGCCATTACTATCGAAGGCGAAGGCTGGCTCCGCAGTCGCCGCAAGCACCGCGATAGGCTGGTCAGCCGATTTGCTTCCCTCCCCTTGGAACAAAATCGCGTCCTTACACAAGCTCAGGACTGAACTGTTACATACACAACAACACCCGCTGCGAAGGCGTGACGTATCGGACTAAAATCCTGACGCCGAGAATGGTGCCGAATAGGTATAGGATGTCTCAGGACTCGGGCCTTGAATTGGTGGTACTTCCGACTCGTGGCCACGCCCTGCGGAGACGTACCGGTCGACCGGCCGCTCGATATCTTTGCTGCGCACGCGTGATCACTCGCCCGCCGTAGCGCTCTGGTAATCATGATACTCCCCCTCAGGTGCTACCGAACCGGATCGATGCTACCCTCCTGAGGAAGTTGTAGCCAGCACCGAGCGGTGGATATGCAGCGTCTCGAACCGCAAGCGCCACTCTGTTCCCCCATGTGAGTCACTGCACCTACCCTCCGCCTCGCCGAGCGGGGCGTATACATCCTGAGCAACAAAATCGACGGGGACTCGCGTCAGCCGAACTGAGCCAGGTTCGTCTCTTTCCTGAGGGTCACTCCCTGGCCCGATGAGTGTCACAAAAACAAATGTTTTTATGACAAAGAAACCGATCCGCTAAGTGGCTGTTTTTGCTACGGCCAGATCAGGCCGCTGCAGGGTGGTTTTTGAGACACCTCTCGACTGCACCTCGTGAGACACCAAACTCGCTGGCGATCGCCCCTAGTGCTATGGAATCCCCGTCGTCGTAGTCGTCACGCTCACGAGAGAGGTTGTCGTCGAGCTGCCAGCAGTCCCGCAGAGGAGGTCGACCAACTGCCCTGTGGCACGCTTCAGAATCTCTAGGGCATCTGTCGCCGTCACCCGCCCCGATCGATCCACATCACACAAGAAATCCGCGCATCCATTAACGCCAACGGCTGTCTTCAAGGCAATGAGCGCGTCGGTAGCAGATACTATGTCGTCGCCGTTAGCGTCGCCGCATACGAAACAACCCGGAATCCTCGCACCCTTGCAGGTCCCGACGCTACATGCATCATCGGTTGTGCAAACGTTGTTATCATCGCACCCAGCAATGATCGGTATGTTCTTACAGCCCAGCGTCGTATCGCACGAATCGAACGTACAAGCGTTAGAGTCATCGCAGTCTACGGGTACGCCAGGTGAGCAGACCCCCTGCATACATAGAGCTCGCGAGGTACACGCGTCTTGGCAATCCGTATCGATGAGACATTGCACGCACGCGCCCCCCCCTTCATCGCAGACCTGCCCCGCGCACGGAGCTGTCGAGGGCGTGCATACACCGCCCAGGCAACTTTCTTGACCGTTGCAAAATAGTCCGTCACCACAGATAGACCCGTCCGTTACGGGGACTGCTACACATTCGCCTGCTGGCTCAGTACACGCACCCGTGTTGCAGCTGTCATTTAACGAAGTGCAGTCGCGAGCGAACCCCACACACACTCCATCGAGACACTTGTCGCCCACCGTGCATGCAAACCCGTCGTCGCATGACTGTCCGACAAGCAGAGGGTCGTTACATCCCCCGCACTTACCAGCCATCCCAGCCTGTGCGATACTCAATACTTCATTCGGGGTGAGCGCCGTAGAGTAGATCGTCAATTCATCGATTACCCCATCAAAAAAGGTACGATTCTGTGTCGTGAAATTTACCAGCACCCATCTTCGCTCACTGCCGACAGATCGGAGATCGGTCGTAATTCCGTCTGTAAGGTCGGCCGTCGAACCCTGTGCTGAAAGAACGCCGTCAATGTACACGCTAAGGACGTTTAACACTCCGTCTTTGGTCACGGCGATATGATGCGGCAAACCATCGTCAACACGTGTATCGGAATCCACCCGAACACATCCGATCTGCTGGCAACCGGCAACGCTCCCATTGTCGTCGCGCAACAAGACGCCTACTTCTCCTGGCCCAAAGCTTGTAGCGCCATTGAAGTCTAGGGAGATGTTAAAAATCGCCCCTCCGCCCTGAGCTATACGCTGTGACAGAATCATGCCTTCGGTATCTGTTGTGCGCAGCCAGAACTCGTACGTGAAGCTAGCGTCAGGTGTCCAGTTCAAAACTGGACTTGTCCCGTAGTCGACATAATCGTCTACCCCGTCAAGAAGGAACCCATCATGCACGACTGCCGGAACGAAAGTGGCGCCATTGTTTAGCGTCGCCGTGTTCTGCCCGATAACGTCGACGGCGTCGCCGTCGCCGGGCCACCAAGCGATAGCCCCAGAAGGCAATGGACTACATACCTGGCCCTGCGCGATAGAGCAGAGTGCACACCACGCTAGCATACCCGCGACAGTGCTCAGGGCGCACTTCCTAGACCCGAAACGGAACGTGAATGGTGCCCCTGGCATCAACCTCATGCTAACAGACCCAACGAGCGCCGCTGCGGAAGCGGCCCAACGTACGAAGACCCGCACGGAAACCGCTCGTTCGCGTCCGGCAGACGCAGCTACGCACTAGTCTGGCGTCTCCCGTAGGTGTCTCACCCATACTACTTCTCTTACTCCCTTTGACGCATCTGCGTCAATCCCCCAAACGCGTCAGCTCTGCTCTTTATGACGATCCAAACGAATACGCCGTTTGGACCTGTTCTCGCGTTGGACGAATGGAGCACGCAGTACCTCCGACCTGGTTTGCGCCCAGCTAGAAGCACCTGGACCTCTATAAGTACATAACGCTAGTTGGCCATGTGTGAGCACGGCTCCGCATCGGCAACGAACGTGTTCAGTGCCTCGCAGCTACTAGAAGTCAGAGGTCCGCCCACACTACAGAGTATTGCCACCTACCCACCGAGTTAGCTCTCTGTTCCGGGGCATGGGTCCGGCGAGTTGTGGGACCCATGGATGTTCAGTTTCCGCGATCAGCTATCGTTCCGTTGACAGCAGAGAGGGACGGAGTGCTAGCAATCCCCGCTCCCCAAAGTCCCCTACCCCTTTGGCGTGTATGTCCCCTCGGCCATGCGGTCCATCTCTATTGTCCACTCGCCGGTCTTGACGAAGTTATCGAGCAGGTGATCGGGGATTCTGCTTAGGTTGAAGCCGTGGGTGTGGTTGTGGTCGATATTCCCGGCGACTTGGATGCGCTGATCCGCGCCGCCGAGTAAGAACGCCTCCAGCTTGGCTATCTTCTCTAACGTGGCCAGATTCAGGTCTGCGTCTTGGATGCCGACGGCCTCGAATCGCTCTATAAACCGCGTTTTATATGCCCGAACCGCCTGCAGGGTTTCGCGGTTGGCTTGTACCAAGTCGTAGTCTTCCAACCGTGCAGCCTCGGTGTGTACGGCCGTGAGTCGCTCCCGTAACGCCGGCCATCCTCGCCGGGGATATCCGCGCTTGATCGTACGCTCGGCCGTCTCGCGGGAGACCCCGCACTGCGAGACCACGTAGCTTACCGATTGCTGCTCGGCGTATGCCGCATACATCCGGTCGTAGGTGTCCTTGTCGATCCGCTTGCCACCGTCGATCGTGAACCGACTCGGGGTCTTCTGTATGGCTGTGCACTGGCTCATGGATCCATTGTCACGAAAAGAGCCAGGCTGTCCAGGCCAACGGTAACAGCACAAATGCAAGAAGGGCCCGGCTCACGACAAAACCGGGCCACTCGATCTAAACGCTCCGTTACTCGGAGCGCCCTACTTCAGCTGCGCTTTATACAGCATGCCTTTGTCTTTTTTCACCTGGTTCATCGTTGCCTCGACGCACAGACCGTCGCCCGTCAGCAGCTGGATCGTAGGGGCTACGTTGCCCGTCAGTTGCGACACAACTCCGCTTGGAAGTGCTGTCTGACCCTTGGCGGCGTTATTCTTGCCTGTAGCATCGGCCTTGCCCTTGCCGGGATCCCCCGAGACGTAGCCTATCTTCAATATGCCGTCGGTCGAGCTGCCCTTGTCCTTGTAGCCATAACCCTTGCTGCCCCTTGCCTTCCAGCAGGGTTTGCCAACACAAAGTTGGCCGGCTCGATCGACGATGAATTCTTGAACCAGCGTGTCATTGTCGGCGTAGATGCAAAGAGTGACGCTGGTATCACGATCTACCGGATTACCGAAGCCGGCCTGAGTGGTGGCACCGGAGATATTCCTCCACTGCAGCTTCATCTTCTCTTTGCCGGCCTTTTTCTCACTGTACTGGAGCTTGGCCTCGGAAACTGTCAACGCACAGGGGGACTTCAGTTCCGCACAGCGGTTCGTGTAGCGCCGGGCCCAGGCCACAACACTGACTCCTGGGGGTGGGGGACTATTGCGCTTACTATCCCAGGCCACGACAAACCTGTCTCCCTTGCTATCGGTTCCGCTGCTGTCAACAGGGACAGCAACAGAGGGAGCTACGGCACTGGCGGCCTTGGTGATTATAAATTCGTCTCCCAACTTGCCCCCAGCGCCGTTGAAGCGCCGCCCGTCGATCTCGCCGCCAAAGTTTCCACCCAGCTCTCCAACCTGCCAGGCTGCCACGAAGCCTCCATCCACGTCGCACGCAACCGTTGCATTGCCGGACTGCTTATCCGTCCGAGCCACGTTGACCTGGAACGCGTCCCCCAACGCTGTCGCGGCGCTGTCGAAGCGCCGGGCAAAGATGTCGCGGTGCACTCCATCGTTCCGTTTGCTCTCCCACACCACCACGAAGTCGCCCGAGGAATGGGTGCAAACCGACGCGGTTTGTTCCCCCCCCAAAGAGATTGTGTTGACGGGGAACTCTGTCCCGACCGTCGCGCCGGTGTTGTCTAAACGCTGGCCGAAGATGTTGGTATTTCCGATCGGGCCGTTCTCCCACACCACAACGAAGTTGCCACTCCCGTCGGTCGAGATCGCCTGACTGGAAAGAAAGTGAGAGCCGCTCGTATTCGTGTTGACAGGGAACTCTGTCCCGACCGTCGCGCCGGTGTTGTTGAAACGCTGGGCAAGGATGACACCGCTGGTCTGAAGCCAGACGACTACGAATTGACCGTTGGCATCCATGGATATGCTGTTAGTGCTCTGGTTGCCGGCTGTCAGAGTATTGACTGGAAACTCCTCCACCCCCACCTTGTCGCCGGTATTGTTAAACCGCTGACCGAAGATATCGAAGGAACCGAACTGGTAACTAGCCCAAACCACGACGAAGTTGCCGGCGGCATCAACGACCAGGTGCGGTCCTCTCTGATCCTGGGTCGTGTACGTGTTGACGAGGAACTCGGTCCCGAGAGGTTGGCCCATCGGGTTGAAGCGTCGCCCGAGAATATTATGAGCTGCCACTCCAACGGCAGGGATATCCTCTGCGGCCCACACCACCACGAAACTACCGTCGGCAGCGCTGGATACCTTCGGGGACTTATCTAACGACGGGTCTGTAATGCCCCGGTCAGAGGTGCTGACTTGGAACTCCTCGCCCGCGGGGGGGATCGATAACCCCGAGGCACCTACAGGGAAGCCCCATGCGAGAATAAACACCCCGAAGGCAAGTAGGCCTGTAAACGAACAGTTACTCCAAAAAACGTGGCGGAGCAGATTCCAAGTACCCGCTGACGTTGTTTGTACAAGTTCTTGGCGCGAGTTGGACTTTCGGGTGACGCTGTAATGCAAAGGGAAGCCCTCCTTTCCCTGGCGACCGTGCCGCCGGACCTAGGCTGCTCCCCCGAGCCACATAGGGCAGACGGGACGTATGTCGTGCGGAGCCTACCACACCGCCGCACGAGCCGTCTATACCCAATAAGGGGGTGTCCTATACATCCCCGTGAGCACGAAAACCCCCACGCTACGTGCCCTTTTTCGAACGTAACTCCTACGGGGGCATTACTCCCGCTCTCCGGAGCCACCACAACATCGTTCCGGACCTGCAATTCCAGGCCTCTGAAACCCGCCTATATGGCGGTTCTTACACGGACGAAACAGGCTACCTAGTAGGTCAGGTCCAGTGTAGAGTTACGCGGACAAACGATGGCCAGGGATGTCTCGCTTGCAGCATCGGCTCAATTGGTGTGAGTCCAACTGGTGGGGAGCTCCGGTAGACAGAAACGGACAGTTCTCCTTTGGCGCTACAAGCGTTTTTCAGCGTCCGAAGGGTCGGACACATGCAACGCCTCAAGCCGCGCACGGTACCAGTGGTTCGCCGCCCAAATGACTATTCCCGCAACTGCCAGCTGCGGGATCGCCCACGCCGACTCGACCCACTTCGGGATGATCTTGAGAAAAACAATAATGACCGCCGTGTATGCGCTCACGCCGCCCAACGATGCGAGAGACACAATCTGGTCCTGGGCCGACAGGCCAACACGCAGATTGCGGTAGTAGACGGCCCCTCCAACCCATGCCGCCAGCATCGCGGCTACGGCCATTGCACCATATGTGTACGACGTAGATTCAGACTCCTCAGGGTAGACCCCGGGATTGTCGGACGGCACGCCGAGCAAGTCGAAAAGCACGAAAATACCAACCATCATCGCTACGAAGGCGATGATGCCAACGGACCAGCCAAGTACGAGATACCTAGTGTTAACGTCGTAATCGCGGTCGAGATTACGCATCCTACAATCCGGGCACTTTTTCACCTGTCGCGGAATACTGTTCCCGCACCTGTGGCATGCACCGTCATTAAGGGGCCAATCCCTCCCACAGTATTGGCACTTATCCGTCTCTAGAGGCAGCCCCGCGCCGCATTGGCGACACGCGTAGAACTCCTGGCGCTTGTCGCTGATGGTTCCGTTCCTACGCCATGTTTCCCGACGTCTTTTCTCAAAAGCCGCTACTTCAATATCCCGCTCTCGCTGCAACACCGCTTGGGCTTTCAATTCCTCTTGTTCTTTTTTCCACTCGTCGAAGAGTTCCGCTTCGAACGGCTCGTGCTCTGACTGAATCCGTTCGTCCTCTTCAGCCAGCGCTTCTTCAAAGCATTGGTCGAACTCCTCGTCGGTCATGCCCAACTCCTGCTGAAGCTCGTCTAACTCTCTTGACGTTTGCTCCTCACTCTCCGTTAGTGGTTCAATGGCGGGCGTAACAACCACAGGTGCATCTGCAAGCTGTTCGGCGTCAACGCCCTCTTGCAATGCCAGCGGCTCCTCCGCGAACTCGCCTTCTACTCCTGCTGCCGGTTCGCTATACGATTCCTGTTCGCTGAGCCAAACTCTAAACGCACGGTCTTCTTCCGACGTTCGCGCGCGGAACGCGGCGAGAGTGGCCTCATCCTCTTTCTCGATTTCCAGCTCGGCTTGCCGGACTTCTTCCGGGGTGATGCCTTCTTCTTTAACCCAACGCGAAAACTCGTCTTCCGCCGGCTCCACCGCGGCGTCCGCGACTTTCTTAGAATCCCTATGACCCAATGCCATTTCCCCGTGCGATTGTAGGTAGCCAGCCGAGCCGAGCCAATCTGCCACGACCTCTAAGCCCGACACATCCCCCTGCGCAACAAAACACCCCAGCTACGTGCCGGTTTCGGAGCACAACTCCCCTGCCCGGCACATTCCCTCCAACAGGGTCCCGGAGACTCGAAAACCTGAGATAACCCCCTAGTTTGTGGCAAGAACGGATCGATGGCCGTCTGCCCGGAAACTACCCCGGTAAGCGCGACTAGAATGGATAAAGCCTCCGGGTGGCTACTCCCCTACCTGTAATCGGAGTTAGGTCGTCGCATACAGCAGGAAGCACGGTCCACGAACATAGGATCGCATGTTTGAGCGTGGTCGGTGGGTTGTTCCGGGGTGCCCGCTTTTGCGCCGGCTCGGTGGTCCACTTTTCTACCGGTGTCGACACTCCGTCATTGACCAGCGTGGCTATAGGTCACAGTGCCCCTTCGAGGATATCCTTGCGCACGTTGAAGAGACAGACGATCTTGGGGAGAACCCCGCCGGGGTCTACT
>JAZDCZ010000058.1:0-3869 GCA_036679605.1 Gemmatimonadota bacterium
ATGCCGAGGGCGATAGCACTTATGACGGCCTGATTGGGGCCGAGAGCAATGCCGAGAGCGCCCATGGTGCCGAAGGTCAAAAGAGACGCGAATCCCGGTGGCAGCATACAGACCAGGGCATATACGGGCGATCGATAGATCAGACACAGAATCACGAAAACCAGTACCGTCGCGACAAGCAGAGAATAAACTTGGCCAAGAAAGATTAGATTCAGTACCGTGTGCTGCATCATTGCCGAACCGGTGATCGTCGCTTTTACACCCAGCGGTCGGAGTTTAGCGTCAATGAGTGTTTGAGCACGGGCGATCACGTCGGCCGTTTCCGACATCGCATCGGTACGTAAATGGGCGACCATGTTGGCGCGCCGATAGTCGTAATCGACCATGTCGTCCAGCTCGCCGGGATCCCCCGCCATCGAATAGAGCAACAAGTACTGGGCGACCAGCTCGCGCTGATCGGGAATAACATAAGCATCGGGACGATCGCCATGCATCGCCTGGTTCATACGCTTGAGATACTCGGCCAGCGACCGCGTATCGCCAATGGCTGGACTCTCGCCAATACCCATCATGGTTTCGTCCATCGCCCTCAGGACAGCCGGTTCCTTGATGCCACCGGATTCCGGTGTTTCGACGATTATGTTGAGCGGCGTCGTGCCACCGTGACGCGCTCGCAGTTCGCGATCGGCGATCAACACAGGCGTGCCTTCTTGCAACGATTCGATCCACGAGTAATCGACACGTACACGCAAGGTCAAAATGAGTGCAACAGCCATAACCGCGGCGCTCGTGACAATGACCGCGCGGCGGTGGCGGTGCACGCGCTCGCCCAAAAGAACGAGAAGACGAGCCGACATCGTTTGATATGAAACGACGGCAGGAGCCGGCATCCATGCCAGCATTGCCGGGATAAGCGTCAACGAGAGCATCATAGCTACAAGAATTCCGAAGGCCGAAAACAGTCCGAGCGACTGAAAGGCGGTCATGTCAACCGTAGCCAGGGCGGCGAAACCTCCCGCCGTCGTCAACGAGGTCAGCGTTACCGGCCGCCAAATACCACGCATCGCCTGCACAATCGCTTGCGGCCGTTCGAGTCCTTCCTGAATCTTTTCGACGTAGCGTTCGTAGATGTGAATGCCGTCGGCGCAGCCGATCGCCAACAATAGGGGAGGCATGACAATGCTGGTCACGTAGATCGGGGCATCCAGCCAAGCATGCAGACCCCAGGTCCAGAGCAGCGACAATACGACAACCACTGCGGGGATCATCACCCCACGTGCCGTCAACAACGAGAGCCCAAACGCCAAGCCGGCCAAACCCGCCGAGCTGATAACGTGGCCGACAACCGCTTGGGCACCCATCAAGCCGACCCACAGCATCCCGGCCCTGAGCAGCAGAGTTCCGATCGACAAGGAACGAAAACATACGAATAGCACGATCAGAACGATCAACATCGAAACGGGGATCAGACGCCCAAGGTCTTCGGCCATCTGCTTCGCATAGACGGCCTCAATTGCCGGCTTGCCTGTCAAGAGAACACGCGCGTCCGGCACCGGTCTGGATTCGACTATTTCGAGGAGATCAGCGTAGGTCTGCGCCAACGGCGCTGCGTCACGATCTACTCGAAACTGGATTACCGCTACGTCTCGGCTGCGGGAAACAAGACGGTCCAAATAGACCGGATTACGCTCAACCGCTTGGAGTACGGCAGCGACCTCTGCGGCATTGCTCGGTGGTGTTTCATAGAACCGAACCAAATCGAGCGCATCGTCGGTAGCCACCATAGCCTCGGCTTGCGACAGGCTGTGCACGTCGTTGGCAAACACCGCCGGATAGGCGCGGATCCGCTCGGTCAGGTCGGCAATACCCGCAAGAATCTCGGGGGTGTATATACCGTCTTCACCGTCGGCCACGATCGCGAGAAGCATCTCGTCGCGAAGCATGAAATCTTCTTCGGCTTGGTGCCAAAAGGTACGGACCGGATGGTACTTGGGTACATAGGCCTCGACGTCGGGGTCCATGCGCAGACGATCTAAGTGCCAACTGAAAGCGAAGGTCACGACGACAACCGTCAGAATGACCACCCATCGGCGACCTACTATCCAGGCAAACATACCGTCGTGTTACTCCCCACCTAACTTCTGCCGGTTCTGTCGTCCATATGTCGGATTCCAATCTGCTACCATGCGAGCGAAACACAAACCACGCAAGTCGCCTATCTCCAAGCACAACCGAAAAGTGCAGCGCTGGTCACTGTGACCGGCGCTACACTTTTCGGCTACACCAAAGCCCCCTCGTACCCCCCCGAGGCCGATAGCCTCCGACGCCGACGAGTCTTATTTATAGCGAATCGAGGAAAACCGCGAGGTCCGCCAGCTCCTGATTGGTGAGCACAATGCCCGTCATCGGCCTGGCGATAGCGCCGAGGTCGTTTTGCAGCTTCGAACCCTTACGCGCGAGTTGTCCAGCCGATTCATCCACCATGTCATGCGCACCGGCTGCGTGACAGAATTGACAGCGATCGTCGTAGATCGCCTGACCAGACGCAATACTCGGGCCCAATGTCGTGGTGGTTGTCGCGCCCATAGTCGTGGTAGTCGCCTGATTCATCGTAGTCGTGGTCGCCGACATCATCGTCGTAGTCGTCGTGATGCTTACCGGCAGGCAGATACAATCGGCATCCCCGGTAGCCGGACCCATCGTCGTTGTCGTGGTCGTCGCACCCATGGTCGTATGGTCACTATCGCCGTCACTATCGCTATCGCCGTCTTCGTCGCGGTCTTCGTGGCGAGCAAAAATCGCCAGCCCCATATCGAGATCTTCGCAAGGACCGAGTTCATCGCCATGACGCAGGTGGGCCCCGGTAGCCGACTCGCCCACGACCAGGGTGTGGACATTGCCCGGATTTCCCGGCGGGAAATGGCAGATGGTGACTCGGTCGTCATGATCCTCGCCATCGTCCTCGACCGGCATGCAAGCCTGCTCAGCCGGACAGGTACCGTTACACATGGGCGCATCCTCTGCGCCGCAAGGCACGATCGTCGGACATTCGCTGTTACAATCGAGGTCGACACTGTCGTCGCCAACAGCCGACTGAAGAATATAAAGTGAATCGACGGCCGTCGGTATGACGCCATCGCTCATCGGTCGCCCGCACTCGGAGGCCGACACAGAGGAGGGAATACAGGCAAAGGCCACCAGAAGGGTCAGATAAAATGTACGTCTCATTGAAAATACCTCGTGTCTCAATATTCGGTTCGCGGTCGGACGCACGACACCCCACACCTTCAAGATGCGCAATATAGGCTAGCCGGAAAAACCCTCCGTGGGCAAAACATACTTTCTTCCGCCTAGCCTCAAAGTCAGAGCCTGACTTGAGTTACAGAAACAACAGCAAGGCCTATGCCACTGAGGGTGACATCGATTGCCGCATTTTCCTGGTTTCTTGCAGGTAAAGCAGACGTAGCGACCCCTAGTTTCCATATCGTGAGAACCGAGTTCTCAGCTTTGACATCTTTCGCGCGGCTTCTCCTTCGCAGCACCAGCCGGCGCACACAGGGGTGAGGGCCTACCCTTCGGCCAAAATGGTCGGCTGGACCCATCGACCGCCATTTGGCACGGTAGAACGATGCTAAGGGTTCGGCTTAGAACACCAACCGCGATTTTCTTCTCAATTGCATTGCTGGGAAGCGCGTTGCTACCGGCCTGTTATCGGCCACAGGTCATCCGGGGACCCAAGCCTCCTTCGGTACGAGCGGTACGAGAAGGTCTGTTGGAAGGGACTCTGCCGAAAGTCGCCGGCTTGCGCTTGCACGTGTTCAACACCGGCGCCAACCGTGTTTCCTCCTTGCTCGTCGGCTCTCCGGCTC